>JAGVSR010000010.1:7382-108955 GCA_019137195.1 Alphaproteobacteria bacterium
CTCCGCTAAGGGTCGTGGGGCTCGGAGTGAGGAGCTACCAAGCACTCCAATCCATTGTGCGTCCATAGGCAATCGGAATATCGGACGGCCGGTGCCAGGGATCCTGATCGTCTGACGTCCACAATACAAACTCGACGTCGACGGCTGCAAGCCTGCGCTTGATGTCCTCCAATTCCGCCGCGGTCAACGGACACTCCACCCTCGGACTCTGAACCGCAAAGCCTGCAACGTCCGGCCTCAGCGTCGTCGCAACCTCGACAAGCGTCTCGACTTCGCGCGCGTTGACACCCCGAAAGCCCCGCTTCACCTCCAGCAGGAATAACTTGCCGTCCACAGCGGTAAGCACATCAAGGTCGGTAAACTGATTTGGCTCTCCCACCTTGTATATGTCGAGCGCAGGCGAGAACATGAACGACCACGACGCCTTGTTGGCGAGCCGGTCGAGAACCCATGCGACCGTCGCCTGCGCCGAAGTGGACGAGAAGGCCTCCGCAACGAACGGGTTGAGACGAAAATGCACATTCGCATTACCCTGAACCGGCGACGAATTCTCCACGCGGCAGACTTCGCAGCGAAGGATCGGGACCATGTCCTCCAGTTGGACCCAGTTGAGATGCTGACAGACCATGCATTTCCAGGCGTAGCCCTGGCGAAAAAAGTTGCGATCGCGCAGATATTGGACAGACTGCTCAAGCCTGTTCCGCCCATTGTTATTCTTGAGAGTTTTCGGCAATGCGTCCACCAGGTCGCTATAGCGGACGTAGTTGCCACGTTTATTATCCGCCTGGAGCCAACGGGCGGTTAGACTCATGACGCGCTTGGCGAGACGACCGAAGTCAATTGCCTCCGCTTGCTTCTCAAGTGCCTGCTGCAGTTCGCGACCCAGCTCATCTATTCGATCTGGACTCGCATCCGGTTCCGTGGGGCACAATCGCTCAATCACCGAGAGCAATAAGGGGTTGGTCAAGAATACCAGGGCTTCAGGCAAGGACCGAAAGAGCTGAAAGACGCCCAGCAGGTCGCGGCCCTTGTCGGAAACCTTGACTGGCATAAACCGATTAGCCAGACCCAGGCCTTCCCGAGGCCGATCCTGCCGGGGCGTCTCGGGATGATGCGACGATACTGCTTGCGTGAACCCAACGAGATCCGAGGGCAGCGTGATGATCGGCCGCTTCCATTGCAGGCCGTCTCGCAAAGAGAGGTCGCCTTGCTCGGTCGGCCTCGGCGAGGGCGTCAGCGCCTCGCGGTCGGGCCCATAGTTCTCCAGCCGCACCGACTGCTCGAGCCGCAGGCGGCGCGGGAACATCCAGCGATGACGCTGGTTGTCGCAAGGAGAATGATCCTCGCTACGATCGATCCGGAGATCGACAGCCCATGTGCCGCCGGTAGTCGGGCCTATCGCGATGTCTCGCAGGTGAAAGGGTACCGTCAAGGGAAGCTCGAACTCGTTTCGCTCAAAGCGGACGCGGCTATCGGACTTGGGCGATGGACTATGCCACCCAGAGATGAAGATCGCTGCTCTTCCGCCTCGCTCATTCGGCGGCTGATAGTCCCGCAAGGGCGCGAAAACACTTTCCTGGCCGAAATTTTCGACCGAGCTCATCAGCATGCCCGGCGCTCTGATCGCTGCAGCGATCCGGTTCAGCGCCTCCTCGTCGACCGAACACGACTTGACGATGGTCCGCGGAGCCGCGTTGCCATTGAAGTGGCGACGATTGCGGAGGCCCGACGTTAGCCGGGATACCCAGGCAGGGAGGCCCTCGGCAAAGCGGTTAGCGGAAAGCCGCAACAGCTGAGTATGCCCTGGCTCCGTCAACGACTGATATCGGTGGATGCCATTCCAGAACAGCAGCCGATCGGTGACCTCGTCGCCGACGATGATGGTGAGATGGTCCTCCCACGAAGAGCGACGTTCATGCAGAGCCGCCAGGTACGGCGCGAACATATCCGACAGCTGAGCTAGGCACAGAAGACCTGCTTGTTCCGCGATCCTGGTCTCCACCTCGGCGACGCTGTCAATGTAGGTAATCTCGTCGGTCGAACGGAAGCGTTGTGCGTAGCGATCGTTGTTGGGCGGTCGCAGGCTGGCGCGCCGCGCGTGGGGTAGCAAGGCGAAGTCGTTCAAGGAGTTGCTGGCAAAGCCGAATGAGTCGGCCAGGTCGCGCGGAGCACCGACGTGGCGCTCCTTGTCTAGCACCTCCGGGATGCCTTGCCCGCGAAACGAGCGCCACTTGCCGAGCAGCGGCACCACTGACACAGAACTCAGGAGACTTGAATCTTCTGCTAGGCTGGGCAGCAGCCGAGCCCCATCTTCCCTGGGATCAATGACGATCTTACTGGGTGCCAGCCGGTGGGCAAGGCGGCGGTGAAGTGCGCCGTCAAGATTCACGTACGAATAGATGATGTCCGCGTCCCAGAGACCAAGCAGCTTCCAATCGTCAGTGCCGAGGTCCGCACCATCGCTTTGCACGATTGGCGTTCGCCGACCTCCCCATCGCGACATCGCCTCGTCGAATAGAGCGTCCAGGAGTTCGTGTGACGGGGGGTTAGGCACAATGTAAGCGACGCGCACCGGGCGCGGACTGACAATGGCTTGCTTGGCTCTCCTGGTCGTCCACATTGGGTTCCAGCCTATGGCGTAATCGCCTCGATCTATATCGATTCGTTAGGCGAATTCGGGCCTGCGGGGAATTGAGGTCCGCTCACCGTAGTACTGCTGTCGCGATGCGCTCATCGCAGAGCGCATCAGCGACGCGAACCGTCAACGACGGCTCCCTCTGTGCTGCGTTGATTAAGGCATTGATCAGCGTCACGAATGATCCAAAGCTGCCCTCTGCAGATGCCCGCAATCGGCATCGCCACTTATCTTGAGCGCCAAGTGTCGGCCCGGTATTGCCGGGACAATCTCAAGGCAAATACCTAAGGCGGCTTCCGCCGATCGGGCTCGAGGCGTTGAGCATCTCGACATATTGGTTGTAGATCTGAGCCGCCATTTGGCCACCGCCTGCGAACTCTTCACCCTTCGACTTGGCGAGCGGCTCCCGGAACGCGGTTAGCATCTCGAGCATCTGCCGCGGCATTGGTTTGAACTCGTTGAAGTCTTCCGGATCCTCGGGCGGCTTGCCCTTGAAGCCGTCGAGTCTTGCGACCGCTTCGCCATAGGCCTTCAAGGCCTCATCGAATGCCGCAACGTCGATCGGGGGCGTCTTCGGCACTGTGGCACCTGCGATGATCTTGTCGAACGTCTCGCCCGGCGTATCTGGCCCGAGAGTGTTCATCATCTCCTCCATCTCGTCGCTGCCGATCGGCTGCGGTCGGACCCGTGGAAATAGGTCGATGACACGGTTGACGCGATGCATGACATCAGCGACGTGCCAGATGGCCGACGGGCCCTCCCGTGCCTCGGTTGCCTTGACCTCCTGTCCCTCGACGTCACGCACGAACGTGCGCAGCTCCGGCATCATTGCCTCTCGCTCGGCCAGAAAGGTGGTGGCGAGCGGCAACGATCTTCGTGTGCAGGGCTTTGCCCTTCGCCAGTTTGTCAGCCACGTAGCCCTTCTGCTCGTAGTAGGCAGCGGCCTCGTTCATGACCGGCGCCAGCGCCTCGTAGGCCGTCAGATAGCGCACGATCAAGGCGTCAAGCTTTGCCGCGTTGGGCGCCTTCCCGACCATCTCGCGCGCCTCCTTGACGAGGCTTGCCGTGTCGGAGAGTTCGTAAAGCCCGTAGTCGATGTAGCGCTCCTTTCCCGTCGGCCCGGTCTTCATGTTGACCCAGCTCTGGTAGCGTTCCCATGACTCGACCGCTCGCTCGGTCGACTCGGCCAACTCGGTGTAGGCATTGGCCTTCTCGACTGCGGCGTCAACGTCGGCCGCCAGCGCGCGCGTTCCGGTCAGTGCGAAACCGAGTAAGACTGCGGACGCCAACATCGGGGAGAGAAACCAGACGCGGCATAGAAATGTGCGGATAGGCCTTGAATTTCGCATGGGTGGAGCTCGCCCAAGAAAAAGGATGTTGCAATCGGCACCGTGCCTCATCGCTGGTGGTCGCCACTTTACCGCTCAAACTGTCCTCCGACGAGTGAGGGATGCCACATAGCATTAAGAGAGCGGCATAGCCTTTGCGGTTTGGGAAAGGACGGGCCCTGTCAGGGCATGGGATGCCAATCAAACCGACATTTCGGAAGTCGCTGGCTCGCGGACCGCTGCGTTCACTGGAAAGGCGGTCACCGGCGCAGGCAAGGCAACATTTTGCCGGCAACTAGCCGTTTTCTACAGGCGGTCGACGGTAGAGATAGGACCAGCGCAACGGTCTAGGACGATGCGCTGCGTCGATCCGGTTCCCAACATGCCGTGCGTGACGTCAGCTGATCGAGGTAATGTGGTCGTGCTCAAGCGTCAATCTGCCCACGGATACCTCTTGCCGGCTGAAGACCGCTTTCTCTGCACAGCCGACAACTGCCCGTTTGCCGGATTGGCGAAGCGTAGCCCGCCACTCGTTGCACCATCGAAGGCGGCGGCGGGTTACGGCGCGAAGTGCGCCTAACCCGCCCTGCGTCCACAATTTCTCAGTTGCTGCCGTCCGCTGCGCTCGACGGAAAAAGGTAGGCCTCGAGGCCGAACAGATAAGGCCACGACGCCTCCACCGGCGCCACTGGCCTCTCAGCCTCGAGGGCGGCCTCCCTGACGAGACGCGGCCGCTCGGCGAGGCGCGGCCCCTCGACCAGACGCGGCCTTTCGGCGAGACGCGGAGCCTCGACGAGCCGCGGTCCCCGGTTCACCGGTCGCGGGGCAGAGCGCAACATCGTCATCTCGCGCGCGAGCGAGGGCGAGACGGCCAGTTGCGGCCGCGGCACGAGAGCGTCGCCGAGCGCGACCGGCTGCAGAGTGCCGTCAGCGGCGCCGAGCGGCCCATCGCCATCGCCCCGACCCTCGTAGCGGGCCAGGGCCTCGTCGAGCGCGATGTCGGCGCTCTCGAACCGGCCGAGGTAGCCCGGCACGGGCGCATAGGCGCGCCGGCGCACGTAGCTTGCCTCCGCCTTGGTCGGAGATTTGAGGACGCTGATGACGAGCGGCGCCACGCCCTCTCTGCTGAACCCCAGTTTCTCCGCCGCGGCACGTGAGACGTCGAGCTTGCGCTTGCCGCTGTAGGGACCTGCGTTGGTTACCCGCAATACCGAGGCGTCACCTGTCCTTGGATTGTAGGCGAGGATGACGGTGCCGTCCGGAAGCAGCGGACTGGCGGCATTGTCGGCAAGGTCGGGCCGGAAAACGGCGCCGGAGCTTGTCAGTCCGCACGGGTTCAGCCGGTCGAGGCCGCAGCGGTCGTAGTAGGAGGCGAGCAGATAGCCGCGCCAGCCGACGAGCGAGTCGGTCTGCGCCAGCGTGCCGACGCGATGGCAGAAGCTGTGGAAGCAGTAGAGGGCGCCGGGCGACTTCGCGTTCGCGGCCGGCACGGCGGCCGCGCCAATGACGACCGCGCCAGCCACGGCCGCGAGCGCGAGCCGCCAACCTGTGGCTTGATGCGAGGCTGCCGTCCGCAGCCGACCCTTCCCCGATGCCATGCGCGTGGACCTCATTCCCGGCGAGCAAGCTCCCGCTTGCGAGATAACCGTGGCGAATGTTTGAGCAGCCACGTTTAAACAATGTGAACGCGCTCGCGGCGGCCGAAGGGGCCCTACCCTGGAATGTCGGCCTCGACGAGATTGGCAAGCTGCAGGAGCAAGCTCGTAGGGCGGGTTGAGCATCGCTTAACCCGCCGGCTCTGTGCCTCGTCACGCGTCGGGCCGGCTACGGCGCAAAGGCCCGAACCCACCCTGCGCTACACCGTCCCCCCAAACCACAGCCCCAGCTCTCGTTCCGCCGACGCCGGGCTGTCGCTGCCGTGGACGAGGTTCTTCTGCACGCGCTCGCCCCAGTCGCGGCCGAGATCGCCGCGGATCGAGCCGGGGGCGGCGGTGGTCGGGTCGGTCGCACCGGCCAGTGCGCGGAATCCCTCGATGACGCGATGGCCTCTCACGCGCGCGGCGACGACGGGGCCGCTCGACATGAAGTCGAGGAGCGGGTCGAAGAAGGGCTTGCCCAGGTGCTCGGCATAGTGTGCGCCGAGGAGGGCACGGTCGGGTGTCAGCATCCTGAGGTCCACGATCACATAGCCCTTGGCCTCGATGCGGGCCAGGATCACGCCGATGAGATTGCGCGCAACCCCGTCGGGCTTGATGAGAACGAGGGTGTCCTGGGTCATGTGCGTGCCTTCTCTCGCTCGTGCCGGAGATCGGCCCGGACCATAACCCGGTCCGGGGCTTGTCCGGCAAGCACGCTGTTGTCGCGCGAATAGCCCAGTGCGTCGCTCGGGTAGCGTGCCGTGAGAGCCGGCACGACTGTGACGGCCACGTGATGTCGGGGCACTCGGGCGCGACCCGGCTTGCGGCCTGTTGCGTACACGTGACCCTCCCGGCCGGCCATGATACCGTCGCCAGCCGGAGCGCCAGTCCCGACGAGAGCTCCGCCATCGAAGGGAGCGCGGCTCATGGTGTTCGGCAAGCTGTTCGGCAAAGGCAAGGCAAAGGCCGACCAGACGTCACCCCAATTCGCGGCGGCCGCTCAGGGCGCAGAGGGCGGTGGGCGAACGATCGACGCCGGCGACGTGCCCTGGAAGGGCGACCCCGCCGAGGCGGCGTGCAACTTCGCGCTCGGTCATCTCATACAGAACCTGCCGCAGCGGCTCACCATCGACGGAGGGCTCCACGCCGAGACCTACGTCGCCGCGGCCGGAGCCATTGCAGGCTTTGCAGCTCAATCCACCCTCTTCGACCGCCTGCGCTCGAGCCCGGACGCGAAGATCCAGATCGCCGAGACCGCTGACGGCCACAAGTACTACTTCGCCGACGAGCTCAACCTCATGTTGGTGCCGCCAACCGAGGCTGAAGCCGCCTCGTGTGTGTGGCCGCTCGCGGCAGGGGCCGCGGTTGAGGCCGGCCTCGCCGAGAGCGACGTCCCGGACCTCAACGCCATGTTCGCGCACGTGGCGAAGTCGCTCGGCAGCGAGGCCGGTGGCTGGCCGTCGGTCGCCGCCGGAAACCGCCCGCACATGCGCGGCCGTGAGCTGTTGAAGATCGTGTGGCCGGTGGCGACGACGTGCTTCTCCGGCCGCTTTCCGGGCTCGGAGCACGACTATGGCGCAGCACCGCGCATCTGGTGGAGCGCCATCGCCGCCCGCGCCGCGGCGCGTGTGCTCGCCGACACCAGGGACGTGCTTCCGCCCGCCACCGCGCTAACGATTCTCATGGAAACTGCGATCTACTGCTCGAAGGTCGAGGGCAAGTCGTTGGCTTAGCGGGGGCGGCCCGGCGCGAGGTCGGGTCCCGTTCCGGCGCGATCTTTGTTGTGCTGGCCGCCCGTCATCCACAGGGCCGCCATCTTGCAGCCCGGCGAATCGGGCGAAAGTCCCGTCGTTCGCAATTGAGCGATGGGAGCGGGCCATGGTGGAGCGGGTGACACGCGGGCAGGGAGCAGGCGAGCGGGCGCCGGAGCAAGCCGAGCGGGTCTCGGCCGTGCGTGAGCCGCAGCCGGTCAAGGCGGCCCGGCCGGCGAAGACGGTACGGTCGCCGGCAAAGGCCGTGTCCAGGGCGGCACCTGCCGCGAGCGCCTTCGACAAGAAGACCATCGCCCTCGTCTACGATTTCGACGGCACGCTGTCGCCGCGGCCCATGCAGGAGTACTCGTTCCTGCCGCAGCTCGGGCTCGACCCGAAGGAGTTCTGGGCCGAGTGCGCGAAGGTCGCCCGCGAGCACGAGGCGGACCCGCTCATCACCTACATGCACCTCATGTACAGAAAGGCGCGGGAGAAGAACCTCAGGATCGATCGCAAGGATCTCGTGGCACAGGGCGCCGCCGTAGAGCTCTATCCCGGCGTCAAGGAGTGGTTCGACGCCATCGGCGAGTACGTCAAGATCCGCGCCGAGAGCTCGGGCATCACGCTCCGCCATTACCTCGTGTCGTCGGGGCTCGCGGAGATCATCGAGGGCACGGCGATCCGCCGCCACTTCACCAACGTGTTCGCCTCCGAGTACTGGTTCGACGCCTACGAGACGCCGTTTCCGAAGCGCGTCATCACGGATACCGGCAAGACGCAGTACCTCTTCCGCATCAACAAGGGCATCGAGGACCTGGGCCAGTCGATCAACGACCACATGCCCGAAAGCGAGCGCCCGATCCCGTTCTCGAACATGATCTACTTCGGCGATGGCGACACCGACGTACCGAGCATGGCCTTGATGCGGAAATCGGGCGGCCACGCCATCGCAGTGCATTCGCCGGGCGAGAGCGCGAAGAAATGCCAGGAGCTCTTCCGCGCCGGCCGCGTCGACTTCTTCGCCCCCGCCGACTACTCGCGCGGCAGCGAGCTTTTCCGGCGCACGTGCCTGCTGCTTGATCGCATGCTGGGCGACATCCGGGTCAAGGAGGAGGCGTGGGAAATGGGACATGGCCCATAGCTGACCATCCTGGAGCCCGGTCGTGCGTCTCGAGCCCGACAATCACGCCTGGATCTTCGTCTCGCATGCGAGCGCCGACCTCCTGCAGGTGCGCAAGGTCAGGAACTATCTCGAGGAGAAGGGCGCCTCGCCGCTCCTGTTCCACCTTCGCTCGCTGAAGGACCCGGACGAATTCTGGCCCTTGATCGAGCGCGAGATCGAGGAGCGCAGCTTCTTCCTCTATTGCGACAGCCCGGCGGCGGCCACGAGTCCCTGGGTGCGGCGCGAGCGGGCAAAGGTGGCCGAGGTGGCAAGGGTTAAGCAGAAGGTCGTGTGCGTCGGCGAGGTGAGGGTCGATACGGACGTGATCGACACCGGCGTGCTCGATGAGTTCCTCGCCAAGACGCGGGTGTTCCCGTCCTACTCCCACGCCGACCTTGCCCGGGTGACGCCGTTCCTCGATGCGCTTCGGGAGGCTGGGTTTCAAGTTTACCGGGAGAGCCAGCGACCCCTGACCGCCGCCGACTGGAAACAGGGGCTCGACCTGCAGATGCTGGATCTCGAAGCAACGCTCCGACACGGCTGGGTGATCCCGTTCCTGACCCGGACGTCCGTGAGGAGCCCGTGGGTGGAGGCCTCGCTCAGGCGCACGCAGGACCTCGGCGGCCGGTTCATGCCGGTGCTGCTCGAGCCCGTCGAATGGCTGCCGAGAGAGGTCGCCATGATCCAGTATTTCGACGCGACCAGAGAGCCGGAGGTTGCGGCGGCCAGACTCACCCGCGAGTTGCTGCGCCGGGCCGGGTGATCTGTAGCCTGGGCGCGATCGCCTCTCCCTTCCCGTCATGTCTGCGCCGCGAAGCGAGCGAGCGGCGTGAGGGAGGCGACTATCCACGGCAACGGGCCGCCTGGCTGCGACAGGGCTCACGTGCTCCGTTGCCGATCGACGTTGCTCGATCGGCTGCAGCTCCCGCTGTCGTGGACGGACGCCGACGTGGCCACGAAGGGACGGAAGCGGGCCATGTGCGAGGCGCCATCCGCTCGCGCATCGCGTCGAAACCACCGCCGTCGCGTGCGTCGGCCCTACTGCTCCCGCTCCCTGAACGCTGCACCCGTGAACGTGCGCACGGGCCGCCCGCGCTCGAGCGCGTCGTGATGGGTCCAGCGATCGCGGTCCGCGCCTGCGGCCGCCTCCGCCGCACGCGACCGCAGCGCCGCCGCAAGCCTGGCCAGCGCAAGCTTCTTGTTCATGGCTTGCGAGCGCTCCTCCCGCGCCGTGGCGACGAGCCCGGTCGGACGGTGCGTCGCCCGCACCGCGCTTTCCGTCTTGTTGACGTGCTGACCGCCCGGCCCCGACGCGCGCATGGCCTCGAGCACCACGTCCGACGCCTTGATCGCACCGCGGTCGCCGAGGTCCGGCGGATCGAGCACCTCGATGCCGGCGAACCAGTTCTTGCGTTTATGGTGCGGCCGGAAGGGCGACGGCGCCACCCACTTGACGCTGCCTGCCTGACGGCCAGCGAAGGCGCGCGCACCCTCGCCCGCGAGCGAGACGAGCGCCGAGAGCAGCGTGCCGCGTTCCTCGCCCGCGACCGCATCGATGACCACCGCCGCCAGCGACGCCGCCTCGGCCTCGCGAACGATCACCTCCGTGAGGTGCCGGACCGCGAGCTGGCACTCCGCCGGCCCGCGGCCCGCGGTGACGTGCAGCCACACGTGCTCGCGCCCGCTGGAGTCTCTGTCACTCATTGCCGCCCCTCCGCACCTTGTAGGTCAGCACCGGACGGTAGACGGCGATCGTTGAAACCAGCCCCGCCGCCTCCATGTCGGCGACCACCTGCCGGATGTCCTTGTAGGCTTGCGGCGCCTCGTCGTAGAGGAGCTCGCGATCCTCGCACACGACACGCCCGCCGAGCTCCGTGCGCGCGAGGTCCTCCACGCGGTATTTGTGCGAGAGGCGCGATCTGGCATAGCCGCGCTGCCAGCGCCGGCCGGCCCCGTGCGCGAGCGACCATGCCGCCCGCCCCCCGTCGGGTAGCGCCCGGACGAGGAACGACGGCGTCCCGCGCGAGCCCGGGATCATCACCGCACCCGCCGCGAGCGCCTCACGCGTCGAGGCCGCGCCCTTGCGGTGGAACCACGCCGGCTGGCCGTCCAGATCCTCGCGTGTCACCATGTTGTGCGCGACGTCCGAGATGAGGCGCACCTCGGCCCCGATCTCGCCCGCGAACCGGTGCGCGATGAGCGCGCGGTTGCAGCGCGCGAAGGCGAGCGCCTGGTCGTGACGGTTGAGATAGTGCGCGGCTGCTTCGCTCTCCTCGTCGAGCGCGTTGCCACCATGGACGGCGATCAGCTCTTTGAAGATCGCCTGCCCGAGACCGCGGCTGCCGGAGTGGATGAGCACGGCGGCCCGGTCGCGTTCGAGCCCGAGTGCGCCGAACGCCGCCCCGTCGCGCACCTCGTCCACCACCTGTAGCTCGGCGAAATGGTTGCCGCCGCCGATGGTGCCGAGACCCGCGTCGGAGAGCGACACGGGGAGGTCGAAGCGCGCACGCCACGGCGCGAGATCGCCGTCCCACGGCTGTTCGAGCCCAGTGACCGTTTTCGCCAGCCGGTCGAGCTTGAGCTTGCGCGCAGGAAGATCCGTCGCCCAGAAGCTCATGCCGCAACCGATGTCGTTGCCGGCGAGTGCCGGATAGAACCGCCCGCGCGACACGAACGCCGCCCCGACCGCGATTCCCTTGCCGGGATGCAGGTCCGGAAAGCCCGCAGCCAGGATCATGCCCGGGAGCCGTGCGGTCGTCTCGAGCTGCGCTAACGCGGCGCCCTCGATCCAAGACTTGTCGGAGGTGAAAAGCCGGACGCGGCCGGAGGGGATCGTTCCCTCAGCGGGCGAGGCGTCCTTCGATGAGTTGTCCATGTGATGTCAGGAGAGAATGAGTGCGATAGCCCGCGATGACACCACCGCGGACGGCGAAAGCGCGCGTCTCGATGGATGATGTCATGGGGCACTCTCCTTCATGGGCTCGATTTGAGCCCGCGCTGATACACGCGAAAGACGGCAAAGGCAAGACGTCGAGGTCACGGCGTCGGGTCGGGTCCGGCCTCGATCGCAAGCTCTTGGTCACGAGCGACGCGGCGGCGGCCTGGATCGTGCGCTTCGGGCGAGCGTCACGGCGCGCGCTTCGGCTGGCTCGACGGCGATCGTGGCCGGGCGCGGGATCTCGGACGCTGACACGCCGAACGTCGCTTCGAGCGTCGCCTTGTCGTGTGCCGAGAGCCCCAGCCCGCGCACGGATGCTCTCAACCGCGCAAGGCGCGTCTCGAAGGCCAGGTGCGCGAGCCACCCCAAGGCTGCGCTGAGGACAATGCCGGACACCAGGGCGACCGGTCCGCGCGGGATAGCGAGCCAGGCCAGCAAGGTGAGTGCGGGCACGTGAAAGAGATAGAGCGGATAGGTCAGGTCGCCGATCGAGCGATCGGCGCGTTTCAGCCGGGCCGGGATCGGGACCTGCCGCCAGGCCACTGAGACCAGCGCCAGCCAGATCGATAGAAGGGTGAGGAACAGGACGGCTTCGCCGATCAGGTTGCGGTCGAAATGCCGGGTCGGATGCAGATGATTGTCGGCGAGGATGCTCGCCACGACCATCACGGCGGCGAGCGAGGCAACGCCACCGGCCGTCAGAGCCGACGAGCGCCGTTCCGCAACGGTAGCGTAGTAGACCGCCGCGCCGAGGACGAAGTGAGGAGCAAATGTCAGGGCTCCCCCCCTCAGCTGAGGAGCGAGACTGCAGAGCGCCAGGACCATGCCGACCACGCCGACCAGCACGCTCGATCGTGACGCGGCGAGGCGACTGCCGGGTATCATAAGCGCGAACACCACCGTGTAGAACAGCAGCTCGATGCGTAGCGCCCAGGCGACGAAGAGAACGAAGTCCGAGTTCATCTCGGAAAAAAACAGCGATCCGCCCGGCAGGATGCCTAGGACGTTCCGGACAACGTTGGCGAGCGAGAGACTTGGAGCCGTGACCCAATTCGCGGGCTGAGGGCCGGGGTTGACGGCGATGAGAGCGTAGAGTGCCAACGCACACAGAAGCGCGATCAGGTAGGTAGGGTAAATGCGCAGGATGCGGTTCGCGATGAACTCGACCGGCCGCCCGCGGTAGATCGTCGAGGCTGCCTCGGTGACGATGAACCCGGACAAGACAAAGAACATGAGAACGGCGACGCTGCCGACCTCGAGCGGTTCGAGGGCTGCGGCGAGCTCCGGAGGGAATGTCAGCTCGAGGGAGTGCTGGACCACGACCATCAGCGCAAGCAACAGGCGAAAGATACCGAACAGGCGATAGTCGCTGGTCATGGATGTCCTGTTCTGGTGCGCCGGCGTCCCCTGCAACCCGTCGCGGGTCGCTCCTCGTCGCACGTGGATAGTCGCGGCACGAAGACCTGCCCGCTGGGGCTCTGCGGTCGCAACAACCCAAGAAGCGTGCCATGCGTGGTCGGACAGCTCTGCGGCATTCGGCCGAAGCGGCAGGCGAGGCTGGCGGCACATCGTGAGCCGCGACCATCCCTCGTCGTCCAGACCCGCCTGCTCGAGCCGACCCACGCACGGATAAAGGTCTGTTTGGTCCGCGTGATCCGATGGACGCGCCGCCGTCTCGAATCGCCGTCGAGCCAGTCTCCGGGAACGGGTCCGTCGCACGGCCGCCGATCATGGCGGACAAGACCGTGCCGCCCGACGGCCCGATCGGCCTCGTCGGCGGCGAGGCCATGCTGCGGCTCAGCCGCTCCTTGGTGCTGGCCCGGGGATAGGCCGACGAAGGCTGCTCGGAGACCGCCCTACTTTGTCACGTAGCTCATCACGCTGCGCGCAGGCGTTGCCGTGGCCGTGCAGTCGGTATGTCCCGGCGTGCCTTCGCACGCGACGGTGCGTTCCTTGGCTCGCATCCACAGTGAGCTCGACTTCGGGCAGTCGCTCTTCACGGCCGCGCTCCATGCCTTGATGGCTCGCGACCGCGCGAGGCTGTCCGGCACATTGCCCTTGTACGCCTTCCAGTCTTCACTGCCCTCGACGTGACTCGATCGTCCATGCCCGACGACCGCGCTCGAGCAGAGCTCGTTGCCGGCAGCCCGGGCCGGCCCCCAGAGGCTCAGCACCAGGGTGACGGCAAGGGGAACGGCGGCGGCACGCGGCATGGGGCTCTCCTCTCGGCTCTGCAGAAAAGGACACGAGCAAGCCTCTGATCTCGTGTGGCTCGGATTCCAACGTCCACTCAAGAAGCCAGCCGCGAGAATGAGGCGGACTTCAGCATCGCCACACGAGCGGTTTGCTTGTCTTTGGCGAGAGGCTAGCCCAAACGAAATGGAGCCGGACCAGAAAGGCCCGGCCCCAACGCGGGATGCGAAACGCCAACGGCCCCGCCAGGTCCGACGGCGAGGCTCCGCTAGGTCAGGTTTCCACAGAACCGCTGGATGCGGGTGCAGGCTTCCTTCAAGGCGTCGGTCGAGGTCGCATACGAGATGCGGAACGCGGGCGAGCCGGCAAAAGCCGCGCCGTGTACGCAGGCGACGCCTTCCTCCTCGAGCAGCGCGGTGACGAAATCCTCGTCGTTCTTGATGACCGTGCCCTTGGGCGTTGTCTTGCCGATGGCTTCTGCGCACGACGGGTAGACGTAGAATGCGCCCTCGGGCTTCGGGCACTTGATGCCCTTGGCCTGGTTCAGCATGGCAACCACGAGGTCGCGCCGCTCGGCGAAGATGGCGTTGTTCTTCGCGATGAAGTCCTGCGGACCGTTCAAAGCCTCGACCGCCGCCCACTGCGTGATGGAGCAGGGGTTCGAGGTCGACTGGCTCTGCAGCTTGCTCATGGCCTTGATGAGGCTCTCGGGGCCGGCGGCGTAGCCGAGCCGCCAGCCGGTCATGCAGTAGGCCTTGGATAGACCGTTCATGGTGAGCGTGCGGTCGTAGAGGCGCGGCTCCACCTGCGCGGGCGTGAAGAACTTGTGCCCGTCGTAGAGCAGGTGCTCGTACATGTCGTCGGTCAGCACCCACACGTGGCTGTTCTTCGGCGACACGAGCACGTCCGTCAGCGCCTTCAGCTCGCGCTCCGAGTAGGCCGCACCAGTAGGGTTCGACGGCGAGTTGAAGATGAACCACTTGGTCTTGGGCGTGATCGCCTGATCGAGCACCTCGGGCCTCAACCTGAAGCCGTGCTCCATCTTCGTCTCGGCGAAAACGGGCGTGCCGCCGCCGAGCTGGACGATGTCGGCATAGGAAACCCAGCACGGCGCTGGCATCACGACCTCGTCGCCGGGATTAAGAGTGGCGAGCAGTGCGTTGTAGAGAACCTGCTTGCCGCCGGTGCCGACCGACACCTGCGACGGCTTGTAGTCGAGGTTGTTGTCCCGCTTGAACTTGGCTGCGATCGCAGCCTTGAGCTCGGGGATGCCGTCGACGTCGGTGTACTTGGTCTTGCCCTCGTCGAGGGCGCGCTTAGCGGCATCCTTGATGTTCTGCGGCGTATCGAAGTCGGGCTCGCCGGCCGACAGCGAGATGATGTCCCGGCCGGCCGCCTTGAGCTGCCGCGCTTTCATCGACACGGCGATGGTGGCGCTGGGCTGGATCCGGTTCAGGCTGTCGGCGATGAAACCCATGGCAGTTGGCTCTCTGATGTGATGGACGGGGCCGGAACGGTCCCGAAGCGGCGGGCAAGCTACGCCGCAGCGCAACAATCCTCAAGGGGAGGGGGAAGCGGCAAGAAGTCGTTAATCTTTACCCGGTAAGTCTCGTCAACAAGGCATTAACGGGCAAATGGCGGCGTCGCAGCGTTGCAGCCGGAGCACAGGCTGCAAGGCTTTCGCGCGCCTCGCAAAAATAGCCCGACCTCGCCACAATCCGGGCAAACCCCGGCCACAGGGAATCGGTGTTCTTCCTCCCGGATCACACCGGCCACTCCCATTGCGCCGGAAGGAGACGAGAGAGATGACGACGACCCCGTTTGCCAAGCACTTCCGCCGTTTCGCGGCCGATGCCCTTGTCGGCTTGGGTCTTTTTTTCGTGACCGCCGCCGTCACCGTGGGCAACGCGTCCCTCGCGGCGCCGGGCATCCTGGCCGAGGTTACCGAGGCCGCTGAGAAAGTCGCTGACGCCTCGAGCCCCGGCTTCCTGATGCTGGCGCTCGTCTCGTCGGTGCTGTTCGCGCTCAACATGGCCTTCTTCCGCCACATCCGCCGCTCTCACGCGGCGGTGCGCCGGCGCGGTTCGTCCGAGCTCTGAGGGCCGGCCTGTGCGATCGCCCGGCACGGTCCTCAAATCCGAACCGGACGCTGGTGCGTAAGGCAGGTTAGGGATCGGTAATAAATCCGGCGAGCCGGACTGGTGACAGGACGAGCCTGTTACTATATTCGTCCCCACCGACCGAGGCGCCGATTAGGGATGAGGCCCGATGTCCATGAATGATGCCAAGCGCGGCCTTCCCGCCATGGTTTCCGTGGCGATGGCCCTGTCGGTCGTGATCGGCCTCGGCGCCGGAACCGCCGATCCGGGGCCGTCCATCGAGACCGGCTACTCGGAAGCGCTTGCCTCTGCAACCCGAGCACCTGACCCGTCCTCTCCTACCCCCATCTCCGGCAGCGAGGCCTACTGGCTCGGCCAGCCGTACCAGGGCCGCGAGGCCGCCGCCAGGGTCGAGCCGGCACGCTGGCAGTCTCCGGGCGAGACCATCATCGTCGGCGAAGGCAGCCATCAGCGGAAGCTCGAGATTGTGGCCGTGAGGCCGATCGAGGAGACGGCAACCCGCATCGACACCGCGGCCGGCATCAAGGGTCTCGACCTCACCGTCCGCGACCCAGCCGACCCCGAGGGCAAGCTCGAGCACCTCGTGGTCTCGGTCCCGGCCCCCACGGCCCCCGCTCGCGCGCTCTGACGCGACACGAGGGCCTATCGTGCCGGGCGCTCGCGAGTGTCGCCAGGACACCGAACCGGCGACCGCCGTTGCCCCTGGCAAGCCGACCTTTCACGACCGATCAGTCACGTCCCTGTTGCCTGACCCAGGTCACTCGATGCTAGGATGCGGCTGGGCTGCGGCCGGCAACCGACACGCCGGGCGAGGCTCTTGCGTGTGGCCCCTGAAGGGTCGGCTCGTGGGCCGGCCAATTGGGGCAGAGAGCCTGCGCGCAATTCGCTGTCGACCGGTCGCTACGCGCGACGCGCGCTCTGGGAGTTCAACGACATGCGGCTCAACCCGCCCACCATCCTCATCTTCCTGATGTCGTTCGTGCTCGCGTCCTTGGCGCTCGTCACCAAGCTCGGCTTCATCCCGATTCCCCGCTACCTCCCGCACCAGGAGTTCTGGCTCTCCATCTCCGCCTATTTCACGCTGATGGTGGGGAACCTGGTGAAGGGGTTGTGAGAGGGCGTCGTTTGGAGTGGGGTGGCCGCGCCGCGCCTCGGCCTGCCGCCTCGCTCGGCCTCGCGAGCATTCAACACACGACAGGATCGGCAAGCCTGCCCAACGGTCGACTGTTTGTCCTACTTGGTCCATGACGGACCCGCGGAGTGTACGAGGCGTGATCGCTCCAGTGTCGATCAGCCTTGCTCGCGACCCGCTCTCTTTTCCACCGGCCCGCCCAAGGCCCAGCCGATGGTCCAGCCGATCATGAGGCCGACCAGGTTGACGGCCATGAAGACGAGCTGATTGAGGTTCTCGACGTCGTCCGAGCTCTCGAACTTGTTCTGCGCGATGACCCAGGTGGCGACCGGATCGGCGAAGAACAGGAAGGCGATACCGGCGCAGATGGCCGCGCTGATGATGGCGATGACGTAGCGCATGACCCTTCCTCGTGCCTCTTTCTCTGCCTTCGCCTCGTGCCGCCGGGCGCCTGTCTGTCCCCTCTCCCCGTAGCGACGGGGCGAGCGAGTTCGAGCGTCATTTCACTTCCCAGAACCAGATCTCGCCGGCGTTCGCGTAGTTGGCGTAGTAGCCGGCCCATGCGAACCATTCGAGCAGCCACTTGGCCGACGTGCGGTAGCCGTTCCAGACGTCGATGTGATCGCCCGTTGCTCGATCGGTGTCGGTCGTGCGGTGCCAGTAGTCCTGGATGAAGATGATACCCGTGCGCCCGAAGATGCGGGTGTAGTAGCCGGCGGCGTCCCCGCCCGCGAATTTCTCGAGCGGGCCCAAGCCGTCGATCTTGGCCTTGGCGAGCCCGTGCGCCAGCGCCGACGCGTTGATGATGTGCATATGTTCGCGCGGATGGACGGCACAGGTCGCAAGCCCGGGCAGCTGCGAGGGCTGCACGCCCGCGCGCCGGAGCGCCGTGCCCATGCGGATCGCGCACTGGTTCGAGAACACCGGGAAGCCCTGGCGGATCAGCGAGCCTTCGAGATTGGTAAGATCGTGTGGCGCGATGCAGGGCGTCTGCACGCTTTCGTTGATCGGGTGCCCCCGCCACAGCTCCTTGAACTCGAGCATCACGCACCTCGCCGACTGAGAGACCCGCTCCCCGCCGAGGGAACGACTTCCGGGCGTGACTATAGGCTGGCGCCCCCGGCCTTGGCCAGTCCGGTCATCGGCCGCGTGCAACCTCCGTCCCCACGAGGAGGAGAGGCCCCCAAGGGAGCCGGCTCGTGGAGTGCTGCCGGGACCGCGTAACGACACCATCGGCGGACCGTTGCCGGTCGCCGGCCAAATCAGTTCGAGACCAGACCCGAGAGCGAGCCGCTGATCAGGTCGTTGGTCGAGATATCCCGCTTCTTTCGGTTCTTGTCTTTGGCTTTCTTGGCGCCGGTCGCAGCGGCAGGCGTAGGTTCGGTCGAGGAGGTCGTGATGGTAGACGAGCTGCCCTCGCTGCCGTCGCCCGGGATCGGGTCGGCTCCTGCCATGTCGATCGCCTCTTTCGGTCGCGGCGCCTCGAACGTCATCGGCCGGCCGAGCGCCGACGAGATACGGCTGTCGTGGCCGTAGATGTCGCCGAAATAGGCGATCCTGCCGTCGTCGTCGACGATCGCCGTGAAATAGGTCACATGCACCGGGATCGGCCTGTCGAGCGTGATCTCGCCCGACGACCGGGTGGCGCTCGTCACCTCCTCCGGCGACCAGCCCTTGTCGGCCTCGAGCAGGATGTCGGCCAGCCGGCGCGGGTTCTGCACCCGCATGCAGCCGTGCGACAGCGCGCGGTAGCTCTGGGCGAACAAGTGGCGCTCGGTGGTGTCGTGCATGTAGACGTCGTGCTTGTTGGGGAACCGGAATTTGACCATGCCGAGCGGGTTCTTGGCCCCCGGCGGCTGGGTGAAGGCGTAGCTGCGGATCTCCGACAGGTTGATGTTCGAGGGATCGACCGGCTTGCCGTTACGGTAGGCCGTGAGCCCGTAGGCCTTGAGCACCTCCGCGCTGCCGCCGCCGCCGCCGAACAGCTGCTCGAAGAACGACCCGCCGCCGGCGCGCTGCAGGCGCGGCAGCAGCTCGCGCATCTTGATGCCGTCGGGCACGCCCCACGACGGGTTGAAAACGATGTACTGCATGTTGGCCGAGAACGTCGGTGTCGCCCACTCGGGCTGGCCGGCGATGATCTTCTCCTTGAAGATCTCCTTTCCGTCCTTGATCACCCGCGAGTAGAACTCGGGCACGTTGCTCCACACGTAGAGCGCGCCCGGGTTCTCGGGCATCCAGCGCCACTTCTCCATGTTGATCAGGATGCGCTGGACGTTGACCTCCGGCCGTTCCTTCTTGATGCCCTCGCCCTCGGCGTTGAGCGCGGCCCGCGTGGCCCCGTTGAGCGTGCCGTCGGCCCTGAGGCCCTTCTGGAACTGGAACGCCTTGATCGCCTCGGCGAGCTTGTCGTCGAGCATCGTTTCCTTGACGCCCGCTTCCGCCGGGAGCTTGAGGCGCTGGCGCAGGAGCGCGATGTCGGCATGCTCGCCGCCGGGCTTGACCGTCTTGCCTTGCGGCAGCTTGACCTTGAGCGCCGGATCGACGGCCTCCTCGGGCTGCGCCGGTCCGCGCGCCTTGATGAGGGCCTGACGCAGCGCCTCGAACTGCGGGTACTTGGGATGCGCCCCGCGCAGCACGGCATCCGGTGTCTCGCTCGCCGCGAGATCGGCGACGACCAGCTTGGGGTCCCTGATCTGGGGATCGACGTCGAGGATGCGCGAGAGATTGCGCGGGTTGATGCGCCCGCCGCGGGCGAAGCGCACATAGGTCATGGCGGCGAGCGAGAGTCGCGCTTCGGCATCCCCGGCGGTCTCGGCCGGGCTGCCGGCCGCCGGTGCAGCGGGGATCGAGAAGTCCTTTGCCTCGAGACCCCAGTCGGCAGCCTTCCCGATCTCCGCAACGAGCGCCTTGCCTTTGGCATTGAAGCCGTCGGCGGCGACCCACAGCGGCGCACCGCTGCGTTCGCCGTAGAAGGCGGCCAGAGCGGCAACGTCGTCAGGATGGAACTTCGACGCGAGCCCGTTGTCGCCGAGCTTTGCGCGCACGGCAACGACGACCGGGTCGGCTGCGGCCGGTGTCGGGGCGGCTGCGGCGGTCGCCGCCGGAGCCGGGGCCGCAGGAGCCTGAGTGGCGGCCGGTGCCGTTGCCGCCGGGCCGGCAGCAGCGCTGGCGGGTTGAGCGGGCGTGGCAGCCTGCGCGGCGGGCTGGGCCACGGCAGGAGCCGCCGCCGGTGACGTGACGGCTTGGCTAGCGGGCGCGGCGGAGGGTGTGGGCTGGGACGGTACGGTAGCAGCCGGCGTGGATGAGGCAGCCGGCGCAGCGGGAGGGGTCGGCGTCGCCGTCGCGGCCTGAGCCGTCGCCGGTGTCGTGGCAGGGGCCGCCGCGGCCGGCTGAGGTGCGGTCGCAGGAGCGGCCGGGGAAGGTTGGGCCGGTGCTGCAGCCGCCTGGGTTGCGGCCGGCGTCGTGCCCGGCGCCACTGGCTGCGGCAGCTGGGCGTTGGCAGCGGCGCCGCTGGCAGCCGGATGGGTCGGCGCCGGGGCAGGCGTTCCTGCGGTCAGGGGCGCTTGCGCTTGGGTTCCGGACGGCGTGGCAGCGGGAGCGCCGGGGGCGGCGACCCCCGGTTGGGCCGAGGTCGTCGCCGGCGAGCTCGCGGCCGCTGGCGCGACGGCAGGTGCCGTTGCCGGTGCGGATGACGAGGACGCCGCAGGTGGCTGCTCGGCCGCGGCCGGGTCAATCGCTGCGGCGGTCAGTGCCGAGGCGATACCGGCGATCAGAAGGGACGTCACGCGGGTCTCGAGCATCGATGTCTCCAAGGGCCTCAGGGCACGCGCACGAAAATTATGGCGAAAGCTGGCAAAGCTTCTCGCCCGACATAATGGCAGTTATTGGCCCACCATGCCCGAATTGTTTCACGGCGAGCGCGATCCGCTGACTGATTCCAACAGAACAATGCGCCGTGCAAGGATCACCATGTAGAACATGATGAACATGTAATAGAAAAGCTCCATCGTCTCCGACGGCCGCTCGAGCACGCCGAGCCCGATCCCGTTCTTTTGCAGACTCGACAAGACCTTGATACTGAACACGATCAGTGCCACGGGCAGGAGCTCGAGCGGGGGCACGAGGAGGCGCAGGAACCAGCTCTGGAAGGGCCCCGACATGCTCTGGACCAGGGGCAGCACGATGCCGCCCACGGCGATGCCGATCTCGAGGATCAGCTGCGGCAGCTGATTGAAGACATAGTTCGTGTTGTGAAGATTCGTTTCGTCCTGGCGGTTCAGGGCCGACCAGTAGTCGGGCGTCGTCCAGTGAAAGAAGTGCTGCCCCCAGCTCATCTCCTCGCCGCCGATATAGAGGCCGGCAGCCGCGAACAGCATCACCATCAGCCGCAACGCCGGCCAGCCCCGCACGAGCGGCCGGGTGAGAAGCCACAGCGCGATGGCGAGCGCCGCCATGCACTCGACGAACTGCGTGAACTCGAGGAAGCCATAGCCCTCGGGCAGGATCCGCTCGCTGAAGAGCACGGGATTGATCTGATACGACGCGATCACGCCGGTCACGAGGGCGATCGGCAGCAGGAGCCACCACCACGCCTGACGCCATCCCGGCCGCCAGCCGGGGACGTGCCCGGGCGCGGCGTCGAGCGCGCCTGCGAGCGGCGCAGGCAAAGTCCAGAACTCGCGGCTGGTAAGTCGTTGCTTCATGACGCCCGGGGCCTGTCGGCGACGCACGCGCACCTGTTAGCGCGTGTGTCACTGATCTGTCATCCTGCATCTATCAAAGTGGAGCGGGAGCCCGCAATCGGGTGCCGTGCGTGCCGGCTATGGGGGGGTGCGCGACATCGGGCCCCGCCACGCGAGACCCGCGCCGTGCCATCAGAGGGCGAGTGCCGAGGAACGCGGGGTCCAGGTACGCTAGATCCTGGGCGCTTGGGACCGGTCATGGGCCGCCGCCATGGTCTGGCCGCAATCTCGAACAAAACGCGCCCCCTTCATCCGCGCGCGGCAGGTGGGGGCGGAAGCGACGGGCATGACAGCAGAGCTTTGCTTGAGGTTCGAGGCCGGCGGACCGGCACAGGCCGAGCGCGCACGTGCTGCGCTCGCGGGCGCGCGGCCGGTCTCCGTGGTCCTCGCGCCGGCCCCGGGCCAATCGCTCGACGCCGCGACCCTGCGTCCTCTGATCGAGCTCTTTCAGGCGGCCGGCGTGGCCACGCTCGTGCTCGACGCCGTCGAGCTGGCAAAGTCGACCGCTGCCGACGGCGTGCATCTCTCCTGGCGCGAGACGCTGGAGGCCGATTACGCGGCGGCGCGCAAGGCGCTCGGGCCTGGCGCCATCGTCGGCGTCGACGCCCTGCAGTCGCGGCACGATGCCATGACCCTCGGCGACGCCGGTGCCGACTACGTTGCGTTCGCGGGCGTCGTTGAGAACCTACCCGAGGACGTCACGCGCGACGAGCAGCTCGATCTGTGCGCATGGTGGGCCGAGTTGTTCGAGTTGCCCGTCGTCGCCCTCGACGTATCCTCACCGGAGCAGGCCGCTGCGCTCGCCGGAGCGGGGGCAGACTTCGTCTCGGCGACGATAGCGACCGGCAGCACCGCCGACGACGTCCGCCGGCGGCTCGCCGCCATTCGCGAGGCGATCGCCTCTGCTCCAGGCGGCGAGCACGTCGCCGCCAAGACGTGACACGCTACGCTCGGAAACCGAGGAGAGACAGCCTTGTCGTCGAAGACGCTTTTCCTGATCGCAGCGATAGCCGTCGCACTCGGCATCGGCGCGGCGCTGGTCGGTCTCGGCATCGTCCCCTTGGGTGGTCCGGCCGTCGACAATGGCGCCACGCCGTCGAGCACGGTCAGCAAGACGGCCAAGCCCGGCGTCGACGACGATGCCGCCTACCACGCCTACGACGAGGGCAAGTATCTCACCGCCCTGAAGCTCGCCGAGGAGGCCGCCGGCAAAGGCGATCCGCAGGCGCACACTCTCATTGGCCGCATTTACGAGGAAGGCCGCGGCGTGGCCAAGGACGAGGCCACAGCCGCCGAGTGGTATGCGCGCGCAGCCGACCTCGGCGACGTGCCGGCCATGCTCGCCCTCGGCAACATGCTGGCCGAGGGACGCGGCACAATGAAAGATCGCAAGATGGCCGCCGAGATGTACGAGAAGGCGGCGCTGACCGGCGACCCCGTGGCCAACTACAACCTCGGACTGTTGTTCCTCAAGGGTGACGGCAAGCCCGAGAACCCCTACCGCGCCGCCGACCACATCCGTTACGCCGCCGAGAAGGGAGTGGCAGCCGCCCAGTACGACATCGCGACCCTCTACAAGAACGGCACCGGCGTACCCTTCGACGGCCTCGAGGCCGCGCGCTGGATGTCGAAGGCGGCCGAGCAGGGCATGCCCGCCGCCGAGTACGAGTATGCCGTCATGCTGCTTCGTGGCGAAGGCCTGAAGGTCGACGAGGCGAAGGCGATCGGCCTCCTCAAGTCGGCCGCCGAGCGCGGTCTTGCGCCGGCCCAGAACCGCCTCGCCAACGTCTACGCCGAGGGCGCGGGCGTCGAGAAGAGCGAGATCGAGGCCGCGAAGTGGCGCCTCATCGCGCGTGCAGGTGGCGCCACGGACGAAGGCATGGACCTGCTGGTCGAGAAGCTTGCCGCCCCCGACCGCGCCAAAGCCGAGCAGCTCGCCACCGACTGGCGCGAGCGCAAGCAGCTCGGCCAGTAGGCCACAGAGCTCTGGCCTGGACATCGGCGGCCATCGTCCCCGCCGCGCCGGTTTCCGGAACGTGGCCGGCACTGTTTCCGCCCATGCGGTCGCAAATGAGGCTGGCCAGCAGCGATGGCGGCCAGGCGACGGCATTCCAATCGTATCCGGTTGCGATCGTCGGACCCGCGACATTGCCGGAACGGCAAACGCAATCGGCGCACGCAATGGCCAGCTCTGGCTCTCCGCGTCTGCTGCAGCCTGGTGTGCGTGGGGCCCTGCCTCGCGTCGCGCTGCCGTGGGCCTGGACCTGCAGGCGGGACTTGAACGCCGCGGTTAGACCGGCCGCGGCCGCCGACATCTCGGACGACCCCTTGCAGCCGGCACGAAGCCGGCGCCTGCCGTGCCGACAAACCTGCCGGTCGGCCCCCGAGGCTGCAACGATTGCCAGCCCTGTGCTCGCTGGGCTCGCACGGAGCCCTCCGATCCCGGCCCGGGGAGGCCGCTTCATCCCGAGGCTGGGTAATGCCTTGGACCAGATCGCGACGTTCATCGCGGGCCACACCCCGGCAAGACGGCGCGTGCCGACAGGAGGGAGGTGCGCGGCGTTCGTCTGCGAGCCTCTTATCCCCTGGGACAGGTCTGTCGCCCAGTTCGGCACGCCGTTCTCGACCGGGATGATCTCGGGAGTGAGCATTCGTGCGTGAGGCACGTGGCGCCATCCGCGGCTGCGTCTGATGCTGCTGCGACTTGTGCCGCGTTCGATGGCGTTTCCGCACACCGTGGTTTCTGCCGCAGCGCGTGGCACAGCCTGGCGTCGGTCGCAGGGAGGCTCAGGCAGCCACCAGCCGACGCCGGCGGTGAGCGGCTCGGCGTACGGATGGTTGCCAAGAGTGCATAACGCTCGTTCGGCTTGATGGATGTCAAGGTGCGCATATGCGTCAAGAAGCATGTTTCGGCAGGTGAGGATGGATATGCCGAAGACCGCTCTCGAAATTGCGCTCGTTGCGCTCGCCGATCCGACTCGGAGGCGAGCGTTGGGGTTACTGCACGGGAGACGCGAGCTTTGTGTCTGCGAGCTGATGCGAGAGCTGGGAGCATCACAGTCGCGCATGTCGCGCCACATGAGTGCGCTCAAGGCCGCCGGGCTGGTGCTTGACCGTCGCGATGCCCAATGGGTTCGCTATCGGTGCAATCCGAATGTGCCTGCCCCCATCGCAGCGGTCGTTGCGAGCATTCTGGCTGCGGATAGGTCCGTGGCCGCCCGGCGTGGATCTCGTCGCCCGATGACCAGGGGGCGGGAGAGGATCGCGCCATGACCGAGCACAGCTATGCCCCGGCCAGCAGCGAGACAGTTGAACCCTGGAAGTGGCTGGCGGGTGTCGGCGCAGCACTCGTCGTCTGGCTCCTGCTCTATCGCAGCCTCATCCCGTTCTCGGAATGGGTCGTCGCCCGACTGCCTGTCGACCGGCACAGCCATCTCGGCGAGGCGCTGGCGTTTTTCATCTACGACACGCCCAAAGTGCTTCTCTTGCTGACGCTGGTCGTGTTCGCCATGGGCATCGTTCGCAGCTTCTTCTCGCCCGAGCAAACCCGCAACCTGTTGGTCGGGCACCGTGAGGGAATGGCCAACGTGCTGGCCGCGGCGTTGGGCGTGGTGACGCCCTTCTGCTCCTGCTCGGCCGTCCCGATCTTCATCGGCTTCGTCAGCGCAGGCATCCCGCTGGGGGTGACGTTCTCGTTCCTCGTTGCCGCGCCCATGGTCAATGAGGTGGCACTCGGACTTCTATTTGGATTGGTCGGCTGGAAGGTCGCGCTCGCCTACCTCGCCTTCGGTCTTTCCATCGCGGTCGTGGCCGGTTGGGTCATCGGCCGTTTGGGGCTCGAGCACTGGCTGGAGGACTGGGTTCGCAACCTGCGCGCCGATGTCTCACAGGACGTCTCGTCGGCGCCGATGACCGTCATCGATCGCATCAATGCGGGCATCGATGCAGTGAAGGACATCGTCGGGCGCGTCTGGATGTGGATCATCGCTGGCATTGCAGCGGGGGCCCTCATCCATGGCTATGTCCCGTCCGACACGCTGGCCGCGATCATGGGGCGCGAGGCCTGGTGGTCGGTTCCGGCCGCCGTTCTGCTCGGCATCCCCATGTACTCGAACGCCGCCGGCATTATCCCGGTGATCGAAGCCCTTCTCGGCAAGGGCGCGGCCTTGGGAACCGTCCTCGCCTTCATGATGTCGGTCATCGCGCTCTCGCTGCCGGAGATGATCATTCTCCGCAAGGTGCTGAGCCTCCGGCTGATCGCCGTCTTCATCGCCGTCGTGGCCAGCGGAATCCTGGCGGTCGGCTATTTGTTCAACCTGCTGTTCTCCTGATCAAGAAAAGGCGTCGCACCATGAAGCAAGTGAAAGTCTACGGCCCCGGCTGCAGCCGCTGTGCCTTGACCGCCAAGATGATCGAGGAGGCTGCCGCGTCACTCGGTATTCCGGTCAAGGTCGAGAAAATCACCGATATGGCCGACATGGCCCGCCACGGCATCCTGTCGACGCCGGGTGTGGTGATCGACGGCAAAGTCGTCCATGCCGGCGGACTGCCGAAAATCGAAACCATCAATGGCTGGCTGAATGCTTAGCCCCAGTGCCGTGACCGCCCTCAGTTGCGCAAAGGAGCACGACCATGACGCTGTCACCCCCGGTTGCCCATGCTGTCCAGACCGTTCAGGAATGGCTGAAAGAGCTGAAAGCGAAAGGTGAGCTTGCCGACGAGGAGGCCGCCTACCGCGTGCTGGGCGCGGTTCTGCATCGATTGCGAGACCGGCTGACGGTGAACGAGGCTGCCAACCTGGGTGCGCAGCTGCCGCTCGTCGTGCGGGGGCTCTACTACGAGGGCTGGCGTCCGTCGTCCGTGCCGAGCAAAGTCAGGTCGAAAGACAAGTTCCTCGACGAGTTGAGCGCTGCGATCCTGCCGATCACCTATCCGGTAGAATGGGCAGTGACGGCCGTGTTCTCGCTTCTGGCGCGCCACTGCGACCCAGGCGAGATTGCTGATGTGATCGACCAGCTGCCCGGCGATCTGAAAGGGCTGTGGCCAGACACTGCGCGATCGGTCCGCCCGCAACCGGTGCAAGCCGCCAGCGGGGCACCGAAGCGAGTAAAGAAATCGTCGGGCACGTCGAAGGCGTCCGCCAGTCGCCACACGCCACATGACGATCCCGAGCCCGGCACGCCCGGAACGGGCGAGGATGTCTGTCCCGAATGTCACGGAAAAGGGAAGGTCGCCGACAAAATGACCGGCAAGGCGACCGGCGAGCTCTGCGGGCGCTGCGACGGCACGGGCATCATCGTCGAGGGCATAGGATGAAGGAGCGCGCCGGTCGGGCGCCTGACGTCGGTTCGCAGGCTCCACGTTCAAAGCGAAATCTCGGATCGAACCAGGTCTGTGATCGGGTCACCAGCGATCATCGGCAATCCGGCCTTCCCATCCTTGAGTAAGGCCGCTGCCGGCCGCGTCTCGGCTGGTGCGGACTGTCTCGCGAGGCCGAGTGCAGGCGATGCCGGAACGGGTACCGCGAGCGAGAGGCACGCGAGTTTGTCCCCGCCGGCTCCGCTTCGGTTAAGCTTTCCCCGTCCCGCCCATGGGGAGGTGGCTCGAGGCCGTCTCGTGTTGCCGGGAAGTCGCCTGAAGCCGGAGCAGCAATGCGCTGGCTAGGGCGAGAGGATGCGAGTGCCCAAAAGCTGCGGAGGTAACGATCTCTCTGCGGCGGAGGGGACTGGCCGCGCCCCCGGCTAAGCTTTTCAAGCTCAAAGGGGAACGGTGACAGACAAGAGCTCGCCAGGCCGGGGCGCCGCAGCGCCATCAAACAACGTGCGGACCACCCGCGGCGCTGCCGCGCCCCCGCTCCCCGTCATCGACCCCTCGAGGCGCCCGGCCTGCGGGGACGAAGCCGTTCGGCCTGGACAAAACACCCGGCACCGGTCGTGTCGGATCGCGAACCGCAGCTGCGTTCCGGGTCGCGTCAGGGGAACGGGTCGACTGCGCCAAACCTGGCCGCGACCGAGCCGGCCCTTGCCTACCCGCCCCTGAATTGGCTATGCGCTTCAACCTCCTGCCGTCGCGCTTCGAGCGACAAGCCGCCCTGGTCCCCGAGTTTGCGACACCGTCCCTGGCCCCGCTCCTGGTGCTCGAAGCCAAGTGCGCGTCAGCAAGCCCCTAGAACCCAACTCCTCGCCGAAAGTCCCCGTCTCATGCCCGCTTCAGCCCTCATCAACGTCATGGTCTCCGCCGCTCGCAAGGCCGCGCGCGGACTGATCCGCGATTTCGGCGAGGTCGAGAACCTGCAGGTCTCGGTCAAGGGTCCGGCAAACTTCGTCACCGCCGCCGACCACAAGGCCGAGGAGGTGCTGTTCAACGAGCTCAACAAGGCCCGCCCGCAGTACGGCTTCCTTATGGAGGAGCGCAGCATCGTCGAGGGCGCCGACAAGACCCACCGCTGGATCATCGACCCCCTCGATGGCACCACGAACTTTCTGCACGGCATCCCGCTCGTCTCGATCTCGATCGGTCTCGAGCGCGACGGCGAGCTGGTCGCGGGCGTCATCTACAACCCGATCTCCGACGAGATGTTCACCGCCGAGAAGGGCAAGGGCGCGTTCCTGAACGACAGGAAGCGGCTCCGCGTGGCAGCCAGAAAATCGCTCGCCGATGCCGTGCTCGCGACGGGCATCCCGCACCGCGGTCGCCCGGGCCACGCCGGGTTCATGAAGGAGATGGGCGAGGTGATGCCCGCTGTCGCCGGCATCCGCCGCACGGGCTCGGCCGCCCTCGACCTCGCCTGGACCGCCGCCGGCCGCTTCGACGGCTACTGGGAGCGCAACCTGAAGCCCTGGGACCTGGCAGCCGGCATCGTGCTGGTGCGCGAGGCGGGCGGCCACGTCAACGACCTCGAGAGCGGGGATCGCATGTTCGAGACCGGAAACGTCGTCGCCGGCAACATGGCGATCGTGAAGGCGCTGCTGCCGTTGGTCGGCGACGCGACCGGCAAGAGCTGAGATCGCACCGCAGCCAACGCGTTGCACCATTTATCGCCGCTGTCGGCCGGAGCAACGCGGTCCGGGCTGTGACCGCGTGGCGACGCTTCGTGACGGGCACGTGACACTTGCCGCGCTGCGTCAACTTGACATCGATCCCCTGAATCATATTGAAGAGTCAAAGGCATCCCACGGTCTTAACGACCAGTAAACGTCCGTATCGCCAAAAGTCGCATAGCCCGCCATTGTGCGCCGCAGTAAAAACCACCTGCCCCGCAAGGCTACGGCGTAGAAATTACCGATGCCGTACGCGCTTGTCATGGCCTGATCCCGGGGGCAACTGAGGAGCATCACGTGAAGCTTCGTCGTCTTTCCGGCATGTCCCGCGCCTCGCTCGTCGCTGGCACCGCTGCCCTGGCCCTCGCCGTCGCGACCGCCGGATTTGGCCTCTCGTTCGCCGTCGCGGTCACCTCGCTTGCCGCAATTCTGGTGGCGATCGTCCCGCTTTCGCAGCTCTTGTGCCCGGGCTTTCTCGCCCGCCAGCGCTATCAGCGCTATCATCGGCCGTTGGCCGGCCCCCGCCCCGGCGCCAATCTCGGCTGATCGCCGCTCCGCTCCCGCCCCCTGTCCACTGATCACGATGGACCCCGCCCGAGTCCCATTGACGGGCTAGGGAACGAGTGGTGTACGAGAGGTATGGAACATGCTCCGCCGAGGCCGCTGCTGACCAGCCTGCCGAATGTGCTGACGTACGCGCGCATCGTCGCCGTGCCGTCGCTGGTAGCCTGCCTGTTCTACATCGAGGGAGACGCCGCCCGCTGGTGGGCCTTCGGTCTCTTCGTGGCCGCGGCCCTGACCGACTGGCTCGACGGCTATGTTGCCCGCAGCTGGGCCCAGCAGTCGGCGCTGGGACGCATGCTCGATCCGATCGCCGACAAGCTCATCGTCGGCACGGCACTGCTGATGCTGGTCGCCGACCACACCATCGAGGGTTTCAACCTCTGGGCTGCCGTCATTATCTTGTGCCGTGAGATCCTGGTCTCGGGGCTGCGCGAGTTTCTGGCGGAGCTGAACGTGAAGGTCCACGTCACCCAGCTCGCCAAGTGGAAGACGACGGTGCAAATGGTGGCACTCGCCATTCTTCTCGCTGCCCCGGCAGCCGAAAAGCTGTACCCTGGCATCACCGACACCGGGCTCCTCTTCCTGTGGCTGGCCGCCCTCCTGACCCTGTGGACGGGGTTCGACTATCTGACGGCTGCCATCCGGCACGCGATGGAGCGCTGAGCATCTCATGGGCGCGGCTCCCCGCACGGTGAAGCTGATGTATTTTGCATGGGTCCGCGAGCGGGTCGGTACCGCTTCCGAGGAGGTCGTGCTGCCCGCGGGCGTGACAACGGTCGCCGACCTCAAGGCCTGGCTCGCGGCCCGCGGCACGGGCTACGAGGCAGCCTTCGTGAAGCCCGGCGTGATCCGCGCCGCCATCGACCGGCGCCACGTGCAGGAGACGGCCAGCATCGAGGGAGCCGGCGAGATCGCCTTCTTCCCGCCGGTAACCGGAGGCTAGCGCGATGGCGGTGCGCGTCGGACCCGACGACTTCGACATCGGCGCCGAGGTGAAGGCGCTGACGGCAGGACGCACGGACATCGGCGCTGTCGTCACCTTCACCGGCACCGTGCGCGGTGAGGGCTCGGGCCGGCCGATCACGGCCATGGAGCTCGAGCACTACCCAGGCATGACCGAGGCAGAGCTCGTTCGTGTCGAGCGCGAGGCCTGCGAGCGCTGGCCGCTGTTGGCGAGCCTCGTCGTCCATCGCGTCGGGCCGCTCCGGCCGGGCGACAACATCGTGCTCGTGATCGCCGCCTCCGCCCACCGCCAGGCGGCGTTCGAGGCGGCCGAATTCATGATGGACTACCTCAAGACCAAGGCGCCGTTCTGGAAGAAGGAGGCGGTCGCGGGTGAGGCAGCCCGGTGGGTGGATGCCCGTGACGAGGACGACGCCGCAGCAGAGCGCTGGAACAGGAAGGCCAGCGGCCCCTCCCGCTGAACGTCAAAGGCGGCTCGACGCGAACCGTGCGCACGGCAATCGAACGTGCTAGACGGCGGACAGCCTCGAACGTCATCCCATCCGCCTCCCCGGCCAAATGTCCCGCTTGACCCTCATCGAAACCTCGGGCTTCCCGGACTACGCCCTTGTCGACTCCGGCCATGGCCGCAAGCTCGAGCGCTTCGGCCGCTTCACGTTCGACCGCCCCGAGCCCCAGGCGCTGTGGAGCCAGAAGCTCGCGCCCGAGGTCTGGCTCCGTGCCGACGCCGCGTTCAAAGCCGAGAAGGCAGACGAGGAAGCCGAGGGCGGGCGCTGGCAGTACGTGCGCCAGCTGCCGAAAACCTGGCCCGTCGAGGTCATGGGCGTCACCGCGCTCTGCCGTCTCATGAGCTTCCGCCACTTGGGCATTTTCCCGGAGCAGCTACCGCATTGGCAGTGGATGGTCGAGCGCATGGGGATCGTGCTCGGCGAGCGTCCGCGGGTGCTGAACCTGTTCGCCTACACGGGGGCTGCCTCGCTCATCGCCGCCAAGGCTGGCGCAGAGGTGACCCACGTCGATGCGTCGAAGAAGGCCATCCAGTGGGCCAAGGAGAACCAGGCCGCCTCCAAGCTCATGGAGGCGCCCATCCGCTGGATCCTGGACGATGCCAGGAAGTTCGTCGCCCGCGAGGTCCGCCGCGGCAAGACCTATCACGTGATCCTCGTCGACCCGCCGAAATTCGGCCGCGGCCCAGAGGGCGAAGTGTGGGACCTCTTCACCCATCTCGCGCCCTTGATGCGCGACTGCGCGGCCCTCCTTGCCCCGCGCCACGCCTCGCTGGTGCTGACCGTCTACGCCATCCGCGCCTCAGCGCTCGCCTTCGAGCAGCTTGCCCGCGAGTGCCTCGCCGAGCGTGGCGGGAGCTTTGACACCGGCGAGCTCGCCATCCGCGCCGTCGGCGGCAACGCTGTGCCGACCTCGCTCTTCACCCGCTGGACGTGCTGAGCCGGCGCCCGGTCGCAGGTCGGGCCGAGCTCGCCCCAGAGCCTCGATCCTCGAAGGTCGAGGCTCCGGGTGCCGCAGGCCCGATCCGACATATCACCGGCGAGCGATCAGGTGTCATCATGGGGACAGCCGCGTTTCCGGCATGGGCGGGAAGCAAACCTTGCCCTATGGTCGGGACCGATCGAATCAGCGGACGTGTCGCGATGACTAAGGCCAACAACAAGCACACCGACATCAAGGACATGAGCTTCGAGCGGGCGCTGAAGGAGCTCGAGACCATCGTCTCCCGGCTCGAGCGCGGCGACGTGGAGCTCGAGGAGAGCATCGCTATCTACGAGCGCGGCGAATGCCTGCGCGATCACTGCGACCGCCTCCTGAAGCAGGCCGAGGCCAAGGTCGAGAAGCTGACCTTCGGCAGCGACGGGCAGCCTCGCGGCACCGAGCCGCTCGATCCAGAGGGCTCAGGCGGCGGTTAACCGCCGATCTCGTGCGTCGGAGCGCGGCCCCGTTCCGATGCATGGATGGGGTTGATTCCGGCCGACAACGGCGGCGGAGCGCGTACATCGCCGCACACACCTGCGACAAAGGACCATTTTCTGCCTCAAGCGGGGTCTTGGTCTTTGGGCCCCCAGGCTATACTGTCACAGGATTGTCGGCGGCACCGCCAACGGCGGCGCAAAGGATGCCGCCAACGGCGGCGCGAAGGATCATGAGCCCGTGAGCAAGACCCCGCTCCTCGACCTCGTTCAAACTCCCGCGGACCTGCGCAAGCTGCCCGAGAGTGACCTGAGGCAGGTTGCAGACGAGCTGCGCACCGAGATGATCGACGCCGTCTCCGTGACCGGCGGCCACCTCGGCGCCGGTCTCGGCGTCGTCGAGCTGACGGTCGCACTGCACTGGGTGTTCGACACGCCGCGCGACCGGCTCATCTGGGACGTCGGCCACCAGTGCTACCCGCACAAGATACTGACCGGACGGCGCGGCGAGATCCGAACCATCCGCCAGGGGGGCGGGCTCGCCGGCTTCACCAAACGCGCTGAAAGCGAGTACGACCCGTTCGGCGCTGGGCACTCGTCGACCTCGATCTCGGCCGGCCTCGGCATGGCCGTTGCTCGCGATCTCGAGGGCGGCAAAAACAACGTCGTGGCCGTCATCGGCGACGGCGCCATGAGCGCGGGCATGGCCTATGAGGCCATGAACAATGCGGGCGCCCGTGACGAGCGGCTCATCGTCATCTTGAACGACAACGACATGTCGATTGCCCCGCCGACGGGCGCGCTGTCGAACTATCTCGCTCGCATCTCATCGAGCGGTACCTACCTGCATCTCAGAGACATCGCCAAGCAGCTCGCCCATCGCCTGCCGAAATCATGGGAGCGCCGCGCCGCGCGTGCCGAGGAGATGACGCGCACGCTGTGGAGTGGCGGCACGCTGTTCGAGGAGCTCGGCTTCTACTACGTCGGCCCCATCGACGGCCACGATCTGCCAACGCTGGTCTCGATCCTGAAGAACGTGCGCGATGCGCGCCATGGGCCCATCCTGGTTCACTGCGTCACTCAGAAGGGCAAGGGCTACGGTCCCGCCGAGGCCTCACCCGACAAGTACCATGGTGTCGCTCGCTTCAACGTCGTCACCGGCGCCCAGGTCAAGCCGAAACCCAACGCGCCCTCCTACACACGCGTGTTCGCCGACGCCCTCATTGCCGAGGCGAAGAAAGACAAGCGCGTGGTCGCTATCACCGCCGCCATGCCGGACGGCACCGGCCTCGACGTGTTCGGGCGCGAGTTCCCCGACCGCACGTTCGACGTCGGCATCGCCGAGCAGCACGCGGTAACTTTTGCCGCCGGTCTCGCCGCTGAAGGCTTGAAGCCGTTCTCTGCCATCTACTCGACGTTTCTGCAGCGCGCGTACGACCAGGTCGTGCATGACGTCGCCATCCAGCACCTGCCCGTCCGCTTCGCCATCGATCGCGCCGGCCTCGTCGGCGCCGACGGTCCGACGCACGCCGGCTCCTTCGACCTCGCGTTTCTCGGCTGCCTGCCCGGCATGGTGATCATGGCCGCGGCGGACGAGTCCGAGCTCGTTCACATGGTGGCCACGGCCGCTCAGATCGACGACGGCCCCTCGGCCTTCCGCTATCCGCGCGGCGAGGGCGTCGGCGTCGAGCTTCCGGCCGAGGGCGTCCCGCTCCCGCTCGGCAAGGGCCGCATCGTGCGCGAGGGTACGACCATCGCGCTGCTCTCGCTCGGAACACGCCTTGCCGAGGCGTTGAAGGCCGCCGACCAGCTCGCGGCTATGGGCCTCTCTGCGACAGTGGCCGACGCGCGCTTCATGAAACCGCTCGACAAGGATCTCGTGACGCGTCTCGCGCGCGAGCACGAGGTTCTGATCACCATCGAGGAAGGCTCGGTCGGTGGTTTCGGGAGCCGCGTGCTGCAGCACCTCGCCGAGACCGGCGCGCTCGACCGCGGCCTCAAGGTCCGCGCCATGGTGCTGCCCGACGTATTCATCGACCACGATGCCCCGAACAGAATGTACGAACGCGCAGGCCTCAATGCCTCGGGCATCGTCGAGACGGCTCTCGCTGCGCTCGGCCGCTCGGTCGTCAGCGCGGGCAACCGTGCCTAGAGCGGCTCGCCTCTCGCACAACGGACGTTCGGCTGAGACGCTTGGCTGAGCGCCAGGACGGCGTCCTCAGCGGGCACTGTTGCGTTGCTCGTCCCAGAAGTCCACCGTCTCCCTTCGGAGCGTGTCGCGACAGTCGCGGCCGCAATCGACCCAGCGACCGCTCTTGAGGCGGAACTCAGCGCCAGTCGGCGTTCGCCGCACCGGCGCGCTATAGCACGCCGGATTGCCGAAGGTGCCGCATGCGGTGATGATGCCGTTGCGCGGAGCCGCCTCGCATGGAGCCGGCGCGGCGATGGTCAGTCCTGTCAGCGCTGCGAGGGGAGCAGCGAGAAGAGCACGTTTCATGCAAGCTCCTGGGGTTTCGAGGCCGTGGCTAGGAGCTTGAGGTAGTGCCCGCGTCTGTCATAGTCCAGTCCTGCCGGCGACCGGTCGGCACCCGCCGTCGACGTCGAACGACTGGGACGGCTCGGGCCGGTCGAACGAGCGGACCGTGGGAGCAGCAGATGCAGAGCGTCAGAGCGATGTGCGCCATCGGCCAACGCGGCCAGCTCGGCCTCGACGGCGTGCTGCCGTGGGAGGGCAACGCCGGACCCGAGTATGTCCGCGACGTCGAGCGCTTCTTTGCGCTGACCAAGGGGCACGTGCTGATGGCTGGCCCGAAAACCATCGCCTCGGTTCCCGACATCGCCCGCGCCGACCTCACGCTCGTCGTCGTCCGCTCGACCGACAAGCCCGAGGACATGATCGCTCGCTTTCCGGGCCGCACCATCTACATCGGCGGCGGTCCGCCCGTGTGGGACGCCTACGCGCATCTGATCCAGGTGTGGGACATCACGCGCCTTCCCTATGACGGCCCCGCTGACCGGTGGTTCGATCCTGTGTGGCTCATTCGCGCCGGCGATCCGTTTCTCGGTGCTAACTCGGACCGCGGCTGATCGGTCCCGGGGCTGGCAGTGCGCTCCGCCCGCTTGGGGCCCGTGTGAGACGCCCGGGTCATTGCGTTCCCTCAAGGCGGTCGGGCGGCTCAGGGTTTAACCTAAATAATTGATCATTGATCCGAGCCCCGAGACTCGCTCGAAACTAGGAGATGCAGCCATGGCCCTGAAATTCTCGTTCGTCGCGATTGCCGCGACGGCGGCGCTCGCGCTGGCAGCCGGATTTGCTGCGGCCGGCGAGCTGGACGGTCATCCCAAGGCCCCCCAACTGGCGGGTGGCATGGGGGGAATGTCAGGAATGTCAGGCATGGGCGGAATGTCCGGCATGGGCGGCATGGGCGGCATGGGTATGGGCATGGGCGGAATGGGCATGGGGCCCGGTGGCATGTGGATGGACATGGGCCCCGGAATGCGCATGCAGATGGGCGACTGTCCGATGATGGGCGGTATGGGTGGCATGTCGGGCATGGGCGGCATGGGCATGGGCGGCATGTCGGGCATGGGTGGCATGGGTATGGGTGGAATGGCCGGCGACATGCGCTTCGATGTGCTCAAGTCGGAGCTTGGGATCACCGACGCGCAGAAAGCCCCCTACGACGCCTACGTGGACGCGATGGGCAAGCATCAGGCGCGGATGCGCGCCATGCACGAGACAATGAGAGAGACGCGCAACACGGGCACGGCGCCCGAGCGGCTCGACCGGCGTATCGATGCGATGAAGAGCCACGTGTCGGCCCTCGAGGAGTTGAAGGCCCCGCTCGTGGCGCTCTACGACGCGCTATCCGACGAGCAGAAGCGCAAGGCTGACGGCGCGTTGTTCGGCGGGTGCATGCGCTGAGGCTCGATCCGGTGCTGCAAGGTTGATCGCCCAGGCCTTGGCGGTGACGGCGCCGTCCAGCCAGTGGGCTCAGTCGCCATGGTTGATGGTCGCGGTGCGCGGACGGTCCGTTACGGACTGGGTCTGCGCGCCGCGGGTGGCGTCGGCGCGCGTGTCTTCGCGCTGCAGCAACAGACAGGCGATGGCGGCGCTCAGGTTTTCCTGTACCGCTGCAAGCGGGATGTGAAATAGTGGCGCCGATCCAAGCCGCTCACGTCACCCGCTCCATGTCCACGCTCCTCGTCACCCACCCCATTTTCACCGCTCACGACACCGGCTTCGGGCATCCCGAGCGGGCTGACCGTCTGAAGGCCATCGACAAGGTGCTGGCCCACGAGATGTTCGGCGCGCTCGTGAGAGGCGAGGCGCCGTTGCGCGACGACGTCGAGGAGCGCATCCGCCTCGCACATTCCGACTATCATCTGACCCGCATCAAGGGTGCCATCGAGCACGTCTCCCACGATCGCCACGTCCGGATCGACGGAGACACGGTTGCCTCCTTCGCCACCTGGGAGTCGGCGCTGCGCGCTGTGGGCGCCGGTCTCGATGCCGTCGATCAGGTCATGACAGGCAAGTTTCAGAATGCCTTCTGCGAGGTGCGCCCGCCCGGCCACCACGCCGAAGGCGATCGCGCCATGGGCTTCTGCTTCTTCTCGAACGCCGCCATCGCCGCCATGTACGCGCGCGCCGCGCACGGAGCCGAGCGCGTCGCCGTAGTCGACTTCGATGTCCATCACGGCAACGGGACGCAGGACATCTTCTGGTCGGACCGCGATCTCTTCTATGGCTCGACGCACCAGATGCCGCTCTTTCCCGGCACCGGAGAGCTCTCCGAGACCGGCGTCGGCAACATCTGGAACGCGCCCTTGCGCGAAGGCGACGACGGAGAGGTGTTCAAGGCGGCCTTCACCGAGCGCATTCTCGGACCGCTCGAGAACCATCGGCCGGACTTGATCGTCATCTCTGCCGGCTTCGACGCCCACAAGCGCGATCCGTTGGGCGGTCTCCGCCTCGTCGAGGCCGACTTCATGTGGGCGACCGCGAAGGTCGGGGAGATTGCGCACCGCCATGCGAACGGCCGCGTCGTCTCCATGCTCGAAGGTGGCTACGACCTCGAGGGGCTCGCCAAGTCGGTCGCCGTCCACGTCAAGACGCTGATGGATCTCGGCTCGTGACGGAGCGCGTGCCGCGGGGGCGGCGGCGGACGGTCCTCGTCACCGGCTTCGGGCCGTTTCCGGGCGTGCCCGTCAACGCGTCTGCCGACCTCGCCTTGCGTCTCGTGCGCCTCGCTCGCCAGCGTCACCGGCACGTGCGCTTCGTTGCCGCTGTGCTCCCTGTGTCGTGGCACGGCGCGCCGCTGCGCCTTGCTCACCTGATCGAGCGTCACCAGCCGTTTGTCGCGCTTCACGTCGGCGTCTCGCCGCGAGCCGAGGGGTTCGTGCTCGAGACGGTTGCCCGCAACCGCACCGCGCCTCGAGCCGACCATCGCGCACGGGCGCCGGCTGCGCGGCGCCTCGTGCTCGGCGGCGCCGACGCGCATCGGGTGACGCTGCCGGTCGCCGCGCTCGCGCTCTCTCTCGATGCGGTGGGTCTGCATGCCGTCTGCTCCGACGACGCGGGCGACTACCTCTGCAACGCGGTGCTCTACCACTCGCTCGCCGCCGGCCACCGGCGGCGAGCGTCCGGGCGCTGCACACCACACCGGGCCGGCTTCCTGCACATCCCGACCGGGCTCGCCAATGACGCAGACGTGCCGTCGCGGCTCGACAGCAGCCAGCTCTTGCGCGGCGCCGTGAAGATCCTCGACGTTGCGCTTGCGCGCTGTGTCCAGCCTGTCCCGTCGTGGCCACGTCGCAGGGCGGCCGACGGAAGCGAGGCGTACGGCCACCCAGGCCGAGCGTCGGGGCCCCGCTGAAACGTGAGCGTCCACGATCCGTTCTGGCCCGGCGGCCTCCTCGCCTCTGTGGGCGTGGCTGGCCCGGTCGGCGGCGAAGCAACGCAGCTGTGATGGAAAGGCAGGTGCCGCGAGGCCCGCGAGGCGGTCAGCCTCACCCTCCCTGCCGGGCAGACACGATCTCGATACGGTCATGGGCGGCAATCTCCGTCTCGGCCCGTGCCCGCAACGGAACGAACATCCCGTTCACGGCGGTCGCGACCTTTGCCGTACCGTAGCCCTGCTCCTCGACCAGCATGGCGAGCGTGGTCGCCGTCGAGGTTACGGCCTCGCCGTTGACGACAACGGAAATGGGCTGGACGTCGGACAATGCGGGTCTCCGATCTGTTTCTGGGCTCTGGCAGCTTACCGCAAGCCACCTCGAGCAAGCAAAAATCAACCCTCGCACCCGGCTCGCGAGCCGACTCCGTCACGCGACGACGATTGTGATTGAACGATGTATAATTTCAGCTATAGTGCGCATCTGAACGAAGTTCACGAGCGCCGCGGCGGAAACTTGGCGTCAAGGGTAGTCGACAGCTCGCAACGGCGCGCCGTTCTTTAACCATCCTGGGGCAAGAAGGTGCGTTCACCTTTTTGCCCGAAAGCCACAAAGGCCGTCCTTATGTCTGCATCCCTTCTCACCAGCCGCCGCTTTGCGCCCCTGTTCCTCTGCCAATTGCTGTCGGCGCTGAACGACAATTTCGTCAAGAACGCCCTCGTCATGCTGATCCTCTACAAGATCGGCTCCGAGGGCAGCGGCCCACTCGCCATCGCGGCCGGAGCCATGCTCGTGGCGCCGTTCTTTTTCCTCTCGGGTCTCGGCGGCGAACTCGCCGACAAGCACGACAAGGCCATGATGGCCGAATGGCTGAAGCGCTGGGAGATCCCGGTTGCAGGCGTTGCCGCGCTGGGCTTCCTCGCAGGCTCGGTGCCGCTTCTGTTCATTGCGCTCGCCGGCTTCGGCTGCATCGGCGCCCTCTTCGGTCCAATCAAGTACGGCATCCTCCCCGAGCAGCTCACGGTCGCCGAGCTGCCGAAGGGCAACGCGCTCGTCGAGGGAGCGACGTTCCTGGCAATTCTTGCCGGCACCATCGCCGGTGGCCTGCTCGGCGCGGCCAACGGCCTCGAGTGGATCGCCGCCGCTGCCGTCGTCGGCATTGCCATCCTGTGCTGGATCTCGGCCCGACTGATGCCGAAGGGCCGCGCCGCCGCGCCCCATCTCGTTATCGCCAGGAACCCGGTCGCTTCGGCTCTCGATCTCGCACGCTCGCTGACGGGCGACCAGCGCTTGTGGACCGGCGGCCTCATTACGAGCTGGTTCTGGCTCGTCGGCGCCGTCGCGCTCTCGCTCCTCCCCGTGCTCATGAAGAACACCTTCGGCGGCTCGGAGCAGACCGTCACCGCCGCGCTTCTGGTGTTCACCGTCGGCATCGCGATCGGCTCGGGCCTCGCCGCCGCCGCCAGCAAGAGCCGCCCCAACCTCGCCCTGGTACCGATCGGCGCCGTGCTGATGGCGGTCTTCTGTCTCGATCTCTGGTGGGCCACCGCCGGCATTGTAACCTCCGCGGCGCCGATGACGGTGACGGAGCTCCTCGCGTCCTTTTCCGGCTGGCGCGTGCTGGCCGACCTCATGGGTCTCGCAATCGCCGGCGGCCTCTACATCGTGCCGTCGTTCGCGGCCGTGCAGATGTGGGCGCCCGACGACAAGAAGGCGCGCGTTATCGCTGGCTGCAACGTCATGCAGGCAGGCTTCATGACGGTCGCCATGCTCGCAACCGCGGGTCTCAAGGCCGCGGGCGTCACGCTCGCAACGCTCTATCTCATCCTCGGCCTTGCCAACCTCGTGGCCGCCGCGCTCATTCTTACCTCCTGGGGCAAGGAAGGCATCAGGGATGTCGGGCTCTTTCTCTTCAGGACTTTTCTTGGGCTCGAGGTAAAGGGTCTCGAGAACCTGCCCAAGGCTGGCGAGCGCGCCATCGTCGCGCCGAACCACGTGAGTCTCCTCGACGCCGGCATCATGCACGCCATCATGCCGTCGCACGCCGCATTCGCCGTCGACGTCGGAATGAGCGAGCGCTGGTGGGTGAAGCCGTTCCTGAAGCTCGTCAACGCGCACGCGATCGACCCGTCGAAGCCGCTCGCCACACGCCACTTGATCCAGGCGGTGAAGGGCGGCGAGACGCTCGTCATCTTTCCCGAGGGACGATTGACCGTAACCGGCGGGCTCATGAAGGTCTACGACGGCACCGCCATGATCGCCGACAAGGCCGACGCGGTCGTTGTGCCGGTCCGCATCGAGGGTCCCGAGCGCTCGCCGTTCGGCTACCTGACCCGCTACCAGACCCGAAAGACCTGGTTTCCCAAGACCACCGTCACCATCCTGCCGCCGGTGAAGCTCGCGGTCGATACGGGCCTCAAAGGCAAGAGCCGCCGACAGGCCGCGGGTGCCTCACTCCAGGACATCATGGTCAACACCGCGGTGATGACCGCTAAGCTCGACCAGACACTGTTCGACGCCCTTGTCGAGGCGCGCAATACCCGCGACACCGGCAAGCCCGCCATCGAGGACGCGATGGGCACGCGCCTTTCCTACCGCAAGCTCATCGCCGGCGCGCAGGTGCTGGGCGCGAAGCTTGCGCCCTTTGCTGCCGAGGGCGAGGCAGTCGGCGTGCTGCTGCCGAACTCGGCCGGCGTCGCAGTGACGTTCTTCGCGCTGCAGTCGATCGGCCGCGTGCCAGCCATGCTGAACTTCACCGCAGGCGCTGCCAACATGGCCGCCGCCTTGACGGCCTGTAGGGCAAGCGTCGTCTTGACCTCACGCGGGTTCGTGGAGAAGGCGCATCTCGCCGACGTCGTCGGCAAGCTCTCCGAGACGGCAAAGGTTGTCTATCTCGAGGACGTCAAGGCGTCGATCGGATGGTCCGACAAGGTCAAGGGCCTGCTCGCTGGCGGCAAGCCGATGGTCGCGAGAAAGCCCGGCGATTCGGCGGTCATCCTCTTCACCTCCGGCTCAGAGGGCACGCCGAAGGGCGTCGTCCTCTCGCACAAAAACCTCTTGGCTAACGCTTTCCAGTGCTTGCACCGCATCGCGGTCGACGGCCAGGACAAGGTATTCAACGTGATGCCGGTGTTCCACTCGTTCGGACTGACGGGAGGCCTCGTCATGCCGCTCGTCGGCGGCGTGCCGGTCTTCCTCTATCCGTCGCCTCTGCATTACCGCATCGTGCCCGAGCTCGTGTACGGCTCGAACGCAACCATCATGTTCGGCACAGACACGTTCCTCAACGGCTACGCGCGCACCGCGCACCCCTATGACTTCCATCGCGTGCGCCTCATCGTGTCGGGCGCCGAGGCGGTCAAGGACCGCACGCGCCAAGTCTACATGGAGAAGTTCGGCGTCCGCATCCTCGAGGGCTATGGCGTCACCGAGACCGCGCCCGTGCTCGCCATCAACACGCCACTCGCCAACAAGGCCGGCACCGTGGGCAAGCTCGCGCCACTCATGGAGGCGCGCCTCGAGCCCGTGCCTGGCATCACGGAAGGCGGGCGCCTCTACGTGCGCGGGCCGAACGTGATGCTCGGCTACATGCGCGCCGAGAGTCCCGGCGTCCTGGAGCCGCCGCACGACGGTTGGCATGACACCGGCGACATCGTCTCGATCGACCCACAGGGCTTCATCACCATCAAGGGCCGCGCCAAGCGCTTCGCCAAGGTCGGCGGCGAGATGGTGTCGCTGTCGGCGGTCGAGGCGATGGCCGCCGAGCTATGGCCGAGCCTCATCACCGTCGTCGTCGCGGTGCCGGATGCGAGAAAGGGCGAGAAGCTGGTTCTCCTCACCAGCGACGCGAGCGTCACTCGCGAGGCCTACTCGCGGTTCGCGAGGTCGAAGGGGGCCTCAGAGCTCCAGGTGCCGGCTGAGGTGCTTCTCGTCGACAAGATCCCGCTATTGGGGTCGGGCAAGCCCGACTACGTTTCGGCGCTTGCCCTCACCAAGTCCCGTCTCGCAACCCGACCGGCCAAGGCCGAAGCGCTGGTGCCGGAGCCGGTGCTCACGCCCGCACCACCCAAGTCGGCGGCATGACGCAGCGACCGGCGACGGCGCGATGCATCACCCCATCTTCTGCCACCGCCCCTCGGGTGACTGGCGCCAGTAGGTGCAGGTGTGCCCGGCGGCCTTGACGGCCTTCCATTCGGCGCGGGCGACCTCTAGGGCCTCGGGGTCGTTGCCGTCGAACAGATAGACGGCGCGCAGCAGCCCTGCGAGATCCTTCGCTGTTGCGCCGTCGACAAGGAAGCGGACTCGCGCCCCGTTCGGCGCGTCGTCGGAGGTGGTGAGATAGATCGGCTGCTCGGACGCGAACCCGTCCTTCTTGGCGCCGTGCGGCAGGAAGCTTCCCTCGGAATAGGTCCACAGCGCGAGGTTCAACGCGTCGAGCCGCTCCTCGCTTCCCGACTGCACGACCGCGCGCCAGCCGCGCTCGAGCGTCTTCTCGAGGAGTGCCGGCAGCACGCGTTCGAGCGGCTGGCGCTCGAGATGGTAGAAAAGAACCTCGGCTGGAGTGCCGGCAGCCGGCGTGTGGGATGCTTCCTCGCTCATCGTTGCTCATCCGGCAGGTGCGGGAGCTGTGCAAGTCCGAGCGCACGATAGACCCGCGGTTCTTGATCGAGATCGATCGTGCTGGGACGCAATTGCCACTTGAAGCGGAAACGGCCCCCCACTACATGTCGGGGTCCGGTGCGGCGCCCTTCAAAAGGTGACGCCCGTGCGGGCGGTGAGTGGGCAGCATCTTCGGGTTCGCTGCCTTGCTCCCGCCCGCTGCGATTCCGGGGCCCCTCGTTGTGCCCGCCTCACTTCCTCGCGCTGCGTGGAATCTCGCCGGCGTCCTTGAGCGCCTGGATGCAACGGTCCGACAGCCCCTTGCCGACGTGGCGCATGCACTGGCGCGCAGCCGACGAGTTGGGCTCGTAGGCAGGACAATAGGCCTTGTAGTCTGCCGCACAGGCCTGCCTCACCTTGGCCGAGACGGCTCCGGCCGAATTGGCCGTGAGCCCGAGCGCGGCGACCGCCACCAATGCCGACACGCCGAAGGCTGCGGTCTTCGAGAACGTCAATCGAGCCATTGACAAACTTTCCTTTCGAGTTTGAGCGTCTTGTGGTCCCGGCGTGCATATCGAAGTTGAGGGCCAAATTTAGCGCAAAGCACGACCGCAGGCCAGTATGCCGCACCCCGGTGCGCAGGGGCCGACGGCCTAACTGCGCCCTTTCCTGCGGCTCTCGAACGGGTTGTCGGACTTCCGGAGATTGAACCTCACCGGCACCCCCGGCAGCCCGAATACCTGCCTCAGGCTGTTGACGAGATACTTCACGTAGCTCTTCGGCAGATCCTCGGGCTTTGAGCAGAAGGCGACGAACGTCGGCGGCCGCGTCGAAGGCTGCGTGATGTAGCGGAGCCTGATGCGCCGGCCCGAGGCTGCCGGCGGCGCATGGCGCTCGAGCGCCTCTTTGAGCCAGCGGTTGAGGTCGGGAGTCGAGACGCGCTTGTTCCACGTCGCCGCCGCCTCGAACACCGCCTTCATCAGTCGGTCGAGCCCCTTCTCTGCGAGCGCCGACACCGGCACGACCCAGAGCCCCGGCACCTGGGCGAGGCTCGTCGCCACCTTCTCGCGCACCTCGTGCAAGACCTTCTGCTTGTTCTCGACAAGATCCCACTTGTTGACGGCGACGACGAGCGCGCGCCCCTCGTCGATCGCAAGGCTGCCGATGGTGAGATCCTGATGCTCGAGCGGATGCTCGGCGTCGACGAGCAGCACGACGACCTCGGCAAAGCGGATGGCGCGGACCGCGTCCGACGCGGAGAGCTTCTCCGCCGTCTCGGTGATCTTGGCCTTGCGCCGGAGACCCGCTGTATCGAAGAGACGGATCGATTGTCCGCCGAACGTGAAGTCGGTCGCAACCGCGTCTCGTGTGAGCCCCGGCTCGGGCCCGGTGATCATGCGGTCCTCGCCCAGCAGCGCGTTGACGAGCGTGCTCTTGCCGGCGTTGGGCCGCCCGACGATGGCGACGCGGAGCGGCCGGCGCGCGCGGGCCGCCTCGTCGTCCTCTTCCTCCTCCCCCGGCGCGTGCTCCTCGTCATCGCGCTCGCCGCGGTCACTCGTGACTCCGAGCGCGGCGGCGATGTCGGCCATGAGGTCGCCGATACCCTCGCCGTGCTCGGCCGAGATGGGCACCGGATCGCCGAGCCCCAATTGGAACGCCTCGTAAAAGCCTTCGCGCCCGGCGCGGCTCTCGCTCTTGTTGGCAACGAGCACGACGGGCTTGCCGGCCGCGCGCACGATGCGCCCGAACACCTCGTCTGCCGGCGTCACGCCGTCTTTCGAGTCGATGACGAACAGGATGAGGTCCGCAGCCTCGATTGCGCTCTCGGACTGCTTCCTCATGCGATCCGAGACGGAGCCGGGTTTTCCTTCCTCGAGCCCTGCAGTGTCGACGATGCGAACCCGGTGGCCCGCGATCTCGGCCTCTCCCTCCTTGCGGTCGCGCGTCAGTCCCGGCAGGTCGGAGACGAGCGCCGCGCGCGTGCCCGTCAGACGGTTGAACAGCGTGGACTTGCCGACATTGGGCCGGCCGACGATGGCGATGGAGGGAAGCTCTGACATTGGGTTCTCGAGGGAATTGCCGTGCCTTATGCAGCAATCGGCCCCCCTCCTGCAACTCGCGCGGGCAGATGCGGCTGCGGCCGCCTTCCCGGCGGTTGGCGCAGGTGCCGTAAACTGCGTTCCCCTCCCTTTCGAGGGGGAGAAGTCGTGGGGTTGCGCGCTCGGCACCAACGAGCACGCATTGCTGTAGTGCTGGCCGGACGGCTCGCTCGGTCGCGAGAGGCCGCGGGCACCAAGTCGAATTTTAATTCAATCCGATCAGTTTCGCATTGTCGGTCAAGACGAACATCTTGCCCTGGGCGACCACCGGGGCGATGTAGGCGGGATTGCCGAGGTCCTGCTGGGTCGCAATGCGCCCTGTCGTGGCCTCGACACCGACGATTTGCCCCTTGTTCGAGACCAGCCACAGCATGCCGCCGGCGAGCGTTGGCCCCGACCATGTCGTACCGGGAAGCTTTGCCGTCCACTGGATCTTGCCGTCATGGCGGTTGACCGCCATCAGCTGGCCGGTGATGTCGACCACGAATACGCTGCCGCCCGCCACCCACGGCGCCTGCGTGCCGGGAAGGTTCATTGACCACAGTCGTTCGCCGGTCTTGAGCTGCGTCGCCACCATCCGGCCCGCGTGGCCGACGGCGTAGACGACTCCAGTGTCGATGACAGGGCGCGCAGCGTCGCTCATGGCGGTGAGCTGCGAGGTGGTGCGCGTATTGTTGAGGCTCTCGGACCAAAGCTGGGAGCCGTCGGCGACGCGCATGGCGACGATGTCGCCCGAGGGATAGGGCACGACGACCGTGTCGCCATCGACCGCAGGGCTCGCACTCAATGACAGGCTGGCCTGCTGCGGAAGCCCGCGCGCAGTCCACAGCTCAGTGCCATCGGTTGCGGAAAGGCAGTAAGTTCGCCCCTCTGTAGTGACCACGAACACGCGGTCCTGCGTTGCCGTCGGCGAGGCTCGGACAGGCGCCTCGACGTTCTTCTCCCACAGTCTCTTGCCGGTTGCGGGATCGAGCGCCATCACATAGCCAAATCCTGAGGCAGCGAACAGGCGTCCGCCATCGACGGCGAGGCCGCCGCCATAGCCGCCGCCGTCGTCGCCGCCGAGCGAGAAGAAGCTCGAGTAGTTGGTCGGAACCTTCTTGTTCGGATCGGGGGATGGCTTCAGTGACTGCTTCCAGACCGCCGATCCGCCGCCGAGCGAGAAGGCGCTGACGTTACCGGCGGCATCGAGCGTGAACACGCGGCCGTCGGCGACGATGGGGCTCGCCATCACGCGCCCGATCTTGTTGGTGCCTTCGCCGGCATCAGCGGTCCACGACTGGCGCACGCCGTCGGAGAAGGCGAGATGGCCCGGCGCATTGTTAGGGGCCCCGCCCGGCTGCGGCCAGGCATCGTTTGCGACCTGCTCGGGGAGGCCGATCGGCTGGCTGCCGTCGGCGAGCTCACCGGGAACCTTCTCCCGGTCCGGGAGAATGGCAACGCGCTTGCCCGGCAGCGGTACCTCTTTCTCCTTGAAGGGGTTGAGGTCGCTCATCTTGGGCAGGCTCGGCATGCTGTCGGCGCAGCCTGTGAGGAGCGCGATCGATGAGGCGAGCAGCGCCCCTGCCATCCCGGTCCGTCGTCGTGAGCCCCCCATCGGGACCTCCTATTTCGCTGCCGCGCCCGGAGGCTCGGCGGCAGGTGCTGCAGCCGGCGCCTCCGAAGAAGCGGCGGCAGGTGCTGCGGCCGGGGCTGGCGCGCCTGCGCTCTTGGCCAGCTCGGTGCCCGTGATCGAAGCCAGAAGCGCAGTCACGCGCCCTGCGGCCTCGCGTGAAAGTCCCTGCTCGGCGAGGAGCCCGGTGAGCAGCGCTTTGGCCTCCTCGTTCTTCCCGGCCTTCCACGCCGCCGTCGCCAAGAGCTCCTTGGCCGTAAGACGCCAAGGACTCGTGTCGACGGTAAGGCCTTCAAGGCGATTCTGCACGGCCGAATAGTCGGCTTTCCCGATCTCGAGTGACGCGGCCTGCAGGCGTGCGAAGCTGGCAAGCAGCGAATCGGGCGCGTTGGCGGCGACTTTATCGAGCAATTGAACGGCTTCCGCTGTCTTGCCGGCCTTGAGGTAGGAGCCGACGAGGTTCAGGTCGGCGAGGGTGGCGTAGCCGGCCGGTCCGGATTGAGCGAGCTCTCCTAGGGCCTTGTCGCTGTCGTCCGCCTTGCCGGAGGCGGCAAGCGCGAGCGCCTCTTCGTACTTGAGGCCAGCCGCCTCGGCGATCGAGCGCTGATGGTGATCCCACCACTGCTTGCCGCCGACGAGCGCGACGATGAGGGCCGCAACGGCGACAACGTAGGTGCCGTAGTCCTTCCAGAGCTTCTCCCAACGCTCGCGCTGGAGCTCCTCCTCGACCTCTCTGAACAGGGCGTCGTTATTGTCGGTCATGAGGCAGTCCGTCCCGGTGTCTGAAGCTCTTGGCGCGCGGCATGGGCGCGGGCCGTTGGCCCCGCCAGGTCGCATCTCGCCTCCCTGATAGCCGACACGCCCTCCCGAGCGCAAACTCCGCCTCGGCACGCTAAGGCCCGTCGCCACGGGGATGCGCGGCGACCGGCTCGGATCGATGGGCTAACTGCCCCCGGTTTCAGGCTTTTTCGAGGCTTTCGCGGCTCGGCGTCAGCGCCTGGGCCGCCCCTTGGCTGCGCGCGCGCCACGAGGTCGCGGCGCCGTCCCGCGCCCTTTCGGCGGCGTCGCGCCGGCCGTGCCGGCCCCGGCGGATGCAGATTCGGGCTTCATCTCGTAGGCGTGCTCGGGTCCGGGGAAAACTCCCGAGCGCACGTCGGCGGCATAGGCGCCGATCGCCTCCTCGATGACCGCGCCAACCTTTCCGAACAGCTTGACGAACCTCGGTACCCGCGGCGATAGCCCGAGCATGTCCTCCATCACCAGGATCTGCCCGTCGCAGTTCGCCGACGCCCCGATGCCGATGGTCGGGATCGGGATCGCCGCAGTGATGCGCTTTGCTAGAGGCGCAGCGACCGCCTCGAGCACGACCGCGAACGCTCCCGCCTCCGCGACTTGCCGTGCGTCCTCCTCGATCGCAGCCCATTCGGCTTTGGTCCGGCCCTGAGTCTTGAATCCGCCGATGACGTTGATCGATTGCGGCGTGAGACCGATATGCGCCATGACCGGGATGCCGCGCTCGACGAGGTAATGGATGGTCTCCGCCATGCGTCGCCCGCCCTCGAGCTTCACCGCTCCGCAGTCGGTCTCCTTCATCACTCGCGCCGCGTTCCGGAAGGCAGCCGATGGGCTCTCCTCGTAGGTGCCGAACGGCATGTCGACAACGACGAGCGCGCGTTTTGCTCCCCTCACCACGGCCCTCCCGTGCATGATCATGAGATCGAGCGGCACCGGTACCGTCGTCTCGAAGCCGTGCATGACCATGCCGAGGCTGTCGCCGACGAGAAGGAAGTCGCAATGGCGGTCGGCGATCGCCGCAGTATGTGCGTGATAGGAAGTCAGCGACACGATCGGCCGCACGGTTTTGAGTGCCGTGATGTTCGGGGCCATAAGTCGCTTGACGGTGGGTTCGGCTGACATCGGAGCAACTGCCTTAGAACGACGGATTGGGCCGCGTTAGAGCGTAGAACCGGCCGCCAAGGATCTCTCGCGGCCGGTCACAGGCCATCTTCGCGGCGCGCGGTAACCTACCAGTTCGTCGTGAATTGGCTCTTGGTTATCTACCGGCGCGGGCCCTTTCGCCAACACGCCTCCGGGAACATCGTCAATTCCGGAGGTACTTCTCCGCATGGGTTGAGAATGCAACAGTGACGCAGGGCTTTGCCCCCTGGGGGCCGCGTCAGATTGCAACCGGCGCGAACGATCTGCTAACCAAGGGTTAGAGGCAAGCGTTTAAACAACGGATGTGCTTGGATTAACTTTGAACCGGATGGGGCAAAAGCGTGTTCGGTGACATTTCTCGTTTTCGCGTGGCGCAAGGAGCGCTGTCCGGCGTCGCAGGTATCGTGCTCGCTGCCGCATGCGCTGCCGGCACCCTCGTCGTTCCGACCGAGGCATCGGCGCAGGCGTTCGGCTACAGCTGGCTGAGCGATCCGCCGAGCAAGAATAGCAAGAAGAAGGGCCAGTTTCGCAAGCCCGCGAGCGACGGCGACAAGGTCGCGTCGCCTGTCCGCGCCGGCCCTTCGGACAAGGCGGGCAAATCCAAGAAGGAAGCCGACGCCGCTCCGAAGCCGGAAGGCCCGTTGGTGCTTACCGTCTCGCTCAAGGCGCAGAAGGTAAGAGTCTATGACGCGAAGGGCCTCTTCGCGGAGTCACCGATCTCGTCGGGTCGCGTCGGCAATCCGACGCCGACCGGGGTGTTCACCATCCTCGAGAAGCAGAAGATCCACCACTCGAACCTGTACTCCGGCGCGCCGATGCCGAACATGAACCGGATCACGTGGTCGGGCGTCGCCCTGCACGCCGGCGTGTTGCCGGGCTATCCGGCCTCGCACGGCTGCATCCGCCTGCCGCATGCATTCTCGACCAGGCTGTTCGGCATTACCAAGCTCGGCAACCGGGTGATCGTCGCCCGCGACAGCCTCGAGCCGCGTCCGATCGCCGACGCGAAGCTCTTCACGGCCTTTCCGGACGTGAACGTAGCGACAGCGACCGCTCCGGCCGGCGCGGTAAAGGTCGCGGACGCCTCCGGATCGTCCGTGCCGCAGCCGCCGGTGGACCTGGGCGCGGCCGCCGGAACGCCCGCGACCGACGCTGGTGCGCCAGAGGGGACGGCGGCTCCGTTCGTCAATCCGTACCGTGCCAAGTGGAAGGAAGAGATGGCGCGCCGCGCGGCGGCCGTGTCTGAGGCCGAAGCCAGGAAGGCGGCGGCAACTGCAGCCGCGCCGTCCGCCGCCAAGGCGGCCGACGACGCCAAGGAGGCGCTCAAGCAGGCGCGCGGCGAGGCCCTGCGGGCCGCTGATGCGAAGCGTAAGGCGGTCCGCGAGCTCGGCGCCGCCGACGCCGCTCTGACTGCGTTCGTCAAGCGTCTCATAACCGACAGGAAGCTCACCGAGGAGGCCGCCATCAAACTGGCGGAGACCGAGGAGAAGCTCGAAAGCAAGGTGACGGAGGCGACCAAGGCACTCGATGACACGACGGCCGAGGAGGCGCGCATGGCCGGCCTCCAGAAGGAGGCCGAGGCTGCGTCCGCCGCCGCCGAGGCCGCCCGCAAGCAGGCGGCGAAAGATCTCGTCCAGGCCGAGGCCGGCCTCAAGGCTGCCATCGAGGCCGACGCATCCGCCAAGCGGCGCGACCAGAAACGCAACCTCCCGATTTCGGTGTTCGTGAGCCTCAAGACCAAGAAGATCTACGTCCGCCAGGGCTACGAGCCGGTCTACGAGGGCGACGTCGCCATCGCCGAGCCCGACAAGCCGATCGGAACCCACGTCTTCACGGCGATGCTGCCCAAGGATAACAGGACTGACTTCGACTGGACGGTCGTGAGCGTGCCGACGTTGCCGGCAGAGAAGGCCGAGAACAGCAAGAAGCAGAAGAAGAAGGAGGCGCGCGAGAACTTGGCGCCGGTGCTGCCGGCGTCCTACGCCGCCGGCGAGCAGACGGCCGAGAACGCGCTCGCCCGCATCACCGTTCCCGACGACGTGCGCGAGATGGTCGCCGACAGCCTCCGCCCCGGCTCCTCGCTGTTGATCTCCGACCACGGCCTCTCGAACGAGTTCGGGAAATTCACGGATTTCACCGTGGCATTGCGTTAGTAGTGGACGCCTGTACGCCGTCGAGCCGGGCAGCAACACGCCGTTCCCGAGGAACAGCGTTTGACGACCGCAGGGTCTTGCGCATCGCAATCTCTGCGACGGGCGTCGCTTCCGATGGGCCTGCGAACGGGCTACTGCGCGACGCTCACGTTCGCCACCGGCACGCCGATCAGCCAGGCGTGGCCCCACAGGACCATGAGCCCATAGGCCGCGAGCCCGATCGCGACGACGAGAATGTCGGCGCCGAGCCCGCCGGTCTTGGCGCCGAGCGGGCCCAACGCGCCGCGGCGCTTGACCGAGATGCGGTCGTAGACGGCATAGGCGAGGAACGAGCCGAACAGCAGCATCGAGCCCAGGTCGCCGTTGACGAGGAGGTGCGCGAGCGCCCACAGCTTCACCGCCACGAGCATCGGATGCTTCAGCGTCGTACGGATGCGTGACGGGATCTGCGAGGCAGCGAGCGCGATGAAGGAAAGGAGCATGAGCCCGTGCGCTGCATGGCGCATGGCGGCCGGCGGATCCCAGATGACCGGGTTCTTGCCCGGCATCACCTGCAGCTTGTGGTAGCCGAGCACGATCACGACGAGGCCCGCGAGCGAGATGAGCGCGAACACACCCTTGTAGGCGTTCTCGCCGAAGCGCGTCACGAGCCCGTGCCGCAGGTCGGTCGCGGTCGGTACGAGATGGACGCCGAGGAACAGCACGAGGCCGAGTACGAGCAGCAGCATCGGATCAAGTCTCCCTCAGTTGGTCGAAGCTCGTCCCGTTCCGGGTGCGGCGTCCGGGTCGGATCGCCGCGCGGCGTGACGGGTGGAAGCCCTTCCTACACTGTCGCGCGCAAAGCGATAAACTCTTTCCTGAGACAACCTTGAACGCCTACTACGATCAGCGTACAGTCGAACCTCCTCCTCGAGAGCGGATGGCGTGTGTGCGCCGGAGGGGAGGGCGCAGTGGGGTGCGTGTCATCGTTCTGTCAAGGCCCTGTCCGGGGCCGGAAGTGTTGCATCATGTTACGCCAACTTGAGCCTACGGTCCCTCGCTCGCGGGCGGCCGGCGGCGCGCATCCACGACCATCCTCCTCGTTCGAGGTGCGCACGGAAACCTATGCCGACTTCGGCGGGGACTACTCCGAAACCTTCGAATGGCAGGACGCCGCCGTCCGGGACGAGGATGACCTGCCCGGAACCTCGCCTGTCGCTGCCTCGGCTCGCTGGCTTGCCCGCGCCGAGCGCGAGCGCCGCCGAACCCGGGTCAAGGGCGCCTTGTCGTGGCTAGTCGCAGCCGCGACGGCCGCAGCACTGATCATTGCAGCCGCCGTGTGGCTTGGGGCCGTATCCTGGTCGTCGATCGCCGACGCTGCCGGGCACGTCATCTAAAGCTCCGAACGCCCCCGACTATCCCCGCCCGCGTGCCCATGGCGGCGCGCCCGGTGTCGCCGAATCGCGCTATCCCGGCCGTAGGCGATGGAGGGGTTGGACGCGGCGCCATGGCGGCATCGGAGAGAAGCAAGGACATCGATCCGGCGCTGGTAACCCAGCTGAGCGACGTGCTGGTACGCCGCGCTGAGCGCCGCGGGGAACCTCAATCTGCCGCTAGACCTCCGGCCTACGCTGCCGATGCCGGCCGATCCATGGTCTCGCCCGTGTCACTGCCGGCCGCGCGGGCCGTGGACGCGACCCGGGCCGCCGATGCGCTCGTCTCGACCATGCGCCTCGTCAAGGCAGCGCGCTTCAACGCCGCCGAGCGCCTCGAGCGCAAGGCGACCGTGTCTCTGTTCGCGCAGTCGACGGTCGCGCTCTACTTCGTAGGCCTCGCCGTCTGGCAGGCGGTCTATGCGACCGAGATCACCGAGGAGACCAACCGCCTCGTCACGTTCGTGCAGATCGTGTCGTCGGTGTTTACGCTCATCCTCGGCCTGCTCGAGGCCTTGAACGACCACAAGATGAAAGCGCACCACCTGCAAAACTGCGCCCTCGCGGTTTCGGAGCTGGCTCAGGAGCTCAGGATCGCGCGGCCGTCCGACCCTGCGGTCGTGCAGGATTTTCGCCGCCGCTACAATGAGGCGTTGAAGGCCTGTCCCGTGAATCACACCCACATCGATTTCCTGTTCTCCAAGCTTGATGGCCAGGGAGACCGCTTCGCCTGGGCCCGCGTGTATGCGCGCTACATCCTGGATGTCTACGGGCTCTATGTTCTCTTTCTCGCCGTGCCTCCCTTCGTGTGGTGGTGGCATGGCTAGGCGGTCGGGCCTGGACTGGGGTCGCGGTCATCCAGTTGTGTGCCGGCCTCGCCGCTGAGGCCGCCGGGCGTACGGTCAAGGTCACGCTCGCCCTTTTTAGCGACATTTACGAGCTGACCGACAAGGACGGCCGCGGCGGCTATGCCCGCATCGCGGCCGCCATCAAGGCCGAGCGGGCCAAGGGCGGTCATATGATCGTGGCCCACGCGGGCGACGCCATCTCGCCGTCGATCCATGCCGGCTTCGACGAGGGCGCCCACGTCATCGCGCTCACCAACGAGCTCAAGCCCGACATATTCGTGCCTGGCAACCACGAGTTCGACTACGGGCCCGACGTGTTCCTGAAGCGGATGGCCGAGGCAAGATTCCCGGTGCTCGCCGCCAACCTTGCGGATGAGCGTGGCGCCGCCATCCCGGGCATCGGATCGACCAGGATGGTCGAGTTCGACGGCGTGAGGATCGGCCTCGTCGGGCTGACCGCCGACGACGCCGCCGAGAAGTCGAAGCCCGGAACGTTGCAGATTGGTTCCACGGTAGAAGCGCTGCGCCGCCTGGCGCCCCAGCTCCGCGCGGAGGGTGCCGATCTCGTGGTCGCCGTCGTCCATGCCAGCCGCCGCGAGGACCTGCGCCTCTACCTTGCCCACGATGCAGACGTGATCCTGTCGGGCGACGACCACGACCTCGCCGTCCTCTACGACGGCAAGACCGCGTTCGCCGAGGGCTGGTCCGAGGGTGAGGCGCTGGTCGCCGTCGACCTCGAGATTGCGGCTGGCGAGGAGGAGGGGCGTCGCAGCATCACCTGGCGCCCACGCTTCCGCATCGTCGACACCGCCGACGTAACGCCCGATCCCGAGATGGCCGGCCTCGTCTCCGGCTACGAGCAGGCCCTCGCCCAGAGGCTCGACGTCGTGCTGGGGCGTACGGAGACGGCCCTCGACACGTCGAAGGCTCTCGTCCGCGCAACCGAAACCGCCTTCGGCAACCTCGTCGCCGACGTCCTGAGAGAGAGTCTCGGCGCCGACGTTGGCCTCTTCAACGGCGGCGGCATCCGCGGCAACCGCACCTATCGGGCAGGCACCGAGCTTCGCCGCCGCGACGTGCTCGCCGAGCTTCCCTTCGCCAACAAGGCCGTCGTGGTGAAGCTCACGGGCGCCGACCTCAAAGCCGCGATCGAGAATGGCCTCACCTTCGCCGGCAAGCCGGCGGGCCGCTTCCCCCACGTCTCGGGCATGACGGTCACTGCCCTCAAGGACAAGGTGCCCGGCTCGAAAGTGAAGGAGATCATAATCGGCACCGCCGCCCTCGATCCGGCCCGCGTCTATACGGTCGCAACCAACGACTTCGTCGCCTCCGGCAAGGAGGGCTACGACGTGCTCGTCCCGGCCGAGCGCGTGCTCGGCGAGACCGACGCGCCACTCGTCTCGCAGCTGGTCATGGACTGGATCGCCGCCCGCGGCACCATTGCCCCCAAAGTCGAGGGCCGCATGCGGCTCGAGTGACGGCCTTGCCCACGATGGCCGATGCGGCGGGCCCTCATACGCTGCCTGGCACAACAGCTCCACGCTTCGGGCCCTGCCAAGCCCCGGAACAGTGAACCCAAAATTAGCCTTGTGCGGCCACACTCCTGCCCCTTGAGGGGTCCTTAACGGACCAGCGTGCCACCGGAAAAGTGACAGCCGGCTTTCTGGGACGAAGCACGCCGAAACAGGGCGTTGGAGCGTGACGCCCTGCGAGCGAGGCGGAAGCGCTCCGGGTGTTTTCGCGTAACGGGACCTTTGCATGCACCGCGCACTTCCGGGATCAGTTCTTCTCACGTTCGCCGCGACGGCGACCGCCGCGCCGGTCGAGCTCACAGGCGCGGCGCTGAAGGAGATGGTGGCGGGCTCGGTGATTGCCCTCGACGCGCCGCTCGGCAACAAGGTGCCGATGTCCTTCGGCGCGGATGGCATTGTCTCGGGTCAGGCACCCGGCATGATCGGTACCTTCCTCGGCGCTGCCAAGGACCGCGGCCGTTGGTGGATCGAGCGCGACCGGCTCTGCATCAAGTGGTTCCGCTGGTTCTCGGGCGAGAGCCGCTGCATGACGATCAGCGCCGACGGCAACCGCATTGCCTGGCGCAGGGACGACGGTGACAGCGGCACGGCGACGCTTGTCGAGCGCGCCGGCCCCGCCTCCAAGCCGGCCACCCGCGTCGCGACCGTCGAGACGCAAGCCAAAGCCGTGACGGCTGCGCCGCCTGCAACGGGCACTGTTGCGCCGGCCGTGAAGTCCGCCGAGTCGAAACCAAAGGCCGTCGCTCCAAAACCCGCGCCGTCGAAGACGGTCCAGGTCCGCAAACCGGACGAGACCGAGGCGGCCGCCCGATACAGGGCGCCGATTGCACTCTCCGACATGGTGCGACCCTCTCACCCGGCACCGGCCCTCAAAGCCACGAGCCAGACCTCTGCGGACTCCGCTCCGGCGCAAGCTCCCGCTGCAGAGGCGGCACTCGCGCCGGCCGGAGCACCGGCCCCGCTGGACCCAGCGGCATTACCGCCTGCGTCCAACGGCGAGGCGATGGCGACCGCCGCCGCCCCTCGACAAGCCCAGCAAGCCCCGGTGCGCGTGGCCGCGGTCGAGCCGCCTCAGCCGCGCAATCCCTACGCGCCGCCGTCGCGCCTTTCGGCTGCCGGTGACGAGCGCGCCATCTTGACGTTCCGAGTCGCGGGTGTGCATCCGCGTGATGTCCTCAACGTCCGTGCCGGTCCGTCGGAGTATCATGAGCCCGTCGGCGTGATCCCGCCGTTCGGCCGCGGCGTCGTCATGATCGGCGCTTGCCAGGGCCTCTGGTGCCCCGTTCGCCATGGTCGCACGACCGGCTGGGTCAATCGCTATTATCTCATGGCGGAGTAGCCCGCGCAGTTCGATCGGGCTCAGATTATGCCGAGCCGCTCGATAACGGCCTCGGCCGTCATCAGGTCGAGGTGCGCACCACCCGCGTTCTTGAACACGGTGATGTCATCGGCCGACCGCCGTCCGGCAACGGTTCCCGCTACGAGGTCGTAGAGATCGCCCACCACGTCAGCTTCGCGGAGCGCGCCAGACCGGATCGGCGCCAGGATGTCGCCGACACCGGCGAACGCGGTCTCGCGACGGTCGACGAACACGCGTCCCCGCCGCATCGCCTCGTCGTCCGCCTCGCGTGTCGCTGCCGAGTAGCCGCCGACGAGATCGACGTGCTGGCCTGGCCGAAGAAGCCCGCCTTCGATCAGCGGCACCTGCGAGCGCGTTGCCGATGAGACGACATCGGCACGCGCGATCCCCGTAGCGAGATCATCGATCGCCTCGGCGGTGAAGCCGTCTCCGGCGAGCCTGGTCGCGAGGGCCGCCGCCCGCTGGCGCGTCCTGTTCCAGACCAGGATGCGTGTGATCGTCGGCCGCGCGGTTGTGTGCGCGCGGACGAGCCAATGCGACATGGCCCCGGCTCCAATCACCAACAGCGTCCTCGGCTCGGGCGACGCGAGGTAGCGCGCGCCGAGTGCCGAGTCCGCGGCTGTCCGCCACCAGGTGACCTCGGTCCCGTCCATGGTTGCGAGCGGTCGCCCATCCCGCCCGTCGAACATGACGAGCACCGCCTGCACGGCAGGACAGGTGCCGTGCTCCAGATTTGCGGGAAAGCTGGTGATGAGCTTGCTTGCCATGAAGCGGCCGGCGTCGACGGCATGGCGCACGAAATAGCGCGCGTCCTCACTCCCCATGTGCGCGTCCGCGACCTCGATCTTCGATCGCCGGTGCGCCGCCTCGATGGCCGCGACGAGGAGCGGCAGCGTCAGCACGCTTCGGATGGTTTCCGCATCGATGAAGCGCATGGGTGGTCTCGGTCTGTGGCTGTGGTCGGCGAAATTGTTCGACGTCAACGAGCCTCTCACCCTGGCCCTTTCCCCTGGGCGTGACGGTCCGGGTGACGGGGCTTCCCGGGGCGAGCGTCGCCGTCACCCCGCCTCGCGGTAGCTCTGCGCCGTTTCGAGATCGACGGAGACGAGCTGCGACACGCCCTTCTCGGCCATGGTGACGCCGAACAGGCGGTTCATGCGCGTCATGGTCATGGGGTGGTGGGTGATGACGAGGAAGCGCGTCGCCGTCTCCTCGGCCATCTTCTCCATCAGCGTGCAGTAGCGGTCGACGTTGCTGTCGTCGAGCGGCGCGTCGACCTCGTCGAGGACGCAGATTGGCGACGGGTTGGTCAGGAACACCGCGAAGATGAGGCTCATGGCGGTCAGCGTCTGCTCTCCGCCCGAAAGCAATGACAGCGTTGCCGGCTTCTTGCCGGGTGGCTTGGCGATGATCTCGAGCCCGCCTTCCAGCGGGTCCTCGCCCTCGATCATCTCGAGCCGCGCCTCGCCGCCGCCGAACAGCGTTGTGAAGAGGCGCTGGAAATGGCCGTTGACGGTGTGGAACGCCTCGTCGAGCCGCTTTTTGCCCTCACGGTTCAACTGTCCGATGGCGCCACGCAGCTTGGCCACCGCCTGCTCGACATCGGCTCGTTCGGTCTCCATGCCCGTGTACTGGGCCTGAAGTACGGTCAGCTCCTCGTCGGCGTCGAGATTGACGCCGCCAAGGCGCTCGCGGTCGGCCTTGAGCTTCGTGAGCTGCCGGTCGACCTCGGCGAGGGGCGGAAGCGGCTTGCTGTCAGGATGTTCGGCGAGCTTGAGGCAGCTCTCGGGCGCTACTTCGAACGTCTCGCGGATGCGCCGCGCCTCGTCCTGGCGCCTCGTTCGCGCCGCCTCGAGCCGCGCCTCGATCCGCGCCTTCCCTTCGCGCTCGGCCGAGACCTGGCTCTGCGCCGCCCGCAACGCTTGAACGGCAGCGCGCGCGGCATTGTCGGCTGCCGCCAGGGCGTCGGCAGCGGCTTGCCGCTCGCGCGTCGCGCGTTCGAGCTCGTTCATAAGCGCCTGCCGGCGCTTCTCGATCTCGGCCGGCAGATCCGCCATGGCCTCGAGCTCGGCTGCCGTCTCGGCGTGGCGTGCGTGGAGTGCCTGGATCTGCTCCGCGGCGCCGGCAATCCGAGCCGTCCAACGCTCGCGCTCCTGTCCTGCCGCCTTGAGGCGCTCGCGCCGCGCGTGCCGCTCGCGCTCGAGAGCCGCGAGCCGCGCCCTGTGCTCGGTGACGGCATTGCGAAGCCCCGATGTTTCCGACTGGGCGGAGGCGAGCCGCGGCTCGGGATCGTCCATCTCGTCGAGCAGAGTGAGCGCCGTCTCGACCTCGCTGTTGCGCTCGTGCGCGTCCAGGAGATCGGCGTCGAGCCGGACCTTCGTTTCCGCCAGCGCATGGAGCCGCGATTCCGTCTCCCGCGCCTGACGCTCGATGACGGCCAGCGCGTCGCGTGCTGCCGCGAGCTTTGACTGCGCGTCGCGCCACGCCTGGCGCTGGGTCCGCTCCTCAATCTCGGCCGCAGCCAGCGCGTCTGCTGCCTGCTCTTCCGCGTCGGCGTAGAGATCCGCGCTTTCGGCAAGCTCCGTCGCCCGCCGCTCGATGTCGCGCAGCCTGTTCAGGCCCGCGAGGCGCTGGGCCGCGGGAGTGATGCCGTGCGCGGCGGCGACGAAGCCGTCCCACCGCCACAGATCGCCGTCCTTGGATACGAGGCGCTGGCCCGGCTTCAGGAGCGGCTGCAGGCGCGCGCCGTCCTCGCGATTGACGACACCGATCTGCCTGAGGCGCCGCGCCAGCTCCTTCGGCGCTTCGACGTAGCGGCTCAAGGGCTCGATCTCGCCCGGCAGCACCGGGTCTGTGGAGCCGACCTCGATGAGCCGCCAATGCACCGGAGCGTCGGCGCCGACGGGGGCCGCGAGATCGTCGCCGAGCGCCGCGCCGAGCGCCGCCTCGTACCCGGTCGCCACATCGAGCGCGTCCACGATCGGCGGCAGATTGTCCTCGCGCACGGGCACGAGCAGCTTCGCCAGCGTCTCGCGTTCGGTCGCGATCGATCCCGCCTCGAGCTTGGCGGCGTGTGCCTCCTCCCGCTTCGCTTTGGAGACGAGAGACAGCTCGGCGACCCGCTCCTCGGCGGCAAGCATTCGCGCTTCGATCTCCGAAAGCTCGGCCGCGACGCGGTCCTGCTCGGCGGTCAGCTCCGACAGCTTGATGGCATCGGGTGCGCGCCGCGTCACCTCGCGTGTCTGCTCGGCGAGTGCCATGATCTGACGCCCGATCTTCGCGATCGTTTCTTGCCGCTCCGTGGCGGCCTGCTCGAGGCTTCTCCGCTTGGCCCGCATCTCGGCAGCTTCTGCGTTAAGACGCGCAAGCGTGTCCTCTGCGCCGGCGAGCGAAGCGGTCGCGTCCTCAAGCGCCTCGCGCGCCGTCTCCTCGGCGATGTCGGCCCCGTCCTCGGCCTCGGTCAGCGTCAGGATCTCAGCGTCCAGGCTTGTGATGAGCTCGCGCGCTTCCGCCACGAGACGCTCCTCGCGAGCGATGTCGCCCTCGAGGTGGAGGGCGCGCGCCTTGAGCTCCTGCTCGCGCCGGGCGAGCCGCTCGGCTTCGCGCTCGAATGACACCTGCTCGATCGAGAGCCGGCCGAGCGCCGCTCCCTTCACCGCCTCAGCCTCGCGAAGCGGCGGCAGCGCTTCGGCGCGCTCGGCTTCCTCGCGCAACGCCTTGCTCTCCGCTTCCGTCACAGCCGCGAGCCGTGACAGTGCGTCGGTGAGCCCCGCCTCCTCGGCCCCGACGTGCTCCTCCGCCTCGCGCCAAGACTGGTAGAGGACGAGAGCCTCCTGTTTCCTGATCTCGGCCGACAGCTCCTTGTATCGGCGCGCCTGGCGCGCTTGGCGCTTGAGACTCTCGATCTGGCTCGCGAGCCCGCCCATGATGTCGCCGAGACGCACGAGATTCGCTTCTGCCGCCTTGAGCCGGAGCTCCGCCTCGTGTCGCCGGCTGTGGAGGCCCGCGATGCCGGCAGCATCCTCGAGAATGCGGCGGCGCTGCTCGGGCTTGGCATTGACGACTTCCGAGATTTGTCCCTGGCGCACGAGCGCAGGCGAGCGAGCGCCGGTTGCGGCGTCCTCGAACAGGATCTTGACGTCGCGGGCCCGCACGTCCTGGCCGTTGATGCGATAGGCGGAGCCTGCCTCGCGCTCGATGCGTCGTGTGATCTCGATGGTCTCGTGGCCGTTGTACTCGGCCGGCGCTTGGCGCTCCCGGTTGTCGAGGAAGATCGTCACTTCCGCCGTGTTGCGGGATGGCCGGTGTGCGGTGCCCGAGAAAATGACGTCGTCCATGGACGCGGCGCGCATCGACTTGTGCGAGGTCTCGCCCATGACCCAGCGGAGCGCCTCGAGCAGGTTCGACTTGCCGCACCCGTTGGGGCCGACCACGCCGGTAAGCCCCGGCTCGATCAAAAGATCGGTCGGCTCCACGAAGGACTTGAATCCCAGAAGGCGCAGGCGGTTGATTTTCATGCCAGCTCGATAGGTAGGGCGTCGCCCGGCGAGACGACGGGGTCGGCCCCTCGGGGCCACGCTCGCCGCCATGCTTGTACAACGTCAGCAGGCGAAAGTGTGATCCGATTCCGCACGCCGAGGCAAAGTGCCAAGCCCCGTTGTTCACTGGGAAATTCGGCCGGAGCCTGCTCTGGGCCGCGACCCAGAGGCAGCTCGACGGCCTGATCTCCCCTCGCGGGCGAGGAGCAGGGTCGGGGAACCCCAGACGTCCGCCTCAGGCATTCCCCATCGTCTCGCCCCGCCCCGCAGCAGGAGAGGGAGAGGCCGGTGGTCGCGCCGACGCCTGTGCCAAGGGGCCGGCGTGGCTAAACCTGCCTTAACAGGAGCTGGGGCACACTCGGGCATGCAACTTCTGCGGGATCCGGGCCCTATGACCTTTGACCGCCGCCTACTTCTGACCGCCGGCCTCGGCGTCACGGCCTCCGCCGCCGCGGCGCTTGCAGCCGGGCGCAAGGGAGCCGAGGCTCCGCCACCCGCCGACCGGCGCAAGGCGATGGCGCCCGTCGGCCTCGCACCGGACGATCCGCGCGACCAGTCGCTCGCTCTCCAGGCCGCCATCGACGAAGCTGCGAGCCGTGCCGTGCCGCTCGTGCTCCCGGCTGGCACCATCCGCGCGTCCGCCATCGTGCTCCGTCCTGGCACGCGCCTGGTCGGCGCCCACGGTGCAACCACGCTCGCCTACGCCGGCGGGCCTTCGTTCCTTACCGCAGAGGGCGCCAAGGGCCTCACGATCGAGGATCTCACGATCGACGGCGGCTCCCTCGCGCTCGATCCTGAGGCAGCCGAAGCCGTGCTCTCGCTCGACGACTGCACGGCGCTTGCGATCCGCAACGTCACGGTAACGAGAAGCCTGCTTGACGGCATCAGGCTGACGCGCTGCGCGGGCGTCGTCACCGGCTGCTCGATCTCCATGGTTTCTCAGGCCGCCATCGCCTCGACCGATGCCCAAGGCCTGGACATTGTCGCCAACCGCGTCGCCCACTGCGGCAACAACGGCATCCTAGTCTGGCGTGAAACCCCGGGCGACGACGGCACGATCGTTTCGGGCAATCGTATCGAGCACATCGCGGCGCGCGCCGGAGGTTCAGGAGAGTACGGCAACGGCATCAACGTCTGGAAGGCCGGCGGTGTGCTCGTCACCGGCAATCGCATCCTGGACTGTGCCTTTACTGCTGTGCGCGGCAACTCCGCATCCAACATCGCGATCGTCGCCAACAGCTGCCAGCGCCTGGGCGAGGTCGCGCTCTATGCCGAGTTCGCATTCGAGGGTGCGGTCATCTCGTCCAACCTCGTCGAGGACGCGGCCTCCGGTATCGAGGTCACGAACTTCAACGAGGGTGGCCGGCTCGCCGTCGTCGAGGGAAACCTCATCCGCCGCTTGAAGCGGCGCGAGTGGGAGGCCGAGGACAAGCGCGGCGACGGCATTGGCGTCGAGGCCGACAGCGTCGTCGTCGGCAATGTCATCGAGGACGCGCCGAATGCCGGCATCGTCGTTGGCTGGGGCGAGTTCATGCGCAATTGTCAGGTTGCGCAGAACTTCGTTCGCAACGCGCGCTACGGCATTCTCGTCTCGTCGCATGCCAGCGCTGGCGCCTGCCTCGTGTCGTCCAACATGTTCGCTGGCGTCAAGGACGGCGCCGTCCGCCTCATGGACCGTGGCACGGCCCTGGGACCCGACCTCGCCCTCGCTCCTCCCGCCGCCGGCCGCGTGTCGGTCACCGGCAACGTGGTGTCGTAGCGAGGTCTATCAATTCTTATCTGTCGTCCCGTGCGCGCCGCTGCGGTCTTCGCCGTGAGCAGGAGGCACGCCATCGTGCGCGCACCTTGCGCACAATATGAGGAGATCCCGCGCCGGAGCCGCAGACCATTGTGGTGTCGCGGCACGAGCGGAACGAGGGGTTCTGAGGATGCACGCCCGTTGGCTGCGCGTATAGGCAATCGCCGGCAAGAATTTTTGCCCTCGTCTCGTGAATGCCGCGCCGCTATACGAAAGCCCTTGTATCGTTCTCCCGGCGGCATAGGGCGATGAGGGCATGACAGCGACACACCAGGCGTTCGAAGAGATTAGGTTCACGACCCGCGACGGGCTCAGGCTCTACGCGCGCCGCTATCCGGCCACGATGGGCTACTCGCCGCTACGGCCGGTTCTCTGTCTCCCCGGCCTCACCCGCAACTGCCGCGACTTCCACGATCTCGCGCTCGCCCTGTCGAAAGCCACCGACGGCCCGCGCGACGTCTTCACCATCGACTTCCGGGGCCGCGGTCTCTCCGACCATGACAAGGATTGGAAGAACTACGCGGTCCCGGTCGAGATGCTCGATGTCCTCGACTTCATGGCCTGCGAGGAGCTCTCGGGCTGTGGCATCGTCGGGACCTCGCGCGGCGGCCTCGTCGCCATGGTCATGGCTGCAGCTCAGCCGACCATGCTCGGCCCCGTGGTCATGAACGACATCGGCCCCGTCATCGAATGGAAGGGCCTCGCCCGCATCAGCGCCTACGCCGGCCGCATTCCGCTGCCTGGCTCCTGGCGCGAGGCGGCCAAACTCGTGCGCGACATGAACGCCCGCGCCTTTCCTGCCATCGCAGAGGAGGAATGGGAGCCGATCGCGCGCCAGTGGTTCAACGAGCGGAATGGCGTGCCGGTCATGGGCTACGACAAGGAGATCGCCCGCTCGCTCTCGGTGCTCGACGGGCCGATGCCCAGCCTCTGGCCTCAGTTCGAGGCCATGAAGCACGTTCCGCTCCTCGTGCTGCGCGGCGAGAAATCGGACATCCTGTCGGCGGAGACCACGGCCGAGATGGTGCGCCGGCATCCCGACGCGCGCGCGCTGACCGTGCCCGGCCAGGGCCATGCGCCGATGCTCCGCGATCACCTGACGCTCGACGCCATCAAAGACTTCTTTGCCGCGACCGATGCGGCTGCAAGGGAGAAGGCGGCGGCCTAGGCGAAGTAACTGAGCGCGCCGACCTGGAGGCGCGGGAAGCCACGACGGCGTCTCCGCCGTGAACGGCCTGCTCGGGACGGTGAGGCGCAACAATTGCTCGGTTGCTGAAGATGGCCGCGCACGCGCCACGCGTCTGCCGGTGTGGCGTTGATCGTACCGATCGATCTCTACGCCAGCGCGACGGCAGGATCGCGCTCTGCGAGACGACGCTCCTGTGCGGCTGCTGAGCGGACACGAAAAGGGGCGGATCGACGACCCGCCCCTCTATGTTTCGTCTTCTCTCGCCCACTCAGCCCGGACCGACCTCGCCGCGGTCGAAGCGCCGTGCGTAGTCGGTCTGGCCGCCCGATGCGAGGATGCGCGCCTGCTCGATCCAGTTCTCGCGCTCGATGCGCCCCCGCGGCTCGATCTGCGCACCAAAGCGCTCGATGTCGGCGCCGGTCCAGTTCGCGATCTGCTCGTAGGACGTGATGCCGAGCCCGTTGAGCTTCTTCTCGATCAAGACGCCGACGCCGCGGATGCGCTTGAGATCGTCGTATCCGCCCATCGAGAGCGGCGACGGCGCGGCCTCGCTCCGAAGCGCCTCGGAACGCACTGAGCGCAGGTGCGAGTAGTCGGCTCGCTCGCTGGTAGCCGAAGCCTTCGTCTCGCGGATGGCGTCGGCGAGCTTCACTGGACGTGGCGCCTCAGACGCGGGTGCCGGTGCGGCGGCGGGGGCGGTCGCAGCAGGCGGCGCAGCAGGCCGCGGCGCCGGAGCGGCTGGTGCCGCTGCGGCCGAACCGAGCATGCCGGCGGCAGACGTCGCCGCGGCAACGGCGGCTGCCGCCGCGCTCGCCGCCGCCGCGGCGGCGGCAGCGGCCTCGGCCGAAGCTGCTGGCGAGCTGGCGGCGGGCACCCCGGCAGGCCGCGGCTCGCGCGAGTAGGACGTGGAGCCGCCCTTTGCCAGAATCTGCGCCTGCTCGATCCAGTTCTCCTTCTCGATGCGGCCCGTGAAGCCGAGCGACTGGCTCATGCGGTTCACGTCGGTTGCGGTCCATTTCGCGATGTCGCCGAAACGGGTGACGCCGAAGTCGTAGAGGCGTGCCTGCAGCCCCTGGTCGATGGCGCGGATGCGCGTGAGATCGTCCCGGACGGCGCCGGCCGCGGCAGCGGCGGGCGCCGGTGCGGCTGGAGCCACAGGAGCAGGTGTCGGCACCGCAGCGGCCTCGGCGCTCTTGGCTGTGACCGCCGTCGTGGCCGCTGTGATCGCCGCGCCGACCGCCGCTGCAACGGCCGGCCCGACCGACGAGGTCTGGCCCTCGAGCGGGGCCACGGACTTGGCAGGCGCTGGTGGCGCGCTGACCGGCGCGCTCTCGACAGCGGCCGGCGGTGCCGCGGGCTTCGGCGGCTCGGCGACGATCGGCGTCGGCGCAACGGCAGCGGGCGCCGGTGTGGGCTGGGGAGCCGGTGCCGGCCTTGGAGGCTCTGTCGCCACCGGCTGCGGAGCGGCGGCCGCAGGTGGCGTGGCCGCCGCGGGCTGAGGCGCAGGAGCGGCGGGCTTGGCAGGCGCCGACGGTCGCACGACCGCGACCTCGCTCTCGGGGCTGCCGGCCAGCGCGCGGCCGAAGCGATCGGCCGCAGCCGGCTGGGCGGCAGGCACGGGTTGCGGCGCCGGCTGGCGCTGGATCGCAGTCGTGGCGGCGGCGGCCGCTGCTGCCGCCGGAACGGCAACGTGCTCGGCCACGTCCTCCGCCGCTCGGCTCGCGACCGCGCTCTTGATGAGGCAGGCGAGCCACGCGCCGAGGAGGTAGGCGAGCAGCATCAGGAGGAAGATCTGCAACAGCAACATCATCATATCGACACGTCTCCAGTAGCGGGAACCGCACACGAGCTGAGCCCTGGGCTCAGTCCTCGGCTCGGCCGCAAGAGATCCAACCCACGACCAGCCCCGTCACGAAGGCGGCCAGCACGTACCAGATGAGCTTGGCCAACAGATAGTCCATCGATCGATCCTTTCCGACCGCGCCGTTCGCGCGGGCTAACTCATTGTGCCTTGACCGAGAATTCGATGCGCCGGTTCTTGATCCTGCCGGCCTCGGTGTCATTGGGCGCAATAGGCTGTGAGAAGCCGTAGCCCACGGCCGTCAGCCGGCTGGCATCGACACCCTTGGCGACGAGATAGCCGGCAACCGACTTGGCACGGCGTTCCGACAGATTCTGATTGCGCGTGGGATCGCCGTCGGCGCTCGTGTGGCCCTGGATCTCGATCCGCGTGCCGGGGCATTCGGATACGATCTTGACGAGCTTGTCGAGCGTCGGCTCGCTCTTTACGTCGAGCTTGTCGCTGGCCCACTGGAACAGGATCTTGCCCGCCGCCGCAGCATCGCTGACCAGCGTCTGGCAGCGGCTGGCCACGGCGTCAGCGGCAGCCTTCTTTGCCGCGGCCTCGTCCTCGGCGCGCTTCCTGGCCGCTGCTGTCTCGGCCTCCGCCTTGGCTCGAGCCGCGGCCTCGGCGGCAGCTTTGGCGGCGGCCTCTTCGTCGGCCTTGCGGCGTTCCGCTGCCTCGGAGGCGGCCCGTTTGGCGTCCTCCTCTGCCTTGCGCTTGGCCTCGGCGGCCTCGGCTGCCTTGCGCGCCTCCTCCTCGGCCTTGGCCTTCTCGGCCGCCTGAGATGCTGCGATCGCAGCATCGTCGCGCACGATGATGAGGTCGCGCCCGACGTAGCCCTTGGGCAGCGACTTCAAGGCCGAGCGCGCCGCGCCAGCGGCCTCCTCGCTTGCCGCCTCGCCCGTGATGGCAACGTCGTCGAGGAACAGCGACGCCGTGCCAGCCTTCAGCTTGGCCAGGATCTTGAGGCTGTCGCGCGTGACTTGGGGCCAGCCCCGAGAGCGCTTGGACACGACCGTCATCCGGTCCTCGACCTTGACCCCCGGGAAGACGCTCCGGGTCTCGGCGGCGAGCGCCGATCGCGATGCCGCATCGGGCGCCTCGCCCTCGAGCACCAGCACGCTGTTGGCGAGCTCGGCGCGCCACCAGAGGTTGGGATCACGCTCCTCCTCGAGCGCAATGTTGGCACTTGCCGTGCAGCCTTTGCCGGCCGCAGCCGCGAGGCTGCCCGGCAACGAGCCCGCGAGCGCAGCGTCGCTCGTCTTGCCGGAGAGCTCGAGGTCTCCGCCCGTCAGCGTAATGCGACCGTTGCCGAGATCGGCGAGCGACCGAAGGCCGGCGGTGAGGCAAGGGCTCCAGTCCGCGATGGCGCCCTCGGCAAGCTCGAGCCTGTCGTTGACCACGCGACCGGGGAACGCAGTCCGCACCTCATCCATGAACGACTTGCGCGCCTCCTCCGACGGCGCATAGCCGGTCACGTCGATAGCCTCGCCGGTAAACGCGATGTCGGTCGCGAAAACCTCGACCCGGGCGAGCTGCGGCTTGAGGAACGTGACCGCCTCGGCGACTTTGAAGCCAGGCGGTGCAGACTTCTTGATCGCAGCACGCACCGTGGCGGCGGTCGGCTCGTCCTCGGCCACGCCCGAGAGGTTGAGCGCACCGTCCTTGATGTCGGCGCTGCCTTCCTTGAGCTGGTAGAGCTGTGCGAGCCCTGCGCCGGCCGCGGCAGCGAACGCCTCGGGTGCGCCCGAGGCGATCTCCGTGCGGTCGACGACGGCGATCCGCGGGAACGACGACTTGGCAAGCTGGAAGAGATCCTCGCGCACGGCCTCGGAGGGCGCATGACCGGACAAAACGAGCTGGTTCGAGGCGAGCTTTGCCCCCCACGTGAAGGGGCTTGCTGCCGGCGGGACGATCCCGTCCTTGCCGAGTGAGAAGCCCGAGGGAAGCGCGCCGAGGGCGGTCTTCACGGCCTTGTAGCTTCCCTGGTCGGCGGCCTCGCCCGCGATGGATAGGTGTCCGTCGTCGAGCGAGACGGTGCCCGACTTGAGGGACGCGAGCTGCTTGACGGCAAATCCGAGCCCGCCGAGCCATACGTCGTTCGCGGGCGCGCCGCGTGCGAGCTTCATGGCATCCTCGATCTCGGCTTTGGGGAACGCAGCCTTGACCATGCCGGTGAGCGTCTTCCTCGTCGCCTCCGACGGCACCAGTCCGCTGAGCTTGATGGCCTTCCCGGTTCGCTCCGCCGTCCATACGTACTTGGAGGCCGCCTCGACCAGGTCGGTATTGGCCTTGACGGTGCGAACACCCCAAACGCTGCGGAGCGCGTCGGTGGCCTTCTTCGGATCACTCTCGTCGAGCGCGCGGCCGGTAAGGGTCGCCTCGCGGCCGTCGAGCGACACATTCGGCCAGTCGAGTCCGAGCTTGGTGAACGCCTGTCTGGCACGATCGGTGAGATCGGCCTCGATGCCCGCCCGCTCCCAATGGTTGGCGAGAAGCGTCAGCATGGCGACCGGAATGAGGCCCCACAGCCAGCGCAACGGATTGCATCTCATGACTGACGTCTCTCCTTCGACGAGGCCTAGCCTCCGGACACAATCTCAGCAGCCGCGCTCACGCCTCGGCCGAGGCGCCGCGTGCCGCAGCGAAAGTCAGCTGGAAGCAGTCCCCTGATCCCATACCCGGCCGGCACTATAGCCAACCCCTTCCCCCTTTCCAAGCTGTGCCGAGGCAAGAGGTGAAATGCCCATCTTGTTGGCAATCCAGAGCCATTAGGTTGAGAATTTTGCTGCTGGCAGGGCGGCATCTGCTGCTATGCTGGGCACTGGAGCGGCACACCATTGGCCCAAGGTCTCGGTTGCCGGCTCCACCTTGCCGGCCTCATGTTGAGGGCGCCCAGGTCCCCGCCGCTGAGGCGGGTGGCCGCGGGTTGAGGTCGAGGTGGAACCGGAGCCCGAGTCGAGCCGATGACTGCGCGTGCGTCCGCCCCTGCCTTTGACTACGAGGCGCTGTCGATGCCGGCCAACTTCCTCGTCGTGGACGACCACCCGCTGTTCCGTGACGCCCTTCAGCTCGCGATCCACTCGGCCTTTCCCGAGGCGCGAATCGTCGAGGCGGCGTCCATCGCCGCCGCCCGTGCCGCGCTCGATCAGTGTCCCTCCTTCGACCTCGTCCTCCTCGACCTCACGATGCCCGGCACCCGCGGCTTCGACGGCCTCCTGGAGCTGCGCTCGTCCTATCCCAAGCTCCCGGTCGCCATCGTCTCGGCGCAGGACGATCCGCGCATCATCCACGAGGCGATGATCTGCGGGGCCGCCGGCTACATCTCGAAGTCGGTTCGCAAGCCCGAGCTCACCGAAGCCATCCGCGACGTCATGAACGGCCTCGTCTACCTGCCCAGGGGCTACGAGCCACCCAAGGCTCAGCCGGGCGGCGCGGCTGCCGACGAGCTCGCGACCCGCCTCACCACGCTGACGCCGCAGCAGCACCGTGTGCTGCAGATGCTGCGCCAGGGGCTCTTGAACAAGCAGATCGCCCACGAGCTCGGCGTCGGCGAGACGACCGTCAAGGCGCACGTGTCAGAAATCCTGAGGAAGCTCAACGTTGCCTCCCGTACGCAGGCCGTCATCGAGGTCGCCAAGCTCGACTTCGAGGCCCGATAAGGGGCGAGGGCAAGCGTCGGCCGCGCCGTGGTCCACGGCCCTGAGACGACCGGCTGCCCCGGACGCTTCCGACGCCCTCGTCGACCCAATGCTCGCTGAACCACGCTTCCGAGCCCAGCTCGCCGAGGTTCACAAGAAGATTGGCTTGCCGCCACTGGCCGACCTGCCGGTCGACAGTCAGCGCAGCGCCGCACGCGCCCTCTTAGCCGCCATCATGAGTAAGGAGGACGGCGGCTCCTGAGAGGTGCGCGCAGCCCCTACCGCAGCACATGCTGGACGAGCGCCCTGAGCTCCGCGGGGCGCACGGGCTTGCGTAGAATCTCGCACCCGGCCGCGCGCGCGAGGCCCTCGACGCCAGCGGTCTGGTCGGCGGTGATGATGATGGCCGGGACCGGGCGGCCCGCCGCTGCGCGCACGCGTTGCACGCCCTCGAGTCCCGTCTCGCCGGATTCGAGGTGGAAGTCGGCGAGCACGATGTCGGGCGCGCGAGCGGCCCCTGCCGCGAGCAGGGCCTCGATCTCGCGCAATGACTGCGCCGTCACCACCTCGCACGACCAGCTCGCGAGGATGTTGCGCATGGCGTTGACGACGTGGAGGTCGTTGTCGATGACGAGTGCGAGCCGGCCCTGCAGCCCGTAGACCGAGTGTGGAGGAGGACCCGGCTCGCGCGTCGCGGCCGGAATGGCTTGGCCTGCATAAGGTGCGATGACGGTGAAGCGCGTGCCGTGCCCCGGCCGCGAGCAAAGGCGGACGCGGTGGCCGAGCGCCTCCGCCGTCCGCTGCACGATCGCGAGACCGAGGCCGATGCCCGCGCCCGCGCTGCGGCCCGAGGCGGAGCCGCGCTGGAACTCCTCGAAGATGCGCCGCTGCTCGCTCTCCTCGATGCCCGGCCCCGTGTCCCATACCTCGATCTCGACCGAAGTCCCTCGCCGGCGCGCCGTGACGAGCACGCGCCCGCGCTCGGTATAGCTCACGGCATTCGCCATCAGATTCTGCAGGATGCGGCGCAGCATGAGACCGTCCGAGCGCACTGCGAGCCGGGTCGGCGCGCAGGTCAAGGCGAGCCCTTTGTCGCGTGCGATCGGCTCTACGTCGACGCCGAGATTGCAGAACAGGTCGTTGAGCGGAACCGTGGTGATCGCCGGGCGGATGACGCCTGCTTCGAGCTTGGACAGGTCGAGGATCGTGCGCAGGAGTTCGTCGATGGAGGAGAGCGCATGATCGACTTGTCCGATGAGGCGGCGCCGATTCTCCTCCGCCGTCTCTTCGGAGAGCGCGGAAACCGAGAGCCGAGCCGCGTGCAAAGGCTGCAGCAGATCGTGCCCGACCGCGGTGAAGAAGCGCGTCTTGAAGCGGTTCGCGCGCTCGGCCGCATCGCGCGCCTCGACGAGCTCGTCGTTGGCGATCTCGAGGCTGTCGAGCGCGTGCTTGAGCTCGTGCGTTCGCAGGCGAACCTGGTTCTCGAGGCCGATTGCCGCCTGGAACAGTGAGAAGGCGTTGGCTTGCTGATCCATCGACCGCTCGACCCGGTTCATGAGCGCGGCGTTGATCTTGCCGAGCTTCTCGAGCCGGCGCTCGAGCTCAGCAATCGTCTCGCTCGGTCCGTTTAGGGGAGCCATGGCCGCCCTCCTCAAGACGTCCGCTGGCCGAACGCGATGCCGGTCAGCGTCTGGTTGAGGTGCATGGCGTTGTACTGCTCGCCATAGGTATGGAAGCCGACGATCTTGAAGCGCCGGTAGAGATCGCCGAGCTGCCCGCGCTTCTGGTGCGTCTCGGCGTCGAGACGGCGCAGGACGCAGTCGAACCCGAGCACCAGCTCGATGCCCCCGAGCGCGCGCTCGACATCGCCTAGAACAGTCTCCATCGCGGCGAGGATGTCCTTCGGCCGCGCGACCGTGAACACGAGTCCCTCGTCGATGGCACAGAAGAAGCTGAGGCTGCCGTCCGGGTTCATGTTGCGGATCGACCGGCAGTAATAGTCGCCGCCGACTTTGACCACGAGCGGGTGCGAGGCGAAGCTGAACGGCCCGAGGTCGGCGGGCATGAGGCCGATGGCCGACGCGTACTCGAGCGCCGCCGGCCCGGCGTTGAGCTCATGCACGATCCGGTTCTCGGAGTCTGCAGCCGTCACCACGAGCTTGATCGGTGTCGGCTCGAAGTTCTGGGTCTTGAAGACCCGGAACGGATAGTCGCTCTCGATCATGAGCAGGATTGCTGCCGAGTTGACGATCGAGCCGCCGTATAGAAGCGATGTCTTCTGGAACGCGAGCCCGTCGCCGGCCGAGCCGCCGACGAGCTGAACCTCGTCGATGGCCCAATGCACGGCTGCAACGACAGCCTCCTCGGCATTGGACAGGCCGTCGATCAGCATCAGCGCGAACACACGCTCGCCACGGGCCCGCTCGGCGTCGGGCCTGAGCTGCGACTTCAGGCGGCGCACGGTCTCGGAGGCGCGCTCGACCGCGAACTCCTCGATGCCGTCGATGAGCGCGGTGTGGACGCGGAAGCCCTCGTTCGGAAAGGCGACCAAGAGGATGCCGTGCTCCGTCATGCCCGAGGGCGAGATCTCTCCGGCCGTCGAGCAGCCCGACACGGGGACATGCGGGAAGGCCCACATGAGCGCGTCGCGAAGCGCATAGGGATCGTGCCCGCCGGAGAAGAAGGCGAGGATGTGCTGAAACGGTCCGGCCCCGAGGCCGCGCTTCAGCTCGCTGATTGCGTCGGCCAGCGCCTGGCTGTTGCTGGAGGCAACCCGGATGCCGCACGATCCTGCGCGGGGATTTGGTTCGGCCACGAGCAACTCTCTCGAGCGACGGGGTGGGGCGTACTAGATGCGGCCATTCCGCGTGTTTGACAAGTGCGGGCGGAGGAGGCAGGGCCCGCACCGGCATTCCTCCCTCGTCCCACGTCCCTCCGAACGGTGGCCGGCTGCCAGTCGCAAATGAGCGATCGGCTCCCGCGCCAGGCTGGGCCGCCCGCCACGCCGGTGCGCAGAGCGACGGCCTCGCTACCGGTCACGGTCATGGCGTGGTGTCAGGATCGTCGCTGTTCAGGTGCGCCGCAGGGCAACGTCCACGTGCGCGACGAGGGCAGGGTCGAGCTTCAACGCTGCCGCGAGCCTGGCGAGGAACGCCGCCTCGGTCGGCGCATCGGGATCGATGGCGATCCGCGCAGCCGTGTAGACCTCGACCGCCTCGGCCTCGCTGCCGATGCCGGCCGCCAGCGTCTCGACACTCGCCGGCCGCGCCATTTCGGCGGTGAGGAACGCCTCGGCCTCGGCGCTCGTGCCGGCCTTGGAGACGGCGCCCAGGATGCGCGCCTTCTCAGCTGCGTCTATGGTGCCGTCCGCCGCCGCCGCTGCCACCATCGCCCGGATGAGGCGCTGCGCCGTCTCGTTGCTGATGGCCGCGACCTCGAAACCAGACCCGGCCGGTGCGGGCGCCACCTCGGTCCCCGCGCCGGCGTCGATCAGCGGCTTGCCGTCCTGGTAGTTCCGGTAGGCTGAGTAGGCGAGCCCGCCGATGAGTGCGCCGGCACCGAGCTTGGCCATGCTGCCGGCGATGCCGCGGCCGGCCCGTGTGCCGACGAGAAGCGTACCGAGCGCGCCTGCGATCGCACCCGCCGCGAGCTGGTTGTCCTGAACGAGCGTCTTGAGCTTGCCGAGCAGGTGCTCGGGCGTCTGGCCGCCGGACATCTGTCCGATGGCGTCCCGTACGGCGCCCGTGAGACCGCTGTCGGCAGATGCGCTCTTTGCGCCTTCGGTCGCCTGAGTGAGGACCTGCGTCAACGTTCCGGCGATGCTGCCGGCCGAGCCGCCGCCTGCGTCCTTGGCGGCCTGCTGCAGCCTGCCGAGGATGTCGCCGATGCCGCTTGCACCAGCCGCATCGGACCCGCCGCCGGCTGCGATCTTGTTGAGGAGATCGCCAAGCCCGCCGCCCGCCTCGCCAGTGGCGCCGGCCCTCTGGCTCGTGGCCTGGGCGACTTGCTCGAGTAGGGACCTGGCGTCGAACATGGAGTGTCTCCGTCCGCTGAGTTGACGAGCCCTACGTAGGTACGCATCGCGGCGGGCGCAATGTCGCCCGATCTGGATCGGGTTATTCCGCTGCCGCAGGCCGCACCGGGCGCGGCCGGACGACGGGGTGCGTCGGCTCTTCGGCCGCAGAAGTGGCCGCTTGCGCCACCGGGTGCGCCGGTACCGACGGACCGTGGGCCCCGTCCGCCGCGGGCTCGTGTTCGTCGACGGGTCCGACGAAGCGGCCGAAGAAGCGCCAGCCGAGCTGGGCGATGTCGTCGAGCAGCGCGAACACGGCCGGCACGAACACGAGTGACAAGAGCGTCGACGAGATGAGCCCGCCGATCACCGCCACCGCCATCGGCGAACGGAATTCGCCGCCAGAGCCGACTGCGAGCGCGGCCGGTAGCATGCCGCCGACCATGGCGATTGTGGTCATCACGATGGGACGTGCCCGCTTGCGCCCGGCGTCTACGATCGCGTCGTCGCGCGCCATCCCCTTGGCCATCTGCTCGACCGCGAAGTCGACCAGCATGATGGCGTTCTTGGTGACGATGCCCATCAGCATCAGGATGCCGATCACGACCGGCAGGCTGATCGGTTTGCCCGTGATGGCGAGCGCGAAGATGGCGCCGCCGATCGAGAGTGGCAGCGAGAACAGGATGGTGATTGGCTGCAGGAAGCTGGAGAACAGGAGCACCAGCACCGCGAACACCATCATCAGGCCTGCGCCCATGGCGTGAGCAAAGCTCTCGAATACCTCGCCCATGATCTCGGCGTCGCCGAACTGCTTGATCTCGACGCCCGCCGGAAGCTTCTCGGCTGCAGGCAGCGCCAGGATCTGGTCGATGGCGCCGCCGAGCGGTGTCTCGCCGACAAGGTCGGCGCCGATGGTGACACGGCGCATGCGGTCGAAGCGGTCGATGGACGTCGGTCCCTGGCCGAACTCGAGCCTCGCAACAGAGGACAGCGGTACCGCCACGCCTGACGCGGACCGCACCTTGAGCTCCTCGATGATCTGCCGCTCCTGGCGCGCCCGCTCGTCGAGCTGCACGCGGATTGGCACCTGACGGTCGCCGACGTCGAACTTGGCGAGGTTCGGCCCGATGTCGCCGATGGTGGCGACGCGGACCGCCTCGGAGATTGCTTCCGTCGAGATGCCGAGCTCGGCTGCAACCTCGCTTCTGGGATAGACGCGCAGCTCCGGCCGGTCGAGCTCGGCCGTCGTGACGACATTGGCGAGTGTCGGGATGCGCTTGGCCTGGCTGGCGAGGTCGGCGGCGACGCTCGAGACCGCCTCGCCGTCACGGCCCGAGACCACGAGCTGCAGCTGCCGCTGGCCGTTGTCCTGCAGGAACCAGAACCTGATGTCGGGCTTCTTCTCCAGCCCGACCGCGATCTCGTTCTTGATGTCCGACTGCGTTCCGCGCTCTGCGCGTGGCATGAGGTTGATGATGAAGGTCGCCTTCCTGACCTCATCGCCCGAGCCGAGCAGCGTGCCTCCGATCACGAATACGCTCTTCACGTCGCGACGCGCCTTGATGTCCCTGGATATCTGGTCCGTCGTGTCGCTGGTGTCGGCGAGCCGGGTGCCCGGCGGCAACTCGAGTCCGAGCAGCACACGCCCGCTATCCTCGGCCGGCAGAAATCCCGACGGCAAGAGATAGAAGCTCCCGATCGAGCCGGCGAAGATCAAGAGGCCGAGTGCGACGGTGGCAATGCGGTGATGAACCGACCAGCCGACGAGGCGCGTATAGCCTCGGATGATCGGTCCCTCCTTGTCGACATGGCCGTTGTCGCGCATGAAGTAGGCGGCAAGCATCGGAGTGACGAGCCGGGCGACGAGGAGCGAGAATAACACCGCTGCCGCCACCACGAGTCCGAACTGTTTGAAATACTGCCCCGCGATGCCGCCCATGAACGACACCGGCGTGAACACCGCAATGATGGTGACGGTGATCGCGATGACCGCCAGTCCAATCTCGTCGGCGGCCTCGAGCGCCGCGCGATAGGGCGATTTCCCCATCCGGATGTGACGCACGATGTTTTCGATTTCGACGATGGCGTCGTCGACCAGGATGCCGGTGACGATGGTGATGGCGAGCAGGCTCACGAGATTGAGCGAGAACCCCATCACCTCCATGGCCCAGAATGCCGGGAAGATGGAGAGCGGCAGTGCGATGGCAGCAATTGTGGTTGCCCGCCAGTCCTTCAGGAACACCAGAACGACCAGGATCGCAAGTACCGCGCCCTCGATCAGGGTGTCCATGGTCTGCGTATAGACGCCGTACGTGTATTCAATCGTGTTGTCGATGACCGGCAGATCGACGGCGGGGTACTGCGCCTTGATCTCCTCGACCTTGGCTGCGACGTCGCGGGCGACGACGGTATCGGAGGCGCCCTTGGCGCGCGTGATGGAGAACGCGACCACCGGCTCGCCGTCGAGCTCGGCGTAGGTGCGCGGCTCGGCGATGTCGTCGGTCACGGTTCCGATCTCGTCGAGCCTGACCTTGCGGCCGCCGGGGAGTGCGATCATGGTCTTGGCGAGGCCGTCGACCGTATGCTTGCCCGCCAGCGTTCGGATCGCCTGCTCGCGCCCGTCGAGGTCGCCGCGCCCGCCCGCGAGGTCGACATTGGTCGCTCGCACCTGGGAGTTGACGTCGCTCGCCGTCACCCCGAGAGCCAGCAGACGCGACGGATCGAGCGAGACGCGGATCTCACGTGTCACGCCGCCGATGCGCTTCACCTCTGAAACGCCTTTGACGCCCTGCAGAAGCCGGATCACCGTGTCGTCGACGAACCACGACAGCTCCTCGGCCGTCATGGCCTTGGAGCTCGCGGCGTAGGTGACGATCGGCAGCCCCTCGATGTCGAGTCGCTGTGAGATTGGCTCGTCGATGGTGCGCGGCAGGTCGGGCCGGATACGCGATACGGCGTCCTTGACGTCGTTGAGGGCCCGGTCGGGGTCGATCTCGAGGCGGAACTCGATCACGGTGAGCGAGGTGCCCTCGCTGACCGTCGACGTGATGTGCTTGACGCCGTTGACGCCCGCGACCGCGTCCTCGACCTTCTTGGTCACCTGCGTCTCGAGCTCGGAAGGTGCCGCACCCGACTGAGTGATGCGGACCTGGATGATCGGCACGTCGATGTTCGGGAAGCGCGTGATCGGCAGCGCCTTGAAGCTCAAGGTGCCGAGCACCATGAGCACGAGAAAGAGCACGAGCGCCGGGACGGGCGTCCTGATCGACCAGGCCGAAATGTTGAGCCGGCCCATCAGCGCACCTCGCTCACGGCTCTGACGGCCGCGATGGGATTGACCGCGTCTCCGTCGCGCAAGAACGTGCCTGCCTTGGCGACCACGAGGTCGCCTGCGGCGAGACCGCTTCTGATCTCGGTCATTCCGTTGGCGAGGAGGCCTGTCTCGACGCGTGTGAGCTTGGCCTGGTTGTTGACGACGGCAAGTACGTAGGCGCCATCGTCGCGGTAGCTGACGGCCGACTGCGGCACGGCGAGACCGCGGCTCTTGGCCGTCTCAACGGTCGCCCGCGCGAAGGCGCCGATCTTGAGACTCGGGTTGTCGCCGAGGAAGATGCGCACGCGGCCGAGCCGGGTCACGGGATCGACGGCGGGCGAGATGAGCCGCACCTTGCCTTCCGCGGCAGCAGCCCCCGCGGTCTCGACGCGGGCGATCTGCCCCACGGCCACCTTTGGTATGCGCGTATCGGGTATCTCGGCGTCGAGCTCGATCTCGGCGTCGGCGATGATGCGGAACATCGGCTCTCCGGCGCTGGCCGCGACCGAGCCGATGCGTGCGTTGCGCTGGCTGACGATGCCGGCGGCAGGCGCGCGCACGAACGTGTTGCCTCGCCGCCAGTCAATCTCTCGGCGCTGGGCGATGGCTTGGCTCTTTTCCGCCTCGGCGAGCTTCAAGCCTTCCCTGGCAGCGGCGAGCTGGGCTTTGGCTGTGCGAGCAGCGGCCTCGCGCTGGTCGTAGACGCTTTCGGAGACGTAATCCGATTTCACCAGCGGCTTGGCGCGTGCAAGCTGGGCGTCGGCCTCGGTGTCGCGCGCCTCGCTCTCGACGATCTGACTCTTGGCGCGGGCGATGGCTGCGTCGGCGCGGGCGAGGGTCGCGTCCGACTGGGCGATTTGCGCATCGAGCGTCTCGGCCACGAGCACGGCGAGCACGTCGCCCTGTTTCACCCGGTCGCCGATGTCGGCCTTGATGTCGAGCACCTTGAGGCCGTCGACCTCGGGCGCGACCAGGATCTCCTCTCGCGCTACGAGCGAGCCGGTGACGAGCACCGTCTCGACAAAATCCTCAGTCCTTGCTTCGGCAACGGTGACAGCCGGCGCCTGGGCGGAGGCGACCGTCGCGGCCGGCGCGGGCTCGAGGGTAAGGCGCGCCTTGACGGCCTCTGTGTCGACGAGCCCGAGCTTCAGCGCCGCTCCGGCCGCCGCTCCGATTGCCATGACGGCGATGAGAAGCTTGGCTTTCATTCGGCGGCCTCGTTGACGGCATTGCGCTCGGTAGCGGCGCCTTCGGCAGCCACCGGCTTGAGAAGCTGGCTCACGAGGCCGGCCACCGCCGGCATCAGCGACTTGGAATCGAAGCTGGGATCGATGGCTCGCCGCCACAACATGCCGTCGCCGATGACGCTGAAGAGGCGTGCCAGCGTCGGGATGTCGAGGTCTGGGGCGATCCGGCCCTCGGCGGCGAGACGCTGGAACAGCTGCTCGAATGAGGCATGGACGTAGCTGTCGACCGACCGGAACAGCGCGCCGACCTTGTCGTTGCGCGTGCTCTCGACCCCGATCTCGACGCACATGAGCCGCTTGTGGGCCGGCTCGTCGACGAAGTACTGTTCACCGAGGCTCTGCAAGGCCTGCATGATGTCGGGCGCGTCGGCGAGGCCCTCGAACCGCATTTGGAACTCGGCCCGGTCACGCTCGGTAAGCCCCTCGATCAAGGCCTCCTTGGAGGGGAAATAGACATAGAGCGCACCCGCGCTGATGCCGGCCTCGCGGCAGATGTCCTGCATGGTGGTGGCGTGGAAGCCGGTACGCGCGAAGCATACCTCGGCCGCGTCGAGAATGCGCTCGCGCCGGGCGCGTTGGGTATCGGGTTTGAGCCTGGGCAACGGCGAGACCTGTCGTGTGGCGAGAGTGGCGATGCTGCTGCCGGTCGTGGACCGGACAACACCAGTCGGGCCGAGTAAAACGAATATCCGTTTTGTTTGGCAGTTCCCTGGGTAACAGTCAAGACGAATGAGCGTTCGGTTTGTGGGGTGCTAGGCCGCCCAGCACGTGCCCGAAGGAAGCATGTCGGGGCATGGGCAGCTGAGCCGCCGTCCCACCCGGCCGCCTCGGGAGGGAGTGTTGGATGTCGATGCAACCAAAGCCTCAGGTATACCTGTACGGGAACCACTCCGGCGGCAGCGTCACCGGCTGTCGGAAGTTGCCTGGCCCTGGAGGGCTGTCCGCATGGGTCCACTCGAGCGAGGCCGAGCGCCAGGGGTTCTCCCCGGTCGGGGTGCCGTGGCGGGCTGCCCGCACCCAGCCCGTCAACATCAGCGCCATGCCGGCGGCTGCGACCGCGGCACCCGCCGTGGCCAGCCCGTGATAGGGCTCGAAGGCCGGGTACATATCGTAGGTCCAGTAGCGCCGCGGCATGCCGTCGATGCCAACCACGGCGAGCGGCCAGAAGGTCAGCTGCGTGCCGACCACGTTGAGCCAGAATGCCACCCGGGCAAGCGGCGTGTCGGCCGAGCGCCCGGTGATCTTCGGGAACCAGTGGTAGACAGCGGCGAAGAGGGCGAACGTCGCCATGAGCCCCATGATGAAATGGAAGTGGGCGTGGACGAAGCTCGTCTCCGAGAGATGCACGGTGAGAGAGGGGATCGCAAGCGGAATGCCGGTGAGGCCGCCGACCAGGATGAGGAACAGGCACGCCACCGCGTAGTGCATGGAGACGTTGTACGTGATGGCGCCGCGAAAGAGCGTACCCCACAGCGAGATCACGATGAGCCCGACGGGGATCGAAATCATGAGCGTCGTTATCATCATGGCGACGCGGATCCAGTTCGGCATGCCGGCGATGTAGAGGTGATGGACCCACACGTCGGCGCTCATGACGATCATCGGCACGATGCCGCCCCAAACGCAGGTGCGGTAGCGGAAGATACGGTTCTTGGCTTGCGTGGCGATGATGTCGAACAGAAGTCCGACGGACGGCAGGAAGATCACGTATACCGCCGGGTGGCCATAGAACCAGAACAGGTTCTGGTAGAGCAGCACGTCGCCGCCCCGTGCTGGATCGAAAAAGCCGGTCCCGGCGTGCTTGTCGAGAAGAACGAGGCTAACCGCCGCCGCCAAGACCGGCACGAACAGAAGCTGGATGATGGAGGCAGCAAGTGTCGTCCACACGAAGAGATTGAGCTTGTGCCAGCCCATGCCCGGAGCGCGCAGGTAGCCGATGGTGACGATCATGTTGATTGCGTTCAGCATCGATGAGACGCCGGCCATGAGCACTATGAACACGTAGATGGCGGTGTTGCCGGCCGTGGTGACCGAGTAGGGCGGATAGCCTGTCCACATCACGTCGGGTTTGTCGGAAACGACGAACGACATGAGCGCGACCACGATCGCACCGACGAGCATCCACAGCGACAGCGCGTTGAGGCGAGGGAACGCGACGTCCGGCGCGCCGATCATGAGCGGCACGAGGTAGTTGCCGGCGAACCCGGTGAGGGCCGGGATGAGGAAGGCGAGGATCATCGCGGCGCCGTGGAACGTGAGTACGGCGTTGTAGGCTGTGCCGGTCGGGAGTGAGCGGCCGAGGTCGAGGACGAAATAGTTGATGAGACCCGACTCGCCCGGTGCCATCTGCTCGATGCGGATGCCGAGCGCCATGACCCCCGCGATCAGGAAGGCCGCCAGCGCGGCGACGAGGTAGAGGATGCCGATCCGCTTGTGGTCGGTCGTGAGCAGCCAAGCCCGCCAGCCCGGTCCGCAGCCGGCCGTCGCCTCGTTTTGCGCCCCGGCCACAGCCCTTGCTGCAGTCGTCATCGGCTTTCCCTGGTCACCCGTTACCAGCGGCCAGGATGGCGGCTCCGGCGTCCTCTGCCTTGCTCGAGCGCAAATCGCGTGCGGAATTGCAGAAACGCGCCCCGCTTCAGACGTGGCGTACGACGACCTCGTGCGGCTCCTGGGCCATGATATGCAGCGGCACCTCGCGGCGTGCATCGGCCTCGGATGCGAAGCATCCGAGCGTGCGGCCCACGACCGGCATCAGCTCGTGCTCAGCCGCATCGGCCGGGAACACGCGCAGCGCGTAGCCGCCCGAGGTGAGGCGCGAGATCTCGAAGCGCTTCTTCTGCATGGCCGGCGTCCTCTCGTCAGGCAGGCACGGCCAAGATCGCGGCCGCTTCTCGGCCTTGTCGTGCGATTCTGCCTTGCCCGTCATCGGGCAGGCGCGCGCTATGCACAGCTGGGGCCCTCGTGAGGCAGCGGGCCATGGGGACCGGGAGACGAGGCGAGGCCGGCCACAAGCCTTCTTGCGATCCGCGACTCGCAGTCGGCGATTGCACTCCCTTATCGCCGCAGCTTTACTCCGACCCGTATGTCGTCGGCGTCGTAGTCTGCGCCTTTCGACGACGAGTCGAACGCGATGTGCTGGTAGCGGCCGAACAGCACGACCTCGCGATTGATGAAGTACTCTGCTCCCAGCGTCGTCCTGAGCTCCGTTTCCTCGATCGGCTCCGACGTGTAGTTGCGGTAGGTGAGCGCCATCCCGGCGCTGCCGATGAGATACTCGGTGAAGGCGTGCCTGAGCTCCACGCCCGCCGTGTGCGAAGGGACGAACGCCGACTTGGTGCCGGTCGTGTCGTAGATCTCGGTCTGCGCGGTGAACAGCAGCGAATTCAAGTCGCTCATGCGGTAGGCGAGATTCGCGTCGAGCAGCGTGGTCGAGGCCGCCTCGAGCCGGTGATCGTCCGTCTCCTGCTCGCCCCAGCCGAGGCTCACCTCGCCGCGCACGGTCTTGCCGGCCGCACCGAAGTCGACACCCGCCCGGTAGCGCTGGCCGGTGCCGTCGCGGCGGATCTTGTCCGACTGCGCCGGTGCGTCGAACTCGCGCCGGTTTCCCTCGACCTCGCCGAACACCGAGAAGGTCGGCTTGAACTCCCACTTGAGCCTGACCGCACCCTCGTTCTGCGAGATGTCGCGCTCCTCGTTGTTGATCAGGAACCCCTTGTCGCGGACGTTCTCGTAGTTGGTGTCGAAGTGGGTGCCGCGGATCTGGACCGATAGCCGGTTGAAGCGGTGGTTGAGAGCGACCTCCTGCGTGTCGGTGGCGACGTTGGGCCGTGGCCCCGCCGTCGAGGCGTCGATTGCCGTGCGGCTCTCCTGGCTGACGTTGTAGGAGGCGAGCGCCTGCACATTGGTGCGCTTGGTGACGTCGAGCCGGCCACGCGCCTCTACACCCCAGGCCCGGTCGTCCTCGGACGGGTAATCGCTGTGAAAACTATAGAGCCCCGTGGACCTCAGCTCGAGCGCATGCGTGTCCCAGTTGGAGACGAGCCGGGAAAGGGAGTTGATGTCGGCATAGGTGTCGCTCTCGGGCTTCGGTGAGCGCATGATGTTGTTGGTGGCGACTCCCGAGACCTGGAGCTCCGGGAAGTAGACGAAGCTGCCGACTTTGACGCCGACGGGATCGAACGGCTCGAGCTTCGCGAGCCTCTCCGGGCGGCGGTCGTTGCGGACCGGATCGAGGTCTTCGATCTGGAACAGCAGCGGATCGTAGCCGGCTGGCGGCTGTTCGAAAACGCCTGCATCGCCCTCGGTGCGATTGTCGGCTTTCGCCGGGTCGACGCCGTCCTCCGACGCTGGCGGCTCTCCGACGAGCGCGATGCCGTCCTGGACCGGCTCCGGCTCCTGCGGAAAGGAGAGGTCGCCGTCCTCGGCAACCGGCCGCTGACCGTTGCGCGGACGCCGGTCACCCTCGTCCCCGTCCGCCTGCTCGTCGGGGTCCATCGACGGATCGTCGCGCGGAATGGCTGGCGGGATGTCGGCGAGTTGACTGTCGTCGAGAGGGTCGAAGTTGCGGGTCTCGCGCGAGGCCGTCGAGGCGCGAAGGGCGTAGGGAGCGGTTTCGGTCTCGACCTGCCGCTGCCGGCTGTTGGGATCAGGGACGCTCTGAGCGGAGGCAGGCCGGCAGGCACCGGGGACGGCCGCGACGAGCACCGCCAAAAGGCTCAAAAATCGCCAAACTTCAATACTTTGAGCCTGCACGGAGGCGTCCTCATGTGGGCAACGGAACCGACACGTGACGCGAGACCTGCTGCGCCCGACCGTAGACTGACCCGGTTAACGCGGTTTAAACGGGGACGGCCGCCGAACGCCGGTTGGAGGTGTCCGCTGCGGCTGATAGTGTCGGGAGCGTTCGAGTTTTCCTCGTTGCTCTCGCCGTTGCGAGCGGCAAAAAGGTTAACGGCCCGGTCCGGGGCGGAAGCGCTGCCCGGCAAGGGCGAGGGGCTCAAGGGAAACATGGGCAAGCTCAAGACCATCGTGGGTGGCAAGTCCGCGTCTGTCCATCGCGCCACCATTGAAAGCGCCGCACACGCCCTCGAGACCGAGATCGGCGGCCTCGCCGCGCTCAGGGCCGCTCTCGATGACGGGCTGGCGAGCCCGTTCGCGGAGGCCGTGCGGCTCCTGAAGGATGCCCGCGGTCGGGTCATCGTTTCCGGTATCGGCAAGAGCGGTCACGTCGGTCAGAAGATCGCTGCCACCTTCGCCTCCACCGGCACGCCGGCGTTTTTCGTGCATCCGTCGGAGGCTTCCCACGGCGACCTCGGCATGATCACCCGCGAGGACGTGATCCTCGCCCTGTCGTGGTCGGGCGAGACGGTGGAGCTCAAGAACATCATCACCTTTTCGCGCCGCTTCTCGGTGCCGCTCATCTCCATCACCTCCAACGCCGGCTCGGCGCTGGGCGGCCAGTCGGACGTCGTGCTCGAGCTGCCGAAGGCGAAGGAGGCCTGTCCGATGGGTCTCGCACCGACGACCTCCACCACCATGCAGCTCGCACTCGGTGACTGCCTCGCCATCGCGCTGCTCGAGGCCAAAGGGTTCACGGCCCAAGATTTCAAGATGTTCCACCCGGGAGGCTCGCTCGGCGCCAGCTTGAAATACGTCGCCGACGTCATGCACAAGGGCGATCGCCTGCCGCTCGTTGCCGAGACTGCGGCCATGAGCGAGGCTCTGGTGGAGATGACCGCCAAGAGCTTCGGCTGCCTCGGCGTCGTTGACCCGAAGGGCAAGCTCGTCGGCGTGATCACCGACGGCGACCTCCGCCGTCACATGGGCACAAATCTCTTGGTGGCCAAGGCCGCCGACATCATGACCAGAAAGCCCAAGACCATAGGGCCCGGGATGCTGGCCTCCGCCGCCCTCGAGATGATCAATGCCTCGCGCATCACGGCCCTGTTCGTGGTCGACAAGGGCAAGCCCTCCGGCATCGTCCACGTTCACGACCTGCTCAGGGCCGGCGTGGCGTGAGGCGCCCCGGAGCCGATGTCGCCTTTGATCGTGATAGAGCTTGCCCGGGAGTTTTTCGAGGCGCCGGTTCCTGGCCGTCTCATCGGGCCATTGTCCGTCGAGCTGACGGTGGCCGTTCGTCCGGATGGCGGGGCGGAGGGAGCGTGGACGTGTGTCGGTGACGTCTCCTCTGTCGAGGTGTCTTATTCGATCTCAGGGCCGCGGCCCCGGAACAGCCAGTTCGAAGAGCAATGACTGACCAGTGACGGCTTGGCCGGCTTGTCGCGGACTCTGATGTCCAGTGATGCCTCTTTGCGACCTCGGAAGGGCGGGCCTCGGCTGTCTGCAATCGTCGGCGTGTCATCCGCCACTAGTTCAAAATCGCCTGACTAGCTTGATTTGTCGCCGATCCGCTCCACGGCCAACACCGCCCCCTTCGCTCCGGTGACCCGGACCCGCGTGCCGGCCGGGCAGTCGCTGCCTGCGCACGGCCACACCGTGTCGCCGGTCCGCACCTTGCCGCGCCCGTGTACGATCGGCTCTGAAACCAGAAGCTCGCGTCCGATGTGTTGTGCCCCGCGGTCGTTAAGGCGGGGCTCGCTCGATCGCGACACGGAGGGGTGCGCCCACCAGAGATCGATCGCGACGTCGAGTGCGACCAGGGCGAGGCCGGCCGCGACCAGGAGCCCGCCTTCGACCTTGTCGTGGGCAAAGCGAAAGGCGCCCGCGAGTGCGAGCGCCCCTCCGATCCAAGGCAGGACAAGGCTCGCGAAGGCGATGAGCCAAGCCATGAGGCCGGGCTCGCTCGCCGTCTCTCCTCCGTGCTCAGTCGTCCGTTTCACGCTCTACCACCAGCACGGTCCCGTTGACGCCGACAACCTTGACCCTGGTGCCGCTGGGAGCGTCCTCGCCTTCGGCGGCCCAAACCGTGTCGCCGACCCGCACTTTGCCGCGGCCGGAGACGATCTCGGTGTCGACGGCCACGACGCGCCCGATGTACTGCGCGCCGCGCACGTTGAGGTCGGGCTCGTCGCTTCGGGCCGTCTCTGGTCGCGCATAGCGCTTGACCCAGAACACGGTGGCGACCGCGATCAGCGAGAACGTCACGAGCTGCATCGGCCAGGCGAAGCTCGCGCCGAGGCCAGCCGCGTCGAGGCCGACCACCGCCAGACCGACGATCGTGGCCGCGAGGCCGAACCACAGGAAATGCACGCCGGGGATGAACGTCTCGAGGGCGAACAGGAGAATGGCCAGGAAGAACCAGTTCCAGAATCCAAGCCCGATCAGGAAGTCGATCACCGGAGGCAGCTCCTCTGTACCGTTGATGCGCATGGTCTCTACTCGCTGGTCTCGGACCCTTGAGGTCGGAAACCTTGTAACTGTTCTCGGCCGGTGCCGGACCCGGAGGGTCCGACATCGAGCTTCGCTGCTTCACTACACCTGCGGCACGCTTCCGCGGCCCTTCACGGCCGGAGGCTTGCCTGCGCCATCGCCGCCGAAGGCTTCGCCCGTGATCTGAGCGAGGCCGGCAAGCGAGCCGATGATCGAGGACGCCTCGAGCGGCATCATGATCACCTTCTGGTTGGGCGCGCGCGCCAGGCTCTCGAGCGCCTTCACGTAGTTGTTGGCGACGAAGTAGTTGATGGCCTGTACGTTGCCGGCGGCGATGGCGTCCGACACCATGCGGGTCGCCTCCGCTTCGGCCCTTGCGGCGCGCTCGCGCGCTTCGGCATCCTTGAACGCAGCCTCCTTGCGGCCCTCGGCCTCGAGCACGACGGCCTGCTTCTCGCCTTCGGCCTTCAGAATTGCCGCCTGCCTGAGACCTTCGGATTCGAGGATCTGCGCGCGCTTCTCGCGCTCGGCCTTCATCTGCCGTGCCATGCTGTCGACGAGGTCGCGCGGCGGAGCGATGTCCTTGATCTCGATACGGGTGACCTTGACGCCCCAGGCTTCCGTCGCGGCATCGACCACCTGCAGGAGGCGGGCGTTGATTTGGTCGCGGTTCGAGAGAAGCTCGTCGAGGTCCATCGACCCCATGACGGTGCGAATGTTGGTCATGGTCAGGTTGACGATCGCGTTTTCGAGGTTCTCGACCTCATACGCGCTCTTGGCGGCATTTAGGACCTGGAAGAAGGCCACGCCGTCGACGCGCACCATGGCGTTGTCGCGAGTGATCACGTCCTGTGAAGGAATGTCGATGACCTGCTCCTTCATGTTGATGTGGTGTCCGACCCTCTCCATCACCGGGATCAGGATGTGCAGTCCCGGTGTTAGCGTGCGCGTATAGCGCCCGAAATTCTCGACCGTGTAGTTGAACCCCTGCGGCACGACCTTGACCGTCGACCAGAGCGCGGCGATCGCAAGTCCGATCAGCAACAGTCCGAATACTTCGGAGCCGCCGAAAAGTCCCATTTTAGTCTCCCATGAAAGGTGAGGACCGAGAGCCTCAGATGTAGGAATCCGAAACCCGATTGCTAGGCGAGATGTCGAAAAGTAGAGTTAAGAATGCATTGCAAATGAGTGAATTCCGGACAAAAGGCGATAATTCGTGCCAATTGCTCCGGGTGCCTCTACATCGATAGCACTTCGAGCAGTGTCGCGCCGTCAGGCCTTGAGCCGGTATCCGGTGCGGAAGATCCACCACGCGACCACGAGGCAGAGGACGAAGAATCCAGCGATGGCCGCGAGGCTCGTGGCGATGCCGACGTCGGCCACCCCGTAAAAGCTCCAGCGGAAGCCGCTGACGAGATAGACGATGGGGTTGAACATCGAAACGGTCTGCCAGAACGGCGGCAGCATGGAGAGCGAGTAGAATGTCCCGCCGAGAAAGGTGAGTGGTGTCACCACCAGCATCGGGATCACCTGCAGTCGCTCGAAGCCGTCGGCCCAGATGCCGATGAGGAATCCGAACAGGCTGAACGAGGCGGCCGTCAGGACGAGGAAGGAGAGCATCCAGAACGGATGCAGCACCCGGACCTCGACGAAGAGCGCGGCCGTCGCCAGGATGATGAGGCCGAGGATGATCGACTTGGTCGCCGCCGCGCCCACGTAGCCGAGCACGATCTCGAGAGGCGACACGGGTGCCGACAGAACCTCGTAGATGGTCCCCGTGAAACGCGGAAAGTAGATGCCGAACGACCCGTTCGAAATGCTCTCGGTCAGCACCGACAGCATGATGAGCCCGGGAACGATGAAGGCGCCGTAGGGCACGCCGTCGATCTCGGAAATGCGTCGCCCGATCGCCGCGCCGAACACGACAAAGTAGAGTGACGTCGAGAGCACGGGCGACAGCACGCTCTGCATCAGTGTGCGTCCCCATCTGGCCATCTCGAACAGATAGATGGCCCTGACGGCGGCGAGGTTCATGGAGCGCTCCTCACGAGGCCGACGAAGATGTCCTCGAGAGTGCTCTCGCTCGTATCGAGGTCGGTGAAGCGGATGCCTGCAGCCGAAAGATCGGACAAGAGTGCCGTGATGCCCGTGCGCTCCGCCTGACGGTCGTAGGTGAAGACGAGGCGGCTGCCGTCGCCGTTGAGTGTGAGGCCGCGTGTGGCAAGCGCTTCGGGAATCGCAGCGAGCGGGCTCGCCAAGTGTAGCGTGAGTTCTTTCTTGCCGAGCTTCTTCATGAGGCGCGCTTTGTCCTCGACCACGATCAGCTCTCCCTTGCTGACGACGCCGACGCGGTCGGCCATCTCCTCGGCCTCCTCGATGTAGTGAGTGGTGAGGATGATGGTCACACCCTGCTCGCGAAGGCCGCGAACGAGCGCCCACATCTCCTTTCTGAGCTCGACGTCCACGCCGGCCGTCGGCTCGTCGAGAAAAAGGATCTTGGGCTCGTGCGCAAGCGCCTTGGCGATCAAGACCCGCCGCTTCATGCCGCCCGACAGCGTCATGATGCGCTGATCGCGCTTGTCCCACAGGGAGAGGTCCTTCAAGACGCGCTCCACGACGGCAGGGTCGCGAGCTTTGCCGAACAGGCCGCGGCTGAACGAGACCGTTGCCCACGGCGTTTCAAACATGTCGGTCGAGAGCTCCTGCGGCACGAGCCCGATCAGGCCGCGCGTATGGCGGTAGTCGCGGACGATGTCGTGGCCGTCGACCGTGATGGTGCCTTGGCTCGGTGTCACGATTCCGCAGATGATGCTGATGAGCGTCGTCTTGCCGGCCCCGTTCGGCCCGAGCAGCGCGAAGATCTCGCCCCGATGGATGTCGAGGTTGATGTCCTTCAGCGCCTGGAATCCGGACGCGTAGGTCTTCGACAGGCCGGAGATGCTTATGATTCTCGTCATGTGTAACGAGTGTCCGCGGCAGGTGGAATGGCGATCAGCTTGCCGCGATGAAGTAGCGGATGCGGTCGTTGAAGTGGAGTGAGCTCAAGCTCGGCGGCGGCATGACCGGTGGTGGACCTTCGAGGATGAAAGGCACGATATCGGGTGTGCCCTCGGGGCTCGCTCTCTGGAGCGCGAGCGCATACTCGGCTTCCTTCAGCACCCACGGGGAGCGTTTGGCCGCCTCCGACCAGAACAGGAGGAAGAGATCGCACTTGTCGATGTTCTCGTACAGCTTTTTCTCCCAGCGGTCACCGGGATCGAGCGACAGGATGTCCTGGAAGAATGCCGTGCGCGTGGCCTCGAGCATCTGCACGTGCTCGAGCACCCGCTTGCGATCTTCGGACGCGTAGGAAACGAAGACATAGCGATAGGGTTGCGCCGCGAGTCCCGACGGCACCGAGCGCGGGTCGACAGCTTGCGACGAGGCGTTGAGCGTGAACACGATACGCCCGATGATCTTGCCGCCTACGAAGACTCGAACGTCGGCGTGGAACGCTCTGCCCTCGGCGCCCTCAGGTACGGTCACGAGGAACTGGCAAAAGGTCGGCTCGCCGCGCCATACGACCGTCTGTAGCGGCTCGGCTACGTCGAGGCCGGCGGCTGATAGAGTTACGTCGACGGAAGCTCCACGTTCGATCTCGGCCGACAGCGACCGAACACCCTTGAGCGAGGTGCCCGTGTCCATGGTGCGGGCCAGGAACGACGCTCGCTCGACTTCTCCGGGCTGATGCAAGAACACCTGCACGAGAATGCTGGCGCCAGGTGGCGCGGCTGGCGGAGCAAACACCGAGCAGTCGACAAGGTCCACCTGAGGCTTTTCCCCGCGCCCGGACAGCAGACCGAAGAGCGAGAAGGCGTTCAGCTTGAGCCCGAGCATGGCCGTGAGCTGACCGAGCACCTCCCTGACCGAGCGGCTGAAGAGCGGGAGCGCGGCAAGCACGATGAGAGCAGCGCCGACGAGAGCGCCGCCGATGCCTGCGCCGGTGCCAGGTCCGCCCGCTGCAGGGGCCCGCGTCTCACTTGGCGCCGGCGGCGCGTAGGGTGCGCGCGACGAGGGTGGTGGGGCCGATGCGGGTGGCGGGGGCGGTGCCGGCGACCTAGACGGCAAAGCCGGCGCGGGCGAGTGCGATGCCGCCGCACGGGCTGCGGTCCAGGCCGAGAGCGTGTCGAGTGAGAGCCGGTCGTTGAGGATCATGGCTCCCGGCATTGCCGTCGAGCCGACAGTTGGCGGCACGTCGTCTTGCGCCATGCGCTCGGCAAACGTCTTGTCACGCTCGGCCTGAGAGCGCCCCGTGATCTGAGACAGCCCTCGCCCGCGATATCCATAGCCGTCGCCAGGTGACGTGTTGCCGAGACTGTGCGGCTCAGGCGCGCGGCCGAGTGTCGGTGGCACGTCGTCCGCATCCATCCGCTCCCGGTAGGTCCGATCCTTCACTGCTTCAGCATCGCGCAGAAAGCGCCGGACATGAAGCGGCAGATCCTCGAGCGTTGCTGCCGGGCGCGCCGATGCCCAGGACGGCAGCTCGGACGCTGCTGCTCCGGCGCCGAGCACGGAGACAAGCTTTCCGAGCTCGCAGGCATACGCGGCCTCGCGCAAAACGTTCGAAGATTGCAGGGCTGCTGGTGTCCAAAGTGCGACGACGATGTCGCAATCCCTGATCCGGCGAGCGATCTCCTCGGCCCAGTTCGCACCCGGAGGAACCTCCACGCCGGGGACCTCGAAGCCGTTCGAGCGCAACACCTCGCGCACGCTGTCGGCAATGGCTTGATCTGGTTGGGCGTAGCTCAAGTATGCAGTCGGCATGGCTGCGACCCGTACATGTTGAGTGACGGCGGCCTGTGACGGGAGTGAGCTTGCCACCTCGGGGTCGCTTGTGTCCAGCCGAGCCGCCGGCTTACACCCACCCCATGAGCTCGCGGCGCACGATGGCCTCGATGACGTCTATGCCCTCGGGGCTGTCGTTCAAGGCCGGGAGGTAGGCGAACCTCTCTCCGCCGTTCGCCTCGAAAATGTGCCGGTTCTCGCCATCGAGCTCCTCGAGCGTCTCGAGGCAGTCGGCCGAGAACCCGGGCGCAACGAGCGCGAGGCGTTTAGTTCCTTCCTTCGCCAGCCGCTCGACCGTCATGTCGGTGTAGGGCTGCAGCCAGGGATCGTTGCCGAATCGCGACTGGAAGGTTGTCAGCCAGCGCTCGGGTGCAATGCCGAGCTTGTCGCGGAGTAGCCGCGACGTCTTCATGCAATGGCAGTGATAGGGGTCTCCCGCCTCGAAATACCGCTGCGGCATGCCGTGGAAGGTGGCGATGATACGCTCGGGCTCGAAGTCGAGCTTGGCCAGGCTCGCCGTCGTCGATCTGGCGAGGCTCTCGATATAGGTAGGGTCGTCGTGATAGGCCGGCGCCACGCGTACGGCGGGCTGCCAGCGCATCTTCATGAGGGCGCGGAACGCCTGGTCGCACGCCGTCGCCGTCGTCGCCGCGGCGTACTGCGGATAGAGCGGAACGAGGAGGATACGCTCACAGCCCCGTTCCTGAAGCGCGCGGATGCGGCTCTCCGTCGAGGGACTGGCGTAGCGCATGGCCCAGTCGACGATCACCTGCGGGTGGTCGGCGAGCCGCGCTCCGAGCGCCTCGGCCTGAGAGCGGGAGATCGTCTTGAGTGGTCCCTCGTCCTTCTCGTTGTTCCAGATCGTCGCGTAGTCGCGGCCCTTGCGCGACGGACGCACGGTCAGGATGACGAGGTTGAGGATCGGCCACCACTTCCACTTCGGCTCCTCGATGACGCGCTCGTCCGAAAGGAACTCCTTGAGGTACCGCCGCATTGGCCAGTAGCTGGTGCCATCCGGCGTGCCGAGGTTGAGGAGCAGCACACCGACACGTCCGTGCTCGACGCCAGGATGGTTTTCCGGCCAATGGCTGCGGTCGGGTCGGTAACGGTCTGACGACATTCAGGATTGGTCTCGCGGCTGGGCACGGCTCGAGGCCGGCGGCCGTCGCACCCTAGAGCATTTTCCGAGGAACTGGAAACCGGTCGTCGGAGAATGTGTGAGCGAGCACCGAATGGCAGCGGGGTTGCGGCAGCGCACGAAAGGGAGCCGCACTTCCCGACGGCAGGGGTGGTGCTGATCCCGGCTCAGTCCTGCCCGGGAGGGCTCGCGGGCGAGCTTGTCGTTGGCGCCCCGGGCGTGAACGCGGTGGACGTGTCGAACGCCCCGTTGCCTCCGCCGCTCGCCTCGGCCCGTTGACGGGCCGCCTTCCAGATCGCGGCGATATGGTGCGCGAATGCCTTTGGCTTCTCGCTGAGGAGGATCGCGCCCTGGTGCCGGGCAGCGCCTCGCAGCTCGTTCTGGCGGCGCACGATCAGGCGCTGAAGCGCGTCGGTTTCGCCCGGCGCGAGCACGCTGTTCGGAAGCGCATCGATATGGTGCCGGAGGATCGTCAGGTCGTGCTCGAGCCCCAGCGTCTGCGACAGCTGGCGGGCGAGACCGACGCGTGCGTCGAACATCGCCGGCCAGGCGCGTGACAAAAGCTGCATGTGGCGCCAGTGCCGCTGCACCGTCTTTCGCCACTCGTGGAAGGCCTCGCTCGTGCCTGCGGTGTACGCTTCCGCCATCGACCGGCGCGCCTGCTTCATGCCGAGAGCGAGGCCCTGCTCCACGCACGAGAGCCCGTCGGGCTTGAGCTCGAGCTTTTTGAAGCTTTGGGACATGTCCGCGAGCGAGGCGATGGCAGCCTCGACCGATGCGTCGCCGGCGGCGCCCGTGCCGCTCGCCCGGGTCGCCGCCGCGGCAAGGTGCTCCTCGACCGCGGCGAGGGCTGCCGTTTCGGGGCCCGACGCCGTGTGCCTCAGTTCGCCCACGGTCGCCGAGAGGATTTCCGCGTCGCGCGCCGCGGCAAGGCTCCGCCCGACGTCCCTCAGCTCGCCGTCGAGCTTGCGGAATACCGCCGGCGCCAGCCCCGGCTTCACGAGCCTCACGAGCGCACGTGCGCGCTTGAGGCATTTCCGCGTCTCGTGAACGGCGCTGACACCCGGCCGCTCGCTGGCGGCGGTGAGCTCCTTGATGGCACGCGCGAGCTGCTCGCGGCCGATCTTAGAGACGCTCGCTTCGATGTCTTGATCGAGCTTCAGCCGGTATGCCATGTCGGAGCCTGCAGGAGTTTGGAGGCCGAAGACCGCCCGCAACATTGCGCGATCGGTTGTCACATTCCAGCCCGTTCGCGATCGGCGCGCCGGCAAGGTTCCCGCCCCGCATCTCGTCGCCGATCAGCCCCCTGCGCCGAGGCTCGCTCTGGCGACGCAGCCGAGATCCCCCTCGATAGCGGCCGGCGCGCGTCGGTCCGGCTCGGCGCCACTCGCGTAGCGGACGATTCCGAGCCCGGGGCAGGGCGGCGGCGGTCCCATCGCGGCCCCGATCTCGATGCGTCCACCGGCGACGACGGCCTCGCCGCCGTCGAGCTTGGCGCGACGCCAGTCGGCGAGCGCTCTGGGCTCCGTGCAGCCCTGCTCGTCAGGGGCGCAGGAGCCAGTGTCGAGGTCGAGCGCAACGGCCCACAGTCCCGTGGTTCCGGTCTGGATGTGAACGGCCGTGCCGGCAGTGGCCCGCGGCTTGGCGGGCCCTTCCTCTGCGGCCGGTGGCGCAAGCGCCGCCAGATGCTCCTCCCGCGTGACGCGAACGCCGCCCTGGAGCCGGACCGCGACGGCGGTCAGCGACCGAGCCGCACTGCCCCCGGCCTTGCTGGACGGTGGGCTATCGTCCGCCGCGAGCGTCTGTCGCGACACGACGAGCTTCCAGTCCTTCGCCGGAAGCAGCCGGCGCACGGAGCCGATCCGGGTGACGCCGGTGAGAAGCACCACGTCTGCGTCGAGTGCGCTCTTGGGTACCTTGACCTCCGGCGCGCTACGGCGCTCCGACCCAAACGACGTGCGCCAGGGAGATCGTACCGTCTCGGCGACTGGAGCGAGACCGGCGAGGCTCGCCGCGTCGAGACAGACGACCCTCAAGACCGGTCGGGCCTCGCCGGTTTGTGAACGGGCCGTGCCGAACGTACCGGCTAAGAGAGCCGCGGCCATGCCGGCGACGAGCACCATGGCCCGTACGCGAGAGGGCGTGGGCGAAGCGCGGCGTCGGTCGCCCGTGATGGCCGTATGGGATAGAGTCACGCGCATGTGGAGAGACACGTTTGGCCGTCGCGGCAGAGGCACATCACCGTTTCGGCCTATTCGACGTTATGCTACGTGGATCGCCGGCCCCGGCCAAGGGGGCTAGCCCTTGGGCTCGGCCCGAGGCTCGGATTGGGGAGCCGAATAAGCCGCATGTACATCACGGTTCTGGAGGAGCCCTCGGCCCTGAGCCGCTGGACCAGCCGCACCGCGGTGTTCTCGGTGCTCCTGCTCGCCACGGCCTTCATACTGCATCGCCTGTTCGGCATGCCGACGCCGGTAGCGATCAATCTCGTCGCGGTCGCCTATCTCGGCGCCGTCGCGGCGATCCTGATGGGGCTCGCCGCGGCGATCGGCATCTGGCAGCGCGGCGGGCCCGGCACGGCCCGCATTGTCGCCGGCATGCTGATCGGCGGGCTCATGCTCGGCGCCGCACTCTCGGCGGGGGTGCTTGCGCGAGAGTATCCTCCCATCAACGACATTACGACCGATGCCGGCAGCCCTCCCGCCTTCGAGGAGCTTGCCAAGGCGCGGTCGCACGGCGCCAATCCGGCTGTCTATCCGGGCGCCCGTTTTGCGGCTTACCAGCGCGAGGCCTATCCGGATCTTCGGCCACTCGTGGCTCAGCGATCCATCGACGAGACGTTCGCCGTCGTCGCCGAGGTTGTGAAGAAGGCGAAGATGACGATCGTCCGCGCCGCGCCGCCGGCCGATGGCGGAGCCGGCGAAGGGGTAATTGAGGCGGTCGATCGCACGCTGATCGCCGGCTTCTACGACGACGTCGTCGTCCGCGTCACCGGCGGCGAGGAGCACTCCCGCGTCGACGTCCGCTCCGCCTCCCGCTACGGCATCTACGACTATGGCCGCAACGCCGACCGCGTACGCGGTCTCCTGCGCGACATTGCCATGCGGCTCGCCTCGAGCGTCCCCGGCGACGCCCGGAAGGATGCGAAAGCAGCAGGGAAGCCCGGGGTCAAGCCGGGGAAAGCCTCTGATGCCAAGACGGAGGGCCGTCGCAAGCAACGAGACCGCGAGCGATGAGGTGCTCGACGTGGGCCTGCACAGAGAGTGTGGCCGCCACGTTGAGCTTCGGCCCGATGTCCGGATAGACGACTGGCACGATGTCGATAATGCTGTCGTTGCCCTTGCGGATGGCCTCGAGGATGGCCTGCTCGCGCCAGCGCCGGTGGATGAGGTAGGCCTTGACCGTGCGGGCCGGCTCGTCGATGCGTCCGCCGTGGGCCGGCAGATAGAGCGTGTCGCCACGCGCCGCGAGCTTCTCGAGCGAGGCCATGTAGTCGGCCATTCCACCTTCCGGCGGCGCCACGACGCTCGTGTTCCAAGCCATCACGTGATCGCCGGAGAACAGCACACCGCGCCCCTCGAGCGCGAACGAGAGGTGGTCGGGTGCGTGCCCGGGCGTATGCACGGCGCGGATCTCCCAGTCCTCGCCGCGAACGACGTCTCCGTCGGCGAGCGGTAGCGTCGGGGGCACGTCGTAGTTGACGAAATCGGTGCCGGAAGGGCTCGTCTGCGTGACGCCGTCGGGCGGGGCGCGGCGCGGGAAGGCCGCCACCTCGGCGCCGGTGGCCCGGACAAGCGCCGGCACGCCGTCGATGTGGTCGCGGTGGGCGTGCGTGACGAGAATGTGCGTGATCGGCCGGCCCGCGGCCACAGCCAGGATGGCAGCCAGATGTCGTTCGTCGTCGGGTCCGGGGTCGACGACGGCGAGTGAGGTCGAGCCGACGAGATAGGTGTTGGTGCCCTTGTAGGTGAAGGGGCCGGGGTTCTCGGCCACGAGGCGCACGATGCCTGGCTTGATCGGCGAGGGTACGCCGTATTGGAACTCCATGGCCGTGCGGAAGTTCAGTCGGTCTTCGGCCATGCCCGGGTCCGCCTCGAGGCGTAATTGCGACAGGCAGCCGGGGTGCGTTCGGGAAGCCCAGAGCCGCTGCCGCTCGTGCGGGGCCGGCTGGCGCCGTCACCCGGAGGATTGGTCGGAGCGAGAGGATTTGAACCTCCGACCCCCTGCTCCCGAAGCAGGTGCGCTACCAGGCTGCGCTACGCTCCGCCCGACCGTTTGGTCCTCATACTCGCTTGGCGGATGGCCCTTGTCCGGGCCGCGGGCCGCGAAGCGAGGCGCCTATATAGCGGCCGGGCCCCGGGGCTGCAAGCTGTTGTTCGAGGCCCCGTTTGGCTGAGCCCGGCCGCACGCCGAGCCCCCGGATCGGCAGCTCTCGCCGGCCTGTCGCAGGCGGACCTCGGCCATTGCCGGAGGGGGGCCAACTCAGTATGGTGCCGCGCTCCTGGCCGCCGGCAACCGGCGCGTCGGGAGCGCGGCCCGGATCTTCTGGAGCTTCCGGGCTGTTGGGGCGTAGCCAAGTGGTAAGGCAGCGGATTTTGATTCCGCCATGCGGAGGTTCGAACCCTCCCGCCCCAGCCAGTCTCTAACGGATTGATATGACATGGTATTGGGAGCGATTCGTCCGGCCGACGACGCCCGCTCTCCGTGCCTCGGCCTCAGGCACGTCTCAAGTTTGTGCTCCGGTCCGGGCCGAAGCGTGATGCCGATCGCCTCTGACCGGTGACCGTCTGCCCCGGGTCGCTGCGGCATCGCGAGTCGGTTTGGCTGGGCGTTGCCGGCTGGCAGGAGCTATACGGACTCCAAAGATGCCCTGGCTTGCGTCCGGCGTGTCACCGTGCGACGGGCGGGTGTGGGCGGTCCCACGCTGACGCGCCGTCCGCCAGCGGCAGAAGGACTGCCCAACAACGTCGGACAAACGGTATCATGTCATCGGTTCGCTCATCAAAACGGACGACGGGAGAGACATGCGGCTCGACTGGTTGAACATGCCCTGCGCCCCGCCGAGCAGGGAGCACGAGGACTTGGCGCGCCGCCGCCAGGAGCAATTGACCAAGCCGCCCGGCTCGCTGGGCCGCATGGAGGAGGCGGCGATTACGCTCGCCGGTCTGCAACGGACGCCGTCGCCGCGGGCGGAGCGGGTGCCGGTGGTCGTATTTGCCGGTGACCATGGCGTGGTCGCACAAGGTGTCTCGGCCTACCCCGCGGCCGTCACGGTCGAGATGCTGAAGAATTTCGCATCGGGCGGCGCCGCCATCTCCGTTCTGGCACGCGCACTCTCGCTTCCGCTCTCTGTCGTCGACGCGGGGTCCCTGCTCGAGGGAGAGATCTCCGGAGTGATCAGGGACAAGCCTTGTTACGGGTCGCGGGATTTCACGGTCGAGCGCGCACTGACCACGGCCGACCTCGCCTTTGCACTCGCCTGCGGTCAGCGCGCTGCCGGGCGCGCCGCATCCCACCGGGCCGACGTGTTGATCCTGGGCGAGATGGGAATTGGCAATACGACGTCGGCGGCTGCCATCGCTTGCGCCCTGACCGGCCGCTCGCCTGGCGACATGGTGGGCCTCGGCACCGGTGTCGACGCCGCAGGTCTCCGACGAAAGACCAGTGCCATCGAGAAGGCCTTGGTCCTGCACGGCCTCTCGACCGGAGACGTGCAGCCACTCGATGTCCTCGAAACGGTTGGAGGTCTCGAGATAGCTGCCCTCACGGGGGCGATCATCGCATCGGCACAGGCCGGGGTTCCCATTCTCGTTGACGGGTTCATTGTCTCTGTTGCGGCGTTGGCAGCCGTGCGCCTGAATTCCTCGTGCCGGTCGTGGATGCTCTTTTCTCATCGCTCCGCCGAGCGCGGTCATCGCCTCGTGCTCGAGGCGCTTTCGGCCAACCCCATTCTCGATCTCGAGATGCGGCTCGGGGAAGGCTCGGGCGCCGCCATCGCACTGCCCATTCTCCGCCTCGCCTGCGTGCTGCACAACGCCATGGCGACGTTTGAGGAAGCGGCCGTCTCGGGACGCATCGGAACATGATGGTCGATCTCCTGCGTCACGGCACGACGGGGCGGTCAGGTCATCTCGACGGCCGGACCGATTTTCCCGTCGACGACGACGGCTGGGCGCAGTTCCGCCGCCAGACGGAAGGCAGGATGTGGCCATTGATCGTCACGTCACCGCTGAGGCGCGCGCGGGAGTGTGCCGAGCAGCTGGCACATCAGACCGGCGCCCGGCTGCACGTCGACCCGGATTGGGCCGAGCTCGATTTCGGCGCGCTGGATGGGCTTTCTCACGAGCGGATCGCGCAGGACCCGGACCTCTCGGCGGCTCAAGCGGCGTTCCAGGCCGACCCTAGCGCCTGTTCGTTGCCGGAGGGCGAGGCGTGGGTTGCGTTCGAGCAGCGGATCTCGCGCGCCCTGGGGCGGCTGGCGAGCGAGGAGGGGACTGGGCCGGTCCTCGTTGTCTCGCATGCAGGCGCAATGCGAGCGGCGATGAGCGTGGCTTGCGGCATCGCGTTTGCGCCCTTGTGGTCCGTGCGGATCTCCCACGGCACCCGCGTACGCCTGAGACTTGGCTCGGACGCCGGCGGCAGGATGTGGGGCGAGATCGTGGAGCTTTCGCAAGCATGACGCTGCGCCATTTCCTGATCGCGCTTCAATTTCTTACGCGGCTGCCGTCGCCGCGTGTCGCAGCAGGAGAACCCGACGATCTTTCGCGCGCCGGCGTTTTCTTCCCCGTTGTTGGCCTATTGATTGGCTTGGCGGTCGCGGCTGCCCACGCCGGCGGAGGCCAGGTCACGGCGGCGATTGGCGGGCTCGTGGGCCTCATCGCCTGGGTCGGCATCACCGGCGGGCTGCACCTCGACGGTCTCGGCGACGTCACCGATGCGCTGGGCGCCTCCCACAAGAAGCCGGAACGGTTCGTCGAGGTGCTCGGGGACCCGCACGCCGGCAACTTTGCCGTGATCGCCATTGCGCTTCAGCTGGCAACGAAACTCGTGCTCCTTGCGTCCTTGCCGACGTCCTGGACCACAGCTGTTGGCCTCGCGCTCGTATCGGCCTGGGCGCGATGGGCGGCGCTCGGCTGGGCCGTGCTGCTCCCGCCGCTCAAGCCCGGGCTTGCTCTGAGCTTCTCGTCCCGCCTTTCGTCCGGCATGGTCGCGTGCTGGGGCGTCGTGCTTCTAGCCTTGAGCGTCTGGTTGTCGCCGATCTCGGTGGCCGCCCTCCCGGCAGCGCTCCTCGTCGGCCTCTTTTGGTACCGCAAGCTCGGTGGCATCACGGGAGACTGCCTCGGCGCCGGGATCGAGATCATGGAAAGCATTCTGCTCCTCGCGCTGGTTGTTTCGATTGCGCGCTGACGAAGAGACGGCATGTGCGTTGTCCGGACGGCCGCCGTGGCAAGCGGGTTTCTCGCCGCCGAAGCCTGTGTTAGGCAGGTCCGGAATTCTTGTCCGTCATCGCGGGTCTTCGCATGTTCGCTGCTCTCGCTTTCGCCGCGATCCTGATCGAGGCCGCAGCGGGGTACCCGGATGCCATCTATCGCCGCATCGGTCATCCCGTTACCTGGATCGGAGCGCTGGCGGCAGCCTGTGAGCGAGCCTGGAACCGGGCCGATCGAGCGTTCATGGCGCGGCGTGCGCTCGGTGCGTTGACGCTCCTCGTGCTGGTCGGCACGGCAGCCGCCGCCGGATTTGGCCTCACTCATGTTGCGACCAGCGCCGCAGGCCCGCTCGGTGGCCTCCTTGTCACGGCTGCGGTCGCGAGCACGCTCGTCGCGCAGCGCAGCCTCGACGATCACGTCGCCGCTGTCGCAGCGGCCCTCGAGCGCGATGGGCTCGATGCGGCCCGGCGCGCCGTATCGAAAATCGTCGGCCGTGACCCCGACACGCTCGACGAGGCCGGCGTGTCGCGTGCCGCGATCGAGAGCCTAGCCGAGAATTTCTCCGATGGCGTGGTTGCGCCACTATTCTGGCTCGTCGTCGCGGGGTTGCCCGGCGCTCTCGTCTACAAGGCGATCAATACCGCCGACAGCATGATCGGCCACAAGTCCGAGCGCTACCTGGCGTTCGGCTGGGCCGCGGCACGTACCGACGATCTCGTCAATCTCCCGGCATCGCGGCTCTCGGCGCTGTGGCTCGCACTTGCAGCGCTTGTGCTGCGCGGCGCGTCGGCGCGCGATGCCGTCCGCGCCATAGGCAGGGACGCCTCGAAGCATCGGTCGCCGAATGCTGGCTGGCCCGAGGCCGCCATGGCCGGCGCCTTGGGCTTCAAGCTTGCTGGCCCGCGCGCGTATGGCGGCAACATGGTCGACGACCATTTCATGGGAGACGGGCGTGCCGATCTCGACGCGTCCGACGTTCGGCGCGCACTGGCGCTCTATCGCGTGGCCTCGACTGTGCAGGGCGCGGCGGTCATGATCCTTGCGCTCGTGACGCCGGCATGGCTGTGACCGGATGCGCGAGGCCGAGCAGTGTCTCGCAGTCGATATGGTCAGTCAGGTGCCGAGCGAGCGCATCGAGCGTTGCGTCCACGTCCTGCTCGTAGTCCAGTCCGCTCGGAGCCGCGCCGAGCGCGGACAGCCAGCGGGCGCGCTGGCGATCGTCCGAGAACAGCCCATGCACGTAGCAGCCCGCGACGCGGCCGTCGGCGGACGACGCGCCGTCGAGGCGGCCATCGTCGAGACGAAGCAGCGGGCGGGCGCAGTCCGGGCCGCTCGTGCGTCCGATATGCATCTCGTACCCCGAGAACGGAACATCGTCCGCGTGAGACGTCCCGGCGACCGCAACGAGAAGCTTCTCTCCGGCAAGCACGGTCGTCACGTCGAGGAGACCAAGACCCGGAACGGCTCCAGCCACACCCTCGATGCCGCCGGGATCGGAAATGGACGTTCCGAGCATCTGGTAGCCGCCGCAGACGCCGAGCACGCGCCCCCCGCGCCGCATGTGCGCTTTGACGTCCGTGTCCCAGCCGCAGGCCCGGAGGCTTGCGAGATCGGCCATCGTTGCTTTCGAGCCCGGCAGAATGACGAGATCGGTTCCGCAGGGGATCGGCTCGCCCCCACGCAGGAAGCGAAGCTCGACCTCGGGCTCGAGGCGCAACGGATCGAAATCGTCGAAGTTCGAGATGCGGGGATAGGCGAGCACAGCAACTCTGAGCTTGGCGTCCTTCTTCGCAGGTTGTCTCGCATCGAGCGCCAAGGCGTCCTCTGCGGGCAGCCGGCCGGCGCCGGCAAAGAACGGCACGAGGCCGAGCGGCCGCCAGCCTGTCTTGTCCGCGACGAGCTGCATGCCGTCGTCAAAGAGCGCGGGATCGCCTCTGAACCGATTGACGAGAAATCCTTTGATCAGCTCGGCATCGGCCGTTTCGATCACGGCCTTGGTGCCGACCAGACTGGCGATGACACCGCCGCGGTCGATATCGCCGATCAGCACGACCGGCGCATTCGCGGCCCGTGCAAAGCCCATGTTCGCGATGTCGCCTCGGCGCAGATTGACCTCGGACGCCGAGCCCGCGCCCTCGACGAGAACCAGATCGGCCTCGCCGGCCAGCCTGAAAAAGCTATCGAGAACGCTCTCCAGGAGCTTGGGCTTCATCCCTTGGTAGTCGCGAGCCTTGGCGTTGCCGATGACGCGCCCCTGCACGACGATCTGCGATCCGATCTCGCTTTGCGGCTTCAAGAGCACCGGGTTCATATGCACGGAAGGGCTGACGCGGCAGGCGCGGGCTTGCAAGGCCTGGGCACGACCGATCTCGCCGCCGTCGGCCGTCACCGCTGCGTTGTTCGACATGTTCTGCGGCTTGAACGGACGCACGGCGAGGCCACGGTTCGCAAACGCGCGCGCGAGCCCCGCGACGATCAGCGATTTGCCGACATCGGACCCCGTGCCCTGGAACATGAGAACGCGGGCCGCCATTAGAACTCGATGCCTTCCTGCGCTCTGACGCCGGCCGCGAAGTGGTGCTTCACAAGGCTCATGTCGGTAACGAGATCGGCAGCGCCGATCAGCTCCTCTTTGGCGTTGCGTCCGGTGACGACGATGTGAAGATCCGGCCGCCGCGCCTTCAGCGTCTCGATCACCATTGCCGTGTCGAGATGGTCGTAGCGGAGTGCGATGTTGAGCTCGTCCAGGATCAGGAGCCGGATCGAGGGATCGGCCATCAGCTCCTTGGCCTTGGCGAAGGCCCGCTCTGCGGCGGCAACGTCCCGGGCCCGATCCTGCGTCTCCCAGGTGAAGCCCTCGCCGAGCGTGTACCACTGCACCTGATCGCCGAAGACCGAGATGGCCTTGCGTTCCCCAGTTTCCCAAGCGCCCTTGCCGAACTGAACGACACCGACCTTGAGGCCGCGCCCGAGCGCGCGCAGCATGAGGCCCCAGGCGGCAGTCGATTTCCCCTTGCCCTTGCCGGTGTGAACGATGAGGAGGCCCTTCTCGACGGTCTTCGACGCAACTTCGGCATCCTGGGCCGCCTTGCGGTTGGCCATCTTGGCTTTGTGCCGTGTCTCGTTGGAGGCAGGGTCGGGCTTGGGCTCGCTCATGGACGCAGGCTCTCCTTGGCAGCATTGGATTTCAGGACGAGAGGCAGGCCGGCGGCAACGAGCACGACCTCGTCGGCGACGGCGGCGATGGCTTGGTTGAGCTGGCCTTGCTGGTCCCTGAACTGGCGCGCCAGTGCGTTGTCGGGAACGATGCCGAGACCGACCTCGCTCGACACGAGCACCACCGGACCGGGGACGGCTGCCAGGGCTGCGAGGAGCCCTTCGGTTTCGGCGGAAGCGTCGCGGCCGGCGAGCATCACGTTCGACAGCCAGAGCGTCAGGCAGTCGACCAGCACGGCCCGGCCAGCCGTTTGCGGACTTCTGAGCACGGCCGCCAGATCGAGTCCGGATTCGATAGTTAACCAGCGGGAATCGCGCCGCAATTTATGCGCGGCGATGCGCGACTGCATGTCCTCGTCGAAGGCCTCGGCCGTGGCGATGTAGACCCAGGGGGGAGCGGTCCTACCGAGGCGGCCCTCGGCAAAAGCGCTCTTCCCCGAGCGCGCGCCGCCCAGAATCAGTGTGAGACGAGGC
>JAGVSR010000039.1 GCA_019137195.1 Alphaproteobacteria bacterium
GGAGCCTGCTGCTCCGGGGGCGCGTAAGCAGCTGGCTGCCCGTATCCCTGCTGGGCCGTCTGATACTGCTGATAGTAGCCTTGTCCCGGCTGGGTCGCCGCCGGTTGGGGCTGGACGTGAGCCTGGGCCGACGGAGCGGCCTCGTAGGCAGGCTGGTAGGCTGTCTGCGGGACCGCTGCGGGCTGCTGGGGTGCCGGCTGTTGATACTGCTGACCGGCGTGCTGGTAATACGCGTCGCTCACGCCCTGAACGTAGGGAGCAGGCGGCTGTCCGTAAGCCTGGCCGTAGGCGGGGCCTTGCGCATAAGGATAGGGCTGCTGAGGGTAGGGCTGAGCCTGTGCGGCTGCCTGACCTGCGCCGGGCTGTGCCTGCTGCCAACCGCGCGGATCGGCTTCGGACCCATGGCCGGCGGCTTGCGGCCGGGCTCCCGGCTGCACCTGGTGACCATTGGTCCGTGACATGGCGATTTCCCTCGCACCTCAATAACTCGCGGCACCCCGACGAATCGCGAGTCTAACGCATGGCGTCGGGGGCCTCGACCCCGAGGACCGACAGACCTGAGGATATCACCTGACGGGTCGCAGCAACGAGTGCCAAACGCGCGACAGTCAAACTCCGGTCGGTCGCCTGGATAAATCGCAAATGTGGCGAATCGTTGCCGCGCGTCCAAAGTCCGTGGAATGTAGAAGCCAAATCATAGAGATAGAACGCCACGCGGTGAGGCTCCCGGGCTTCCGCTGCGCCGGCCGTCAGGCGAGGGAAATGGGCGAGCTTGCGGATCAGGGCAAGCTCGTCCGGGTCGGTCAAGCGGGACAGGTCCGCGCCCGCGAGCTCCGCTCCCGGATCGAGATCGCTGAAGGCTTCTTTTGCATTGCGGAAGACGCTTGCTGCACGCGCGTGCGCATACTGCACGTAGAAGACGGGGTTGTCCTTCGACTGCTCGGTGACCTTGGCGAAGTCGAAGTCGAGGGGCTCGAGCTCCTTGCGGTAGATCATCATAAAGCGGACGGGGTCGCGCCCGACCTCGTCGACAACGTCGCGCAAGGTGACGAACGTGCCGGCCCGCTTCGACATTTTGTAAGGCTCGCCACCCTTGTAGAGCTTGACCAGCGAGACGACCTTGAGCTCGAGGTCCGCGCTACCGCCGACCGTGCGCCAGCTCCTCAGCCGGCCCTTGGCGTCGACGTCGAGCTTGCCTCCGGTGAATGCGGCGACGATGGCGAGCACGCGCGGCAGATAGCCGACGTGGTCGGCACCGAACACGTTGACCAGGTGGCGGTAGCCGCGCGCCAGCTTGTCGTAGTGGTAGGCTACGTCGCCGGCGAAGTAGGTATAGCTGCCGTCCGACTTCTGGAGCGCACGGTCGGCCTCGTCGCCGAACGCGGTCGAACGGAACAGCGTCTGCTCGCGGTCCTCCCATTCCTCGTCGTCGTGACCCTTGGGCCGCTCGAGCCGACCCTCGTAGATGAGCCCCTTCTTGCGCAGCGCGTCGATCGCGAGCTTGACCTTGTCCGTCTTGCCTCGAGAGAGCGCTGCCTCCGAGGTAAATACGTCGTGGCGGATGTTGAGCGCGGCCAGGTCGTCCCTGATCATGTCGAGCATGGCGGCGATGGCGAACTCGCGCACCGGCGGCAGCCACTCGTCCTCGCGAAGGTCGAGCAGAGTCTTCTTGTGCGTCTTGGCGAGCGCCGCACCGACGGGCTTCAGGTATTCGCCCGGATAAAGGCCTTCGGGAATAGGCCCGATGTCCTCGCCGAGTGCCTCCCGATAGCGGAGGAACGCCGAGCGCGCGAGCACATCGACCTGCCCGCCCGCGTCGTTGATGTAGTACTCGCGCGTCACCTCGTAGCCGGTGAAGGCGAGCAGATTGGCGAGCGCGTCACCGAAGACCGCACCGCGACAGTGTCCAACATGCATCGGACCGGTTGGATTAGCCGACACGTACTCGACGTTCACCTTGGCGCCCTTGCCGATGTCGCTTCGCCCGTACGCGGCTCCCTCTCGCCCGACCGCCACGACGAGGCCGTGCCAGAAGGCGGGCTCCATCGTCATGTTGAGAAAGCCCGGACCCGCGACGTCGATTTTGGCGAACCCGCGTTCGCCCTCGAGCCTTGCTTTGACCGCCTCGGCGAGGTCGCGTGGCTTCATGCCGGCGCGCTTCGAAAGCACCATGGCGACGTTGGAGGCGAAGTCGCCGTGGGTCGGATCGCGCGGAGTCTCGACGTCGAAACCCTCGTGGTCGATGTCGGCTGCGAGCGTGCCGCTGGTGCTCAGAGCCGCGAGCGCTCCCCTGATCCTGCCGGCGATGTCGTCGAATACGTTCATGGCGTGCTCGTAGGAGGTCCGTCGTGTGCGGTGATCGGACTGATGGGGCTGGCGCCGGTGCGGCGCGACGGACGAACGGCATCGGGCCGGAGATCACCGCTCACGACCGACGACGGACCACTCGCTGACCTCGGCGCTAACGCAATTCCGGAGTGGCGTCAAACAGGCGCTCGTGCTCGGCTATCGCATAGCGGTCGGTCATGCCGGCAACGAAGTCGGCGATGAGGCGGGCACGGCGCCGCTCGGAAAGCCCTGCCGCGGCCCGCTGCCAGGTCTCGGGCAGTGCCGCTCCGTCCTCGAGATAGCGCTGGAAGAGATCACGCGTGATGGCCTCGGCGCCGTTCATGACACGCATGACGCGACCGGCGCGGTAGACCCGCTCGAAGAGGAAGCGTCTCAGCCCTGCGAGGCTTTGCTCCATGCCCGCGGAGAAAGCGACCATTGCCCGGCCGGCACAGCGAATGTCCTCCGGGCTCTCGGGTGCGAGTACCGCGAGCAGCCCCCGGCTCGTATCCACCACGTCGCGGATCATGACCGTGATCATGCGCCGGGTGATCTCGAACGTCGCGCGGCTTTGGGTGGCGCCTGCGACGGACGCGAGGCTCGGGCGGACGTCCGCCACAGCCTCGGCCGCGACCGGAACCCCCGCAAGGTCGTCGACGGCGACGAGGCCGGCCCGGAGCCCGTCGTCGACATCGTGGTTCAAATAGGCGATGTCGTCCGAGAGCGCGGCCACCTGGGCCTCGGCCGACGCCCAGTTGTGCGGCGCGAGCCCGCACCACGCCTCGAGCGGCGCGATCACCTTCTGGACCGCCGCGGCCTTCGGCGCTGCCAGCGGCCCGTTGTGCTTGGCGAGCCCCTCGAGACTTTCCCAGGTGAGGTTTAGTCCGTCGAATGCCATATATTTCCGCTCGAGGGACATGACGGTCCTGAGGCTCTGCGCATTGTGGTCGAAGCCGCCGAAGGCCGCCATGGCGGCATCGAGCGCCCGCTCGCCCGCGTGGCCGAACGGCGAGTGACCGAGGTCGTGGGCAAGCGCCAGTGCCTCGGCCAGATCCTCGTCGAGCCGCAGCTGTCGGGCGATGGTGCGCGCGATCTGCGCTACCTCTAGGCTGTGTGTGAGCCGGGTCCGGTAGTGGTCGCCCTCATGAAACAGAAACACCTGCGTCTTGTGGGTCAGACGACGAAAGGCGGTCGAATGCACGATGCGGTCGCGGTCGCGCTGAAATGGGCTTCGTGTGGTGCATTCGGCCTCGGCGTGCCGGCGCCCCCGCGATGCCGTGGCGCTGGCCGCATAGACCGCGGGAAAGCGCTCGCCCGGCGCGAGCCCTGCCCCGTAGGCATTGCTCGCCGGCCCCACATGAAGTCCCGGCCGGCTACCGCTGCTGCGGGTCATTCCTGGCCTCTCTCGCGGGCGGCGATCATTTGACTGGACACCCGGCGTCACCATGTTCCTAGCTTCTAGAGTACGACTCGCAAGGCTGGCGCAACCCCGGCTCCCGTCTCGCGTGACCGGCACGAGCTGCCCCAAGATGTACCCACAAGGATTGCCGATGTCAGCGCAAGCACCCGTCGCCCTCACCGCCAGTGCCGCCGGCCGCATTTCCGAGATCGTCGCCGGCGAGGCACCCGGCACCATGCTTCGGGTGTCGGTCGAGGGCGGCGGATGCTCGGGCTTCCAGTACAAATACGACCTGACGACGGCTCGCAAGGACGACGATCTCCTGCTCGAGCGTGACGGAGCACGGGTCCTGATCGACCCGGTCTCGCTGGGGTTCCTCGCGGGCGCCGAGATCGACTTCGTCGACGCGCTGATCGGCGCCTCGTTCCAGATCAGGAACCCGAACGCGACGTCCTCCTGCGGTTGCGGTACGAGCTTTGCGCTCTAAGGCGGCAACCCGAAGGTCGATGTTACCCTCGGCCGTGTCCTCGAGCGGCTCACGGGCGACCTCCCGCCCCCCGATGCCAACAAGTTCGTCACCTTGCTGACGGTGCTGTCAATCGGCATTGCGATGAGCCGGAGGTCGTCCTAAGCCCAATGCTTGCCGAATTTTCTTTCCCGAAATTGGATGGTTAGATCACTTGTCTGATCTATGTCGTATTCATGTCACAGCCCGTTCCGATTCGCGTGGACGGCTTCGATTGCCTGTTTTCAGTGCGGATCGCTTCTGACTACTATCAATTCCGAGGCGGCAAGTAGGTACAGCTGCCGTAGGAAATGCGTGCGCCAGGCGTCCAGTCGGTAAAGTAGCGTCAAGCGCCCGTTAAATGTGAAGTAGACGGGAGAAAATAAATGACAAAGTACAGCTTAAGCGCCCTCCTGGCGGCCGGCCTGCTCGCAGGCGCTGCTTCGAGCGCGTC
>JAGVSR010000005.1 GCA_019137195.1 Alphaproteobacteria bacterium
TCTACAACGCCGGCGTGCGCGCCTACGAGGCGGCGGTCACAGGCTATCGCGCCAAGGCCGAGGTCTACAACTATCAGGTGCGCGGCGCGCTCGCGATCGCCGAGGTCTACAAGACGCAGATCGACGCCGAGCGGGCCAAGGCGGAGATGAACGTCGCCGCCGTGCAGGCGTATAAGGCGCAGGTCGACGCGGCGATGGCCAACGTCGACATCTTCCGCGCCAAGCTCCAGGCGCTGGAGACGCAGGCCAATCTCCAGAAGCTCAAGGTCGAGGTCTACGGCGAGGAGATCAGGGCCTACACCGGCCGGATCGGCGCCTACACCGCCGAGGTCGAGGCGTATAAGGCCGGCGTGCAGGCGCAGGCGGTGGGCATGGACGCCTACAAGTCGAGGGTCGAAGCCTACAAGGCGCAGGTCGAGGCCAACACGGCGGCGGTGCAGGTGCGGATCGAAGCCTACAAGGGCAAGATCGCCGGCTACCACGCGCAGATCGACGGCTACAAGGCCGGGCTCGACGCGATGGTGGCCGAGGCGCGCGCGACGGCGGAATATAACACCTCGCAGGCCGAGGTGTTCCGCGCCCAGGTCTCCGGCACGTCTGCCTACAACGACGCGCTCACCCGTCAGTGGTCGGCGTCGGTGGAGATTTCCGCGCGGATGGCCGAGCTGGGGGCCAAGGTGGCCGAGGCCAACATCCAGCGGTATGTCCAGATGAAGAACGTCGCGGTCGAGGCGGCCAAGGGCGCGGCGGTGGTTTCCGCCCAGCTTGGCTCGGCGGCGCTCAACGCGGTCCACTACTCCCAGTCCGTGTCGTTCGCCTCGTCCGGCACGCAGAGCTACGCCGCTTCCGACAGCAAGTCGGAAGTCGAGAGCAAATCGGTCTAACGGAGAAGCCGGATGTCCAGCATCGACGGGTGGCTCGCCCGCAAATACGAGATCATGGCCCAGCAGGCCGACGCCCAGCGTCGGCTCTCCGGCGCGCAGGCGGCCTTCTACGACCAGCAGGCCGGCACCTGGACCGCCGACGCCGCCGCCAAGCGGGCGCTCGAAGGCGCGCAGGCGTTCAACATGCAGCAGTCCGGGACGCTCCACGGCGCGCAGGCGCAGGCGGTGGACATCGAGCGCCTGCTGCGTCCGGCGCTCGCGCAGAACGAGATGGACTACCGCAGCGCGCTCGGCGCGGACGCCCGTTCGCGCGCGGGGCTCAACGACGTGAACGCCGAGACGGCGCGGCAGGGGCTGGCCGATCAGCGGTGGACGCCCGGAGCGCCCTACGTGACCATGTTGAACCGCCATTTCGGCGTCGGCACGAGCGCCAACTACATGCCGGGCGCCACGACGCCCGCGCCTGCGCCCTCCGCCCCGGCGGCCAAGCCGGCCGCCGGCGGCGCGCTGCCGCCCTACTGGAAGCCCTACGACGCCGCCAACGTCGGCAGTTTCGCCGAGGGCGTCTCGCGCGTGCCGGCCGCCGGCAAGGCGCCTGCGAAGCCCGCCAAGGCCCCCAAGGCCGCGAAGGGCGACGCGCCCACCGACGACACCGTCCCGGCGGTGCTGGCGCCCAACGAGGCCGTCCTGAACGATCAGGCGGCCGAATTGCTCGGCCGTCCGGTCATCGACCTTCTGAACGCTCTGGGGACGATGCGTCGGCAACTATCCGGGGCCGGCGTCGGTATGCCTCCGGCGCTGTCAGCGCAGCGCCAGGCGGCAGACGCAGCGGCAGCGGGGGCGGGCGCTGGAACATTGTTGCCGTCCGTGACAGAGACCTGACGGTCCACCACAGCGGGTTGTGGAACATCCATCGCTCCCACTGTTCGAGCGGGAGCGACCCCTTTAGCTGGTTGCACTGCCAGCACGCGAGCGCGGTGCGCTCGCCGCCGTGCGCGCGCGGCTCCAGGTGGTCCCGCGTCGCGCGCGTCATGCTCTTGCTGTCGGGCGGCTCCAGCACCCGGTCGCAGTGGACGCAGCGCAGCCCGCCCTTGCGCAGACTGGCGACCCGGAACTTGCGCATCAGACCACCCGCAGGTGTCCGCGCGCCGGCGGGGCGTCGAGCCTGTCGAACGGCTCCTGCGCCGGGGCGATCTCGGGGTGGTCCATGTCGATCACGAAGCACCGCACGCGGGTTTTCTCCCATCGGGTTCCGGCGCCCAGCGTGCGCTGCACGTCGGCGAGCTTGATCACGCCCATCTGCAAGAGCTGGTCGCGCACGACGTTGGGCGTCACGCGCCGCTGGCGGCAGTAGGTTCGGAACGCCTCGTTGACGACGGTCAGCGTGCGCGCGTGGCGGTCGTAGTGGCCGACCATCTGGCCGCGCGGCTCCTGCAAGGCGTAGGGGGTCGATCCGCCGAGGCCCAGTTCGGTCACCATGATGCCGTCGTTGTGGCGGGCGACGAACTCGGTCAGCACCCGCACCGGCGCGTTGCGGTCGTCGTCGGCGTTGATCGCCTTGCGCATCGCCGGGAACTGCGTCTGGCGCAGCCAGTGGACCATCCGATCGCGGTCCCACGTCACCACGCCCATCGACTGGGCGATCTCAAGCTGGGTCAGCGCGACGGCGCTCAGGGCGCTCAGGAAGCGCTCCGCGCCCTGCGTGTGGAGGATGGCGTCGATCTGCGCCTGCACCTCGCGGAACCGGCCCTCGACCGCCTCGCGGCGGTCCACGGTGTATTGGGCGAGCAGCGGGCCGATATGGCCATGGTGCTTCATCAGCCCGGCGATATAGGCGTCGGCCTCTGGCTTGGAGTGCACGTCCATGCGCTCGAACTTCATCTCGAACACCCGCAACGCCGCCGCCGTGTCGGTCGCCTCGTCGCTCGCGAGGCGCGCGTGCAGCGACGTGTTCGAGTTGGTCATCACAATGGTCGACTTCTGGGCGCTGGAGCGGGCGCGCAGCTTGCGGTCGCGCGTCAGCGACACGCGCTGGCTCGACTGCGTGACGTTCATCGCGAACTCCTGCACCTCCGTCTCGTCCATCAGCGTCACCTCGTCGAGGCAGATCGGCAGGTTGGCCATCGTCAGCGTGTAGTGCTCCAGCCCGAGGCCGGTCGAGCCGCGCTTGGTGCCGTTGAGCACGAGGTTGATCGGGTCGCCCCACATCGCGGCGGCCGTGCGCGTGGTGGTCGACTTGGACGCGCCGGCCTTGCCCTCGGCGTTAATGACCACGCCGTGGTGGCCGGTCATGTGGAACAGCGGCGTCGCCATGCCGGCGAGGATGTAGAACTGGTGGGCGACGTAGGCCGGGTTGTCGTAGAACCGCAGCAGCGCCACCGCGTCCTCCAGCGCGCCGTGCGGCGTGAGGTAGCGGCCGATCTGCTGCGCGTTGGCGGTCAGCGTCGCCGGCAGCGGCGGCGCGTTCGGCCGCAGGATGCGCTCGGGCAGGACGAACTGGGTGTGGTCCTCGATCCAGCCGAAATGGTCACGCTGCACGCCGGCCGGCTGGCTCCGTTGAAGCTGCTGGATGTAGGCGCTCATGTAGCTCTGTAGCCTTTTGTAGTCCGATGGATAAATTCCGACGTTGGCGAGCCGCGCCTTGAGCGCCTGCTCGTTGACGAAATCGCTCGCCGGGATCGGGAAATCGCGCGGGGCGCCGTGCGGCGGGTGGTGGCGCCACCACTGGGTCTCGGTCTCGTCGTCGCATACGCGCTCGATCGGGTAGAGGTCGTAGGGGTAGATGGTGATGACGAACTGCCGGCCATCCTTCTCGGCGACCATCTCGACGCCCGAACCCGTGCGTTTGTATGGCGCCGGCGGATTGGGGATGGGCCGCTCGACTATCGTGGCGGCGACCGTCTCCGTCACCACCGGCGGGTCGGCCTGCGGCGCGTCGACCCGCGCCGCCATCAGCGGCCCCTTGACCCGGCCCCAGTGCGGGCAGCCGTCGCACAGCGCTCCGTGGTCGCCCGACACGTCGCGGAGTTTCTGGCAGGATGTCGGCCCCATCCCGTCAAGCTGGGCGAGCTTGCGATCGGTCTCGGCCTCGTCGTAGCCGGGGTGCCTGCGACTGAAATAGTGGGCCGCCTTGCGCCCGTCCTCGACCAGCCGCACCACGCCGAGCCCGGCATACCACTCGGGCTCCGTCGTCTCGGCCTGGTGGCGGGCCATGCGCCTGATCTGCGCGCAGGCGCTCAGGAGGGCGGGGAAGGCCACCGGCGGGCCGTCATACTCGCGGACGGTGTTCGCCTCCAGCCCGTCGACGACAGCCGCCGGCGGGGCCGTGAGGGGCGCGGCGACGCCTGCCGCCTCCATCGCGACGGCGAGCGCGTCCGCGACGGTCGTCGCCTGTGCGACCTCGCCCGTTTGCAGGCACGCGACCGGCCGGGCGTCGCCGCCCTTGTGATTGACCGCGCCGACCGGGCGCAGGATGCGCGCCATGTCGGTGGTGCAGGCCGGGTCGGCCTTGAGGCCGTGGTGACGGGCGAGCGCCTTGAGCTGCGCCGCCATCGTCAGCCACGCGCTGGCCGACGGGACATCCCGGTCGAGCAGCCAGTAGGCGTGGACCCCGCCGCCCGACGACACGACCATCGGCGATGGCAAACCCACCGCCTGCGTGAACGCCGCCAGCCCGTCGAGGGCGTCGGCGCGGCTGGCGTATTTCCTGGGATCGGCGCCGTCAGGGTCCACGTCGAGATCGACGTAGAGCGCCCGCGCCGCGCACATGTTGGC
>JAGVSR010000097.1 GCA_019137195.1 Alphaproteobacteria bacterium
TCACCTCGAGAAAGGCGTTGGGAGCAAAGCCCGCGGCGGCGACAGGGCGAACGTGATGCAACGTGAAAATGACGCCGACGCCGCTGCACGCCGGTGCGAGCAGCCGGTGCAGGCGTAGCGCGTACAGCGTGTCAAGGCCGAGGCGATACATCAGGTGCCTTCCGCGGCAGCGGTATCCGAGAGGCGGACCGCTCTCCAGGCCCGCCGGGAGCTCCACTCCCGGCGCGCGCTATCTCTTAGGCGGCCTGCGTTCCGGCAGCCCTCGGCCACATATCCCGGTGCGAGAGATACCACCCGGCAAGGTCTGCTATGCCATCCCGGAGTGAAACTCTCGGTGCATAGCCAAGGGCCCGCAGCTTGGCGACCGACGGACAGCGGCGCGGCGTGCCTCCTGCGGGAAGCTGGTCGCTCTCGATCTCGCACGCCCGACCAAAGTTGCGAAGCACAGCTTTCGCCAGCTCGGCGATGCTCACCTCGTCCTCGGTTCCTATGTGATAGACTTGCCTGTTTTGTCCCTTGGCAAGAACGAGCATGAAGCCGTCGATGAAGTCGTCAATGTGAACGAACGAGCGCGTTTGCGATCCGTCGCCCTGAATCCTGAACTTCACCGGCCCGTCCTTTTGTGCCGCGATCGACTCGGCAGCCCGCATCACAAATTGCGGAAGCACGTGCTCGAAGCCCATGTCGGGACCGTAGACGTTGTGCGGGCGGATGATCATCGCGCGCTTGATGATGCTCTGGTCGCAACAGCCAAGCATGATCTCAGAGATGATCTTGGAACCGCCGTACGAATAGCGCGGATTCCATGGATCCGGAATCATGAGCGGCACGTCTTCGGCCGTGGGCACGACCGGCGGCGTCTGGTAAGCCTCGGAGGACGAGACGAGGACCAGCTCCGAAATCCTGTTCGCCCGTGCAGCCTCGAGGACCGAGAACATGCCCTTTACACCCACCTCAAGCACGAGCCCGGGCCGCGTGTAGAAGTTCTCCGTTCCGTTCAGCGCGGCGAGGTGCAGAATCGAATCGCAGCCCTTAGCGCTCTCGGTGACCGCTGCCTGATCGCGCACGTCGCAGGTTACGAGCTCGAATCGATCGGCTATGTCCTTGAGCCGGGCGGCATGCCCCCTGAGATCGTTGTCGACGACACGCACCTTGTGCCCGGCCTCGACCAGGCGCCGCACGAGAGCCGAGCCGATGAAGCCAGTGCCACCCGTCACGAGGTAGCTCTTCCTTTCGGCGACATGCTCTATGCGCGGCTGGCGCAGCGTTTCGGCGCCGAGCGCGAGATAGGTGATGCCGAGCGGAAGTTGGTCGCCGACATCGTCGAACAGATTCCAGAAGTCGTAGATCACCGACGGGCGGCGCATGAGCTGCGCGGCCGCACCGAGGTCCATATTCTTGAACTCTGGGTGGTTGTTGGCGATCACCACGAGGTCGGACTGCTCCAGGGCCTCATCGAGCGAGGTCACGATCGGGATATTGAAGAACCGTGCCGCTTCGACCGGGTCGGCGACGGCGTCGAAACCTACGATCCGGCTATTCGGGAATCGCGCCTGCAATGCCTTCAAGATCGGCAACGCCATGGTGCCCCGGAGGTCGTCGGTCGGCGGCACTCCCTTGAAGGCCAATCCAAGAAGCGCGATGCGCGGCTTGCTGCTGAAGGACTTCATCTCTGCGACCTGGGCCGAGATGAAGTCGACGGACATGGCCGGCTGGGCCTCGTTCACGGCGCGAGCCGCCTTGGTGATCCGCATGTCGACGCCGTGCTCGGCAGCCGACTGTGCGAGGATGTGAGGGTCTTTCTCAAGGCAAGGGCCGCCGACGGGTCCTGGAAGCGCGACGCTGGTCCGTGGATAGCCGAGCTTGCCAGCGCTGATCACCTCAGCTGCCGACACCCCGACATGCGAGCACAGACCGGCGATCTCGTTGGCGAAGGCAAATGAGACATCGCGGTAGGTATTGTCGACGAGCTTCACGATCTCTGCCGTCTCGAGGGAGGCGACATTGACGGTCGTCGGCGTCATGATGCCGAACAGCTGGGCGCAGCGCAGCGCCGTCTCCGGGTCATCGGCACCGATGATTTGTGGCAGCACGTGCAGCTCAAGCAGCGCCTGGCCCTCGAGTGTGCGCTCCGGGCAGACAGCAATCTCGAACGTGCGGCCCGTGGCCCTCAGGATCGGGCTCACCACATTGCGGGCGGTGCCGACTTTGACCGTCGAGCGCAGAATGACGAGGTCGCCGTCCTTAAGCACTGACGCGACCTGCTGGGTCGCACGCTCGATGAACCCGAGCTGCACCTTTCCGTCCTTGCCGAGGGGCGTGCCCACTGTGATGATATAGACCGAGTTGCTGCTGCTCGTCGGCATTGCCGCCGAGGCGCGCAGGGCACCCTTTTTCATCGCTCGTGCTAGCTTGTCCTTCAGTCGCGGCTCGTGGAAGTGAGGCTCCATCTTGTTGAGCTTGTCGAGTACGTCCTGCCGTACCTCGACGCCCTCCACCTTGAATCCACTGTCGGCCATGGCAACTGCCAGTGTAAGTCCGACGTAGCCGAGACCAACCACACAGACGTTGCGGTCAGCAAACGAAGGGGGCATACGCATATTGAAGTCCTTGTCCTTGCGCTGATCTCAGTCGCATTCATGCGGAATTGTTAAAAACTGTTAAGAGAAATATCCGGTTATGCTCCGATGGGTCCACTCTACTTTACCGTCTTCGTTAACAGCTCCTCCGCACCTAAAATCGAACGATAAAATCGATATTCTTTTTTCAGACGATACGACTCTGGCCAATGTATCGCTGAGCACTCGAGGTGCCCCACAATCAGACGCAGGCTCGACGCTTGTCAGTCGCGCGGACCACAGCACTCGCCCGCATTAACTATAGGGCGCACTAATTCTGATGCCCGATCCGCTTGTGCCCGCTATTTTTCTAACTCTAGCTTCAGTCTTATCGAGGTTCGACAGATCATGTCGGTTGTCGCCAGCTACTCTCTTGCCGGGAAGCGCGTCTGGGTCGCGGGCCACGCCGGAATGGTGGGATCAGCGATCGTCCGCAAGCTCGAAGCGCGCAACGATTGCGAGGTCGTCATCGCGAGGCGCGACAGGGTCGACTTGAGACAGCAGAACCAGGTCGACGCCTTCATCGACAAAGAAAAGCCCGACGCTGTGTTCCTGGCCGCGGCCAAAGTTGGTGGCATTCTTGCCAATGCCACGTATTCAGCCGACTTCATCTACGACAACCTCGCCATCGAGCTCGCCGTCATCCATGCTGCACATCGGTGCGGCGTCGAGAAGCTGCTGTTTCTCGGGTCTTCCTGCATCTATCCGAAGCACGCTCCTCAGCCCATCAGCGAGGACAGCCTGCTCACCGGTCCGCTTGAGCCGACCAACGAATGGTACGCCGTCGCGAAGATCGCAGGCATCAAGCTCTGCCAGGCCTACCGCCTGCAGCATGGCCGCCACTTCATCTCGGCGATGCCGACCAATCTATATGGGCCCAACGACAACTTCGACCTTCAATCGAGTCACGTGCTGCCCGCGCTCATCCGCAAGATGCACGAAGCCAAGCAGCGCCGGAGTCCCGAGGTCGTGCTCTGGGGCTCGGGAACTCCGTTGCGCGAGTTCATGCATGTCGATGACTTGGCGTCTGCTCTCCTGTTCCTGATGGAGCGCTACGATGATCCGTCGCACATCAATGTGGGGGTCGGCGCAGACCTGTCCATCCGGGCCTTAGCTGAGCTCGTCGCGGACGTGGTCGGGTACACGGGCGAACTCGTGCAAGACACCTCGAAACCAGACGGAACGCCGCGCAAGCTCATGGATTCGAGCCGACTCTACGCGCTCGGGTGGCGGCCCGAAATCGACCTGCGGTCGGGGATCAAGAGCACGTACGCGTGGTATCTCGCGAACGAAGCATCGCGGCACACCCTGGCCTCCTAGCTCCTTTCGCCGGCAAGCGAACGATCGCGTCCCAGCCGGCGGCACAACGAGGCTCAGCAGGTCCTCATGGTTGCCGGCAGCGGACCTTAACCCCGGCGTCAGAGCTCGATTTCCTTAAGCAAGCCATATCCCCTCTCCGGCCCGCTTCAAGTGCCGGCCGGAGGTCGGGTCACAACTCAGGCCCCCCTGCGCCCGACGGGTTTTGGATGCACCTTACGAAACTGTATGCTGCCAGAAAGACGGCGGACAGCACGCATGGCTATAGAATGAGTGCGCATGTACGTGATCTCGGTGCATGGCGGCGTCCGCATCATCACGGGGCACCTCCACCAGCGCACGTACAGGGCGGTTGGAGCCGACTTTGATCCGAACCGCACGAGGCCTGGACGGTTCCCCCGTTCCCGCCGTCCGGGCCTCGACCCTCCGCCAGGGAGCTTTGAGACTCTTGCCGCACGGTCAAGACACTCCCCTTGGCCAAGATCAGGCGAGCTCGTGGCCCAAGCAGGTCCCGTTCAACCCCATGCGGATACTCCTTGTCGAAGACGATGCCGAAACGGCTGCCTATGTCAGGCAGGGCCTCGAGGAGCAGGGTCACATAGTCGATCATCTCGCCGACGGGCGCGATGGCGTGGCCCAGGCCGTGGGTGAAGACTACGACATGGCCATTATGGACAGGATGCTGCCCGGTCTCGATGGGCTGTCGGCCGTCAAGGCAATTCGCGCAGCAGGACGGAAGCTGCCGGTTCTGTTCCTGACGTCGCTCGGCGGCGTGGACGACCGGGTCGATGGACTTGATGCCGGAGGCGACGACTATATCGCAAAGCCATTCGCGTTCTCGGAGCTGCTCGCGCGCATCAATGCGCTCTCGCGCCGGCCTCCCTACAAGGGCGACGAGACACGGCTCAAAGTCGGCGACCTGGAGGTCGAGCTCATCTCGCGTACCGTGACACGCGGTGGGGAGGTCATCGATCTGCAACCGAGAGAGTTTCGTCTGCTCGAGGTCCTGATGAGAAACCGAGGCCGCATCGTGACGCGAACGATGCTCCTGGAGCGCGTCTGGGGCTTCCACTTCGACCCAAAGACCAGCGTCGTCGAAACGCATATCTCGCGGCTCAGAAGCAAGATCAACAGACCGAACAGCCCTGACCTCATTCATACAGTTCGGGGCAGCGGGTACAGTCTGCACGATGGCGAGTGAGGTCTTCAAGCGAACTCCCGTGCGGCTGGCCGCTATCTTTACGGCCCTTTTTGTTGCCACTGCACTCGTTGTCTTTGCGGGCCTCTATGTCGAGCTCGGACGCGAGCTCGAGAAGGAAATCCGCTCGCGCGTCGAGGAAACGGCCGACGCACTCGCCGCAGTCGGCCGCGAGAAGGGGTTCAACGAACTCGCCGACTTGATCGAAAGCGAAGCAGACACCGCTCGCAACGACACCGTCCTTTTGTTGATCGATGAGGAAGGACGATTTCGCGCCGGCAATGTGCGTCACGTCAGGCCCGCGGATAGCTGGATAACGCTACCTCGAGCGGATCTGATCTTCGTGTCGAACCAGGGCCGACCGGATGACGTATTTTTGGCCCGCTGGTTTCCGGTGACGGGTGGACGACTTCTCGTCGGAATCATCGATCGGGAGATTCGCAAAACCCGGCTGATTCTTCTCGATGGCCTTCTGTGGGCGCTGGCCGGCACGGTGCTCGTGGCAGGCCTTAGCTCCGCACTGTTGGCGTGGAGGGCTCAAGCGCGAATTGCTGCGATCGCGACGACACTCGAAGCCGTCAAGCGGGGGCAGCTTGACGTTCGGGTTGCTATGAGCGGATCGGGTGACGACATGGATCACATCGGCGAGGAGATCAACCGTACCCTCAATCAACTCAAGTCTCTCGTCGACAATGTCAATCAGTCGTCCTCGGACATCGCCCACGATCTCAAGAAGCCTATGGGGCGGCTGCAGCGACATCTGGACGAGGCGCGACGCTCGGCGAGAACCCCTGAGGAATTTAGAGCTGCTATCGACGTGGCGTTGAACGACCTGGATTCGATTGTGGAGACCTTCGAGGCGCTACTGAGCATTGCGCAGATTGAGGCCGGGGCGCGGCGCTCGCGCTTCCGCCCGGTCGATCTCCGCGAGGTTATCGCCGAGATCGGCGATGTCTACGAGGCTGTTGCCGAGGACAATGGGCAGTGCCTCAGCGTCGCCGATCATCTCGCGTGTCCAGCCAAGATCTTCGGAGATAGTGAGCTTCTCGTCCAACTCGTCGCCAATCTCATCGAGAATGCCATCCAACATTGCCCGCGAGGCACGACGATCGAACTAGGCCTTGCTACGAGCAACGATGGCTACACGATTTCAGTGGCGGATAACGGTCCCGGCATCCCGCCTGAAGAGCGAGCCAATGTGCTTCGTCGCCTCTATCGCCTGGAGCGTGCCCGCTCGACGCCAGGAAGTGGGCTCGGTCTGAGCCTCGCTGCTGCCATCTCGGACCTGCACTCGGCGAGGCTGAGATTGGACGATAACCGGCCAGGTCTCTGGGTCGGCGTAACTTTCCCGGCAAGCGACGCCTGACCTATACGAATTGGTAAGTGGGCCGCGAGGTGGCGGAAAAGTTCCGGGTGCATGCTCCGCAGAATGGCTGGCCAACGCGCCTCCAGAAACAAAGCAGGAGCTAGATCAACATGAAGAAGTCCATCGCACTGATGCCCGCGATTGTCGCGACCGCAGTCCTCTCAGCAAGTGCCTTCGCTGCTTCCATGAGCAAGGTCGGCGATGTCAAGTCGACTGATGCCGCCAAGAACGAACTCGTCCTCTCGACCGGCGACACCTTTACGCTGCCAAAGTCATTCAAGACCGACGCCTTGAAGGTCGGCGAGAAGGTCAAGGTTACCTATGAGATGCACGACGGCAAAATGGTAGCAACGCACGTGAACCCCGAGAAGTAGCTCTCACGTCACCGGTTCCCTCGAGGGAAGACGGACAGCATCAAACCAGATCGGAGTTAGCACATGAAAAAGCTATCCACGCTCGCGTTCGTCCTCGCTGCCATCGGTGCCGGCGCAGGAGTCGTGCAAGCGGGAAGTCATCATTCGGCCGCAGGCACCATCGAGCACTTGAACAGCGCCAGGCACAGCTTTGTGCTCGACAAGCACACCTACAGGTACAGTCCCAAAATCGCCGCCAAGGCACTGCGCGAGGGCGCCCGCGTGAAGGTCTTCTACAGTCAATCCGGCGGCCACCGGACTGCCCACAAGGTCATGCTCCTGACCAGCTAAGGGTGCTGCGATCGGGATGCACCGGATCGGTCACGCGAGGCCTCTCGCGTGGCCTTTCCTTTTGGCCAGCGGAGCGACTATGATCCTGATGATCTCTATCCTTGGCTGCTCCGCGGCACTGGCGCTTGCGGCCTTGCTTGTTCATTATGAAGCTCTGCGGGGCATCTCCTGCCTCCTTCCTCGCCTTGCTATTCCGCCCCGTCTGAAAATTGTCGTGGCATTGTCCGCGGCTCTCGTGGGACACTTCGGCGAGATTGCAATGTACGCGGCAGGTTTCTCCGCCTTCCTGGAGGGCAATGTCGAGGGACAGGGTCTCGAATCGATTGTTGTGCAAGCCGTCTACCTTTCGATCGAGTCGTACGCATCCCTGGGAACGAGCACGGGATTTCCAATCGGCCCTCTCCGTCTTCTTGCGGGCACGGAAGCGCTCGTAGGGCTGATCCTCATCGGCTGGACGGCGTCCTATACGTATTTGATCATGCAACAGCTCTGGGGCGCCCACTGAGCTCGCGTCCCATGAATGATGCGACCTCCGCAGTCTGGCCCCGACGTCACCTTGGTCGGACCCAGACGCGCAGGCCTCTTGCGGCCGCGCTCGCGTGCAGCCCGCCATGTGTCCCTGACACCGCCCTGCCGATGGAATGACGGAGGCTGTTCTGTATCTCGCCACGACGACCGGCCCGATGCGGTTCCGAGGTTTGACGGCAGCGCTTGACCGGCACGATGCCGTCGACGGCGCCGACAGGGGCGATTCGGATACGGCGATGCCGCGGCGGCCGGTCGATCTCGTGCGCGCTCTTCTCGTCCACGCGGGCAAGCGGAAAAATTGCTTCGGAACATCTGAAAACTTGCGGCAAAACGTGATGCCGGTCAGGAAAAGGGGGCGTTTTCCAGGATCGGGACGGGACTTCAGCAGCCGTTAGGCAGTCTTGCAAACGCCGTGTTAGCGAGTCTTGCCTGATTGTGGAAATCACGTAGAGCAAATCTCACAAAATGCTCTTGGAGTTGCCGCCATGACTTCGCAACAGCAGGTCAAGATCGAGACGATGAGGCGCCCGGAGCCTAAGCCCGCCTTCGCAACGGATAGCGATCGGCGCTACGCGCCGCGCCGTCCGTCGGGCTCGACCGCACTCATCTCGGCGGACAGCATCGACATTCCGATGCCATGCCTCGTGTGCGACATCTCAGCCTCGGGTGCCCGCCTCTACATGCATGAGTGCTCAGCGAACCTGCTGGGCGCCAAGGCCTCGCTGCCGCCGAGCTTCACGCTTGCGCTGCGTGCGGATCGCGTCGAAGTCGATTGCGCGGTCGTCTGGCGCAAGCTTGGCATGATGGGCGTGCGCTTCCTGGCGCCGACCCGGCCGCTGCCGCGCCGGCAACCGATGGCAGTGGCGGCACGGTGAGCCAAACGTCGAGATCGTAAGTCGATCAGGTGCCGGTCTCGTCCTCCCGGGCTCCGGGGATCACACGCAATTCGGCCACCTTCGCATCCGGGAACGCCTCGAATATGGCCGCCACGGCCGGATGACGCTTGAGCTCGGCGAGCTCGGCCGCCTCGCGCTCGCGGCGGACCTCGCCGATCGGCGGCTCACCTTTGGTTTTGGACAGCACGATCACCCAGCGCCGGCCAGTCCACTTGTTGAGCTTCTCGCGCAAATCGTTGGCGATCTCGGACGGCGCACCGGGCAAGAGAAACAGGTCGATCGAGCCGGCTGCAGCATCGAACTTGACCAGGCTTACGTGCTCCTCGAGATGTACCTTGAGCTTGGCGTCGCGGCGCGCGCCGACAAGGGCCACCACCTCGGTGAAGGAGCGCGGCTGAGCGAGGCCGGACTGGACCTCGACGGCGTTCGGCGCGGCGTCGTCGTCCTCGAAAACGTCGCCTTCCAGGCCCTCGGGAAGCGCGTCGACGGGCGCAAACTCGCCCATGATCTCGTCATCGGCCGGGGGCTCGCCGTCGCGACCTGCCGGCACCGAGGCGATCGGAGCGCCGGACTGCTGTGCCGGTCTGGACGGGGCGCCCCTGCCGGTGTCGGCGCGCGCGCCGGCGCCCGCGACTGCCTGGTCGGTCAAGTCCGCCCGCGGCGCCGGAACGTCGAGCTCGTTCAGGATCGGGCGTTCGCCTCCGCTAGAGCCAGTGCGGTCCGCAGCTCCAGCAGCGCTGGTGCGCGAAGGGTCGCCGCCAAGGGCCTTGATGACGTCGCCGGGAGGTGGCAGGTCGGCGGCATAGGCTATGCGGATCAGCACCATCTCGGCCGCCGCAACGGGGTCGGGCGCGCGCGCAGTCTCCTCGATGCCTTTCACCAGCATCTGCCAGGCGCGCGACAAGAGTGGCACCGATAGCCGCGCGGCGAGGCCCGCGGCTCGGCGTGTTTCGTCCGCCGGCAAGCCCTCGCCGCCCGTCCCCGGGCCGACTGTCTTGATGCGGGCCGTAATGTGGACCGCCTCGGCGAGGTCGGATAGCACTTGCGCTGGCTCGGCGCCGTCGCGATGAAGCGCGGCAAGCGATTTGAGGCTCTCTGCTGCGTCGCCGGCAAACAAAGCCTCGAGCAGATCGAGAATGCGGCCACGGTCGGCCAGTCCCAGCATGGCGCGGACGTTCTCGGCCGTGACGCGGCCCGAGCCCATGGCGATGGCCTGGTCGAGGATCGACAGTCCGTCACGCACTGAACCCTCTGCAGCACGAGCGATCATGGTCAAAGCGTCGTCGTCGGCCTCGGCATCCTCGTTGGCGGCGATGCGTTTGAAATGGCTCGCGAGCACGGGCACGTCGACGCGCCGCAGGTCGAAGCGCTGACAGCGCGACAGCACGGTCACCGGAACCTTGCGGATCTCGGTTGTGGCGAAGATGAATTTCACATGCTCCGGCGGCTCCTCGAGCGTCTTCAAGAGCGCGTTGAACGCGGCCTTGGAGAGCATGTGAACCTCGTCGATGATGAACACCTTGGTGCGGGCGAGGATCGGCTTGTAGCGCGCGCTCTCGATGATCTCGCGCACGTTGTCGACACCGGTGTTGGAGGCGGCGTCCATCTCGATGACGTCGGGGTGGCGGCTCTCGATGATGTCGGCGCAGTGGCGGCCGAGCGCGGGCATGTCGATCGCCGGGGCCGAGACCTTGTCCGTTTCGTAGTTCAAGGCGCGGGCGAGAATGCGGGCGGTCGTCGTCTTGCCAACGCCACGCACGCCGGTCAGCATATAGCCCTGTGCAATACGCCCGGTCGCGAAGGCGTTGCGGAGCGTCTTGACCATGGCCTCCTGGCCGATCAGGTCGTCGAAGGTCTGCGGCCGATACTTGCGAGCGAGCACGACGTAGGGTTTGGCCGGCGCGCCTGTGCCTGCGTCCTTCTCATCAGCTGGCCTGGTCGGTTTTTTTACCATGGGTCCCGCGCTCACCGTCACACCCGGCGTCTCGGCCCTCGCGACCGTAGGCCCTCGCTCGAGGCTGGGGCGCCGCGGCGAGCCGCACCCCTTCGAAGCGCCAGTGCGACCGCTGATCTGGCGGACGCACGGTGCGGCGCGTTATCGAAATCAAGTGGCTGGCGGACGACCCGCGTCCTGATCGTTAGGGCTGCTTCGTTCCCGACCTGACCCGGTTGGCGAGGGAAGCGTCCGCCGCCAGCCACCCGGGGTTATGGGGGATCGAAGGCAGTTGCGCAAGGGCTCCCCTCCGCCCCGTTAACCAACCTGCTTCAGCCTTTCTCAAACGGGGTGTGATTGGGTCATTGGAACCATGGCCTGGGCACCACAAGGGCGGCGTTGTGAGCGTTGAAATCAAGACTAGTCGCGCCGGTTCCGGGCGACTCGGACCGCTCTGCGGCACCGGGCGGCAGGAGGCGCTCGTCAGCAGCGCGACGCTCCTTCTGCTGATCGCCTTCTCGACCGAGCCTCTTTCGGCGGCCGGCCTGCTGGCGCTGGCGGCGGCCGTCCTCCTCGTCGCCGAGAGGGTCGCGAGCACCCGGGCATCCAGCACAGCGGGTACCGGAATCTCGGGAGACGGAGCGGACGGTCAGGCAGCATCACCGGCAGCCGAGCAAGAGCGGCGCGAGCCGGCTCAAGCTGCAGGCGAGAACCACGCAAGGGCCGAGCCCGACGGCGGCGAGCATCCCGACGACCGCCTCGAGACGCTCAAGGACGTTCACTGGGCGATCTCGGAGAACGAGGCGCGGCTCGCTGCGGTCCTCGACTCGCAGTCCGACATCATCCTGCGCCGAGACGCTGAAGGACGGCTCACGTTCGTCAACACGGCGTTCTGCCGGACATTCGGCCGCGACGGCCTGCAGACACTGGGCACTCAGTTCGCGCCCGAGGTTCTGGCCGAGGAGCCGCCTCAGAGCGGCAGCGATGCCGGCCCGACGGAAATTCGCAGGCATCGCCTTGAGCGCGTCGCCACGGTCGGGGGACCGCGCTGGATCGCCTGGGAGGATCTCTCCGTGACCGGAACCGGCATGGCGCCGGAGATCCAGTCGACCGGACACGACGTCACCGAGCAGCGTCAAGCCGAGATGGAGCTCAAGGAGGCTCGCGACCAGGCCGAGGACGCCAACCGTGCCAAGTCGCGCTTTCTCGCCGCCATGAGCCACGAGATCAGAACGCCGATGAACGGAATTCTCGGCATGGCGAGCCTGCTTGCCGACACGCCCCTTACGCCCGACCAGGAGACGTTCGTGCGCGCCGTCGACCAGTCTGCGCGCACGCTGCTCTCACTCATCGACGAGATTCTCGACTTCTCGCGCATCGAGGCCGGCAAGCTCGTGCTCGACAAGGCGCCGTTCTCGCTCTCCGACACGGTGCAGAGCGTCGTCGAGCTGTTGGCGCCCGGCGCCGAGGAGAAGGGCCTTGAGATCGCCTGGGACGTGGCGCCCACATGCTCGGGCCGCTTCTTGGGTGACGAGACACGCGTTCGGCAGATCCTGCTCAACATCGTCGCCAACGCGGTCAAGTTCACCGACAAGGGCGGGGTTGCCGTGCGCGTCAGCGAGGATGCGCCAGCCAAGGACGGCGCGCCGGTGCTCCTCCGCATAGCCGTCGAGGACACCGGCATCGGCCTCTCGGAGGAGGAGCGCGCGCGGATTTTCGCCGAGTTCGAACAGGCCGAGGCGGCGATCAGGAGACGGCGCGGCGGCACCGGCCTCGGGCTCGCTATCTCGATGAGCCTCGCGCGGGCCATGGGCGGCAACATCACGGTAGTCAGCACGCCGGGCAAGGGCTCGACCTTCATCGTCGAGATCCTGCTCGAGCGAATTGCCGACGCGCCGCTCGCAAGCCCTGCGGTCGTGAACGAGGCGAGCACCATCAACGTGCTCATCGTCGGCGAACGCGACATGGAGCGGCGCATGCTCGTCGCATCGCTCGCGTCGCGCGGCGTTTCAGTCTCTGGCGCGCCGCTCGCGGAGTGCGAGCCGATCCTCGTGGCCGCAGCGGCCGAAGGACGTCCGATCAACCGCATCATCCTCGAAGGAGACTATTTGCCCGAAGACGCGGGCCAACTGATGGAGCTCGCCGAGCGGCACCTCAGCGGCAAGAGCGAGGTGCGCGGCATCGTGCTCGTCGGCGTGCTCGGACGGCCCAGTCTCGCCCGTTTCCGAGACCACGGGTTCGACGCATTCCTCATCCGGCCGGTGCGCCCGCAATCGCTGCTGACCCAGCTGGGGATCAGATTCGGACGTACGGTGAAGCCCGCGCCAGCGGCAACAACCGAATGCCGCCGACCGGCAGTCGTATCGGCAGCGGCTGAGCCGGGATGCTGGCGCGTCCTACTTGCCGAGGACAACGCCATCAACGCGCTGCTCGCCCAGCGCATGCTGGACAAAGTCGGATGCACCGTCACCCACGCCAAGGATGGCGCGAGCGCGGTCCAGGCCATCAAGGGCGTCATTGCCGGTGACGAGCCGATGTTCGATCTCGTGCTCATGGACATCCACATGCCGCGCCTCGACGGCATCGAGGCCACGCGCGAGATCAAGGCGCTCGTCGATAGCGCGGCCCGGGAGTGCCCGCCGATCGTGGCGCTGACGGCAAACGCTTTCGCCGAGGACCGCGAGGCCTACCTTGCCGCCGGCATGAGCGACCACCTGTCGAAGCCGTTCGACACGGATGCGCTGAGACGCATGCTGGTGCGCTGGCTGCCGGCTGCACACGACATCGCAACCAAGCAGCCGGCGGCCTGACGATTCGGCCGCGGCTTCCAGCATCCAGGTTGCAGCGGCGCTTCGACGCCACGGATGTGGGCCGGCCTTGCTGTCGCAATGCTGTCGCGACCGCCTGCTATCTCGCTGGCGACTGTGGGGTGTACATTCGGCCGATCGCCCATTAAGTGGTCTGGCGCGGCCGGTTGAGGGCCCGCGCGACAGCAGAGACCGTATGACTGATCTCTCGATCCAACCCCGCTTCAGCCCCGTTGAGCCGAGGACACCCGCCGAGCTCCGGCGATGGACCCGAAAGAGCCGCGAGGTGCTGGCGCAATACTCCGACCATCGCCGACGAATTACAGCCCCGCGCCCCCAGCCCAAAGTCTACGGTGCGCTCGGCGGGCTCGAGGTGCGGCTCGCCGCGACGCGAGCCGAGCTACGCGAGGCGCAGCGTCTGCGCTACGAGGTGTTCTACGAGGAGCTGTCGGCCGAGCCCACACTCAAAGCACGTGTGCGACGGCTCGATCAGGATCCCTATGACGCGGTGTGCGATCATCTGCTCGTCGTGGACCGCCAGGCGGATGGAAGCGCCGACGCGCCCTGGCGCAACCGCCGCCGGCCCAAGGTCGTCGGCTGCTACCGGGTGCTGCGCCAGGAGAAGGCGGCGCGCACGCTCGGCTTCTACACCCAGGGCGAGTACGACATCGCGCCACTGATCCGCGCCCGTTCGCCTGGCTACCGCTTCATGGAGCTCGGACGCTCGTGCGTTCTGAAGCCATACCGCAACAAACGCACCGTGGAGCTCCTGTGGCACGGGCTCTGGACCTATGTGCGCGAGCACAAGGTCGACGTCATGATCGGCTGTGCGAGCTTCGAGGGCACAGACCCGCAGGCGCACGCCATGGCACTGAGCTTCCTGCACCACTACGCGATGGCGACTCCCGACTGGCTATGCCGCGCGCATCCGCACCTCTATCAGAGCATGAACCTGCTGCCGAAGGAGGCTGTCGACACCAAGGCGGCGCTCAGGGCCATGCCGCCCCTGATCAAGGGCTATCTCAGGCTCGGTGCCATGGTCGGCGACGGCGCGGTCATCGACCGGCCGTTCGGCACCACCGACGTGCTGATCATCCTGCCGGTAGAAAAGATCGACCCGCGCTATTTCGAGCACTTCGGCGCCCCGGACGAGATCCGAAGCCGGGTCGCGACCAGCGGGTAGTGTCCCGGCCGCGAGACTCGTCGCATTCTTCGGCACACCAGGATCGAGCTTCGCGGCGGAAGGGACGCCAGCGAGCCATTGATCTGATGTGGCTCAAAAATCTGAAGTCCTTTGACGAGCTTGGCCGCAGAAGGGACGCGGACTTCAGGATCTCTACACTCGTCGCCACGATCCAGCGGCGCGGAGACGAATGACGGCTCGAGACGCTGGCCGGGCATGAGCACAGTCACATGCTATGCCCGGCTTCTTCGGGGGCTTGCGACGCCTGCGGCTCAGCTCTTGGGCCACCCTTCCGATCGCAGGTCGCGGGCGGCGGGTGCGCGGCGCGTCTCGGCCTATCCGACCGCGTCGCACGTTGCAGTGCGGCCGCCGGATCGCTTCGGACGCAGCGATCAGTCATGACAGGACGGCGTGGTCCTGGGTGCTCGTTCGCATCGTCGCGGCGACCACGAGCTCCCGCCCGAGGGACATCAAAGCCGTCGGCGACGCCGTGGCGCCCCGCCGAGGCTGGCGGCCGAATTATGGCAAGCGCTTGCAGTCACAGCAAAATTTTATTGCTCGCTCAGCCTTTGTAGCTGCTCCCCATGATTGCGCGTTTCTTATATGATGGTTCCGTGACGGACCGACGGGTCCAGGAACCAGGCGCAAGATGGCGGACCAAACAGCAGGACAGGGCCTTTCGATCAGGTCCGCGCCCCCCGCGGGTGGCGCGCCAGCGGCGCATGCCCACCCCGGGCATCGCGCGACGCGGTATCTGGCGCTCGGGGCATTCGGGCTGCTCGGTGTCTACAGCTTCCTGTTCGAGGGCAGCCTCACGAACGCGCTATACATCGTCGGCGTGACACTCACCTGCGCTGGCGTGCTCGCACTCGTCACCCGGCGGCTCCTCGCCTCCACCATCGTCTCCGTGGCGCTTGCCGCCATCATCGTGCTGGCGGCAGCGGTGAAGGTCGAGCTGATGCACATGACCGTGCATGCCTACGACGTCGTCTATTACCTGAGCTCGCCGGCGACGGTGTCCTATCTTGCCGCCAACTATCCCAAGGAGATGATCGCGCTCTTCGGCTCTCTCGGGGCCCTGGCAGCCGCCTGGTTCTGGCTCCACCGCCTGGATGCCACGCGGGCCCCGCGCGCCTTTACGGCGACTGGCCTCGTCTGCCTCGCCGGCCTCACCTGGCTCGCGGCCAAGAGTGCGGACGCGCGGGCCGACTGGCGCATGTTCGAAGGCGGACTCGCGCTGACGAAATTCTACAACTCGTGGCCGGAGACGATCGAAACCATCCTCAAGGGCCAGCTATTCGAAGCCTCGCCCGAGACCGGCCCGGCCCCACCGCCGTTCAAGCTGCCGGCGTCGTGCGTCACCGAGCAGAAGCCGCCACACGTGATCCTGATCCACGAGGAGTCTGTGGTTCCGCCTGAGTATTTCCCGTCACTCACCTACGACAAGGGCGTCGACCGCATGTTCCGGTCGTTCGACGGCCGCCTGCACAAGCTTCGGGTGGAGACCTATGCGGGCGCCTCATGGCTCACCGAGTACTCGATCCTGACCGGTGTCTCGACGTACTCGTTCGGCTCCATGCGCACCTTCGTGCAGGCGCTGATGGCCGGCAAGGTGCGCGACACGTTGCCCGAGACCTTCAAGCGCTGCGGCTACCGGAACGTCGTCTTCTATCCCCTGTCGAAGAACTTTGCCTCCAACGGCCGGTTCTACGAGAGCATCGGCATGGGAGAGATCTTCGACGTGAAGGACCAGGGCGCTCGCATGACCGGCGAGCGCGACCGCTTCTATTACGACAACATGCTGAAGCTCTTCGATGAGCACATCCGCACCTCGCGGCAGCCGATCTTCAGCTACGTGCTCACGATCGGCACGCACCAGCCCTACAACTGGACGTTCGAGCCAGATGTCGACGTTCCGGGCGGTGGACCCGGCACCGAGCCCGGCATGCACGAGTTCCTCCGCCGGCTGTCGCTCGCGCACATCGACCTCGAATCGCTGAAGAAGGAGCTCAAGGCCCGGTATCCGTCCGAGCGGTTCCTCATCGTACATTACGGTGACCACCAGCCGACCTCGACCTGGAGCTACCTCAGCGAGGCCGAGCAGGCCGCGATCAGAAGCGAGGATCGCCGGGTGGCGCAGGCATCGCCCCCCTTCCAAACGTATTTTGCGGTCGAGGGCGTCAACTACGACCCGCCGGCGCTGCCGGCTTTCGAGACGCTCGACGTGCCGTACCTCGGTCTCGTCACGCTCGAGGCAGCGAAGCTGCCGCTGACGGACTCGTACCTCGAAAGGCGTAAGCTGATGCAAGCGTGCGGCGGCCGGTATGCGACCTGCGATAACCAGACGGCCGTGCTAGACTTCCATCGCCGGCTCATGGATTCAGGGCTGATGGTGGCCCGGTAATCACCTGCAACGCCAATCTCATTTCGTCCGGTTTTGTTACCAAGCGTAAATGTTTCTCGCTTAGGTTGTGTTCTTGCAACCACTGCACCCAGCGAGTTCGTTTCATGCTCAGCGCGTTCCCGACGGACCACGACGTTGCCACTCCGTCTCCGATACCCGACTTTGCGCCCGACGAGGCGCGGGCGACGGTGCTGTTCGAGGCACTGATCTGCGAGGTGCATGCCGCGGCCCTGCAGACGGCGGCAGTGACGAGTGCGGCCAACGCGCTCGCCGACACCAACGTACTGCTCTCGCCGGCGATGATCGAGCCGCACGTTCCGCGCGATACGGCAGCGCTGCGGGGGCTGCGGTCACACATCATAGAGCACAGCGTCTCGACCGACGACCTCCTGTTCGTCGACGACTTCCTGGCCGCACTGCCGGAGGGGCAAGACGCGCTCGACAGCTACTTCCTCGATGCCACCGACATCGGTCATGACCGGGCCGCTGTTCTGCACGGTCGCACCTTGAGCACCGCCTGGCGGCACATCGCGCAACTCGCCTATCTCGCCGTGCGAGAGCTCGGCACGCCCATGTACCGCAGACTGCCAGCCACATATGGCGAGAACGCCGGCGAGCTCTTGCGGCTGCTCGAGGAGGCCCAGCGCGGCGGGCGACCCTGCATCGACGCCTATGGCCGGCTCGTGGTGCCGGCGATGCCGCAGCAGCGACGCTCGCCGCGGCGCATGCTGTGCCAGGACTGCACGCTGCATCACCGCGACCTCAGGGTGCGGGTGTTCGCCAAGGACATCTCGGCCGGCGGCCTCGGGCTCGAGCGCGCCCCACGGCTCGAGCCCGGCGAGTACGTGAGCGTTTGGCTTCGCAGCGGGCGCTCGTTCAGCGGCGAGGTGGCGTGGTCTCGCGGAACGTCAGCGGGCATCCGCTTCTCGAGTCCGCTCTCCCTCTCCGATCCGCTGCTCGACGGACGGTAGCCCGTCCGCAACGGCGCTTGTCGAGCCTAGCCGACCGGTGCGGGCGTGCCGGCGAGAACAGTCGTGAGCCGCTCGCGGATGGTCTTCTGGCGCGTCTCGCTGTCGATCTTCTTGCCGGTCAAGTCAGTGACGTAAAAAACGTCCACCGCCTTCTCGCCGAACGTCGTGATGTGGGCCGAACCGATGTCGAGCGATAGATCGGAGAGGGTGCTGGTCAGCTCGTAGAGGAGACCCGTGCGGTCCCGGCCCGCGACCTCGATGACGGTGAAGGTCTCGGACAGGACATTCGAAATCAGAACCTCGGGCTCCACCGTGAAGGCCTCGTTCTTCAGTGGCGTCGGGCGGCGCTGCGAGAGGAGTGCCTTGACCCAAGTCTCGCCCTTGAGAAGCTTCTCGATGGTGTCGCCGATGCGCTTCGCGCGACGCATCTCGTCCTCGTCGAGGTCGAACTCGCGCTGCAGGAGGAAGGTATCGAGGGCGAAGCCGTCCCGGGTCGTCGTGATGTGCGCGCCCATGATGTTGGCGTTGTTGGCGGCGCAAGCCCCCGCGAACTGCGACAGGAGCCGCGGGTGATTGGGCGCGAACACGGCGAGCTCGGTGACGGCTGCGAAGGCGTTCGTCGTGAAGTCGGTAGCGAGCGTCTTGTCCTGTTGGCCGGCCCGGCGAAGAAAGTTGGCGTGATAGACCTGCTTTGCCGTCTCGGTGCGAAGCCAGTAGTCAGGATAGTGGCGGGCGATGAAGGCTTCGACCTCCTCCTTCGGCCAGTTCCCGAGCGCGGTGCGTAGCGCATCTTGCGCATCGGCGACGAGCTGACGCCGTTCGACCTGGGTATGGCCGCCCGACAGAAGCGGCTCGGTCTCGGCGTAAAGCGTGCGAATGAGCTGGCCCTTCCAGCCGTTCCAGACGCCAGGTCCGACGGCGCGGATGTCGGCGACGGTCAGGAGTGTGAGCAGCTTCAAGCGCTCTGGGCTCTGCACGATGGCTGCGAGGTCGCGCACGGTCTTAGGATCGGCGATATCGCGGCTCTGTGCGAAGTTGCTCATCGTCAGGTGATGCTCGATGAGCCAGGCGACCGTCTCGGTCTCTGCAGGCGTAAGTCCGAGTCGCGGACAGAGGTCGCGAGCGATGCGGGCACCGACGATCGAATGGTCCTCGACGCGACCCTTGCCGACATCATGGAGGAAGGCCGCGACGTAGAGCACGCGTCGGTTCTGAATGGTCTTGATCAGCGTCGTGGAGAGCGGCAACTCCTTGCCGAGGCCGCCGCGCTCGATGTCCGTGAGTCCGCCGACAGTGCGGATGAGGTGCTCGTCCACCGTGTAGTGGTGGTACATGTTGAACTGCATCATGGCTACGACACGGCCGAAGTCAGGGATGAATCGGCCGAGCACGCCTGCCTCGTTCATGCGCCGCAGCGTCGCCTCGGGGTTGACCTTGCCGGTCAGCATCTCGAGAAAGATGCGGTTCGCCTCCGGGTCAGACCTCAACTTGTCGTCGATGAGGCGCTGCGAGTGGCGCAGGAGACGGATGGCGTCCGGATGGAGGAACGCGTCGGTCTGCTCGGCCTGGGCGAAGAAGCGGATCAGAAGCGCCACGTCAGAGGATTGAGCAGCTTGTTGACGGCGGGGCTGCTCTTCAGCTGCTTCATCTCGAGCGCTGCGCAGAGAATGGCCGTCAGGTCGCCGACGTCCTTGGCGACCAGGAAGTAGTGCTTCATGAAGCGCTCGACGGCGCGCAGCCCGCCCTTGTCCCTGTAGCCGAGGCGCTCGGCGAGCACGGGCTGGACGTCGAACGTCAGGCGCTCCTCGGCGCGGCCCGTGTGGAAGTGCAGCATGCAGCGCACAGTCCAGAGGAAGTCCTCGCACGTCTTGAAGGTTCGCGCCTCCTCGGCGGTGAACACGCCGGCCTCGACCGTCTCTCTCCCGACGTTGTGCCCGAACATGTACTTCGACAACCAATGCAGCGTATGGAGGTCGCGGAGCCCGCCCTTGCCGTCCTTGACGTTGGGCTCGACCTTATAGCGGCTCTCGCCGGCGCGGCGGTGACGCTCGGCGCGCTCGCTCATCTTGGCGTCGACGAAGGCACGCTCGTGCCCGCGCATGACCTCGCGCTGGAAGCGCTGATTCAGCTCCTCGAACAGCTGGCCGTCGCCATGAATCAACCACTTGTCGACGAGGGCCGTCTGGATGGTCATGTCGGCGTTAGCGAGCTTGATGCACTGGTCGACGGTTCGGGTGGCGTGGCCGACTTTGAACCCCAAGTCCCAGAGAACATAAAGCATATACTCGGCGACGCTCTCGCCCCAGGGCGTCTGCTTGTATGGAAGCAGGAACAAGAGGTCGATGTCGGAGCCGGGCGCCAGCATCTCGCGTCCATAGCCGCCGGTCGCGACGATGGCCATGCGCTCGGCGTCGGAGGGATTGGTGGCGCGGTAAACGTGGGTTGTCGTATAGTCATAAATCAGGCGAATGATCTCGTCCTGGAAGCGCGCGAGGCCCACGGCGCAGCGGCGCCCGTTGCGGTCCTGCTCGAGGCCGACGCGAGCCGCCCAGCGCGCGTGGCGTACGAGATCCTTCAGCCGGTCGACGACAGGCTTGCGGGCATCGCTGGCGTTGCCGTGGCTGTTGAACAGTCCCGTCAGCTCGACGCGGAGCGCGATAGGGTCGAAATAGGGGGCAGGTGGCAGCGGCGCGGTGGCGGTCATCTCGGTTCTCATGGCCGGTCTCTTAGCAGGATTTCCCCGGCCTGCCGACAGGCCGCGACGTATCTTCCCCGGGCGGTCACCATCTCCGGCTCGGGCGATGCTTCAGCGCGCACGCCAGACGGCGTATAGTGATGCCTCACGATCGAGGCGGGCGCCGGGAGCAAATCATGATGTCCGGCCGAGGGTCTCGCTCAGGGGGCCGTCGTCGACCGGGCCACCGTCACACATGCCTGCGTGCGGTGGTCCCGACCCGCACACGGTGAGCCCAGCCAAGCAGGTCGGGGCCGATTTCGCTCGGCATCAGGAGACGCCATGACCATGCCCGACGACCAGCTGCGCGGCGACAGAGCCGACCAGCAGCCCGCAAAGCCCTATGGCGACCCGCCGGCGCGACCCTCTGCGCTTCGATGGCTCCTCGTGCTCGGACCGTCGGCCGTGATCCTCATGGCCGGGTATCATCTGGTCGGCACGGTCTTGACGCGTCTGCCAGAGACGCCGACGTGGCCGGGCCCGATCACCTGGCCCGACCTGGGAGGCACGCCCAATGCCGCTGTGCCCGAACCCGATGGCCGTTCGAATGGAGAGGCTGAGGCCCCGTTCCCACCCATCGGGATCGGCCCTCGAGACGGCAAGGGGCTCGACCTCCGCGACGGGCCGGAACGGACTGACTCTGCAGCCGGAGGGCGAGAGGCGGACCACGCGTTCAGCGTCGCCGAGGTCTTACGCCGGCTGCCGACCGCCGATGCCGCGGCGGGAGCCCGAAGCGCGCGGATGTGCGCACCGTGCCATCCGCTCGGCAAAGACGAATGGCACAAGATCGGTCCCTACTTGTGGGGTGTTGCGGGCCGCCCGAAGGCGTCTGCGCCGGGTTTCGTCTACTCATCGGCGATGCGGGCACGCGGGGGAACCTGGTCGCCCGACGAGCTGGCGGCGTTCCTCAACAATCCCCGCGCTGCCATTCCAGGCCCCGCCATGGCGTTCGGTGGCATCTCGGACGCCCAGAGGGTTGCCGACGTGATCGCCTTCCTCGCCACCCTCTCCGATCAACCTGCTGCGGTCACGGGACGGCCGGGCCTGCCGTAGGTTGCGCGTCGAGGAGGCCGGCAGCCGTCGGCTGAATCGACGAGATCAGCTCGTGAGGACGGCCGCAGCGCCGTCCAGAGCGGTGGCGTAACGCTGGCGCCTTGACGAAAAACGAGCGCCGCGCGGACGCGGCGCTCGTCGGTGAGCGATAGTCCCTGTGGCCGACTATTCCCAGCTTTGCTGCTGGCTCACGGACGCGTCCGCGGACTTGTCGGTCGCGGCCGGTGTCGAGGCCGGTGTCGAGGCCGGCACTTCTGCCGCAGCAGGAGCCGCAGGCGCATCGGCTGCAGGCGTAGAGGTCGCGTCGCTTGCGGCGGCCGCGGATGTCTCACTGGGCGAGACGGCAGGAGCTGGCACGGAAGCTTCCGGTGCCGCCGCAGGTGTTGCGGCTGCCGGAGCGGCCGCCTCCGGTGCGGGTGCCGTCGCCGCGGCAGGAGCAGCGGCCTCGGGTGCGGCAGGCGCAGCAGCGGGTGCGGCGGCTTCCGGCGCAGGTGCGGTCACCGCAGCAGCGGGCGCGGCCGGCTCGGGCGTGGCGGGAGCGGCAGACGCGGCGGCAGGCAGTGCAGCAACGGCCGGCAGCGCGGCAAGAGCGGCGCGGATGTCAGCGATGACTTTATCCGTTGCCCCCATTCGCGTCTTGGCCTCGCCGAGCTGACGCTCGACGGCAGCCTTGGCGTCGGACATGGCCGCCAGCTCAGCCTTGGTCGCCTGCAGCGACGAGTAGCTCCAACCGGCGAACAATAGCGACAGCACGGTCGCTCCGGCGAACACGTGTTGCGACCTGCTAGCGTCACGGCGCGGCGGCGCATAGGTCGGCGGCTCCAAGTCCTCCTCGCGTGTTACGAGCGAGCCGCGCGAGCCGTCCTCCTCACCGATATCGATCTCGTCGCCCGTAACCTCCTTCAGCATCTCCGCGGGCTTGTCGTCCGACGGCACTTCCGTCCTCGCCTCGGCCGAGACCTCCGCCGTTGTCACGTCGCCGGTGTCCACAGCCTCGCCCATCGGCGAGTCCTGCCGCTTCGACGGACGATCCGGTTGCACTTCCTGCATGTCACTCACTCCAAGCGTTGATCCCGCTGCACTCTTCGTGGCCTAGCCTTGAGCCAGGGTCATTAAGAACCGGCAAATTGGACGGTTGCGAGGCTGCAGTCGCCAGCGACAGGGCTAATGCACTGAACTCTGTCAAGAACCCTGCGGACGTCGCAACCGCGGGGCCATCTAGCCTATACGGACAAGAGCCCCGCGCACAGGTCAGCGAGCGATCACATATCGCTACAGTTTTCGACAAATCCCGGCCGACGGGGTCATGCCCCGCGTTCCTTACGCAAGCCTTTCAAGCGGTAAATTGCCTCCAAGGCCGCCTTGGGCGTCAGCTCGTCGGGGCTGAGCGCATCCAGGGCTTTCTCGACCTCGGACGGGCTGGCCTTTACCGTCGGGCCCTTGGGACGGACGGCGGCAAAGAGGGGCAGGTCGTCAAGGGGCTTCGAGCCGCCTGCGCCGCGGCGGTCCCCTTTCTCGAGCAGCGCCAGCACCTCGCGCGCGCGCTCGACGACGGATGCCGGCAGTCCGGCGAGCTTCGCCACCTGGATGCCGTAGGAGCGATCGGCGGCGCCAGCCTTCACCTTGTGCAGGAAGACGATGTCGTCGTGCCATTCCTTGACGTCGACGGTCACGTTGCCGACGGAGCCGAGGCGGCCGGCGAGCGCGGTCAGCTCGTGGTAGTGAGTGGCGAAGAGCGCGCGGCAGCGGCAGACCTCGTGCAAATGCTCGACGGCGGCCCAGGCGATCGAGAGACCATCGAAGGTCGCGGTGCCGCGACCGATCTCGTCGAGGATCACGAGCGAGCGAGGGGTCGCCTGATTGAGGATCGCCGCTGTCTCCACCATCTCGACCATGAACGTCGAGCGGCCGCGGGCGAGGTCATCCGCCGCGCCAACACGACTGAACAGGCGATCGACGATGCCAATGTGGACCGCGCGCGCCGGCACGAACGAACCCATTTGCGCCAGCACGGCAATGAGCGCGTTCTGGCGCAGGAAGGTCGACTTGCCGGCCATGTTGGGGCCGGTGACGAGCCAGATCCTCGCGTCCGGCATCTCGTCGAATCCGGGTGGACCTTCAGGGGCGGCGGGGCGGCCGAGGACACAGTCGTTCTCTATGAAGGGCCCGGCCTTCGCCGCGCGTAACGCCTGCTCGACGACAGGGTGACGCCCGCCCAGGATCTCGAATGCTTCACTGTCGTCGACGACGGGGCGCACGTAGCTCTCGGAGACGGCGAGCTCGGCGAGGGCCGCCGTGTGGTCGAGCTCCGCAAGCGCCGCGGCGACGGCGTTCAAGGATTGCTCAGCAGCGGCGATGGCGGCGGCAAGCTCCGCGAACACCTCCTGCTCGATGGCGAGCGCGCGCTCACCAGCCGAGGCGATCTTCCCCTCCGTCTCGGAAAGCTCGACGGTGGTGAAGCGCATGGCATTCGCCATCGACTGGCGGTGGCGGAAGGTCTCGACGAGTGGCGGTGTCGTGAGCGGCTTGGCGTTTGCGGCCGTGACCTCGATGTAATAGCCGAGGATATTGTTGTGGCGGACCTTGAGCGACTTGACGCCGGTCTCGTCGATGTACCTCGCCTCGAGCGCGGCCATGACACGGCGGCTGTCGTCGCGGAGCGCCAGCGCCTCGTCGAGGGCGGGACGGTAGTCCCTCCGCACGAAACCGCCGTCGCGTTTCAAGTGCGGGGGATCGTCGACGAGCGCGGCCGTGAGCGAGGCGTCGAGGCTCCTGTCGACGCCCTCGAGGCGCGACGCAACCGCGGCAAGATCCTCGGGCAGGCCGAGTGGGCCAGCGTTCTTGTCGAGCAGGGAGGCGCAGGTGCCCGCGGCGGCGAGGCCGTCGCGGACGGCGGCGAGGTCGCGCGGCCCGCCGCGGCCGAAGGCGAGGCGGGAGATGGCACGGGCAATGTCGGGAGCGGCACGCAGCGCGGCGCGCAGATCGTCACGGAGGAGCGCGGCCTCGGCGAGAAAGGCGACGGCGTCGAGCCGTGCCTCGATGGCGCGACGGTCGCGAAGGGGACTGGCAAGGCGCGCGGCAAGCTCGCGGGCACCGGCACCGGTCACCGTGCGATCGATGGCGTCGAGCAGGCTTCCGTCTCGCGCGCCGGAGGTGGAGCGCACGAGCTCGAGGCTCGCGCGGCTGGCGGCGTCGATGAGAAGCACCGCGCCCTGCCCTGTCTTCTTAGGCGGGCGGATGACGGGCTTCTTGCCGATCTGGGTGAGATCGATGTAGCGCAGAAGTGCGCCGGCTGCGGCCAGCTCTGCGCGCGAGAAGGTGCCGAAGCCGCCGAGCTCGGTGACGCCGAGCTGGAGTTTGAGGCTGCGCTCGCCGTTCAAGCTGTCGAACGAGGCGGCAGGAACCGGCGTTGCCGCAGCTCCCGCAAGCTCGATCCAGCGGCGCACGTCGGGCTCGGCGAGGAGCGCATCGGCGACGATCACCTCGGACGGCGCGAGGCGCACGAGCTCGCCCGGCAGGTCGGGGCCGTCGATCTCGCCGATCTCGCTTTCGCCGGTCGAGATGTCGACCGAGGCGAGAGCCAGCGTCACGCCCGAGGCGAGCGCGCTCGCCTCGGGACCTCCCGGAGCGCGAAAGAGGGCGGTCAGGTAATTGCGGCTCTTCGCGTCGAGGAGGCTGTCCTCGGTCAGCGTGCCGGGCGTGACGAGGCGCACGACATCGCGGCGCACGACGGCCTTGTGGCCGCGCTTCCTGGCTTCCGCCGGATCCTCGAGCTGCTCGCAGACGGCGACGCGGTAGCCGCGCCTGATGAGTCGCTGCAGGTATTCGTCGGCGCGGTGGATCGGCACGCCGCACATGGGGATGTCCTGCCCCAGGTGCTTGCCACGCTTGGTCAAGACGATGCCGAGGGCGGCGGAGGCAACCACGGCGTCCTCGAAGAAGAGCTCGTAGAAATCGCCCATGCGGTACCAGAGGATGCTGTCCGGATTGGCGGCCTTGATCTCCAGGAACTGCGCCATCGACGGCGTGGCGTCCGGGGACGGCGGGGGCGTCAGTGACGCGGACGTGGGCGAGGCTGTCGCCGAGGCCGACGGCGGCTGCGTGCCAGGTGCGGCTAGCTCCAATGCCGTCTCGCTGTCCCTGCGCGAGCGTGAAGCCGGCGAGCCATGGGCATTCCCGCGCGGCTCGCGCGCAGGCGAGCATGTCAGCTCGTCGAGGAGAGAGGCGGCCCGGTCGGGGGCGTCGGAGACCGGCTCGTCGTCGTCCGGCGCAGCGTAAGCAGTCTGCGCGGTTCCCGCATATGCTCCCGCATCAGGCCCGCCGACGTCGCGGCCGTCGCTCCTATCCGTGGACGGCGTCCGCGCATCGGCAGCGCCTGCCGCGCTCTGCCGCAAGTCACCCTTCGCCCGCGATTTTCTGCCCCTCTCGGCCATGGGCGATGGTTAACCGTGGGGGAGAAGGGAGGCAAGCGTGGAGAGGCCGCGCCGCTGTCATCCCGGGGCTTGTCCCCGGGATCCAGGGCCCGTCTTGAGCAACCGCCCGAATGGGTCGGCTACGACAAGTCGGGCCGAGCCTGGCATACCCGACACTGCTTCGAGCCACCTTTCCACATGCGGGACGAAGGGAGTGCAAGTGTGCAAGAGTTGGAAGGGAACATGCTACGGGCCGACTGGGCGGGTGTGTCGGCTGTGCAGAGGATGCGGCCACTTTCACTTTGATAAGATCAAATAACGGAATAACGTGGCGGCGTATCGGCTAGATCCCAACAAGCAGACATTGGCTTTGATCATGCTATATTGTGGCTCTAGCCACTAAGGCGCTTCCTCATCGTTGCGGTCCGTGTTTGCGAGCGCCTCCATTTCTTTTCTGCGAAGATTCCAACATTCCGTGCCTATACTTACTCGAAATTCGGACCGGTCTGGACAAGCTCGAATCTCGAGATCAAGAAGCTCCCCAGAATACCTGTCGACAGCAGCAATAGCTCTGCGGACGTAGCGTTCAAGGAAGGTGGCCATCGTTGGCCCGGCTTCTTCCTCAAGATGCGTCCAAGCAGCGTCGCCAATATACGCCGCTCCGCCATATTTTTCGAATTCCGCCTTAAGGTCATCGAGGCGGGCACTTGGAGTTGGATCGAGGACAAGCAAAATCGGATTGAAGCCGGAGTCTCGACAATCACGAGCAAAATCGAGTTCCTCAGCAAATCGCCCTTGCCCGCTTGCTGCAATTGTTACACGCAACTTAAATTCGTATGCATCTAGATTTACCAGGCAATCAATCTGTCGCCCCTTCGTTCGGTCTCCCGACCTCTTTACTGGCGAGCCCCTTGCGCCAACACGTGCGCCACCCAAGGCGTTGGCAAGAACGGGCTCGAATAAATAACCCGTTTCTTGTGCGGCTCTGTTGTCGATGTCATAAAACCACTTTCGCCACACGATCCAAGATGCAAGCGCCCTGTCGCTTAGCAAGCCGTATTCTAACAATGCTCGCGGCGCCACTTGCAGCATGGTAGGCAAGGGTTGTGCGATCGTTATCATTTCATATTTTCGCCGACGTTTATGTAAGCTCGCAAGGCAATCAAGGTACGTGTCGAAGTCGTCAATGTTGGCAACGCAGTGAAGATATAGCCCAGTTAGATCCTCCACTCCGCAAGGCTCGACAAACCATGTCAGCGGGATGCTATAGTAATCTTCGCCGCCTTGCTCGGGAAGCCGCGGCAAAAATGCGCCGACTTTGTGATTGTTCACATCAGACGCAATTACTGCAAATAACTTTGCAAGTTCGGAATCCTCAAGAAGGATGGGTAGCGCAGTGGCTCCTCCCAGTGCTCGGGCCGAATTGATTCTCTTTGATTGTTCAAGACTTAGCCTTTGGTCACGTCGAGTCACGCGACTTCTCCTGTTGGGAAGGGAAGTGGCAAGGTATCGGCAATAATCTCTTCGAGTAGGAGCTTGGTGCCCAATAAGGCGGGGCTCATGCCGGAGGCCTCAGTTAATGAGTAGCCGATTAGACCACCATATTGTTGAGTCCGGTTTTTATTGCGCCGGTCGGCACCAAAGGATCCTTCAAGTGTAAGGATCTGCTTCGCAAGCCGCTCTGCGGCGAGAGGAGGGAACGCATTGCCAATTTGCTGCGCTACGGAAGCGGCGTTGCCGGCGAACTCGTAGGCATCAGGAAAGGATTGCAGTCTGGCCGCCTCTCTCAAGGTTAAGGGACGGTCGAAGTGGGGATGTATGAATTCCCGCGTAGACGCGCTGGTAATAGTCAGTGAATTGTACTCGCCAACTAGCCGCTTGATTCCGCTCGGAGCGCCGCCCCTCTTTTCGGAGGGCGTGCCATCCATCACACGCCTGTTAGCGCGCCGTCGATAGCTTTCGTGCCACATTTCCTCCGGCAGGTCTTTCATAGTCTGACCGGGGCGAAGGCGACGGATCAGCTCTAGGTCTTTGGTGCTCGTCTTGGAAAAATGCAGATAGACGCCAGGACTTTCGTTCCCTGCGCGCATCTTTTCGTCGTACGGCGTAGCGGCGCGGTCTGATTGGTATTGGGATAACTCATCCTTCGAGGCTACTGCCGCTCCGAGCCCCATCAGAGCATCGTCGATAGAAGGTGCTGGAGGAAGGCCCTTCGTAGACCTGTGTTTACCGGCGTTGAATGAGTGAGTATTGAGAGGCAAAGCGAAGTCGAGGCCCAGGCGGTTGCCAATCAGTAGGACGCGCTTGCGCGCCTGCGGGAGGCCGTAGGCAGCGAAATTCACTTTGTCTAGGCGGACACGGTAGCCGAGCGACACGAACTGCGTGACGAGGTCGGCCAGGCTACGGCCGCGATTGGAGGTCAGTATTCCTTCGACGTTCTCGAACAGGAACCAGCGGGGACGAAGGCGTGCGACGATTGCCAAGTAGTTGAAGATGAGGCGGTTGCGTGGGTCTCCGCCACTCTTCATTCCTGCGCTGCTGAAACCTTGGCACGGCGGGCCGCCAATAAGCGCTAGAGGACTTGCGATTCCAGAAAGCGCTGAGCTCAGTTCATCACGACAATGGGACAAATCCGTCTGGATCACGTTTCCGGTGAGGTTGCGCCGGTAGGTCTCGCAGGCGAACTTGTCGAGTTCAGCTGCGATGACAGGGGGCGCTCCTGCCTGGGCAAAGCCAAGCGACATGCCACCTGCCCCAGAGAACAGTGAAACGACCGAGTCCTTGGTCGTGAGTTTCGACTTCAAATCTGCCCCTCCGGTTGCATCACACTCCAGCCGAAAATACCTAGGCGAGGGAGATTCGGTAAAGGAGTTGTCGCCGTTATCAAAGCTCGGTCCGAGTCCGACTAAACTTGACCCGGACGATCAGGTGTTGAAACTTCTCTCTATATCAATAACTTGATGTCAGTTTGATCTGAAGTCATCCGGACCACTAACTTGATCGGAGCGAAGCTAGGACGAGTGAGGCTCTACGCCTGTTAGCAATCGTTCTTGTCGGACGCCGCTTGCTTTTCCTCTTGACACTGACGACGTCTGCTCCTGGGATAACCGCGCACAGCTTCAGCGACGGGAGTTTCGTCAGTTGGATCGCGGGGACAAGCCGCGGGATGACAGAACCGCAGGTGGGACTGAGCGACGCGCAGCGGAAAAGACCCAACGCCTCCGGGCAGAGTCGTCGGGCTTACTCCCGCGCGGTGCGCGGTCGAGCAGGCCAACTTACGCCACTTCCGCCCACAAATCCGTCTCGTCGCTCTCGGTCACCCGCACGCTCACGATGTCGCCCGGCTTCAGCGCGGTCTCGCCATTCAAATAGACGGAGCCGTCGATCTCGGGGGCGTCCCATTGCGAGCGGCCGATCGAGCCTTCGTCGTCGACCTCGTCGATGAGGACGGGGATTGTGCGGCCGATCCTCTCCTTCAAGAGGGCTGCCGACACCTTCTGCTGGGCGGCCATGAAGCGGTGCCAGCGCTCCTCCTTCACCTCCTCCGGCACCGCGCCCGGGAGCGAATTGGCTGTGGCGCCTTCGACGGCCTCGTACTTGAAGCAGCCGGCGCGGTTGATGCGGGCTTCCTTCAGCCAGTCGAGGAGCATCTGGAAATCCTCTTCCGTCTCGCCGGGGAAGCCGACGATGAAGGTCGAGCGTAGCGCGAGGTCGGGGCAGACCTTGCGCCAGGCCGCGATGCGGGCGGCGGTCTTCTCCTGGTGAGCCGGTCGCCGCATGGCCTTCAGAACCGCGGGCGAGGCGTGCTGGAAGGGGATGTCGAGGTAGGGAAGGATCTTGCCCTCGGCCATGAGCGGGATCACGTCGTCGACGTGCGGGTAGGGATAGACGTAGTGAAGCCGCACCCAGGCCCCGAGATCACCCAGCGCTCGCGTGAGATCGAGGAAGCGGGCTTTCAAAGGCTCACCCTTCCAGGCGCTCTCGGCATATTTGATGTCGAGGCCGTAGGCGCTGGTGTCCTGGCTGATGACGAGGATCTCCTTGACGCCGGCCTTCACGAGGCGCTCGGCCTCGGCCATCACCTGATTGGCCGGGCGCGAGACGAGGTCGCCGCGCAGCGACGGGATGATGCAGAAGCTGCAGCGGTTGTTGCAGCCTTCGGAGATCTTCAAATACGCGTAGTGGCGCGGCGTGAGGTGCAGGCCCTCGGGCGGCACGAGATCGACGTAGGGGTCGTGCAGCGGCGGCACGGCGTCATGCACGGCGGAGACGACCTGTTCGTATTGATGGGGCCCGGTGACGGCGAGCACGTCCGGGTGGACGCCGCGGATACGGGCCTCCTCGACGCCCATGCAGCCCGTCACGATGACGCGGCCGTTCTCGGCGATGGCCTCGCCGATGGCATCGAGGCTTTCCTGCTTCGCGCTGTCGAGGAAGCCGCAGGTGTTGACGACGACCACATCGGCGCCCTTGTAGTCGCCGGCAACCTCGTAGCCCTCGCTCCGGAGCCGCGTGATGATGCGCTCGCTGTCGACGAGCGCCTTCGGGCAGCCGAGCGATACGAAGCCGACCTTGGGGGCGTGAGCCTTGCGGGCAGAGGCTTTGGCAGGCGGCGTGGATGCTGTTTTGGCGTTCAACTTCGTTCCAGCTTTCGTGGTCACAAGACTCGCGGTCGACATCGCGGGAGGCGGGCACGCCCGCTCATCCCAACCTTTTCCCCAATGGGAGAGGAAACCGATCGGCGCTCGATGCAAGGGCAAGGCTCCGGCGCCTCAATTGGCGTCCTCCCCTCTCCTCCTGGCCGATTCGTCGGGGTGAGGGAGCTACGCCCCCGCGCGCCACGAGCCGCACCAGTTACCGCGACGGGCCCGACTTCACAATGGCCCGGGGCCAGACGCCTCATGCGGAGACTTCGTTGCAGGCCGTCACTCGTCCGGGCGGTAAAGATCTCCGGCGCAGTTGAGATAGGCAGCGCGAACGCCCTGAGGCAGCGGACCGGGGACGGTCACGGTGTCGGGCTCGAGCAGGAACTCGCGCGCGATCTCGAGCCTTGCGCCGCCGACCATCAGCTCCTGGATGAGCGGCGAGATACGGAGGTCGGAGGCATCCGCCTCCTGAATAAAGCGCGCCCATTCGTCGTGCCGGCCAGGCATGACGAAGATGTCCGACGTGGCCACCGACGTCGTGGCAAGGGAGAGCCGTGTCACCGGCAAGGACCGCAGCTCGGCCGGCTCGTAGCCGGCGCGCAAGACCGCCTTCGGCTTGCCATCCCCGGCTTCCTTCGCGAGTAGCAGGTCGACGGCGAGCGATGTCTCGTCGAGGCTCACCATGAGGCGCACGCCGCAGGCGGCGACGCTCTCACCGTTCATGAGCACGAGCGGCGCGGACGAGACGAACGCGGCGGATGCGGCGACGGCCGCGACCGACGCGAGGCCCTGAGCCAGAACAACAGCTAGGACGGTTGCTGCGCGTGTCACGAAGGCTCCTTCGGCGGCAAGTCTGGCTATCACAATACGCTCTGGCAGGGTGGCCCGGCTCAGTGGCATGGCGGGTGGGTGGGGCCGTTCCGTGGCGGGAGCCTAGTACAAGTGGAGCGACGGCGACAGACCGTCCGGGCCTCGGACCAGCGCAGTCAGAAGCGCAGGATCCTGAGCCAGCGCACAACGTCGACGAGGCTCATGGCCGCCGCAGCAACGTAGGTCGTGGCCGCCGCCTTCAAGAGCTGCCGGGCGGCCGGCAGGTCCTCGTTCTCGAGGTATCCGCCCTCCTCGAGGACGGGCAAGGCCCGGCCGAAGCTTGCGTCAAACTCGACCGGCAGCGTTGCGGCGTGGATCAGCACCGTGAAGCCGAGCAGGACGAGTGCGCCCGCAATCTCGATCAGCATGAGGTGCGGGGCGCGGAAGACGGCGGCTACGACGGGTGCGGCAACAATGAGCGCAGACGCCGCCATCTCGACGTAGCGTGCCTGGCCTGCGAGGCGGGTACGTGCCAGGAGCGGCCGGTATCCGGTCGCGTCCTGCATGGCGTGTCCGACCTCGTGGGCGGCAATGACGACGGCCGCCAGCGAGCGCCCGTTGAGATGATCGGGCAGGAGGCGCACGACCTTCGCCGCCGGATCATAGTGGTCACCCTGCCTGGTCTCCTCCACCGCGACGTGTCCGAGCTTCATGCCGTCCAGGAGATGGCGCGCCAACTCGCCGCCGGTGCCCGGGAGGTCGGGCCGCGGGGCGCTGTGGCGGCGGATGACGCTCCTGACCCACATCTGCGGTGCAACGGCAAGAAGCACGATCAGAGCAAGAACGGCGATGGCGATCGGCACAGGTGGGCCTTTTCTCGTTGCGCGCCGGCGTCTAGAGCCGCCGCCCGACAATACTCTGGACTTCATCCTACTTTATCGCGAAAATTTGGGCGCTCGCGCTGCGGACGGCAAGATGGCCGCCGGGTCTGCGCGCGTTCAAGCCGGAGGGCTCCGACAATGCGCTCAATGTCCCTGCGATCGGTCCTGACCGCCCTCCTGGCCGGAGGCTTCCTCGTCAATGCGGCGGCGTCGGCCGCCGAGAGCACCTGGACCTACAACGGCTCCTCGGTGCTGCTGGTGGAGAATGGCCAGAACGTCACCATCACCTACCTGGAACCGCGGCCGATGCTGCGCCGAGAAGGCGTCAAACGGGGGACCGTGCTATTGCGCGGAAAGGTCTCGAGCGGCACACTCACTGGCACGTCGTACGTGTTCAAGCAGGACTGCGCGCCTGTCGCCTACGAGGTCAGCGGCAGCTATCAGCCGGGCGGCGGCCAGACGACATTCGAACTTTCGGGTGTCGTGCCGCAGCGCGATCCTGCCGGCTGTGCTGTCGTGGGTAATGCGGCTCAGCGTCCAAGCCGGCTTCTGTTCACCCGCGCGGCCGACACCGGCGGCGCGGTGACCGAGAGCACGCGCGGCCTTACCGAGGACAAGGGGCTCGTGCTCCGCGAGCAGGCGTGCAGCGGCTACACCAACCCGGCCGAGCACGAGGTTTGCCTCGACCGCGAGCTCGGCAAGCTCGACGCCGACATGAACAATCTCTACCAGCGCGCGCTCAAGACGCTCGACGCCAAGGGCGTGACCAAGCTCAAGAGCGAGCAGCGGGCGTGGCTCAAGGAGCGCGATGCGTGCGGCCCCGACGGGCGCTGCCTCTCGGCAGCGTACAAAGCGCGCATCTCGGCGCTGGAGAAGCAGGCCAAGTGAGGGCCGGGGCGGGTCAGGCTCCGGCAGGCTTGTCGCCATCGAGGGAGCGGGCGGCCTCGCGGGTCATAAGCGGTACGCCGCTCCTCACCGGGTAGGCGAGGTGTGCGCGGCGGCTGATGAGCTCGTTGCGTGCGGCATCATACTCGAGCGGCCCCTTGGTCAGCGGGCACACGAGGAGCTCGAGCAGCTTCCTGTCCGGCTGCCCGTCCTCTCTAGCCGTGCCTCTGTCGTCCACTGCCATCGCCTGGCCTCTATTGCAGGGTGCCGCCGCCGCCGTGGCCAGCAAGCTCCATGCGGGCCAGGGTAACGAGCACGTCGGCGCGGCGCACGAGGTCCGTGGCTTCCAGGAGGGCCTGCTTCTCCTCCGGGCCATAGGGGCACATGATCGACAATGCGTTGACCAGGAACTCGGACGACGTGCGCTCGATGCCCTCCCAGTCGAGCTCGAGCCCGTGCTGGTCGAGATACGTCTTCAGAACCGACACCAGCCCAGCACGGTCGACCGCACTTTCGCCGAGACCTGGTGAAAGATCCTTCTCGAACGGGCCGAAGTCTGCGGCAACGATGCGATAAGGCGTCGCCGTCGGTCTCTCGGGCCCAAGCGAGAAACGGCAGATACCGGTCAGCGTCATGATGATGCGGCCGTCGTCGAGCTCCTGATAGGCGGTGATGCGCCCCGCACAGCCGACGCGCTTCAGAGGCACGGCCTTGCCTTCCGGGCTCTCCGTGCCCTCCTCGCCGCCTGCCGGCTGCACGATGCCGATCATGCGTGCGCCAGAGATGGCGTCGTCGACCATCGACAGGTAACGTGGCTCGAACACGTTCAACGGCAGCGACGCACGCGGCAGCAAAATGGCGCCGCGCAGGGGAAACACGGGTATTGCGGCCGGAAGGTCGGCCAGGCCTCTATAGCGGTCCATAAACGACACGGATGTCCTCCCCCGACGACATCAACCGGCGAGCGATCAGGCGAACAATAGCGACGACAGGCGGCGGCGGCCCTCGATGGTGAGGTCGTCCTTGGGACCCCAGGCATCGAACAGCTCGACGAGCTGCTTCCTCGCCGCCTCCTCGTTCCATTTGCGGTCGCAGGCGACGATCTCCAGCAAATGATCGAGCGCCTCCTGCTTGGCGCCGCGAGCGGCGAGTGCGACAGCCAGGTCGAAGCGGGCCCGATGATCCTTGGGATCGGATGCCACGCGCGCCTCGAGCTCGGCCCGATTGTCCTCGGCACCGGCCATCCTCGCGAGCGTCAGCGCGGCGCGCACGCTCTGCACGGGGGCCGCGTCCTGCTTGTCGGAAGGGACGAGGGCGATCATCTGCTCGGCGCGCTCGACGTCGCCGCTCTTCAGGTAGCATTGCGCGAGGCCGGCCAGGGCGGCGACGTTATCGCGGTCCTGCTGCAGGACAGCTGCGTACGCCTCGACCGCGGTCTGGAGGTCGCCTGCGTCGAGTGCCTCACCCGCGGCCACGAGCACAGCGGCAATGTCGGCCTCCGCGTCCTCGCCGACGAGGCGGTCGATAAAGCTCCTGACCGCGCTCTCCGGCTGTGAGCCCATGAATCCGTCGAGTGGCTGGCCGTCGCGAAAGGCATAGACGGTCGGCAGCGACTTGATGCGGAGCTGAGCTGCAATCGCGGGGTGCTCGTCGGTGTTGACCTTCACCAGCCGGACCTTACCGCCGTAGCTTCGCACGACCTTCTCGAGCACGGGCGTCAGCTGCTTGCAGGGACCGCACCAGGCGGCCCAGAAGTCCACGAGCACGAGCGCGGACTTGGAGGCGTCGAGCACGTCCTTGGCGAAGCTTGCGGTCGAGCCGTCCTTGATGATGTCGGCCGCCGGCTGCATTCCTGCGCCGGCGGCGGGCCTCGAGCCGAACTCCATGTCACTCTCCTTGGCTGGCGCCTTAGCGTGTCGTGATCAACCGGTCGACAGGTTGCAGATCCTTGGCTCATGGCCGGTGGCGCGAATGAACCGCAAAAGGTCGTCCTTCGCAATGCTGGTCGTGGCCGTGTTCTCAAGCGGGTGACAGTTGACGATCTCGTGGTCCATCACCGCAGCGTCGAGAACAAAGCTTACTCGCCCGGCACGGTCGTTCATGAGCGCGAACGGGGTCACCGAGCCCGGAGGCACGCCCAAGACCTCCAACAGGAGCTCGGGCTTGCCGAAGCTAAGCCGCGCCGCGCCGATGACCTTGGGCAGTGCCTTCAAATCTACGCTGGTGCTGTGAAGCGCCGTGACCAGATGCAGGGCGCCCTTGGCGTCCTTGAAGAACAGGTTTTTGGTGTGGGCGCCCGGGATCTGCCGGTGAATCTCGTCGCTCTCGGCGACCGTGAACACGGCCGCGTGGTCGACGGTCGCTGTCACGATGCCGAGGCTCTCAAAGCAGGCCATGAGCTCGGCCCGGGTTGCTGGGCGAGCCCTGTCCGGGGGCGCCGCCTCGCCCCACTCGCCAGCCTCGTTGGCCATGATACGCCCTCGCCCGTTGTCTCAGCCGGCCGTCCCCGGCATCCTGCAAGGACCCAAGTAGGCGAGGCGATGGCCGTGGGCAACCCCCCGGAGCCAAATGCGAAATCGTCGCGAACCAGGAGGCTGCGTTTCCCGCTTGCAATAGGACCCGGCTTGGGCAATAAGACGGCTCCGCGGCGCCCGGCGCCGCGTGAAGGACGCGGGTGTAGCTCAGCGGTAGAGCATCACGTTGCCAACGTGAGGGTCGAGGGTTCGATCCCCTTCGCCCGCTCCAATTTCTCTCGCAAGCCCGATGACGAGCCGACTGGTGCCTCGCCTTGGCCCGGTCAGGATTGATGATGGCGTGGCGTGCCCCTGGGGCCGGTCCTTAGGCCGGTCCTGACCGCCCCAAGCAGCCGTACGAACGGTCCCGATAGCCTAGACCGACCTCGCCGCCGGACTCCGGTCCGATGCAGTATCGCGGTTCGATCCGATCCCGCCGCGGGGCTGGCCAACGTGAGCCTGCTCCGGGCTCCTTGCCCTCTCTGGCGAAGCGCCACCTCTGGAACGGCTGGTGCCGCTCTCGCGCTACACACGGCCAGTCCGGGCCGAGGGTTGCATCGACCGACGACGCGGACGCCGTGCGACGTAGAATTGTAGAGGGGCCGCGATGGGCCGCGGTCACGCCGACGTGGGCTCGGGGGTGGTGACCGGAGGTGGCTCAGCGGCAAGCGGAGTGCGGGCCGGGAGCGGTGGGGGGGCGGCCTTGACGGCATCCATCGTGCCGGCGGCCATGCGAGCCAGGAACTCGTCGGTGAACGCGCGGATAGCGGCGCCGACCTGGCCTGGATACTTGGCGAAATAGGAGCGATCGTCGCCGACGTAACGGGCCGCGTCCTGGAGCGCGTTGACGCGCGGGATCACCGAGTGAAAGCAGCGGTTGTCGAGGTTCTCGGCAAGCCAGGCGTGGTAGTCGGCCTCAACGGGAGACATCGCGTCCTTCATGTTGACGACGACGCCCAGGTTCTCGGCGAAGCCCATCTCCGGGTTGAGGGACTTGAAGCGCCGGAAGACGTCGAGGGCGCAGGCGGAGATGTAGTCGGCCTTGGTCGGCGAGACGTGGAAGTCCGCCTCGCGCAGCCAGCTCTCGGTCAGAACCGAGAGGCCCGGCGGACAGTCGACGAGGACGATGTCGAACACGTTCCTGGCTTCGCGCAGGAGCTCGCCGATCGCGGTCCTGAGGCGGGCGTGGAGGCCCTCCTTCGACACCTCGCGCTCAAAAAGAGTGAGCTGCATGTCGGACGGGATGACGTAGACCGAGCGGGCGTCGTCGACGTCGGAGACGTTTCTCACGACGAAGCGAGGCCACTCGGCGGGCACGCCCTGCAGCACGCGAGCGACGAGGTAGTCGACGATGGTGAGGCCGCCGTTCTGCAACTGGTGCAAACTCTCGACCGACATCAGCATCGATGAGACGCTGGCCTGGGCGTCGCTGTCGATGACGAGCACGGTCTTGCCGTGGTAGGCGGACAAGGTTTCGGCGAGCGCCATGACGAGGGTCGACTTGCCGACGCCGCCCTTGGTGTTCATGATCGCGATCACGTTTCGCATGACGCTCTTGTTCCCGCCCCTCGGGCCCCGGCCATAGGCCCCACTTCCGGCCATCGACCGGGTCGCGCGCAGACGCTCGCCCGGTCCCCCGACGGCCGGCAGCCTTCCGCAGCAGGTTATCGGTTTGCGCGCCGAATGTGGCAACCTCGCGAACGCGATCCCTTGCTACGGCGATATCACACAGGGTGTTTCGACGCCAAGCGGACGGGCGCCGCTGCCAAACCGAAAGGGCGCGAACACGTTCGCGCCCCTCGAAAAGCTCCTAGACTGGCCGCGCGGCTCAGCAGCGACTCACCAGTGACTACGTCGCCAGCCGTAACCGCCGGAGCGAACCTTGACGCTGAAGCGCTCGGTGGCCGTCACTGGCGCATGGCGGACGGTGTAGGCCAGGGGCGCCTGAACCATGACGGGGCGGCGGACCCAGTCGTAGACCGGCGGCGTATAGACCTGGGCGACGCGCGGGGGAGAGATCATGACCGGACGTGCGACCTCGCGATAGACGGCCGGCTGCACGACAGGTACGCGCTGCGCCGGGGCAACGACCACGGTGCGGGCAACCGTACGGGTAACCGCCGGGTTGGCGACGCGGCACTTCCTGCGGCCACCCTCGGAATAGACCCAACGCGAGCCGCCGGGGCGAATGACCACTGTCTCATGCACGGTACGGGTCACGGCCGGCAGCATGTGATAGGCGACGGTCGGAGGCGCCACCATCTCGGCGCGGCGCACGACACCGTAGACGGCGGGCTCACGTACGACATCGACGCGACCCGGAACGACCTCGACACGATCGACACGGGTGCCGTAGACGGCGGGCGTCTGCCGGACCTCGGTCCAGCCGGGGCGCACGACGACCGGGCGCTCAACGGTGCGATAGAGGTCGGGGAGGCGGACTTTCTCGTAGCATTCGGCGCCGCCGTGACAGGCGAGTGCCGGTGAGGTCATGAGCGTGAAGGCGAGGCCAAAGGCGGCCGATGCTACGGTACGCAATGACATGAGCGACGGGCTCCACAATGTAGCGGTCCATGCGGACCGACGGCCAGAGAGACGGGTGCGCGCGCGAGAAGCGCGCCGGACACGCCCGGCCGGCCCCCATCGTGCCCCTTGGACGCCACAGTAACCTTATCCCGTCGCTCACGAAACTTATTAACCAGATTACGGTGATCATTGAAATTACGAGTGTTTCAATCCGAGAACGCTACCGAGCAATCGCCGGCCGCTTTGCATTTGTCGGCCCGGCCGATTAGCATCGGACTTCGGCGCGGCCGCCCACCACAGGACTAGCCGGCCGGCATTCTTCCTCTGGGAGGTTCCGAACACATGACTCACGCTTCCTCGCTGCGGCCCTCGCGGCCGCTCCTGCTCGTGCTCGTGGGAGCACTGGCGGCGCTCCTCTCGGGCTGCGGCGTCAACAACATTCCGACCTACGAGCAGAGCGCGAAAGCCGCGTGGGCCGAGATCCAGAACCAGTACAAGCGGCGCGCAGACCTGATCGGCAACCTGGTCGAGACGGTGAAGGGCTTCGCCGAGCAAGAAAAGAGCGTGCTGACGCAGGTGACGGAAGCGCGCGCAAAGGCCGTGTCGGTGCAGATCCCGCCCGACATCCTCACCAACCCGGCGGCGATGAAGCAGTTCCAGGACGCGCAGAACACACTCGGCGGCGCGCTTCGCCAGCTGATGGTGACGGTCGAGCGCTATCCGGACATCAAGTCGGGAGCCAACTTCACGCAACTGCAGAGCCAGCTCGAGGGCACAGAGAACCGAATTGCGATCGCGCGGCGCGACTACATCGACGCGGTGCGGGTCTACAATACCGAGCTGACGACGTACCCCGGCATCTGGTGGAAGTCGTTCCTCTACAAGGACAAGCAGCCGATGGCCTCGTTCGAGGCCACCCCCGAGGAGACCAAGGCGCCAAAGGTCGACTTCGGGACGGAGAAGAAGTAGCGCGGCACGGCCGCCGACAAACGCTGCTCCCCTGCGCCGCAAGGGCAGGGGAGCTTTGTCACCTCGAATGCAGGCGTACGCGATGGCTGAGAGGTCTTCGATTGCCGGTACGAGCCACCGTCGCACCGGTGGCCTGGGGGTGGTCGCACTCGCTGCGGTGGCAATCATCGCCGCGCTCGCCTTCCCTATCGGCTCCCCGGCTCATGCCGAGCCGACGTTTCCCGAGCTCACGGGCCGCATCACCGACGAGGCAGGGCTGATCGACGCCGCAGCGCGCGAGGCGATCACGGGCGAGCTTTCCACACTCGAGCAGACGTCGACCGATCAGATTGCGGTCGTGACCCTCAAATCGCTGCAGGGCTACGAGATCGAGGAGTACGGCTACAAGCTCGGGCGGCACTGGGGCATCGGCCAGAAGGACAAGGACAACGGCGCGCTCCTCATCGTGGCGCCCAACGAGCGCAAGGTGAGGATCGAGGTCGGGCGCGGTCTCGAGCCTCATCTCACCGACGCGATGAGCAAGCTCATCATCGACCGCACCATCCTGCCGGCATTCCGGCGCGGCGACTTCGCGGGAGGGATCGCCGCGGGCGTGCGCGATATGAAGGACGTGCTCCTCGGCAACGAGGAAGAGGTGAAGGAGCGGGCGAAGGGCGGCCCGCCAGGCCCCGGCGTCGACTACGTCGCGCTGCTCTTCCTCGCCATCTGGATCGCGATCTTCCTCTACGTCATCTACGCTCAGTACCAGCACATGAAGCAGAACCCGATGCCGGCCGGGCGCAACCGGCGATACCGGCGCGCGCGTTACGACGACGGTGGGATCGTCATCATCCCCGGCGGCTCGAGCGACTGGTCCGGCGGTGGCTGGAACTCGGGGGGTGGCGGTGGCTGGTCGGGCGGCGGCGGTGGGTTCGGAGGCGGCGGCGCCTCGGGGAGCTGGTGAGATGGCGAACAAAGCAGCACGCGACGAAGCGGGCACGGCGGGGCACTCGGCCAGAGCACGGCGCCTGGAAAGCCGGCTCTTTCCAGCAGGCGGCGAGGAGCGCATCGCTGACGCCATCGCCTCGGCCGAGCGCAAGACCTCGGGCGAGATCGTGGCCGTTGTGGCAGCCGAGAGCAGCACCTACCTCTACGCGCCGTTCCTGTGGGCGGCCCTCGTTGCACTGCTCGTGCCGTGGCCGTTCATCTACTTCACCTGGAAGACCGTGCAGTGGATCTACGGTCTGCAACTCGCGACCTTCATCGGACTTCTCATCGTCTTCCTGCCGCGGCCGATCCGCTTCTGGCTGGTGCCGCGCTCGATCAAGCGGGCACGGGCGCACCGGCGCGCGGTCGACCAGTTCATCGCCCAGAACCTGCACACGACGGCGGGGCGCACGGGCATTCTGATCTTCGTCTCGGTCGCCGAGCGCTACGCTGAGATTCTGGCCGATACCGGGATCGAGGCGAAGGTGCCCAAGGGCACATGGCAAGGGATCGTCGACGACCTCACGGCGAGGATCTCGGCCGGCGACGCGACCGGCGGGTTCGTCACGGCGATCGAGGCGTGCGGGGCGCATCTCGCGCGGCATTTCCCACCCGGAAGCGTGGATCCCAACGAGCTGCCGGATCATTTGATCGTGCTGGGGTAGCGGCTTCACGGATGGAAGCATACTTTGAAGCAAATAGGACGTGACGCCGATGCTCTGAGACGGAGCATAGGATAAGCTCAATCTATATTCTTTGTATTCGTACAGAAGATAATCAAATGCCCGATTATCTTATGATCTTGCTGCACCCATATTTCTTCGTGCCCATGACCGCAGCATTCGTGGTCGCTCTTCTCGGAAACTATCTGGCAGTCGAACAGCGATGGACGAATGCGCTGGTCACCGCCATCGCGACTGCGGCGCTTGCCGCGCTGGCGCTCTGGACGATGGGCGAGATGCACGTCGCTCAGAGAGCCGCCACGGTGCTCGTGCTCATGGTTGTCATCGAACTCGCGGCGAACGCCACCAACTTCAAGAAACCGGTTGCAAGTGCCGCCATCTCGGCTCTGCTTTTCGCGGCGCCCTGGCTGTATCTCATGGTCGGTCTCATCTATTATCATCGAGCGGGCCCGCAGCGAGGGTTGGGGCTGCAGGTTCATCAGCACCAGAAAACCGGGATTGCGGGTGGCCTGACGTCGGCCGCCGGTTCGATTGCCCAATCCGCGCCTAGTGTGGCGATTCTGACGTCCGCTTCATTCCTGCGGCTGGGCTCGCAAGGGGACCTCAGAGTCGCCACGCTAGGTCAATGACTTGCCAGCGCCTTTTCGACCACGACGTTCGAGCCGAGCGTGCCGAAGAATGTGACGAGCGTTGCGGTCGGGAAATTTGGGGGCTACTCACTCTGCATTCGATTGCGCTGTTCTTTGCGCCTATTCTCGGAGACTTGGCATGCTTGATTTTCTTGGAGCCTACCTCGTAACGCTGATACTGCCGGCGAGCCTCATGGTGGCAGCCGTCGTGTTTCTGGTTGCACTGCTCGGCAACTATTTTTCGTTTGGTAACCGGCTGGTGAATGCCGTCGTAACCGCGTTGGTTGCCGCAGCGCTCGGAGCCGTCGTGCTGATGCTCGCAGGCGAGCAACATTTCACGCTTCCCATGGCCGGAGCATTTGCCGCCACCGTGTTCGGCGTCGACCTCGTTGCGAACCTGTTGAACTTCAAGCACCGGGCGGTGAGCGCCCTGATCACGTGCGTCCTGTTCTGGTTGATCTGGGGCGCTTGGCTTGTGACCTTGCTGCTCGAGATCAACTAGCGAGCGGGCCGCCGGGATCCTCCCATGGTGACAAGGCACGCCCTCGCCGCCACGATGGCGGCGAGGGCGAGCGAGCGAGTGGGCCTGGTGTCAGATCTTCAACGTGCCGGCCTTGGCGGCGGCGTAGCGGCCGGAGACGGCCTTCCAGTCGACGACGTTCCACCACGCCTTCAGGTAGTCGGCGCGCTTGTTCTGGTACTTCAGGTAATAGGCGTGCTCCCACACATCGTTGCCAATGAGCACGCGGGCACCCTCCATCAACGGAGTGTCCTGGTTGGGCTTGGTAGCGAGGGCGAGCTTGCCGGCCTTGTCGACCGTGACGAACACCCAGCCCGAGCCGAAAACCTTGGTTCCGGCGGTGTTGAAGGTCTCCTGCAGCTTGTCGATGCCGCCGAAGTCGCGGTCGATGGCAGCCTTGAGCTCGCCGTCGGGACCAGGGCCGCCGGCGGGGCCCATGATGCTCCAGAACATGGTGTGGTTGGCGTGTCCGCCGCCGTTGTTCCTCAATGCCGTGCGCACCGCCTCCGGCACCTCGGCGATCTTGGCCAGAATGTCCTCGAGGGGGAGCTTTGCCAGCTCGGCGTAGTCCTTGAGAGCGTTATTCAGGTTGTTGACATAGGCGACGTGGTGCTTGCCGTGGTGGATCTCCATGGTCATCGCGTCGATGTGCGGCTCGAGAGCGGCCGGCGTGTAGGGTAGCGGGGCGAGCTTGAAAGGGCCCTCGGGTGCCTGTGTCGTGGCCTGTGCCAGGACGCGGGGCGCCGATGCTACCGTGACGACGGCGATCGCGGATGCGGCACTGGCCGTCTTGAAGAACGCTCTTCGGTCCAGACTCGGCATGAAGTCTCCTTTGCTCGTTGGGTAGGCTGCCACGCTTAGATAATCCGACTTCGACGCATATCCAGAGGTGGGCTGCCGAATGGTGGGATCAAGTCAGCATTTCACCACCCAAGGATCTCGAAATACATCGAAATCCCAATTGATTATCGCTGATGCCCGACCAGACGGGACGGGGCGGACCGGGGCGGCCGTTGCCCTGCGTCGCGGGATGGCCTTGTGCAAAGCCGCCCGGGCAGCCAGGCTCCCTCGCTCATGACCAGCGATCTCACCACGTTTATGACCGGGGCCCTGGCGCTGCTCGCGGCGCCGGGGCCGACCAACACGCTGATCGCCACGTCAGCGGCGGCAGTCGGCTGGGTGCGGTCGCTGCCGCTCCTCGCCGCCGAGCTTGCGGGCTATGCCATTGCCATCGCCGTGCTCATTTGTGCGGTTGGGGACGTCGTGGCCAAGAGCCCGGCATTCGGAGCGGCACTTTCAGCCCTCGTCTGCACCTACCTGCTCTACCTGGCGGCGAAGCTGTGGCGGCAAGGCGGGGTCGAGCTATCGGCGGGCGTGCCGGCGTCGGTCACCGACGTCTTGCTGACGACGGTCGTCAATCCGAAGGGCATCGTGCTCGCGTTCTCGCTGCTGCCGTCACCGTTCCCGGTCGAGACCGAAGCGGTGCTGACGTGGGGCGGCGCCCTGGCGCTCGCCATCGCGGCGAGCGGAGCCTTATGGCTCGCGATCGGGGCCGCCCTCAAGCGCAGCCTGCCTGGCTCTCTTGGCTCGTGCCTCGTATGCCGCGGCGGGGCGGTGGCACTGACACTGCTCGCCGGTGGCATCGGCGGCCGGCTCGTCACGATGATCTGAGCGCCAGACCGTCGCTCGGACGCTAGCCGGAGCACCCGGGCCGACGGCCCGGGGCTCGCTTGGCAAGTTAGCCGTGATGGTGGCACACCTTAATCCACTTGACGACCTTGTGGCCGTGATGCCAGCGGACGACCCTTCTCCAGTGGCAGTGACTGCCATGACGGTGGTCGCGGTCCAAGTGATGATGGCCGTGACCGTGGCGGTGGGCGGCCTCGGCCGGGGCGGCACCAGCGAGGGCGAGACTGAGGCTCGCGACGGCAGCAGCGACCGCGGTCTTACCGAATATTCTCATTTGCGCTCTCCTTGTCGCGCGATCCACCCTCTAGAACGCCGGATCGCGGCAGGATCCGTCGCTCGAGACCGGACATTTCTCGTGACGCGGCGGACGGAGCCGCCCAAACAGACGGCATCCAACCCATGAGACGCCCCAGGACATTTCCACGAGCCCGTGCTAAGTGCCCGCGCCGATGAAGTTTGCGACTTACCTCCCGATCGACGGCAAGCTCGGTGCGCTGACGGCGGCGCTCTCGGCCCGAAACGCGGCCGTGCTGGTTGCGCCTCCCGGCGCCGGCAAGACGACCCGCGTGCCGCTGGCGCTCATGGACGAGCCTTGGCTCGGCGGCGGCAAGATTCTCGTGCTCGAGCCACGCCGGCTGGCGGCCCGCGGTGCGGCCGAGCGCATGGCGAAGACGCTCGGAGAGCGCGTGGGCGAGTCGATCGGTCTGCGGGCGCGACTGGTCTCGAAGACGGGACCCCGGACCCGGGTCGAGGTCGTGACCGAAGGCGTGTTCACGCGCATGATCCTCGACGACCCGACGCTGGACGGGATCGGTGCGGTTCTCTTCGACGAGTTCCACGAGCGCTCGCTCGACGCAGACCTCGGACTGGCGCTGGCGCTCGAAGCGCAGCGGGGCTTGCGCGAGGATTTGCGCATCCTCGTCATGTCAGCGACCCTCGACGGGGCGCGGGTGGCGGGTCTGCTCGGGCCAGACACGCCGGTCATCGACTGCGAGGGCCGCGCCTTTCCTGTCGAAACCCGCTATCTCGGCCGCTCGCAAACGGCCCGCATCGAGGACCAGGTCACGGAAGCGGTTCTGCGCGCACTGCGTGCGGACATCGGCTCCATCCTTGCGTTCCTGCCGGGGCAGGGCGAGATCCGGCGCGTCGAAGAGCGTCTCCGCGAGCGCATCAGCGGTCCCGACGTGGTACTCGCGCCGCTCTATGGCGCCATGGACATGGCGGCTCAGGATCGCGCAGTGGCTCCGGCACCCCAGGGGCAGCGCAAGGTGGTGCTCGCGACCTCGATCGCCGAAACCTCGCTCACCATAGACGGCGTGCGCGTGGTGATCGACTCGGGACTTGCGCGTGTGCCTCGCTTCGAGCCCGACGCGGGCGTGACGCGCCTGGAGACCGTACGTGTCTCGCGCGCCTCCGCCGACCAGCGCCGCGGTCGCGCGGGACGCACCGAGCCTGGCGTCTGCTATCGCCTTTGGGACGAGCCGCAGACGGCGAGCCTCGCGCCCTATGCCGATCCGGAGATGAAGGCCGCCGATCTTTCGGGGCTCCTGCTCGACTGCGCGGAGTGGGGCGTTACCGATCCCATGACGCTCGCATGGCTCGATCCTCCGCCTGCAGGCGCGCTCGATGCGGCACGGAGCGAGCTTTCGAGCATCGGGGCTCTCGACCAGCACGGACAGATCACGGCGGCGGGCAAGCGCATCCGCGCGCTGCCGCTCGCGCCACGGCTCGCGCGCATGGTGCTCGCGGCGTCGGAGTGGGGTGCTGAGGGCGAGGCGGCGGCGATCGCGGCCGTTCTCTCCGAGCGTGGGCTCGGCGGAAGCGATACGGACCTCGCGCACCGGCTCGACAATTTCCGCCGCGACCGCTCGCGGCGCGCCGAGGACATGCGCCGGATGGCGCAAGGCTGGGCGAGGATGGCACGTGACGGCAGGCGGGTGAGTGCCTCGCCCGATGTGACGGAGGGCCAGGACACGGTATTCCGCTCTGCCTCGGAGGGAGGGAGCTCACCCGCCGCCCTCCTCGCGCTCGCCTATCCGGAGCGGGTCGCCAAGGCACGAGGCGCGCCAGGACAGTTTCTGCTCGCCAACGGGCGCGGGGCCAATCTCGACACGTCCGATGCTCTGGCACGGGCACCCTATCTCGTCGTCGCGGAGCTACAGGGCTCGGCAGCGGCGACGCGCATCCTCGCTGCGGCGGCACTCGACGAGAGCGAGCTGCTCGAAATCGCCGGAGGCCGCATCAGCGAGCGCAACGAGGTGAGCTTCGACCGCGCGGCGGAGGCGGTGCGCGGGCGGCGCGTCCGTCGGCTCGACGCGATCGTCCTCAAGAGCGAACCCATGGCAGTGCCGCAAGGGCCCGAGACTGCGGACGCACTGGCCGATGGCGTCGCGGGTCTTGGCATCGCGCGCCTGCCGTGGAGCAAAGCGCAGATCCAGCTGAGAGACCGCGTGGCGTTCCTGAGGGCGGCGGACTGCTCGCCCACGGAGCGCCCTCTCCCTGGTGGGGAGGGGATCGGCGAGCGAGGACGCTCGGAGCTGATCGTCAGGGAGTCCGCCAGGTCCACATCCTCGCCCACGACAAGGGAGGGAGCTCGGCAAGTAGCTCCCGGACCCGAACGGGCGGGGAATAGCGAGTGGCCCGATCTCTCCGATGCGGCACTGGCGAAGACAGTCAGGATGTGGCTGGCGCCGTTCCTCGACGGCAAGACACGGCTCGCGGACATCGGTACCGACGACCTGGGGCAGGCCCTCGACGCTCTCATCCCGTGGCCCCTGAAGCGACGGCTCGACGAGGAGGCGCCGACGCACTTCGAGGCACCGACGGGTAACCGGCACGCCATCGACTACGAGGGCGCGGGCGCGCCGGCGCTCCACATCCGCGTGCAGGAGCTGTTCGGGCTGAAAGAGCATCCGTCGATTGCCAAGGGCCGGCTGCCACTGACACTCAACCTGCTCTCGCCGGCGCAGCGGCCGATCCAGATCACGCGAGACCTGCCGGGATTCTGGGCGGGCTCATGGAGCGCGGTCAAAGCGGAGATGAAGGGCCGCTATCCGCGTCACCCGTGGCCCGACGACCCCGCCAACGCGATGCCGACCGCTCGCGCGAAACCGCGGGGAACGTGAGGGTGACACCCGTCATCCCGCGCACGGGACAACGGCTCAGCGACGGGAGATCAAGCTGCGTCGTGGCGGGCCTGGGTCGCGACCGGGAAGAGCACGTCGAAGCGGCGCTTCTCGTCGGCGACCTTCTTGGAATCGTCGAGGAAGATCTGGATGACAGGACGGCGCGGATCGATCACGAGGCCATTGTCTGGTGCCCACGCCTCGCGCAACGTCTGGGTCGCGGCCTGCAGCGTGTCGCCGCCGACGTGGCGGCGGCGGGCGTACGCGCCACCCGGCAGACGGCGGTAGGCGAAGTCCTTGGTGATCCACTCCTGGTAGCCGTCGATCATCTCGATGCAGGCATCGTAGCGGCACTTCTCAGGCGCGGTCACCGACGGGTCGTCGAGCATGAGACCGTAGCGGGTGCCGACGCTGGCGCGCATGCCGGTGTCGTCGAGCCACTTGAAAACCTTGTCCCACGCCTCGTGCGCCGAGCGGGCATAGGGCCCCTGCGCGCGGATGTAGGCCATGTTCAACGGCCGCAAATAGACAAAACCGCTCATGTCAGCCCCTCACCTATCCCACCATTGCGGCGTCCCGGACAAGCCGGGTGCCTCTCGCGGCAAACTACCTACAATGCCTAGAGGTGTGCTTAAGCCGATCAGTAAAATTGCTCACAGTTCAAGGGCTATACTTAAGCTGATTCGGACGGTTTTCGACCGCGCAGCAGGCGCCTTGGTCAAACGGAAAGGGCGGCCCTCAGAGTGAGTAGGTCGCGCCAAGCCTGACGTTTTCCCGCCGGGGTGCGCAGCAGGTAGGCAGGATGGAGCATCGGCATCGCGCGCGACCTGTGGGCGCCGAACGTCACCTCCGACCACTGGCCACGGATGCGCATGATGCCTTCCGTCACGTCGAGCACGTGCTTCGCCGCCGCGCCACCCAGCGGAATGATGACGTCGGGAGCGACGAGCTCGACCTGGCGCTCGAGGAACGGCCGGCAGGCTTGCGCCTCCTGGGGCGTCGGCGTGCGGTTCCCGGGCGGGCGCCAGTAGACGATGTTGGTGATGTGAACCATGCTCTCGTCGAGGCCGATCGCGGCGAGCATGCGGTCGAGAAGCTGGCCGGCGGGACCAACGAACGGCCTGCCGGCGAGATCCTCCTCGCGACCCGGGGCCTCGCCGATGAGCATCACGCGCGCTTTCGGCGCTCCACGATAGAAGCAGAGGCTCTTGGCTGTCGCCTTCAAGGCGCAGCCGGTAAAGGCGGCAAGCGCGGCGCCGAGCTCGTCGATCGTGGCGGCGGCGCGCGCCGCAGTGCGAGCCGCAGTCTCGGCGGCATCCGGCGGGGTCGCCTGGGGCAAGCGCGGAGCCGGCGCCGTTGCAGGCAGAGGACGCCCGATGAGAGACGCCCGTGCCGGCGCGGGGCTTGCCGGGACGGCCGGCGGCCGGTTCGCGACAGCCGCCAGGGCCGGCGCTTCGGCTACGTCTCCCGTCGCCGTGCCTGCGCTCAAGCTCCAGCCGGCGCCCGGCGGCCGGCCGGGGCGCGCGAGCCAATTCTCGGGCTCGTCGGAGAGCGCGCAGTCGACCCCCATGTCGCGATACCACGCGAGGAGCGCTGCAAGCCCGGGCCGATCATCGACGTCGGTCATGGCCGGAACCATAGCGCGGTGCAGCAAACGGGAGCAACCGGATACGGCAATGCCTCCGGTCGGAATTGGGCAGAGGGTCCGGGTGCCGCAGACGGCTTCGCACGCTGTGGCGGATGGGCCGCGCGCGCTTGACCTAGGCCCCAATGCGGGTCAAACCCAAGGCTCGAAAAAACGCAAAAACCGATCCAGCAAGGACCGCAAGAAATGGCACGCGAAGACGCCGCCCTGCCGCCGCGGGAGGCCATGGAATTCGATGTCGTGATCGTGGGCGCGGGCCCGTCCGGGCTCGCTGCCGCCATCCGGCTGAAGCAGCTTGCCGCCGCCGCGAACAAGGAGATCTCCGTCGTCGTGCTCGAAAAGGGCTCGGAGGTGGGCGCGCACATCCTTTCCGGCGCGGTCATCGATCCCGTCGGCATCAACCGCCTCATCCCCGACTGGAAGGCCAAGGGCGCGCCGATCGAGACCGAGGTGAAGAAGGACCGATTCCTGGTGCTCGGACCCGCGGGCGAGATGAGCCTGCCGGCCATTCTGATGCCGCCCCTCATGAGCAACCACGGGTGCTACATCGTCTCTCTCGGTCAGGTCACGCGCTGGCTCGGCGAGCAGGCAGCCGAGGCAGGCGTCGAGATCTATCCCGGGTTCGCGGCAACCGAGGTGCTCTACGACGCGACGGGCAACGTGGTCGGCGTGGCGACGGGCGACATGGGCGTCGGGCGCGACGGAAAGCCCAAGGACAGCTTCACGCGCGGCATGGAGCTTCGCGGCAAGTACACGCTCATCGCCGAAGGCGCGCGCGGGTCGCTCGCCAAGACGCTCATCAAGCGCTACGGCCTCGACCAGGGCCGGGAGCCGCAGAAGTTCGGCATCGGAATCAAGGAGCTGTGGGAGGTGGCGCCCGGGAAGCACCAGCCCGGACTGGTGCAGCACTCGTTCGGCTGGCCGCTCGATAACCGGACGGGCGGCGGATCGTTCCTCTACCACTACGGCAAGAACCTGGTGGCGGTCGGCTTCGTCGTGCATCTCAACTACCACAACCCCTACATCTCGCCCTACGACGAGTTCCAGCGCTTCAAGACGCACGAGGCGATCCGTGGCGTGCTCGAAGGCGGCCGTCGCATCGCCTACGGGGCGCGCGCGATCACCGAAGGCGGCTGGCAGTCGATGCCGAAGCTCACGTTCCCGGGTGGAGCGCTGCTCGGCTGCTCAGCGGGACTCCTCAACGTGCCTCGCATCAAGGGCAGCCACAATGCCATCCTGTCGGGCATCGAGGCGGCGGAGTCGGTCTTCGAGGCGCTCGGGGCAAACCGTGAGCACGACGAGCACACGGCGTACGAGCAGCGCGTGCGCGAGGGCGCAATCGGCCGCGACTTGAAGAAGGTGCGCAACTCGAAGCCGATGTGGTCGAGGCTCGGCACGGCGCTCGGCATCCCGCTCGGCGGCGTCGATATGTGGATGCGTACGCTCTTTGCCGGCTGGTCGCCGTTCGGCACGTGGCGCCACGGCAAGCCCGACCATGCGACGCTCGAGAAGGCGCGGCGCGTCGATCCGATCGACTACCCGAAGCCCGACGGCAAGCTCACGTTCGACAAGCTCACCAACGTGTCGTTCTCGGCCACCAACCACGAGGAGGACCAGCCTGTCCACCTGCGGCTGGCCGATCCCTCGATCCCGATCGATCACAACCTGCCCGAATGGGACGAGCCGGCGCAGCGCTACTGCCCGGCCGGCGTCTACGAGATCGTCGAGGACGAGAAGGGTCATCCGCGGTTCCAGATCAACGCGCAGAACTGCGTCCACTGCAAGACGTGCGATATCAAGGATCCATCGCAGAACATCACCTGGACCTGCCCCGAAGGCGGCGGGGGCCCGAACTACGCGGAGATGTAGCGCGCCCGGCGGTCGTCTGCCCGCCTTGAGCCGACGGATGCAACGAGCGACGCGTGCCGTCTCCCCTGGTGCCGGAGCGAGGGCGGCAGGGCCCGAACGGCGCGGAGACACGGGCGGCAATCCAGAGCGGCGGTTGCGCCGCCGGCCGTCCAGTGCCAGATACGCGGACCGCTCGCATCGAGCGCGTTGGCGGTCGTTCGCCCGCCGCAGGCTCTGGCTGCAGCACACTGGGGACGATCATGCCCGATTTCACCTCGCACTTCGGCATCGCACTCGCCGTCGCGCTCGTTCTCGATTGGCTCAGAACGCGGACAGGGCGGCAGTCCGCTCCGATGCCGCCGTCTGGCGAGCGAGCGAGAGCGTCGGTCGTCAGCCGGCCTGGCGAGCGAGCGTTTCGCGCGACGGCGAACGATCCCGCGACGCCGGGGCCGCTGCTTTTCGATCGCCTGCTCGGCGCGATCTGGCGCTCGACGGCCGCGCTCTTCATCGGCTTTCTAGGATCGGCGTTCCTAGCCGGCATGATCGAGCAAGCACTCGACGTACCCATTCCCTACGGCTCGCCGCGCATGCTCGCCTTGCTCGTGCTCGTTACCGTGGCGGCCTGGGCGCTGATTTCCGGGTTGCGACGGAGCTGAGCGGCACGCGCGGCGGCGCACGGGGCTCGGAGGAGCGGCGATCGGTGCCAACCGCCGCCGAGGCGCTTCCAGCCCTGCACCTTCCCCTCAAAAGGAAGGGGCATCGAGCACCAAGGGCGTCGCGCCGCCGTGAGCTACAGGATGGAGACCCCATGACCGAGCGCTCTATTCTCATTACCGGCTGCTCGTCCGGCATCGGGCTCGCTTCGGCCAAAGTCATGAAGGCGCGCGGCTGGCGGGTGCTGGCGACGGCGCGCGCCGACGCCGATCTCGCCATGCTCGAGAACGACGTGGGGGTGGAAGCGCTTTTTCTCGAAATGGCGGACGCGAACTCGGTCGCTGCGTGTGCCGAGGATGCGCTCGGACGTACCCAGGGAAAGCTTTTCGCCCTCTTCAACAATGCTGCTTACGGGCAGGTCGGCGCGGTCGAGGATCTATCGAGCGACGTTCTCAGGCGGCAACTCGAAGTCAACCTCGTCAGCCAGCACGAACTCGTGCGCCGCGTTCTGCCCGCGATGCGGCGCAACGGGGCGGGACGCATCGTGCAGTGCTCGTCGGTGCTTGGCCTCGTCGCGACGCCGTGGCGCGGCGCCTATTGTGCGTCCAAGTTCGCGCTCGAGGCGCTTTCCGATGCCATGCGACACGAGCTTCACGGCACGGAAATCTACATCTCGCTCATCGAGCCGGGCCCGATCCGGACGCGGTTCGTGGAGCACGCGCTCGCGAACCTCAAGGCGACCGTCGATATGGAGGCGTCGCCGCACGCGGCAACATACCGGGCGCGACTCGCGGCCATGGAGCGGGGCGGGGCCTCGACTTTCAAGCACGAACCGGAAGCGGTGGCGGCGAGGCTCGTTCATGCGGTCGAGAGCCCGCGGCCCCGCCGGCGCTATTACGTGACGGCGCCGACCTGGTTCGCGGCCATCGGCAAGCGGGTTCTGCCGCCCGGAATCGGCGACTGGCTGGCGCGCCGGAGCTGAACTCTACTCCCCCAAGGAAAGGGGCAGGGTAGAGGCTGGGTACCCGAGCCGGCCAGCGTCACACCCGGAGAGGCAGACCGTCGAGCATGACATCGTCAACCCTGGCTGCGCCGGCAACTGCCCAGAGGAAGTGGCGGATCCCAGCAAGCGGCCAATTCGGTTGCGAGACGATTGGGCGAGCGGCGGAGCCGTGCTAACGCAATGGACCGTCGCCAGCTCTTCCATCCCGGGGTCGGCGCGAGCAGGGGGACCTTGGACGCATGGCCGCGCTCATCGCACAGAATCTCGCGCCGATCATGTTCGCGGCGCTGGTGGTCGTGCTGCTCCTCGGCTACCCGGTCGCGTTCTCACTCGGCGCCGTGGGGCTCATGTTCTTCGTCGCCGGCGTCGAGCTGGCGCCCTACTCGGAGGGCACCATCCACCTGTCGTGGGCGCTCCTGCAATCGATGCCTGGCCGCATCTACGAGGTGATGAGAAACGAGACGCTGCTCGCCATACCGTTCTTCACCTTCATGGGTCTCATCCTCGAGCGATCCGGCATGGCGGAGGACCTGCTCGACACCATTGGGCAGCTGTTCGGCACCATGCGCGGGGGGCTCGCCTACGCTGTCATCTTCGTCGGCGCGCTGCTCGCGGCGACGACGGGCGTCGTGGCGGCGTCCGTGATCTCGATGGGCCTGATCTCGCTGCCCATCATGCTGCGCTACGGCTACGATCGACGGCTCGCAGCCGGCACCATCGCTGCCTCGGGCACGCTGGCACAGATCATCCCACCGTCGCTCGTTCTGATCGTGCTCGCCGATCAGCTCGGGCGCTCGGTGGACGACATGTACAAGGGCGCCGTGCTTCCGGGACTCGTACTGGCGGGCCTCTATGCGCTCTACGTGTACGTCGTCTCGACCATCTGGCCGGCGGCAGCGCCTGGGCTTCCACCCGAGAGCATCGGCTACCGCAAGCCCGACGGCGCGCGCGGGCTGCCGTCGTTCTTCGCAGTCACCGCGCTGTCCGGACTGGCCGGCTGGGCGATGACGCGAGAGCTGCCCTACCGCGGGATCGACTTCTTCATCGTGGCAATGGCGGCGGGAATCGCGGTCGCGCTCGGTATCGCGCTCGTGAACCATCTCCTGGCGCTAACCGGCCAGCGCGGCTTCCTGTCGCCGCTCGCCGAGCGGGTGACGTTCGTCATGGTGCCGCCGCTGCTCCTCATCTTCCTGGTGCTCGGCACGATCCTGGTCGGCATCGCCTCACCGACCGAAGGCGGCGCCATGGGCGCAGTCGGCGCGCTGCTTCTTGCCGCCATCAAGCGTAGGCTCGACGGCAATCCCGCCCGCTTCAACGTCGAGATCGTGCGTCAGGCGGCCGAGAGCACGGCCAAGCTGTCGGCGTTCGTACTCTTCATCCTAATCGGGGCGCGCATCTTCTCGCTCACGTTCTACGGGGTGAACGGGCACGTGTGGGTGGAGCACCTGCTGACCGCTCTGCCGGGTGGCATGTACGGCTTTCTCATCGTCATCAACGCGACGGTGTTCCTGCTCGCCTTCTTCCTGGACTTCTTCGAGCTCGCGTTCATTATCGTTCCGCTCTTGAAGCCGGCGGCCGAGGCGATCTTCAGAACTGCGCCGGAGGCAGTCGCGATCGCCAAGAGCCTGGGGCTCGCCGTGGTGACGACTGCCGACAGCTCGGGGGCCCTCAAGGAGGTCGTTGCAGACGTATCGCCGTTCGTGATCTGGTTCGGCGTGCTGCTCGCCATCAACATGCAGACGAGCTTCATGCATCCGCCGTTCGGGTTCGCACTCTTCTACCTGCGCTCGGTGGCGCCGAAGACAGCCTACGTCGACAAGGTGACCGACAAGCCGATGGAGCCCGTGACGACGGCCCAGATCTACTGGGGTGCGGTGCCCTATGTCGGGATTCAGGTCCTTATGGTGGCCCTCGTGATGACGATGCCCTGGCTCGTGATCAAGACGAAGCCGGTCGTACCTCACGATGCTCCCGCCGCCGCCGCACCCGTTCCAGTCCCACCGGCTGCTCCGGCTCCGGTGAGCACCGACGCGAGCACGACGAAAGCTGGAGCGATCGCCCTGCCGCCCTACCCGCCGGCCATCGAGGGCGCGCCTGCGCCCGACAAAGCCGGGCCCGGGGCGCCGACGCTCGATCTTTCGGTGCCGCCGGATTTCGGGCTGGCAGCGCCCGAGGCGATCGGGCAGTAGCCGGAGGATCGGCGACGATTGCGGCCAAAAGAACGGCCTGAAAACGCAACCCCTACTCGACAGTTGAGCGGGTTTCCGGTATGAGCGCCCCAACCAATTCCCCTCGAAGGGTTGCCTGTAAGGGCCGCACGAACGGCTGGCGCTTGGCTTTTTGGCTGAGCCGACCGCTCCTCTGCATTGAAAAATAAGCAAAAAGGAACGAAAATGAACATCATTCAAGAGCTCGAGCGCGAGCAGATGAATGCCGTGCTCGTGAAGCGTGGCGTCCCCGAGTTCGGCCCCGGCGACACGGTCCGCGTCATGGTGCGGGTGGTCGAGGTCGCGGAGGCCGACCCCAAGGACAAGAAGAAGAAGGCCGCTCCCAAGCAGGCCACCGAGCGCCTCCAGGCCTACGAGGGCGTCGTCATCGCCCGCTCCGGCGCCGGCCTCAACGAGAGCTTCACGGTCCGCAAGATCTCGTACGGCGAGGGCGTAGAGCGCGTATTCCCCATCTACTCGCCGTTCATCGCCGAGATCGAGGTCGTCCGCCGCGGCCGTGTACGCCGCGCCAAGCTTTATTACCTGCGTGGCCGCCGCGGTAAGGCTGCCCGCATCTTCGAGCGCACGGACGCCCGTGCCCGCCGCCTCAATGCCGCCTGGAAGGGCTTCAAGAAGCCGAAGGGCGAGGCCGAGGATCTGACGCAGATCAAGGGCATCGACGCCGACCTGTTCGGGCGCCTGAAGCAGCTCAACTGCATCAAGCTCGAGCAGATTGCGAACCTCTCGGACGAGGACATCGCCAACCTGGACGACACGCTCAACCTCCAGGGCCGCATCGAGCGCGAGGGCTGGATCGAGCAGGCCCAGCGCCTGATCGCCGAGGCGACGGCCGGCGAGGTGCCGGCCGAGGAAGCGAAATAAGCCAGCCGCCTGCGTCGCGGCATCATCGGGACGGCGGCCGACCGACGGCCGCCGTTTTCGTTTTTCGACCACCAAACGGCACCGGGACAGCGCGTCTCAATTGAAGTATGGTCCCGTGCCACCACGTTTGTTTCTGGTCGGTCGGCGGGCTCCTCTCGACCTCTATGCAGAGGCATCGCCGATCACGCGACAGAACCGGTAAGAGCGGGAGCAATCATGTCCAACGTCGAGCTCAAGCGGGCCGCCCTGGCCGACAGGGACATCAAGCGTCACGGTCCCGAAGCGTTCGAGGGCATGCGCAAGGCCGGACGGCTGGCAGCCGAAGCCCTCGACATGCTCGTTCCCTACGTGAAACCCGGCGTAACGACGGCCGAGCTCGACGAGCGTGTGCTCGCGTTCGCGCTCGACCACAAGGCGCTGCCGGCTCCGCTCTTCTACCGCGGCTTCCCGCGGGCCATCTGCACCTCTTTCAATCACGTCGTCTGTCACGGCATTCCGGGCGACAAGAAGCTCGCCAAGGGTGACATCGTCAACATCGACGTGACGCTGATCGTCGACGGCTGGCACGGCGACACCAGCCGCATGTTCGCGGTCGGCGATATCAGCCGCCGCGCCGAGCGTCTCATCGAGGTGACGTTCCAGTGCCTGGAGCTCGGCATTCTGGCCGTCAAGCCCGGCAATACGACGGGCGATATCGGACGCGCTATCCAGACGTACGCCGAGGCGCAGCGCTGCAGCGTCGTGCGAGACTTCTGCGGCCACGGTCTAGGACGCGTATTCCACGACCGGCCGAACATCCTGCACTACTGCGACGACGGCGAGGGCGCGGGCAGCGTCTTGAAGCCGGGCATGCTGTTCACCATCGAACCGATGATCAACCTCGGCCGCGACGGCGTCAAAGTCCTCGCCGACGGATGGACGGCGGTGACACGCGACCGCGAGCTGTCGGCACAGTTCGAGCATACGGTCGGCGTGACCGAGACGGGATGCGAGGTCTTCACACGCTCGCCGGCCGGGCTCGACGGCCCCCTCATCCGAGCAAGCTGAGAGCGGTCGGAGCGCAGACAAGAGCGTCTTCATGGCCGCGGCGGACGAACGTGACGGGGACAGCGGAGCGACGAGACAGCCCGGTCTCTTCGAAGCTCCCGCGCCGCTGCACCAGGGCCACCGCGAGCGACTGCGCGAGCGTTTCCGCAAGGGCGGTATGGATGCGCTACCGGATTACGAGCTGCTCGAGCTGCTGCTCTTCTACGCGCTGCCGCGGCGTGACACCAAGGATCTGGCCAAGCGCCTGATCGCCCGGTTCGGCTCGTTCGCAGAGGTTCTGAACGCGCCCGACGGCCAGGTCCGTGAGGTCAAGGATGCGGGGGAGAGCGTCATCACACTTCTCGCTCTCGTGCGTGCGGCTTCCTTGCGACTAGCCAAGGCGGAGATCGCCGATCGGCCGCTGCTCGGATCCTGGAACGAGGTTTTGAGCTACCTCAAGGCGGCGCAGGGGTTCGCCACGCGAGAGCAGTTCCGCATTCTGTTCCTCGACAAGAAGAACCGGCTGATCGCGGACGAGGTCCAGGGGCAGGGCACAATCGATCATACGCCGGTCTATGTGCGCGAGGTCGTCAAGCGTGCGCTCGAGCTTCACGCAACCGCGATCGTACTCGTGCATAATCATCCGTCGGGAGATCCGACGCCGTCGCGAGCCGACATCGACATGACGAAGCTCATCGTAGACGCGGCGCGCCCTCTTGGCGTGGTCGTCCATGACCACATCATTGTCGGGAAGACGAGCCACACGAGCTTCCGGGCGCTGCGGTTGCTCTGAAGCCCAACTCGCAACAGCAATCGGCGCATTCGCCGCCACTGGTTTGCAGCCCGTGTCAAGCCACCCATCGCCGATCGTCCACAGGACGAGGGCCGGAACGAGCCTGCACCAGATGCCACGGCTGCCTTGCCGATGTGGAGAAGTCCCGCGCCTGCTACGCGACACGGCTCCCGCAACTCGACACCAAAGGCCGAATCGAGGCCCTGTTTCCCCGCGCCGTGTGCGCGTCCCCGCGAGCGCCTGCAATCTGCGTGCATCAGCAACACTGGAGGCTTTCGGAAAGCCGTATGGCATCTCCGGCGACCACACGGCCAAGGCTCTCACCGTCGCGCTGCCTCGCAGCCGCGCGCGGATTTCTGTTGCTCGTCGTGGTGGCTGCTGCGGGCTGCGCGCTACCTTCGGAGCAGCTGACGCTACCGGTCCCGATCGGATCGTCCGCCGTTCAGACCGGCGCGATCGAGAGGCCGGGCGGAGTGCCGCTCGGCGACCCGGCCATGCCGGGCGCCGGGGAAAAGCAAGTCTATCCGGGCGAGGCCGACTACACACAGCCGACGCGGACGCAGCCGTCGCGGGCAACGAGCTCCGTCAACAGCGAGGGCGTCACGCTCAATCTCGTCGGGGCGAGCATACCCGAGGCCGCAAAGGCGGTGCTCGGCGACGTGCTCGGCGCCAATTACATCGTCAGTGACAAAGTGCAGGGCTCGGTCACGCTGCAAACGGCGCGCCCGGTGTCGAAGGACAGCATACTCGAGATCTTCGAGCAGGTCCTGGCCGACAATGGCGCGGCAATCCTGGCCGGGGACAACAGCTACCGCGTCGTTTCGCGCGAGGAAGCGTACGCGGCCGGCAAACCGATCGCTACCCGCGGAACGCCGGGGCCCAGGGCACCGGGAGTCTCGACGGAGGTGGTGTCGCTCAGATACGTGGCGGCGTCCGAGATGGAGCGCATCCTGAAGTCGGTCGCACCGCAAAACGCGGTCTCGCGCGTCGACAGTGCCCGCAACCTCCTCGTCCTCACCGGGAGCAGGGCCGAGCTTTCGGCCATGGTCGAGACCATCGGCGCGTTCGACGTCGACTGGATGCGAAACATGAGCTTCGGCATCTTCCCGATCGAGACGTCGGACCCGGAGGCCATCGCGCAGGAGCTCGATACGATCTTCGCCAACGACCGCGACAGCCCGTCGAAAGGCATCGTGCGCTTCGTTCCCAATGCACGCATGAAGGCAATCGTCGTGATCTCGTCGCGACCGGAGTACCTCAAGAAGGCGGAGGTGTGGATCAAGCGTATCGACCTCGCCGGCGAGGCGACGGAGCGGCGGGCCTATGTCTACGCCGTGCAGTACCGGCCGGTGCAGGAGCTGGCGGCGGTGCTGATGAAGGTCTATGGCGTGCGCGATGGCGTGCGGGGTAACGCGCCGCGCGACACCGCCACGCTCGGAGCTGCCGGTCCCACCGTCGACGGTCCGTTCGGCGTATCGGACACGGCCGATCCGTCGATGCCGCGGGACTGGATGACCGGCGCCAGGCCGCCCTCGGCCGGCGCGGCTACAGCGGGTACGATTGCAGGGCCGGCGGTCGGAACGGCAACGGCCGCCCAACCCGCACAACCGCCGATGGGCACCGCCCCGGTGCCATCGATCGATCCTGCGACCGGCAACTCTGCGCTGCTGCCGACGGAGACCGTGACCGGCTCCCTGCAAGCACAGGCGCCAGCTGCCATGCTCGCGAGGCCGCCACTCGACGACCGGCAGGACGGTGTCACGGTCGTCTCGGACGAGGCCAACAACGCTCTGATCGTGACGGCCACGCCGTCCGAGTGGAAGCGGATCAAGCAGATCCTGTCGCAGATCGACGTCATTCCCTCGCAACTCCTGCTCGAGGCCACGATCGCAGAGGTGACGCTCAACGACGACCTCAAGTTCGGGCTGCGATGGTTCTTCGAGAAGGGCGGCAACGAGTTTCGACTGACGGACGCACTCGCCGGCGGTGGAGCCTTGGCGCCGATTGCGCCCACGTTCGCCGGGTTTTCCTATTTCCTCAACATTCCGAACGCGCGGGTGGTCCTCAACGCGCTCTCGGACGTGACCAACGTCAACATCGTCGCCTCTCCGTCGCTCATGGTCTTGAACAACAAGAAGGCCGTGCTGCAGATTGGCGACGAGGTGCCGGTGGCAACCAAATCGGTGGTGACGGTCGACAATCCGGACGCGCCGATCGTCAACTCGATCGACTTCCGGCACACGGGCGTGCTGCTCAACATTACGCCGCGGGTCTCCTCCGATGGGCGCGTGCTGCTCGACATCGACCAGGAGGTCTCAGACGCCAAGGCGACGACATCCTCGACCATCGATAGCCCGACCATCCAGCAGCGGCGCATCAAGACGACGGTCGCCGTTAACGACGGCGGCAGCGTGGTGCTTGCCGGCCTCATGCAGGACCGAGCGACCCGCACACGCCAGCAAGTGCCGCTCGTCGGCGACATCCCGGTGATCGGCAATGCGTTCAAGAACAAGGACGACGTGATCGCCCGTACCGAGCTCCTGATCGCCATCACGCCTCACATCGTGAAGGATAAGGAGCAGATGGGCATGATCGCCGCCGAGTTCCGCGATAGAATGAACTTCAATACACGGCCGCAGCGCGGGACGCCACCCGATCACAGGGAGACGCTCGACCGCATCACGCGCTGAGGCCCCTATCCGGCCCTTGCGGGGGGCCCTGGCTCAAGGTCAAGCGGGCGATGGCTCGACGACGTACCGGCGCAGTGAACCGCGAGCGAGGCTTCATCCTCGTCATGGTGTTGTGGGCCATCATCGTCCTGTCGCTGATGGCTGCCGGCTTTGCGGCCATGACACGGGCCAAGATCCGCACGACGGCAGGGCACGCCGAGCTTGCCGCGGCCGAGGCACTGGCGGATGCCGGGGTCAATCTCGCACTGCTCTCGCTCATGGGGTCCAAGGCGGCACTGCCTGCCTCGCCCCGCTTTGCGGCTGACGGTGAAACAAGGCTGTGTGTCTTCGACGGTGGCGCGCGGCTCGCGATTCGCATCGAGGACGAGGCCGGAAAGGTCGATCTCAACGCGGCCGGCGAGCCGGCGCTCGTGGCGCTGTTCGTGGCGCTCGGCACCGGACCCGAGACGGCGCGCAGCTACGCGCAGCGGATTCTCGATTATCGCGACGGGGACCGGGAGCCGCGCGCCGACGGCGCGGAAGAGGCGGCCTATCTCGCAGTAGGCCGGCTAAAGCCCAAGAACGCGCCGTTCGACACAGTCGAGGAACTGGAGCAGGTGCTTGGCCTTCCCGCCGAGATTGCTCGTGGCGCGAGATCCTACCTGACCGTCACATCGAGGCTAAACGGCATCGATCCGGAGAAGGCAGCCGATTTGCTCAAGAGCGCCGCCGGTCCTGGCCTCCCCAGGGTGCGTTCGGAGGCGCGCGCCTTTGCCATCCATGCCCTCGCCCGCATGCCGTCCGGCGTGCAATACGCGACCATGGCTGTTGCGGAATTCCCGGAGCTGCGCGGCCGGAACTACGTCATTCGGCAGTGGCATCATAGCGAGGCGTGGCAGGTGCCGGAGTTCGAGGAGACGGATGCCGCGGAGCTGCCGCCGTGCTGACGGACATGTTGTAGAGTGCAGGTTGGGGGAGTCTTGGAAGTGAGTGGGAGATGGATCGCTGAGCCGACCGCTCTCCAGTCGCGGCCGGCCACTCCCTACTTCAGCCGCTCGTCAGGAACCGGCACCTCGAATGGGGCCTGCGAGTGGGCGTCGCGAAGCCGCTCGCGGCAATAGCGCTTGCCGTTGACCTCATAGTAGCAATAGGCGCCGCAAAACTCGCGTCCGCGCTCCCAGTAGCATCCCTTGCCTTCGGCAATCTCGACCGGCGCCAGCCAGCGATAGCGGCGCGCCGCGGCATCCGCCGCTTCGGTCGCGAGCAAGAGGGAAACGAGGACGAGGACGGATCGGGTCAAGGTCACGCGGGCGGAGCTCCTTGCGCGTCTGATGTCATAGGCAACCGCCGAGCTGTCCCGGTGCGGGCCCGAGTTGCAGCGGCTCAATGAGGCTGCAGCCTATCGATACGTCCTACACATGCGCGCTTCGCACTCTAGAGCGAGTCTCGGCGATATTGTAACCCCTCTCCCTGCCCTCTCCCCAAGGCATAGACAGGAATACGACCGCGCTCGCTGCAATTCTGTGCCTTCGCAGCGGTCAAGCGCCTCGACGACGCCATCGGGCGTTTCGAGGCTCACCGGCGCCGATGGCGCGGTGATGTCGACCCAGCGGTTCGCCGCGAGGACTTGCCAGCCGAATAGGTTTGCAAGTCCTTGCTTCCACGAGGGTGCCAAAGTCCCTCGCTTCGACGGGGCATCCCAATTGAGGGCGCGGCCCAGTCACCCCGCGCAAGGGAGAGGCGCAGCTGCGAGGGGATGGACGCGGGGCCAAGGTGAAGTGAAACCGCGGTCCCGGCCCAGGTTCGCCAGATCACCCGCGGCCCCTATTCCTCCTTGAAGGCGCGAGCCACCTGGTCGGTGAACGGCTTGGTCAGATATGACAGCGCGGTGCGATCGCCGGTCTGAATGTAGGTCTCGACCGGCATTCCGGGCACGAGCACCTTGCCTTCAAGCTTCGCGATCTCGGCCTCGGCTACCTCGACGCGGGCAGTGTAGTAGCTCAAGCCTCGCTCCCGGTCGTGGCTCAACTCCGCAGCAACGCGCTCGATGCGCCCGTCGAGCTCGGGCGTCGTGCGCTGGTTGAATGCGGAGAAGCGCAGGCGCGCCTTCTGTCCCACCGTGATCTGGTCAATGTCGGTTGGATTGAGCCGAACCTCGATCGACCGCTTGTCGTCGCTTGGAACGATCGACAGAACGGTATCACCCGGTCCGATGACGCCGCCGACCGTGTTGGCGGCGAGCTCATGCACGATCCCAGCGCGTGGCGCGCGAAGCTCGACTCGGCGCAGGGTGTCCTCGCCGGCGATGCGACGCTCCTCCAGCTCGGCGATGCGTGCCTCGACCTCGCGCAGCTCCTTCTGGGCGTCGGAGACCGCGGTGGCACCGAGATCGAGAATCTGCAGCTCGGTCTCGCTTATCTGGCCCGATGTGCGCGCTATCTGTGCCAGCAGAGTGCCATGCTCACCCTCGATGCGGGTCTCGTCCCGCTCCATGGCGAGGAGGCGTGTCTGCGGAACGAGCTGCTTCTCATGGAGTTGGCGCAGGCGCGCGAGCTCCTTGGCGATGAGCTCCTGCTCCCTCGCCTTGGCCGCCTCCTGCTTCTCGAGCCCCTTGGTCTCGTGTCGGAGCTGACCGATGCGTTCTCTGAGCTGGTCCTTCTTGCCCTCGGCAGTCTTGCGCAAAACCTCGAACAGGCGCGTCTCACCTTGCATCACACGTCTGGCCTCCGGACCGGAGTGCTCGAAACCGTCTGTGAACGCGATGCTCTGCGCGTCGTCTCGGATCGCGGTCAGCCTTGCCGCACGACCCTTGAGCTCGATGAGCTGGGCGGTGACGATGCCGAGGCTCGCTCGGGTCTGGGTATCGTCGAGCTTCAGAAGCAGGTCGCCGGCGGCAACATTGTCTCCGTTCTTGACCAGGATCTCTCCGACGACGCCGCCCTGAAGATGCTGCACCTTCTTGAGGCTGCCCTCGACGACGACCTGACCCGGAGCGATGACGGCGCTCGATAGCGTCGAGTTGGCGGCCCAGCCGACAACGGCTGCGGTCAGGGTCACGACGATACCCAGCCCGGCGGCAATGCGGCGGTTCAGACTCTGCTCGAAGTTGCTGGGGGCAGATTTTGCCTCGTTGTCCTGTCCGGCCGACATATTGCGTACCTCCGATGATCCTGGTGCCGTCATCTGTCCCTGTCGTCGCGTCAGCCTCGTGGAGCGGCGGCCGCGAGCCTGGACGGCTGCGGAGGCGAACGAACCGCCTTGCGCAGAACCTCTTCGCGAGGCCCGAATGCGGTCAGCTGGCCATTGCCCATCACCGCCACCTTGTCGACCGCACTCAGGATACCGGAGCGGTGGGCGATGACGATGGCGATGCCCCTGCGGGCGCGGATGCTCTCGATGGCCTTGGCCAACGCGTCCTCGCCCTCGGCATCGAGATTGGAGTTAGGCTCGTCGAGAACGACGAGAAACGGATCACGGTATAGGGCGCGAGCGAGTGCGATGCGCTGGCGCTGGCCGGCCGAGAGCGCCTGGCCGCGCTCGCCGAGGCGCGTCTCGTAGCCGTCGGGCAGGCGCAGGATCATCTCGTGGACGCCGGCCGCTGCGGCCGCGGCAATAACAGCCTTGCTGTCCGGCTTGTCCTCGAAGCGGGAAATGTTCTCGGTGATGGTGCCGTCGAACAACTCCACGTCCTGCGGAAGATAGCCGATGTGACGGCCGAGCCGCTCGCGCGACCAGCTACCGAGCGTCGCGCCATCGAGACGGACGGCTCCTCGCATCGGCTCCCACACTCCAACCAGGGCGCGCGCCAACGACGACTTGCCGGCCGCGCTCTGGCCGATGACCGCGATTGCCTCGCCGGCCTCGACGGTGAAGCTCAGGTTGTGAACGACGGCGCGCTGACTGCCCGCGGCGGCTACGGTGATGCCTTCCACCGAGAGCGACTTCACGGGCGGCGGCAGCTCGAGCGGCTCCGGAGCCTCAGAGATCAGCGTCGCCAGCGATTGATCGAGCCGGGTTGCGGCCTGGCGTGCGGCCACGAAACCCTTCCAGTTGGCGATGGCTACCTCTATCGGCGCGTAGGCGCGGGAAGCCGCGATCGAGCAGGCGATGATGGCGCCTGCGGACATCTCACCCTGGATGGTGAGAAAGGCACCGAGTCCGAGAAGGGCCGACTGGAGCACGAGTCGGATCACGCGAGACGCACCGGAGAAGCCGCTGGTGAGATCGACGAGTGTCTGCTGTTGGCGAAGGTGCTCAGAGTTCGCATCGGCAAACCGGGCGAGCGCGCGGCCGGCGAACCCCATCGCTTCGAGAACCTCGGCATTGCGCGTGGACGCCTCTAGCAGCGATTGGCGCCGGCTTGCCGACTGGACGAGCGCCTGAGTCGGCGCCCGGGTCCTATGCTCGGTCCAGAGCGTCATGCCGATCAGGACGAGAGCGCCGGCGGTCGTTACCCAGCCGAGCAGGGGATGGAGCAGGAACACGAAGCCCAGGAACAGCGGCATCCACGGCATATCGATAATTGCCACCGGTCCCTGACCGGACAGGAACCCCCGGATCGTCTCCACATCGCGCAGCGGCTGATGGGCCTCCGCGCCCGACCTGCCGATCAGCGACAGCTTCAAGGCAGCCCGATGGGCCGGCGCGACGAGCAGATGATCCAGCCGCGCCCCCAGGCGCACGAGCACCTGCGAGCGGATGAGCTCGAGCGCACCCTGGAAGATGTAGAGGCCGAACGCCAACACCGACAGCGCCATGAGTGTGGAAATGCTGTGGCTCGCCAGCACGCGGTCGTAGACCTGCAACATGTAGAACGACCCGGTCAGTGCCAGGACATTGGCAACGCCGGAAATGGCGACCATTGCTCCGGCGACGAGGCCGAGAGAGCCGATCGACTCTCTTACGAAAGACTTCTGCTTGCGCATCACGGCACCCTACTCGGAACTCGCCAACCGCCCGGCCGGCGTTCTGCTGAAACTCTCCGTTCCCCCGGCAGCCCTCAGCAAGCGGCTCAAGAGAAGATGAAGTCGTTCTTGCCGACGGACGACACGTCGACCAGCACCAGTCTAAGGCTGTCGGCCCCGATCTTCACGACCGTCGCGTCGCCGTCGTAAACGAGAAGAATGTCCGTTCCGAGAGCGTCCGGCGTGAACCTGTAGGCCGATACGTCAATCTGGTCGCCGCGCCCGTAGCCGGACGACTCGGCGTCGAAGCCGATGATCGTGTCGTTGCCGAAGCCCGGTCGGAGGACGATGGTGTCGGCACCGCGGGTGAACATGACGTAGTCGTTACCGCTGGCATCCAGCACCACGTCGTCGCCGTCCCCGCCGTCGATCGTATCGTCGCCACCGCCGCCGTCGATGGTGTCGTTGCCTGCGCCTCCGGACAGCACATCGTCCCCGTCGCCGCCGACGACCAGGTTGTCGCGAGCGTTACCGGCACCAGCGAACGCTCCGTTGCCGGAGTACATCAAGACCTCGACGTTCTCGGACAAGGCATACGCCGATAGGCTGGTTACGACGGTATCCCAGCCTTCGCCGGCCAACTCGACCACAACATCGTCCGCTTCGGCGACGATAATGACGTCACTGCCGAGACCCCCAACCATGAGGTCGGCGCCGTCACCGCCGTCGAGCACATCGTCACCGGCACCGCCAAGCAGCGTGTCGTCGCCAGCACCTCCGGCAAGCCGATCGCTGCCGCCGCCGGTGACGATGAGGTTGGCGAGGCTATTTCCTCCGGCAACGGCGCCGTCGTCGTAAACGAGCACCAAAACCTCGACGTGCTCGGGCAGCGTGTACACGGAGAGGTTCGTGATGACGGTGTCCGTCCCCTCGTCCACCAATTCTTCGACGTAATCGCCGACGCTATCGACGAAGATGGTGTCGTTGCCAGTGCCGCCGACGAGGACGTCGTCGCCCGGGCCGCCATCGAGCGCGTCGTCCTCCGCGCCTCCGTCCAAAGTGTCGTCTCCCGCCCCGCCGTCGAGCGTGTCGTTGCCCGCGCCTCCAAACAATTTGTCGTCGCCATCTCCGCCCACGACGACGTCATTGCCCGGACCACCCTCGAGCGTATCGTCGCCAAGTCCGCCTAGGATAACGTCGCCGGCGTCGGTTCCGGTCAGACGGATACCGGCCTCCCTCAGCGCCTCGACCAGGACAGAGCCGGCTACAGGCACGCCGACGACGCTGGCCGCGACGACGTCGGCGAAATCCTCATCGCCAGGGTCAACGGCGACGTGGGAGTGGGAACCGCGGCTAGCGTGGGACGCAACCGGTGCGGCAGCCTCATGATCGTTGCCGACCGGGACAGGACCGTCAGGCGAAACGGCACCGGCATCGAGGCGAACGTAGCGTGCATCCTCGGACGGCACGGCGACCGTCACCTCTATCGCAGTGGGGTCCCCTGCGGCCTCAGGGACCGCCATACGCCCGGCAACCGATGGGTTTGCGTTCTCGAGATGCTCCGTCTCGTCTTGCGGCGAGAGAGAGCTCGTGTTCAACTGCTCCCAGGCGCTCGCTCCATAGAGGGTGGCCAGGCCCGCCTGGACGGCGAGATCAGCGCGCAGCTGCTCGGAGATGCCTTCACGTGAGCCGCCGATCCTCGCCTCATGCTCGCGGCCTCCGGAGGCAACATCGTCGCCGGCATCGCTCGCGGATACCGGCGCGGCCAGCGGATCGGCCTGCTGCTCGACCTCGAGGGTATCGAGCTCGGCCGGCCGATCCTGAGCCAGCTCGATCTCGCGCAGCAGCTCTGCGAAGGCGATCAGCGGGATCTCCGACACGTCATCTGACACCGCAACATCGCCGGCCGGTGGTTGCACGAGGCTGTCCATGAACTCGGCGAGAAGCGTACGCTGATGCTCTGCTTGATTGAGCATCGAGGCGGCGGTGACGTACTGCTCCCAGGTCCAGGCGTAGGCCGTCTCCTCCTCGAGACGCTCAATCCAAAAATCGAGGTTGCTGTTCCAAACGAGACCCAAGTCCGCTGGTCCATCGTCGCGGACCTCGCTCGGCAACGCCGCCGAGCGAGCCTGCCCGGCAAGGTCGAGCAAGCGATCGAGATGCTCTGGACTCAAGCGGTGGGCCATATCGGCCTCCCGTCAGAACGAATTGGCATCAGCCTATTCTTACTTTGGCAGACGGAATTGGCCAAAGCAAACTCCGTCTGCTGTGTCTTGTGCCGGACTTGCATCGTCCGTGGGGCTCCGTCTCAGGCGAGCAGGAAGTCGGTTCTCGTGATTTGGTCAGTTCCGTTGCCGCTGACACCTGCGAGCCGCAGTGAGCCTTCGCCGGCAATGGTGACCAGGGTGGACGAGCCGATATCCTGGATGTCGACACGGGACGTGAAGCTCGCCGCCGTGATGCCAAGGCTCCTCAGGTCGATGAGGTCCTGGCCACCTATTCCAGCGGCATCGAAGCCGACAATGATGTCGTTGCCGAAGCCAGGCTCGAGCACGATCCTGTCGTTGCCCTGCGAGACATCGATGCGGTCGTTGCCCGTGCCGCCATCCATGATGTCGTTGCCGGCTCCGCCGACCAGCGTGTCGGCCCCCGCGCCACCAAATAGCCGGTCGGCTGAGCTGCCGCCGTTGAGCCGGTCGTTGCCACCGCTGCCGAAGAGAGTATCGATTCCAGCGCCACCGGAAAGGAAATCGGCGCCGCCGCCACCATCGAAGGTATCGTTGCCACCGGCACCGAAGAACTGGTCGTCGGTCGCGCCGCCGACCAGTTTGTCAGCTCCATCCGAACCGTTCGCGATTTCCGGACCGACGTCGTTGACCGCGATGCTCAGCGTATCGACGCGCGAGGCGCCAAGACTGTCGGTGGTGCGCACCTCGATCGTATGGGTGGCCTGTTGCTCGAAGTCGATGCCGAGGCCGTCGACGACCACGATCGTATCGCCCGACAGCGCGAACCGGCCACCCGCGGTGTCGAGGATCTCGAAGGTCAACGCGTTGCCTTCGGGGTCGCTCGAGAGCAATGTGCCGACGACCGTGCCCACGCCCGCTAACTCGTCGACCGTGTTGCTGCCCAACGTCGTCGGGTCCGGCGGGTCGTTCACCGGCAGGAGGTCGAGCGTTGCCGCGTGCGGCACCAGCGTCACGCCATCCGACGTGACCGAATAGTCGAACGTCACCGCCGTGTCGTCGTTCGGGTCAGGCGTGAACGACCACTCCTCTCCGGCGACGACCTCGACCAGGGTGCCGGACGACGACGTCAGCCCGACAACCTGCACGCCGGTCAGGACATCCGTGTCGATGTCGGTCACGTTGGCAAGTAGGTCGGCACGGGTGATCGTGACCGTCGTATCCTCGTCGAGGCCGGCCAGCGCGACCGGTCCGGTCACA
>JAGVSR010000103.1 GCA_019137195.1 Alphaproteobacteria bacterium
CCGGACCACGATCCCGTCGTGCGCATCGAGGCCAGCCGCTTACGCGAGAAGTTGCGCGAATACGACGGCAACGGCGGCTCCGACGCCCCGTGCGCATCGACGCTCGAGGCGCTTGCTTGCAGAGATCGCCGCAGCTCTGCACGTTCGCTATCTGGTCGAAGGCGCCGCCTTCATCGAAAGGCCGCGTTTGCGGATTTCGATCAGTCTTGTGGACGCCGTGTTGGGGCAGGTTGAGGACGCGGCCAGAGCGGCAGCCATCGTCAAGTCCGACTGGCCTGGCGTATCGAAGGAGTTCTTTCTCGACCGGCGTCTCGCGGCGGCCTACGCTCGGGGCAAGCATGCTGCCGGTCTTGCATAGACCTCGGCAGCTCTACCTCAGTACCAGTACGGTGATACCTCGGACCGGGACCAACAGTTGTGCCGCCAGGGCCCGTTGTAAGGTTGCAGCTGACCAGCAAAAATGTAACGATTGAAACCAATTAGATGGAGATTGTTAACTCAGCTTGTTGCATTTTGCTTCGTATCCCATCACCCGAGGCTCGAGTATGATCCGCAATCAAACCACCCCTAAGGGCCGCAAGCTTGCCGTGGCGGCGCTCCTGGCCCTCTCCATCACCGGGTCCCTCGACCCGGCCAGCGCAGAGCGTCGCCGCAAGCAGCAGCAAGCCGAGCCGGTTGCCGCTCCTTCTCTGCAGGGTGCGCCCGTCATGGCGATCGCCTCGCTCGCCGAGCAGCGCATCTCGCTCTACGACGCCTACGGCAACTCCATCAGGTCCAAGATCTCGAGCGGCCAGACCGGCTACGAGACGCCGGTTGGCATCTACAGCGTGCTGCAGAAGAACCGCGAGCACTATTCGAACGTCTACGACGGCGCCTCGATGCACTTCATGCAGCGCATCACCTGGTCGGGCGTCGCGCTGCACGAAGGCGCGCTCCCGGGCTATCCCGCCTCCCACGGCTGCGTCCGTCTTCCGACGCGCTACGCCTCTCAGATTTTCCCGCTGACGCGCATCGGCATGCGCGTGATCGTCGCCCGTGACGACACGAGTCCGGTACCGATCAGCCACCCGGTGCTGTTGCAGCCCCGGCCCATCGCCGCCGGAGCGGTTCTGACCAAGGCCTCATACGAGGTGCCGAACGTATCGTACCAGGATCTGGCGGTGTTTGAGCCCGACGTCTCCCGATGGCCGGCCCGACGGGCCGAGCTCGACGTCCTCAAGGCCGATGCCCAGTCGAAGACGGCCGCCGCCGAGGCGCTGAGGCCCAGCGCCGAGCAGTTGAAGCGCTCCCTTGACGCCAAGATCGCCGCCCGGAACAAGACGGCAAAGCCGTTCGTGAAGGCCGAGAGCTTCAAGAAGTCGGCCGATGCGGACCTTGCGCGCATCGAGAAGAAGCTGGCCAAGGCGTCGAAACCCTCGATCATCGCCGCACTCGAGAAGGACAAGACCCGGGCGCTGATGGCCTTCGCCAAGGCGAACACCCGCCTCGAGGAGGAGCGCGCGAAGATCAAGCCGATCGACGACGCCGTCGAAGCCGCCAAGGCCGCTTATGCTGCCGCCGCAGCCGAGCTCGCCGAGGCCGAGGCCGCGGCCCTCGATGCACAGCGCAAGACCTTCCCGGTCTCGATCTTCGTCAGCCGCAAGTCTCAGCGCATCTACGTTCGCCAGGGGCACGAGGCGGTGCTCGACCTTCCGGTCACCATCGCCGACCCGGACAGGCCGATCGGCACCCACGTCTTCACCGCCATCGGCTACAGCGACAGCGGCAATGACCTGAAGTGGACTGCCGTCACGATGACCCGCCGCTCTACGATGGCCACAGCTGCCTACACCGACAAGCGCTCGCGCCGTGACGTGTCGCTGGATCCGGTGCCGACCGATGCCTCGAGCGCCTCGGCCGCCCTCGACCGCATCACCATGCCGCCCGAGGTCGTCGAGCGTTTCAAGACCAGCGCCTGGGTCGGCTCCTCCCTCATCGTCTCGGACGAGGAGGCGCACAAGGAGACGGGCAAAGCGACCGACTTTATCGTCTTGATGAGCGGCGAGCCCCAGGGCGGCATCGTCAAGCGCCCCAAGCCGAAGCCCACGAACAAGTACTACTATTACTACGGCCCGGGATACGGCTATGGCTACAGCACCAGCTACTACTACTCCGGAAAGCCGGGTGCCTACGGCTACGCCCGCCCTGCTCCCCCGCCGAACCGCATGAAACCTGCCAAGAAGCCGGCGCTGTTCAGCTTCTGGTGATCAGGCACCGCCTGACGGCAATGACGCAAGACGAAGGGGCCCCGCGCGGGGCCCCTTTCTTGTTTCGTAGGCTGGCACAGTCAGAGCGTGATGCAATGAGCGGGTGACTCAGCCCGCAGCCTCGGCGGCCTTGGCGGCCTTCTCGGCGGCGGCGGCAGCGCGCTCCTGGGCCTTCTTTTTCGGCTGCGCCTTGGCCACGCTCTTGACCGGCGTGCGCTTCATGAGACCGCTCGCATCGAGGAAGCGGGCCACGCGATCGGTCGGCTGCGCGCCCGACTTCAGCCAGTGCGCTGCACGCTCGGTGTTGAGCTTCACGCGATTGGGATCGTCCTTCTTCAACATCGGGTCGAAGGTGCCGATCTGCTCGATGTAGCGTCCGTCGCGGGGCGACTGGCTGTTGGCGGCAACGATGTAGTAGTAGGGGCGCTTCTTGGCGCCGCCACGCGAGAGTCTGAGTTTCACTGCCATTTTCGTTTCGTCCTTTTGTTTTCAACTGCGCATTCCCTCTCCCCGTCCATCACGGGCAGAGGGTTAGAGTGAGGGGCGACGGCAGGCACCGCGTTGGCGGCCGCCCCTCGCCCCGCCCCTCTCCCCATCGCAAGCGCAGAGCGATCGGGAGAGGGAGATGCCTACTTTTTCTTCCCCGGTAGCCCCGGGAACTTCGGTCCGCCGAGACCCGGCAGCAGCGGCCCGCCGCCGAGGCCCGGAAGGCCCTTCGGGAGCGCCCCGCCGCCAAGACCCGGCAATCCTTTCGACAGGCCGCTTCCGCCCCTGGCGCCCGACAGCGCGTCCTTGAGATCGGCCGGCAGCTGCTCGAGCGCCTTGGGGTCGAGGGCCGCGAGCTCCTGTTGCATCTTCGCGAGCTCAGCTTCCGAAGGTCCGCCGCCGCCCATGCCCATCATGCGGCTCATGAGCCCGCCCTTCTTGCCCATGGACTTCATCATGTCGGCCATCGCCATGTGCATCTTGAGGAGCTTGTTGACGTCGGCGGGCGTGGTGCCGGAGCCCGCCGCGATGCGCCGCTTCCTCTTGCCGTCGAGGACTTTGGGGTTGCGCCGCTCCTTCGGCGTCATCGACGAGATGATGGCCCGCTGGCGCTTCACGTCCTTGTTGATGCCGGCTTCGTTGATCTGGCTCTTGAGCTTGCCGACGCCGGGCAGCATGCTCATGAGACCGCCGGCGCCGCCGATCTTCTCCATCTGCGCCAGCTGCTCGGCAAGATCCTCGAGATCGAAGACGCCCTTCTTCATCTTCTCGGCGATCTTGGCCGCCTTCTCGATGTCGAGGTTCTGCGCCGCCTTCTCCACGAGGCCGACGATGTCGCCCATGCCGAGGATGCGGCCTGCGATCCGTTTCGGGTCGAAATCCTCGAGCGCGTCCCACTTCTCGCCGACGCCGATAAGCTTGATCGGCTTGCCCGTGACCGCGCGCATGGACAGCGCCGCGCCGCCACGGCCGTCGCCGTCGGCGCGCGTCAATACGGTGCCCGTGATGGCAAGGCGTGCATCGAATGCCTTCGCGGTGTTGACCGCGTCCTGGCCGGTCAGGCTGTCGACGACGAGCAGGATCTCGTGCGGGTTGGTCGCGGCCTTGATGTCCGCGACTTCCTGCATCAGCTCCTCGTCGATCGAGGTTCGGCCCGCGGTATCGAGCAGCACCACGTCGTAGCCGCCAAGGCGCGCCGCATCGAGCGCCCGCTTGGCGATCTGCACCGGCCCCTGACCGGCGACGATGGGAAGCGTGTCGACCTGCGTCTGCTCGCCCAGCACCCGGAGCTGCTCTTGCGCCGCCGGACGGCGCGTGTCGAGCGACGCCATCAAAACCTTTTTGCGGTCCCGGTTCTTGAGGCGGTAGCCGATCTTGGCCGTGGTGGTGGTCTTGCCCGAGCCCTGCAGGCCTGCCATCAGAATGGCGACTGGCGGGCTGGCGTGGAGGTCGACCGGCTCGGCGTCCGAGCCCAGCATGCGCACGAGCTCGTCGTTGACGATCTTGACGACCATCTGGCCGGGCGTCACCGACTTGACGACCTCCTGGCCGACCGCCTTGGCCTTCACCGCCTCGACGAACTCCTTGACCACGTCGAGCGCGACGTCGGCCTCGAGCAGCGCGCGCCTGACCTCGCGCATGGCCTCGCCGACGTCGGCCTCGGAGAGCGCGCCGCGCCGCGTCAGCTTGTCGAGGACGCCGGACAGCCGGTCGGATAGCGACTGAAACATCAGGTCTCCAAGCCTTTTCCAGGTTGAGGATCAGGCAGATACGGGATGAGAGCGGCCAAAACACGAACGCACCCGAGGGCGCTTCGCGCTGTCGGGTGTTGACCTCCTGGCTCACGGCCCGCCGTAGCAGGCCCTGTCCAGGGCGGCGGCTCGTGTCCGGGCCGTCTGGATTTGGCCGCACCATGGTCGAAGGCGAGGCGGATGTCAATGTGGGCGCCGTATTGCCTGCGCTAACCTAACCCGGGGAAAAGCCTGGGGATTGAGGTCTATTGGAACCGCTAGGCTTGCAACCGCGATCGACCCGTCATCATAATTCCGCGCGATTCCCGGGGCATCCGGGTGCGGGGACGAGAAGAAGGGGCAGACAGGACATGGCGCGGAACTTCGCGAGGCCGTTCGGGCGGCCGGTAGTCTGCGCGTTTACGGCGCTTGCAGCCAGCGGCTGCTCGAGCATACCGAGCCCGTTCACCACCGGCTCGCCGTTCTCGAACGCCTCCATCGTCGACCGCACCTTCATCGGCGCCGCCCAGACCTGGGATCTCGACAAGAACACCGTCGTCACCTGCGACGAGTGGAAGCAATACGCCACCACCTCGTTCCGCGAATCCGATGCGAACGGCGACGGCGCGCTGACGGGCGACGAGTTCGCCCACATGTCAAAGAGTGACCGCCTGTTCGACGTCGCCGACCTGAAGCACTTCGACGCCAACGGCGACGGCAAGGTCTCACTCGAAGAGCTCTCGGGCAGGAACCGCGCGTTCCAGCTACTCGACAAGAACAACGACTGCCAGATCGCCCGCGACGAGAGCGCTCAGGTCGTGCAGGTCGACAAGACCAAGGAGACAGGCCTCACGCCCGAGGAGCAGGTGGAGCGCGCGCGCCGCTGAGGCGAGCCGACAGCGGACACCAGACTGCGAGTTGCCGTCGGCCAGCGGAGCCGACAGCCTGACGATGCGCACGAACGACCGGCTGTTTGCCGCGTCAGCCCGCCGGCACGAGCCGCAGAACGCGCCCCTTGTGCGAGTCCGTGAGCAGCCAAACCGCTCCGTCCGGACCTTGCCGGACGTCGCGGATGCGCTCGCCGAGCTCCGTCAGCATCGCCTCGTGCTCGACGACTTGCCCGTCCTTCATTACCAGCCGGTCGACGCACTGACCTGCAAGCCCGCCGATCAGGACGTTGCCCTTCCAGCCGGGAAAGAGATCGCCCGTGTAGAAGGCGAGCCCCGACACTGCGATCGACGGCTTCCAGTAGTAGACGGGCTGCTCGAGTCCCTCTTTGGCCGTTCCCTCGCCGATCTTCTCGCCCGAATAGTCGATGCCCCAGGTGATGATCGGCCACCCGTAGTTCTTGCCGGGAAGGTCGCGGTTGAGCTCGTCGCCACCGCGCGCGCCATGCTCGATGGTCCACAACTCGCCTGTATCGGGATTGAGCGCTGCGCCCTGCATATTGCGATGCCCGATCGACCAGATCTTGGGATCCCAGCCCGGTAGTTTCGGATTGTCGGGCGCCGGCGCGCCGTCCGTCGTGATATGTACCGTCTTGCCAAGCGTGTTCGCGGGATTCTGCGCCTCCTCCTTGAGCATCGACCGCTCGCCCGTGGTCACGAACAGCGTGCCGTCACGTGCAAAAACGAGCCGCGACCCGAAGTGATAGGTACTGCGCGCCGACGGCTCCTGCTGGAAGATGACCTGAACGTCCTCGAGCCGCGGCGACGGCTCGTCGAGCACGAGCTTGGCCCGCGCCACCGCGGTCGCGTTCCAGAGCACGCTGCGCGTCTCGGCGTACGAAAGGAAAATCGTCCGGTCCTCTGAGAACCTCGGCGACAGCGCCACATCGAGGAGCCCGCCCTGGCCCGAGGCCGCAACAGCGGGCACGCCGGCGACCGGCACCGAAACCTTGCCGTCGCTGCCGACCACCCTTAGCCGCCCGGGCCTCTCGGTGACCAGGAGACGGCCGTCGGGCAGAAAGGCCATGCCCCACGGGTTCTCGAGGCCTGTCGCGAACGTCTCGACCTTGACCGCAGTCTTCGGCGCCTCGGGAGCATTCCACTGCTCGGCGAGTGCCGGGCTCGATAGCGACGCCGCCACCGCCGCAGCTACCGCAATCCTCGCTCTCATGTTCGCCTGCTCCCTCGACGTTCCGGTCGTTCGCCTATCCCATGTAGGAAGCCCCCGGCAGCCTGACCAGCCGGCGCGACGGCCCGCTCAGCCTGGCCCATTCCTCCCGGGGAGATGAAATTCGGCGGGAGCGGGCAGATGGACCTCATTCGACGAACGAGCGAGGCTCGAGATCCTTCTCCCCCTGGGGACTGGGCCAGGGTCAGGAGACGTCATGCCTGACACATGGCCGATCGAGTAGTCTACTCAAACAAATTCAGACACTTACCGCCCGCACGATTGCCTTTTCCGGGGCCCGAGCCATATATGGGCGCATGCCCGCGTCCCAATCCGTCCCCTTCAAGAAAATGAACGGCCTCGGCAACGAGATCGTTGTCATGGACCTGCGAGCAGGTCAGCGCACGCTCACCCCCTCCGACGTCCGCTCCATCGCCGCCGCCCCTGGTTCACATTTCGACCAGTTGATGGTGCTCCACGCCCCACGCACGGCCGGCACGGCCGCCTTCGTGCGCATCTATAACGTCGACGGCTCTGAATCGTCCGCCTGCGGCAACGGCACCCGCTGCATCGGCTGGACCGAGTTCCAGAGGACTGGCCAGCGCCAGATGCGTTTCGAGACCAAGGCCAGCCTCCTCGATGTGACAGTCGAGGACATCGACCACATCACGGTCGATATGGGCCGGCCGCGCTTCGGATGGGACGAGATCCCGCTCGCCGAGCCGTTTCACGACACCCGTGCCATCGAGCTCCAGATCGGCCCCATCGACAAGCCGGCGCTGCACTCCCCGTCCGTCGTCAATGTCGGCAACCCCCATGCCATTTTCTGGGTCGACGATGTCGACGCCTACGACCTCGGCCGCTTCGGCCCCATGCTCGAGAATCACCCCATCTTTCCCGAGCGCGCCAACATCTCGCTCGCACACGTGACCGCCCGCGACGCCATCACGCTCCGGGTTTGGGAGCGGGGCACTGGCCTGACCAAGGCGTGCGGCACGGCTGCCTGCGCCACCGCCGTTGCCGCCATGCGCAAGGGCCTCACGGACCGCAAGGTCACCGTCACGCTCCCCGGCGGCCCGCTCGTCATCGCCTGGACGCCCGAGGACCGCATCCTGATGACGGGGCCTGTCGAGGTCGAGCACGACGGAATCTGGGCCGGAGACACCGTGGCGCGCGCGTCTGCCTAGGCCGTGTCCTCAATTGGGATGGCCCTCGAGGCAAGTGATTTTGGCGCCCGGGCAGCCGCAAGGATGCGGGAAGCCTATTCGGTGTGAAGGCCCTTGCGACGAGCATCTTGGCCAAAATCACCGCGCCATCGGCGCCCGTGAGCCACGAACGTCTGCGGGCCAGAAGAGGCGCGCCGGGCGATGCCTTGGCACCGCTCAAGCGCTTCGACGACGCCGTCGGTCGCTCTTGGCTCACCGGTGGACCATCTGCAACGAGGACGCGGCCTGGTCCCCAGGGACTTATGATCCCGGGTACTAGATTGGGGCGGCCCGAACGGCTATCTACCCCTCGTCTCTAGCCTTTCCTCCCCTCGATGGGAGGAGAACCGCCCGCTCCGCCGAGGCCCATCTGCCGTATGCCCGCCCCTGAGATCATCACCCTCGGCTGCCGCCTCAACGCCTTCGAATCCGAGGTGATGCGCCGCCATGCCGAGACGGCCGGGCTAGACGATTGTGTCATCCTCAACACCTGCGCGGTCACCGCCGAGGCCGTGCGGCAGGCGACACAGCTGATCCGCCGCCTCCGCCGCGAACGCCCGACGGCACGGATCGTCGTCACCGGCTGCGCCGCCCAGATCGAGCCCGAGCGGTTTGCAGAGATGGAAGGTGTCGACCACGTCGTCGGCAACGGCGACAAGATGCAGGCCGCGACCTGGTTGGGCCTGACCGCGGCCGACTGCGAGCGCGTACAGGTCAACGACATCGGGCGATTGACCGAAACCGCCGCCCACATGATCGATGGCTTCGGCTCCCGCGCCCGCGCCTATGTCGAGGTCCAGAACGGCTGCGACCACCGCTGCACGTTCTGCATCATCCCCATGGGCCGCGGCCCCTCGCGCTCGGTGCCGGCGGGCGACGTCGTCGCCGGAATTCGCCGCCTGGTCGACAAGGGCTACAATGAGGTCGTGCTCACCGGCGTCGATCTCACGTCCTACGGCCACGACCTGCCCGGCAAGCCGGGCCTCGGCCGCCTCGTTCGCCAGATCTTGAAGCATGTGCCGGACCTGCCGCGCCTGCGCCTCTCCTCCATCGATCAAATCGAGGCGGACAAGCACCTTCTCGATGCCGTCGCCGAGGAGCCGCGCCTGATGCCGCACCTGCACCTGTCGCTGCAGGCCGGAGACGACATGATCCTGAAGCGCATGAAGCGCCGGCACCTGCGCGACGATGCCATCCGCTTCTGCGAGAACGTCCGCCGCCTGCGCCCGGACGTCGTCTTCGGCGCCGATCTCATCGCGGGCTTTCCGACCGAGACCGGCGAGATGTTCGACCGTTCGCTGGAGATCGTCGAGGAGTGCGGCCTCACGTATCTTCACGTCTTCCCCTACTCGCCCCGCAAGGGCACACCGGCCGCGCGCATGCCCCAGGTGCCGAAAGCCATCGTCAAGGCGCGTGCAGCGCGCCTGCGCGAGGCGGGAGAGGCGAGCCTAGGACGCTATCTCGCCAGCCAGGCAGGAGCGGAGGTCGATGTTCTGCTCGAGCGGTCCGACCTCGGCCGCACGCCACAATTCGCCGAGATCGAGATGAGATCGCCACTCGACGAGAGACACGTCGGAGCCATCGTGCGCGCCCGCGTCGAAAGCCACGATGCAAAGCGGCTCAAGGGAGCGTTCGTCGCTAAATGAGTAGCCCCACGAAGCCCAAGGGCCTGTTCGGCCGCCTGTTCGGCGCCAAAGACAAGCCGGCTGCGCCGGAAGCAGAAACGCATGCCGTCGATGCAGCCGCCGAGCCGGCCGAGGCCGCACCGTCCGGCGAGGCGATCGCCAGCGGCGAGGCTCTTGCCGAGACAGGGCCCGCGCCTCTTGAGCCCGCGCAGGCGGTCGACGCCGACGCCCCGGCCCGCGCCGCAGCAGCCGGGACAGATTCCGCTGAGCAGCCGGCACCGGAGCCCAAGAAGGGCTGGTTCCAGCGCTTGAAGGACGGACTCTCAAAAACCTCTTCCAAGCTGTCGTCCGGCATCACCGGCCTCTTCACCAAACGAAAGCTCGACGGAGCAACGCTCGATGACCTCGAGGATCTTCTGATCGAGGCCGATCTCGGCGTCGAGACCGCCACCCGCATCACGGGCGCCATCTCCAAGGGCCGCTACGAGAAGGGCATCTCCGCCGACGAGGTGCGCGCCATCCTGGCGTCAGAGGTGAAGCGCGTGCTTGAGCCGGTGGCCCACCCGCTCGTCGTCGATGCCTCGCGAAAGCCCCACGTCATCCTCGTCGTCGGCGTCAACGGCAGCGGCAAGACGACGACCATCGGCAAGATGGCGGCGAAGTTCGCGAGCGAGGGCCACAAGGTGATGCTCGCCGCCGGCGACACCTTCCGCGCCGCCGCCATCGACCAGCTCAAGGTCTGGGGTGAGCGTACGGGCGCCCCCGTCATCGCCCGCGCGGTCGGCTCCGATGCCTCGGGCCTCGCCTTCGACGCCTTGAGGGCTGCGACCGAGGCCGGCACCGATGTGCTCCTGCTCGACACCGCCGGCCGCCTGCAGAACAAGCAGGCGCTGATGGAGGAGCTCGAGAAGGTCGTGCGGGTGTTGAAGAAGATCGATCCCAGCGCACCGCACAGCGTCCTTCTCGTGCTCGACGCCACGACCGGCCAGAACGCGATGAGCCAGGTCGAGGTGTTCGCACGAATGGCCGGCGTAACGGGTCTTGTCATGACCAAGCTCGACGGCACGGCCCGCGGCGGCATCCTCGTTGCGATCTCGGCCAAGCACAAGCTGCCGGTGCATGCCATCGGCGTCGGCGAAGGCATCGACGACCTGCAGCCCTTCGACGCCGGCGAGTTCGCCAAGGCCATCGCGGCCGGTTGACGTCCGCAACCGGCCACATTTCGGCACCACAATGGAAAGGGATGAGGGAACACGGATGAGGGATGAAAGAGCTTTGAGTGCCGCCTCGGCCCCGACCTTCGTCCCTGTTCCCTCGTCCCCCGTATCGACATGACGAAGCGCCGCAAGTTCTACCCTTTCAACGCCGAGCAGACGGTCAACATTCTTTCCGAGTTTGGCCCGCTGGTGACCATGTTCGTCGTCAACGCGATGACGAAGGACATCAACAAGGGCACCTGGGCGCTGCTCGTGACGACGGCCTTGTCCATCGGCGTCATGGTCTGGATGTTCCGCCGCCCGCCGGTGTTCCCGCTGATCGCCTCGACGGTGACGCTCGGCTTCGGCGGCCTGACGCTCATTACCGGCGACCCGATGTGGGTCCAGATCAAGGTGACCATCTTCAACGCCATGTTCGCCGGCTTCCTGTTTGGCAGCCTGTGGCATTTCGAGAGCAAGCAGCAGCTCGCCCTGGAGCTGATGCCGATCGCTGCCCTGCTCTCGGTGAGCTGGCTCGTCGGCCTCGAGCCCGGCGTCTGGGCGCTCTTCGCCGCCATGCTGGTGGCTGTGCTCTTCACGCGCGGCCACCTGACCGACCTCGACTGGGTAACGCTCGGCATCACGGTCCCGTTCGCCGCCCTCGACTGGTGGGCTCACGATCCCGCGTGGCTCAAGACCAACCTCGTCGTTGCGAGCGCGCTCGCCGCCGGATTTGTGGCCGGAGCCGTGATCATGCCGACCAACTTCTTCCGCTACGTGTTCGAGAAGACGTTCCATTACACCGACGAAGGATGGGATTTTTTCACGCGCAGCTTCGCCTGGTTCTTCGTCTTCACCGCGGTCGCCAACGAGATCGTGCGCCTTTCGTTCAAGGAGAGCGAGGTCTATAGCTTGCTCGGCCGTGAGCTGACGGGAATCAACGTTTGGATCCTATTCAAGGTTGCCGTCATCATGCCATTGAGCGGATTGTATGCCGGCTTATTGGCTCGTTGGATGAGGCGCCACGACGCCTTCAAGCACGACGAGGCTCGCAGCGAGACGCGCGCCTCGTCCGCCGACCGGTGACGCGGCAGAGGAGGCCGCCCGTGACGGGTGGCAGGTAGAGACGTCGAGCAGACCAGAGAGAGCCATCATGCAGGAGACGAAACCCGCCGCCGACGTGAAGGCCAAGACCGGAGCAGCTGCCGAGGCCAGCACCGGCGACGGCCTCGTCAAGCTCTTGATCGAGCTCACGCCCCTCGTCGCATTCTTCGTTGCCTACAAGGCCTCTGGCATCTTTCTCGCGACCATCGTCATCATTGCCGCCACGCTCGCGGCCCTCTTCGCCTCATGGCTTCTCTACCGCAAGATATCGATGATGCCGGTCGTGACCGCGGCCGTTGTTGCCGTCTTCGGCGGCCTCACTCTGTGGCTCGACGACCCGACGTTTCTCTATCGCAAGCCGACCATCGTGAACCTGCTGTTCGCGGGCGTGCTCGCTGGCGGCCTTCTGACTGGGCGGCCTCTCATCAAGATGTTGTTCGGTGAGCAGCTGAAACTCCAAGACGAAGGATGGAGTCGGCTCACGTATCGGTGGATCGCGTTTTTTCTAGCTGTAGCGCTCTTGAATGAGTATGTGTGGAGGAACTTTCCTGAGAGTACATGGGTCAATTTCAAGGTTTTCGGAATACTTCCGCTAACCATGGTCTTCGCCGTCGCCCAGGTCGGTCTCATCAAGCGTTACGCTTTGTCCGATGATACTTAGCTTTCTGGCGATCGTGGCCGTTGCGGTCGAGATGTTATACTGATCGTCAGACTGCTAAGTTTGTGGATTGTGCCAGTTTAGGACGGTTCGAGCAAAAGTATTTGCAGATTGATATTTTTTGCTAGACGCAGCAGTCAAACTGGTATTTTCTCTTTCCCGTCACCTAACCTTATCCTAAATGGCAAAAGCCGTCCTGGTATACCGTAGCTTCCGGGTACTTGCTGGGCAGCCCGTTGCCGTTCGTCTGCTGGATGACCATGGCCAAAGACACGACCCCAAGAGAATCACAGCCCAGCCGCCTCGACCGTTCGCCGACCCACCTTCTCCATCGGGCTGGCCAATGTGCCGGCGACGTCTTCCTGGGCGAAATGGGCGGCAGTGATCTGACACCACGCCAATATGCCGTTCTGGTTACGGTTTCTCTGAACGAGGGGCTGAGCCAGACCAATCTCGTCGAGCGCACCGGCATCGACCGCTCGACGCTGGCCGACGTCGTCCGCCGCATGCTGAAGAAGGGCCTCCTGCAGCGCCGCCGCACCAAGGACGACGCGCGCGCTTACGCCGTCAAGCTGACCGACGAGGGCTGGCGCGCCTTGAAGGCCTCCGACCCCATCGCCAAGCGCGTCGACGAGCGCCTGTTGGCCCCGCTCCCGCCCGCCTCGCGCGAGCGCTTCATGGCCGACCTCAACACCATTGTTCAGGCGATCTCGGCCACCACCCCCGCCATCAAGCCCATGAAGGGCTGATCCGCACCGCTACACAATGAAAAAGGCCCCGTCCTGCGGGGCCTTTTTTGTTCTTGCGGCCGTGAGCTTGTCTCCCTGACGGCCCGTATGATCCGAGACCACCGGCCGCGAACTCGCGACCTCGCGGGCCCGCTCCTCACGCCGCCTTTTTGAGGAGCCCCTGCGCGATCATCTCCTCGGCGATCTGGATCGCGTTCAAGGCCGCGCCCTTGAGGAGGTTGTCGGACACGATCCACAGCGCGAGGCCGTTCTCGACGGTCCCATCCTCGCGGATGCGCGACACGTAGGTCTCGTACTCGCCAGCGCATTCGACCGGCGTCGCATACCCGCCGGGCTCGCGCTTGTCGACGACCGCGATCCCCGGTGCGTGCCGCAGCATCTCGCGCGCGGCCTCCGCCGCGAGCGGCCGCTCGAGCTCGAGGTTCACGCTCTCCGAGTGCCCCACGAATACCGGCACCCGCACGCAGGTCGCCGTGACCTTGATCTTCGGGTCCATGATCTTCTTGGTCTCGGCGACCATCTTCCACTCCTCCTTCGTGTACCCGTCCTCCATGAAGACGTCGATATGAGGAATGCAGTTGAAGGCGATCTGCTTGGTGAACTTCTTGGGCTCGTACTCGGTGCCCGGCACGTACTTAGTCTTGGTCTGCTGCCACAGCTCGTCCATCGCCTCCTTGCCGGCGCCCGACACCGACTGGTAGGTCGACACGACGATCCGCTTGATGCCGGCCGCGTCGTGGATCGGCTTCAACGCGACCACCATCTGCGCGGTCGAGCAGTTCGGGTTTGCGATGATGTTCTTCTTCGTAAAGCCGCGAATGGCGTCCGGATTGACCTCCGGCACCACGAGTGGCACGTCCTGGTCGTAGCGCCAGCACGAGGAGTTATCGATCACGACACAGCCCTTGGCGCCGATCTTGGGGGCCCATTCCTTGGCCACGGCCGAGCCCGCCGACATCAGGCAGATGTCGGCCTTGGAGAAGTCGAAGGTCTCGAGGTCATGGCATTTGAGGGTCTTCTCGCCGAACGAGACCTCGGTGCCGATCGAGCGGCGCGAGGCGAGCGCGAAAACCTCGTCCGCCGGAAAGCGCCGGTCGGCGAGCACGTTCATCATCTCCCGGCCCACGTTCCCCGTGGCGCCGACGACAGCGACCCTGTAGCCCATGCTAAGTCCCTGCTATCCTTGTCGAACGACCCGCGGCGCCGATCGCCGTCCGAGTCTAGAAAGCCGTTCGCGAGCGTCCACTTAGCTGCGGTTCGAGTGGGTTGCAAGGTGGTTCGGCGCAAGGCGACGGAAGGGCCGCAGGCCGGACCGAGGCCAGCGTTGCCAAGCCCCGCTCGCCCGCCAGCGATCAAACGCCCGTGCTCCCTCCCGGTCTGGATCTGAACGGCCTGCGCGCGGAACGCGGTATCGAGGGTCCCGCCGCCGCGTCCGCCGGCACGACGCAGGATCGCTGGCGCGCGCGGGCGATGGCCACGCGCCGGTGCCCTGCGCCGCAGGGCTGGTCGGCCGAATGTGGGGGTGCGCTGCCCGTCCCCGTGAAGCCGACAACTCGTGCGCGCACCAGCGCTGGCCCTCGATGCCGACCATTTCGCCGACCACGTTTGAGCTCGGCCGGCAGAACAGGCTCAGTCGCTCGTCCGGAGCCGCGATCCTTGCACGAGAGCCACAGCCGCGAGCGGCACCAGCACCCCGATCAGCGCCACCGCAATCAGGAGCTCTCCCAGCTGCGAATAGTCTGCGGGCACCTGCACCTCTCCCGTTGCCGCGTCCGTCACTTCGCGCGTCACAACGAAGACCTCGTTCATGTATTTCGTGAACAGGCTGCTGGCCGAAAGCGCGAGGTTCGTGAACGAGGCCATCACTGCGAAAAATGTTGCTTTGAGGTCGGTCGGCGCATTCCGTGCAATCCAGGTCAACATGGGAATCATCGCGACTTGCCCGAGCGGCGATTCCAGCGTTGTGTCGATAACAGCTATGAATCGCGCATCGACAACGCCAGCGGTCATCCGCGCCGTCCACTCCTGCACGCCGTAGTAAAGGCCGATATTCGGCAGCGATAGCATGCCGCCGATCATTGTCAGCACCACCACGATCCACGCAATTGAGCGCCTCGCCATCATCGGGCGCAGCACCACCATGCCGACCAGGGTCAGCACCGATGCGATCAGCGACAGCACCGAAAGAAACTGCTGATCGAAGCCCAGGCGGTCGATCGTGAACCAGGTGGCTCCCGCCCCCGGAAGCGGTACGGCCCGAAACACGAAAACGATGATGGCCGTTCCTATCAGCATGCGGCTCTTGTCGACCGGCAGCTTTCTCGTCAGCTGCCGGATGAGAGTGAGGACGATGGCCATTGACCCGACAAACACGATCTCTTGCGCAAGCGGCACGTCGGTCAGTCCTATGGCCAGCGTGAGCGCAACGAACGCCGCCCCGCCGCCGAATATCCACCAGTTGGGCTCAGTCGCCTCGCCGGGCTGGTAGATCAGCCGGTCGATCTCGCGCTCGTCGAGTCCCTGTTGCCTCAGTTGGCGAGCTCGCGATGCCATCATCGCTTGTGCCAGCACGACGCCGCTGATCGAGACCAGAGGTATGGCGAGCGCCATGAGGTAGATCCGGGCATAGATCGCAGCCTTCTCTGCCTGGGCCAGCTGCTCCACGCCCGCAAACATGACGATGTTGACGGCTGCCACGAAAACCAATCCGCTGATCAGGGCCATGCGCCCCAGCGTCTGCATCGTCGTGTGCAGCCCCTTGGTCTCTGCGTCACCCAGTGTCGTGCCGTCGGGGCCGAACCTTGGCACGGCTTCTACGGTCATCGCATCGGCCACGGTATCCTGGATGACGTATCCAGTCGGCGCCAGCAGGCTTGCGACCACGAACCAGGCTTCTGCACTCATCATGCTGCGCATTGCCTGCGTGTGCTCGATCAGCCCGTACATGATGAGAAGACTGGCCGCGATCATCGCCGCGCCGACGTAGACAAGTACCCCCTTCCAGCGCCAGACGAGGTCGACCAGGTGTCCGAGCGGCATCTTCAGTGCCCACGGCAGGCCTGCCCAGAACCCCAGCGCAGCCAGAAATGCAGCGGACAGCCCCAGGTATTCCTTGACGAAGAACGTGCCGACAATGCCGGTCAATCCGGAGATGCCGGCCGCGAAATAGACCATGAGCGGCGGCACGAACGACCATCGCAGCTGGCGCACGAGATCGATCAGCGTCTCGTCGAGCCACCGCCTGACCAACCTCCCGAAATTCATTTGAGTGACCTCAAGGGACCGCATTCGGTCATTCCCTCATGACACGCATGCGATCCTCGATCAAACCCGCGCCGAGCAGCGGGCCTCTACCGGGCATATCCATCGCCTGCCGTTCCATCGACGCCAAGGCGATCTCGCGTCGGCGGGCCGGAGAGAGGTTGCGTCACAGGAGATCCGAACGCCCATCGAGATCGGCCAGGGGCCTACGGATCGCCCGCCAAGCTGGAAATTCCTCTTCGCCGGCCGCGGTCGCAGCCGGCGGCAAGAGCGGACGCACCACGACCGTCGCTCCCGTCCCCTCTCCCGTCGCACCCGTGGTACGAACGGGGAGAGGGTTCAGGGTGAGGGGCAGCAACGGCGACCGGGCCAGCGGCCCCACCTCACGGCCAGCCAATCTTGTCCCCGCTCTATGCCGCCGCACGTACACTCCCCTCGTCCCGCCCATGGGGA
>JAGVSR010000003.1:0-45000 GCA_019137195.1 Alphaproteobacteria bacterium
CGGCGCACTCGGTACCGGCATCGGCGACGAGTTCGACAGCGCGAAGCTGCGCTATCACAAGATCATCATTATGACCGACGCCGACGTCGACGGCGCCCACATCCGCACGCTGCTGCTGACGTTCTTCTACCGGCAGATGCCGAAACTCGTCGAAGGCGGCTACGTCTATATCGCTCAGCCGCCGCTCTACAAGGTGACCCGCGGCAAGGCGGGCACCTACCTGAAGGATCAGCGCGCTCTCGAGGACTATCTCATCGACAGCGGCCTCGATGAGGCCGTGCTCGTGACCGGCTCGGGCGAGGAGCGGGCAGGGCGCGACCTGCGCGACATCGTCGTGACCGCTCGCGCCGTCGTCGGCGCCATCGACCAGCTCCACTCGCGGTATGCCCGCTTCGTCGTCGAGCAGGCGGCGATCGCCGGCGCCTTCGACAGCTCGGCGACCCGCACCGTCGACCATGCCAACGGCATCGCTCAGGCGATTGCCGCGCGTCTCGATACGATGGCCGAGGAGACCGAGACCGGCTGGCAGGGCACGTACGGCAACGACGGCTTCCTCCTGCGCCGCCAGGTGCGCGGCGTCACCGAAGCCCATGCGCTCGACCGCGCACTGCTCGCCTCGATCGACGCCAAGCGCCTGAACGAGAAGCGCGAGGCTCTGGCCGAGATCTATGAGCGTCCCGCCAAGCTGCGCCGCAAGTCCGGAACGACACCGGTCTACGGTCCGAGGACGTTGCTCGACGCCGTTTACGAGGCCGGGCGCAAGGGTATCTCGCTGCAGCGCTACAAAGGCCTCGGAGAGATGAACCCCGACCAGCTGTGGGAGACGACGCTCGACCGCGAGGTGCGGACGCTGCTCCAGGTCAAGATCGGCGACACCGCCGACGCCGACGAGATCTTCGCCAAGCTCATGGGCGACGTCGTCGAGCCCCGCCGCGAGTTCATTCAGGACAACGCGCTGACGGTTGCCAATCTGGACGTTTGAGCACCCGCCTCGACGCATCGCCGGCGCGCTGCCTCTTGGGCATTGGCCGCCGAAGTGAACATCGGGCCGTCGACAATGCGCGGCAAGCAAGAAGGCGGGAGCGGGGATCCTAGTCAGTAGGAACGGCGTCCGCTCAAGGCTGCCATCCGTGTCCAGCACGGTCTACGGTCGCCCGGCTCACGGCCGGCGCTGCGACCGAGGCTCCGATGGTCGTGGGAGATCGAGTGGCGGCGTCTCGAGATCATAGGCCCCACCGCTCCGGCTCCTGGGCTCCGAGCACGCCACCGAGGCGGATGCCCTTCGTCCACAGAGCGAGTCCTGTCTTGTCGTCGATCTCGACTGCCATGCCGCACACGGTTGCGGGGCCGTTGGCCGGCTCGAAGCGCTCGCGCGGGATGCGGGTCAGAAAGCGGTTGACCGGCTCGTCCGCGACCATGCCCAGCACCGAATTGTAGTCGCCGCACATGCCCGCGTCCGACATGAAGGCCGTGCCGCCGGAGAGCACGCGCTCGTCGGCGGTTGGACTGTGGGTGTGCGTGCCCGCGACCGCGCTGACCCTCCCGTCGACGAAGGCCGCCAGCGCCTGCTTCTCGCTTGTTGCTTCCGCGTGCATGTCGACGAAGATCGCGTCCGCGCCGACTTTCAACGCGCACGCCGTGATCTCGTTGTCGATGGCCCGGAATGGACAGTCGAGCTCGGTCATGAACACCCGCCCCAACGCGTTGATGACGAGCACGTCGGCGCCGTTGCGGGCCCGGAAGAGGCCCGCGCCGCGCCCCGGTGTGCCCTTCGGAAAATTGAGCGGCCGGATGAGGCGCGGCTGGCGCTCGATGAACACGAGCGCGTCTTTCTGGTCGAAGGCGTGATTGCCGAGCGTCACCGCGTCGGCGCCCGCGTCGATCAGTTCCTCGAGGATCGACTCCGTGATGCCGAAGCCGCCCGCCGCGTTTTCCCCGTTCACTACTACGAAATCGAGGGCATAGCGCTCGCGAAGCCTGGGCAGCGTCTCGAGCACCGCCCTGCGGCCCGCGCGGCCGACGACATCACCGAGAAAAAGGAAGCGCATGCTGGGGCTTTCGATTGAGCGAGTGGTGGTTGGACCGCAAGGTCGTGAGACAGGGAGGTGGGATGGCGTCGTGCATCGAGCACGTCACGAGGGTCGGGGACCGGCTGGCCAACGGCCACCATCACACCCTCTCACGACGTCACGCACTTCAGCGGTCCCGACGGCGTCAAGACCCAGTCGAGGCGCTCGTCGTAGCCGGAATAGGGGACCGCGTCGACCCTTTGCTCGTCGTAGGCGAGCCCGATCGAAACGATGGGCTTGAGTGCCCGAAGGCGCGCCAGCGTGCGGTCGTAGAAGCCGCCGCCGTAGCCGAGCCGGTAGCCGGCCGTGTCGAAGGCGAGAAGCGGGCCCAATACGATGTCGGGTTCGAGCAGCGGCGCCGACGGCAGCGGCTCCCGGATGCCCCACATCACCTCTTCCAGAGGATCGCCCGGCGCCCAGGCGCGGAACAGCAGCGGCTTGCCCTTGCCCTCCATGACGGGCAGTGCGAGCGAATAGCCCTCGGCCTGCAGACGGCGCATGAGCGGGCTCGGATCGATCTCCTCGCCAATCGCGAGAAATCCGGAAACGACGGCGGGCGCACTCCGCCCGGCGAACCCGATGCCATGTTCCGCAATCGCCTCGGATGGTGCCCGCCCGTGCCGTGCAAAGGCGGTCGCTCTCGTCCTCTTGGCCTCGGCCCGGAGGCGCTTCTTGGCTTCGACGGCTGGATCGGTGGACAACGTAGCCTCGCGTTGAGGTTGGTGGGCGACGGTCCGCAACGGACCGCCCTCGACACATACGGCCTTTGGGGGGCGTACAACAACCATCGCCATGGATGAGGATGGGCGGGCAGCCCACGCACGCACAGTCCGGCTCTGCAGCCAGCCAGAACTGCCGGCCGGCGGGCCACAATCCGTGCGTCCAGCGGCCGGGTCAGCCCGTCCTGCACAGCCGGCCGGCGCGCGGAACGCGTGTCGGCAGCGCCAGAGAATTAAAGTGCCGCGGTGGCCGTTGGAACGATTGATCTCGCCGGGTCCCTACAAATGTAAGGTGGGCGCCATATGTCCGGGACCACGGTCCCGGCCAGGGACAGCTCCCAGGCAGATCTTATAGGCCCTGGAGATTCATGTGTTCCTGACGAACCCCGCAGCACCGCCAATATAGCCGAATGCGTCCCGGATATCGAGATCCCCCGAGACTTTGTGTAGCGAGGCGCTGAAGCGCCGGAAACGGCCCCGAAATCAGAACTTTGACGTACATCTGTTTCGGGCTGACGGCGCTTGTCACCGCCGCCGCGGAACCTGATGATGATGGACCGGCAATTGCGGAAGAGCGTTCCGCGGAGGTTGTCATATGAGGCGAGAGCTGATCTCTGACATCGAGGCGATGCTGGCCGGCCCTCTAAGCCTGACCGAGATGTTGGCACGCGTGCCGATCGACATGCGGAAGGTGCTCGACGAGCGAGGAGCCGACGCTTTGGCGGTTGCCGTTGCCCACTGCCGGAGCTGCCGCGAGACCGCGGCCTGCAACATCTGGATAGGTCAGCACGACGAGGGAGATGGGGCCAGGGCGCCAGAGTTCTGCTCCGCACGCGACTACCTCGCCGCCTGCGCGCCAGATCGGACCGGTCCGGACCAGGCGTTTTAGGAGATCCTGGGCGTCAGGCGTTCTACATCCGATCGGTTGGTCGTGCCTAGAGGACCTTTCCGGGATTGAGGATGCCGTTGGGGTCAAGCGCGTGCTTGATGGCGCGCATCATATCCAGCTCGACGGCTCCCTTCACCCGGGCGAGTTCGTCCCGCTTCATCTGCCCGATTCCGTGCTCGGCGGAGATCGATCCACCCATGTCATGTACGATGCCGTGTACGACCGCCTGCATCTCCTCCCACAGCGCCAGGTACTGGGCCTTGTCCATGCCGGTCGGTTGCGAGACGTTGTAATGCACGTTGCCGTCGCCGAAATGGCCGAACGGCACCGGCCGCGCCCCGGGGCAGAGTTTCTCGACCGCTTCGTTCGCCCGCGTGATGAACGCGGGGATCAGCGGCACCGGTACCGAGACGTCGTGCTTGATCGAGCCGCCTTCGTACTTCTGCGCTTCCGACATCGCCTCGCGCACCCGCCACAGATCCTCCGCCTGCCTGAGCGAGTTGGCGACGACGGCGTGTGCGACGATACTGCGCTCAGAGGCGTCGTGCAGCGCTTCCTCGAGCATCCCCCTGGCGCGGCCCTCGAACCCTTCCGAGATCTCAATCAGGGCGTACCATGGCGCCCCCTCGACGACTGGTGCCCGCGTGCCCGGCATGTGCTTCAGAACGAACGATAGTCCGCGCCCTGGCAGCAACTCGAAGGCCGTCAGCGCCAGGCCGGCGCGTGCCTCGACGAGCCGGAACAGCGTGAGCATGGTGTCGAGCGAGGCCACGCTCACGAATGCAACGGCCCGCTCTCTCGGTTCAGGGAACAATTTGAGGGCAGCCGCCGTAATGACACCGAGCGTTCCCTCGGAGCCGATGACGAGGTCGCGCAGATCGTAGCCGGTATTGTCCTTCTTGAGCGTACGGAGCCCGTTCCAGATGCGCCCGTCGGCCAGCACCACCTCGAGCCCGAACGCCAGGCTTCGCGCGCTGCCGTAGGCGAGCACTTGGGTGCCGCCCGCGTTGGTGGCGAGGAGCCCCCCCACCCGTGCGCTACCTTCAGAGGCGAGACTCATCGGGAAAAGCCGCCGCACACCCCGTGCCGCCTCCTGCACCGCCGCGAGGGTGACGCCCGCCTCGGCCACGATCGAGGTGCCCGCCGGGTCGATGCCGCGGATCTTGGCGAGCCGTTCGACCGAGAGCACGACCTCGGCCCCCGAATTGGACGGAATCTGGCCGCCCACGAGTCCGGTATTGCCCGCCTGCGGAACGACGCCGACACGCGCAGCGTCGAGGAGGGCGAGAACGCGCGAGACCTCCTCCTTCGATCCTGGCCGAAGCACCACGGGCGTGCGGCCGGTGTAGCGGTCTCGCCATTCCGTGAGATAGCGCGCCTGGAGGGCCGGCTCCATAATCGCGTTGGCCGCCCCCACGATGGCGGCGAGGCGGTCAATTAGTTCCGGCGATGGCGGCGCGAGGGGTGGGGGGCGGCGAGCGTTCATGTTGCGTAGAGGCTATCACCGCCGCTATCGTTTCTCCAACCCCGGCTGCGGCCGGGCGTGAAAGGTCTGGATATCCGATGCCGCTTTACGCCGTTCTACGAGGTGCTGTCCTGCTGCTCGCCACAGCAACGACCGTGCTGGCAGCCGAAAGCGGCCTGCCCGCACGCCCGACGCCGGGGCTTTCCGGTGACGCCTGCCGCGCGTCCTGCGTCAGCGCCTGCAATCAGGTCTCCTGCCAGGGTCTCAACGTCTCGCAATGCCAGTCGGTCCGCCTCCGCTGCCGTGCCTCCTGCCGCCCGCGCTGTTGAGATTGATCGCGCAGTCGCCAACCCGTTATCCCCGGGGTGCTGCGGCGCGCCTCAGCCGGTCGTTGATAGCCTCGCCGAGACCATGGTTCGGGATCGGCATGACCGCGATCGATGTCGCGCCGCTCTTGTCGAGCGCCCGGAGTGCCGCAAAGAGGCCGGCGGCCGCCTCGACCAGATCGCCCGACGGGCTCAGGTTGATGACCGGACCCCTTGCCGGTGGCACGTCGGGACCGAATGCGAGCAGGGCTTCGCCGGCCTCGACGCGGTTCGCATCGAGGCGCACGGATGCCCTCGGCGCATAATGGCTCTCGAGCTGCCCGGGTGACAGCGGCTTGACGCCTCCTTCGAGTGCGCGCTCGATCCGCTCGCCGAGCACGGCCTCGATGGTCTCGGCCGGCACCGCGCCTGGACGCAGCATGACGATCGTCTCTCCCGTGGCGTCGAGCACCGTGCTCTCGATCCCGTGTGCCGCCGGTCCGCCGTCGAGCACCATGGCGACTCGGTTGCCGAGGTCGTCCGCGACGTGCCGTGCGATGGTCGCGCTCACATGCCCGGACCGGTTGGCCGATGGCGCCGCGAGCGGGAAACCTGCGGCCTTGAGGAGAGCCCGCGCAATCGGGTGGTCGGGCATCCTGACCGCGACCGTGTCGAGCCCCGCCGAGACGAGGTCCGAGAGCCCGCTGCTCTCTCGCCGCTTCAGTACGAGCGTCAGCGGTCCCGGCCAGAAGGCGCGGGCGAGGTGCAGCGCCTTCTCGCCGACGAGAGCGATGCCCTCGGCTTGCCCAAGATCGTGGACGTGAACGATGAGCGGGTTGAATCGCGGCCGGCCCTTGGCCTCGAAAATGCGTGCCACCGCCGCACCGTCGCGTGCGTTGGCGCCGAGGCCGTACACGGTCTCGGTCGGAAACGCGACCAGGTGGCCCGCGCGGAGTAGCGCGGCCGCCTTGGCGATGTTGGCTTCCGTGGCGGGTACCGGGGTCATGTCGAAAGGTTGGGCTCTGATCGTGTGCTATATGAGTTTGGCTACCGTTCACCTGCCAACAACGAGGCCGGCAATGGCATACGAGGCTCCCCTAGACGACATCCTCTCCGCCCTCAAGGTCGTAGCCGATTTCGACGCAGCGGCAGGCTTCGTGCCCGACGCCGACACCATCCACGCCGTGCTCGGGGAGGCGGGCCGGTTTGCAGCCGGCGTCTTGGAGCCGTTGAATCGAACGGGAGACGTCGAGGGAGCGCACCTCGTCGGAGGCCGCGTCGTCACTCCAAAGGGCTGGAAGGAGGCCTATCGCCAGTTCGCCGAGGCGGGATGGACCTCGCTTGGCGTGCCCGAGCGGCTCGGCGGTCAGGGTCTGCCGGCCGTCCTCTCGGTCGCCGTCAACGAGATCTGGTCCAGTGCCAACCTCGCCTTTGCGCTCGGTCCTGTGCTCACCACCGGCGCCATCCACTGCATCGAAATCGCCGGCTCTGACGCGATCAAGGCCCGCTATCTGCCTAACATGGTCTCCGGCACCTGGACCGGCACCATGAACCTGACCGAGCCGCAGGCCGGCTCGGATCTCAACGCCATTGCTGCCAGGGCCGTGCCGCAGGCCGACGGCACCTATCGCATCTTTGGCACCAAAATCTTCATCAGCTACGGCGACCACGAGCTTACGGACAACATCATCCACCTCGTGCTCGCCCGCCTGCCCGATGCACCACCCGGCACGCAAGGCATCTCGCTGTTCGTCGTGCCGAAGGTGCTCGTAAATGGCGACGGCTCGCTTGGGCAGCCGAACGACGTCGCGTGCGCGGGCCTGGAGCACAAGCTCGGCATCCACGCGAGCCCGACTGCCGTCCTGAAGTTTGGCGAGAACCAAGGCGCCGTCGGCTGGCTCGTCGGCAAGGAGAACCACGGCCTCGCCACCATGTTCATCATGATGAACGCGGCCCGCCTCGCGGTCGGCGTGCAAGGCGTCGCCGTCGCCGAACGCGCCACGCAGCGCGCGGTCGCCTACGCCAATGAGCGCCGCCAGGGACGCGAGCCGCGAGCGGGATCGCGGGAAATGGCGCCCATCATCGTCCACCCCGATGTGCGCCGCATGCTCTTGACGATGCGCTCGCTGACCCAGGCCGCGCGCGCGATCTGCCTTGCGACCGCCGCCGCAACCGACCACGCCCACCACGCCGCGAGCGAGGACGAGCGCCGCATGGCCGCCGACCGGGTGGCGCTTCTGACCCCTGTCGCCAAGGCCTTCGGCACCGACGTCGCCGTCGAGGTCGCCTCGCTCGGCATCCAGGTCCACGGTGGCACCGGCTTCATCGAGGAGACGGGCGCCGCGCAGGACTTCAGGGACGCACGCATCCTCCCCATCTACGAGGGCACCAACGGCATTCAGGCCATCGACCTCGTAACCAGGAAGCTCGCGCTCGGCGGCGGAGCGGCGGCAGAGACCTACCTGGACGAGCTCGCGGCCACCGTCGCCGACGTCGAGAGGGCCGATCGGCCCGATTTCGGAAAGATGGGTACGCGCATGACGGCGACGCTGACGGCGCTGAGGGACGCCACGCAATGGATGCGCCACGCGCTCACGAACGCGCCTGACGAGGCCCTCGCTGGCGCCACGCCCTATCTGCGATTGTTCGCGCTCGCCGCAGGCGGCCACTACCTCGCCAAGACAGCGCTCGCGGCCACCAGGGACGATGCGGGCGCCGCATCGCCCGGCGTCGACGCCATCCGGCTTGCCCGCTTCTTCGCCGAGTCCATCACCACCGCCGGGCCCGGTCTTGCCGAGACGGTCATCGAGGGCGGCGCGGCCGTGGTCGCAGGGCCGGTGGGGTGAGAGCCTCGCGGGGCTCTAAGGACCTTTGCTCACCAGTACGGGGTAGTCGGGCGCCACTATCTGCGACGAGTGTCCGCGACGTTTCCGTCCGCGTGCGGCGCCTCTGGATCTGCCCCAGTCACCGAATGACCCGGGCTCAGGACCGCCGGCGCGTCCCGCGGCGCCTCGGCGTTGCCGAGAGCCCGAGGAGCAAGCCTGCCGGTCGAGATCGTGCCCGAGCGGCTCGCGGGTACGGGGTCGTCGTCCGTGACGGGTAGGCGGGGCGGCAGCGCGCAGGATCTGCACTGAAGCTGGGCTCAATTGTCACGCGCCTCTTGCCGTAACCCCGCTGGCGGCTCCAAGAGCCTGATATTTATAGGATTTCGACCCAGCCGGGGCCGGATTGCGCCCGATGTTCTGCCTGCACAGAAATACTGGGAAACATATCAACGTAACCGGGAAACAGACGCGCTGCACAGTCGCGCCAATCACCTGGCGACGGGAGGGCGACGCAACATGAGCAAGATGGAGGATAGGGCGGCGCGTATCGATATCGACGCCGTGCTGTCCGATGCAACGTCTGCCGGAGCCAGCTCCGCTCGCCAGAGCGTGCTCAAGTGGTCGTCCCTTGCGATCCTGGCCGGGCTCGTGCTCTGGGCGGCCACGGCCCTTCGTCCGAGCTCGGCCGAGACGCGCTACGTCACCGAGCCTGCGGCGCGCGGCGGCCTGCTCGTCACCGTGACGGCAACCGGAGCGGTCGAGCCTACCAACAAGGTGGACATATCGAGCGAGCTGTCCGGCACGGTGCGCAAGGTGAACGTCGACTACAACGACGCCGTCACTGCTGGTCAGGTGCTCGCTGTCCTCGATACCGACAAGCTCAAGGCCACTGCAGACAACTCGCGCGCCAAGCTCGCCTCGGCCAACGCCAAGGTCGCGGAGGCGCAGGCCACTGTCGTCGAGAAGGAGCGCGACCTCGCTCGCAAGCGGACGCTCGCCGACAAGCAGGTTTCGTCCGCCCAGGACCTCGATGCGGCACGGGCTGCCTACGATCGCGCCAAGGCCTCGCTCGACAGCGCGCGCGCCGACGTCGGCGTCGCCGTGGCGGACCTCGCTCTCAACGAGACGAACCTCGCCAAGGCGACCATCACCTCGCCGATCGCTGGCATCGTCCTCAAACGCAACGTCGATCCCGGCGCTACGGTCGCCACCACGCTGCAAGCCTCGACACTCTTCACCATTGCCGAGGACCTCAGGAAGATGGAGCTGCAGGTCGACATCGACGAAGCCGACGTTGGCAAGATCAAGGCCGGTCAGAAGGCGACGTTCTCCGTCGATGCCTATCCGGAGCACAAGTTCCCCGCCGTCATTCGCGACGTCAGGTTCGCGTCCGAGACCGTATCCGGTGTCGTTACCTACAAGGGCATTCTCCAGATCGACAATACCGACCTTCTCCTGCGGCCCGGCATGACGGCAACGGCCGAGATCGAGACGGCGTCCATCGCCGATGCGCTGCTCGTCAGCAACTCCGCACTCCGCTACGCGCCTCCGGCTTCGTCCACTGGCGATCAGCGCAGCTTCTTGAAGCGGTTGATGCCGGGTCCGCCGCCCATGCGGGCGGCCAGCAGGCGCGAAAGCGCAGGTCCCGACCGGACCTTGTGGGTATTGCGCGACGGCACGCCGCAGTCCGTGAACGTCGTCGTCGGAGCGAGCGACGGCAAGCGCACGGAGATATCGAGCGGCGAATTGCAGGTAGGCGATGCGGTGATCGTCGACAGCGTGCAAGCGACGAAGTGAGCGGCCATGCCAGCATCCGCCTCCTCTACCCCGCCGCTCATCGAGCTGCGTAACGTCACACGGACGTTCGGGTCCGCGGCCGCCGCCGTACGCGCGCTGGCCGGTGTCGATCTCGAGATCAAAGCCGGGGAGTTCGTCGCCATCATGGGCCCCTCGGGCTCGGGCAAGTCGACAGCGATGAACATTCTGGGCTGTCTCGACGCACCCACGAGCGGGGACCATTTCTTTCACGGGCGCGAGGTGGGCCGGTTGCCGCGCGACCAGCGAGCGCTGATACGGCGGTATTTCATCGGCTTCGTGTTTCAGGGGTTCAACCTGCTGCCGCGCACGACGGCGCTCGAGAACGTCGAGCTGCCGCTCATCTACCGCGAGGTGCCGGCGGCCGAGCGGCACCGGCTTGCCGCGCGGGCCCTCGAGCAGGTGGGCCTTGCGCATCGCGGAAGCCACACGTCAGCCGAGCTGTCGGGCGGCCAGCAGCAGCGCGTTGCCATCGCACGCGCCATCGTCACGGCGCCCGAGCTCCTGCTCGCAGACGAGCCGACCGGAAACCTCGATACGCGAACCAGCATCGAGATCATGGAGCTCCTGACCGGCCTCAATCGCGAGCATGGCATCACCGTGATCATGGTCACCCACGAGCCAGATATCGCTGCCTACGCGCGTCGCGTCATTCGCTTCGTCGACGGGCGCATCGAAAGCGACGTCCTCAACAGAGAGGCCGCGTGATGCTGTTCGAGATCCTAAGGTTGGCAGTTCAGGCGCTCTCGCGTAACGCCATGCGCTCGCTCCTGACCGTGCTCGGCATCGTGATCGGCGTCGGCGCCGTCATCGCCATGGTCACCATCGGCAACGGAGCGACGGCCAAAGTCACCGCGGACCTCGCCAAGCTCGGCTCGAACCTGCTCATGGTCAACCCGGGCCAGTTCGGCCCAGGGCGCGCCAGCTCCGATGCCAAGCCGTTCAACATCCGCGACGTGGAGGCGATGAAGTCCCAGCTTGGGGGCGTCAAGGCCGTTGCGCCGCTCGCCCAGAAATCGGTGACCATCGTGGCGGGAACCGAGAGCCGCACGGTTACGGTCGCAGGTACGCATAACGACTACTTCGTCACCCAGGACTGGACGCTCGCGGCCGGGCGGACGTTCACGGACGGAGAGCTGCGGGGCGGGCGCGCCGCCTGCGTCATCGGAGCGACGGTGCGCGCCAAGCTGCTCGGAGGCGGTGATCCCATGGGCCGCACCATCCGCGTCGGCAAGGTCTCCTGCGAGGTGATCGGGCTCCTTGCAGCCAAAGGCCAGTCGAGCTTCGGCACGGATCAGGACGACATCGTGCTGATGCCGCTGCGCACGTTCCAGAGGCGCATATCGGGTAGCACCGATGTCGCCCGCATCATGGTCTCGGCGCGCGATGGTGCCGACATGGCGAGGTTGCAGGCCAACATCGAGTCCCTCATGCGTGAACGGCGCAATATCGGGCCGGGCAAGGATGACGACTTCTCGGTCGCAGACATGAAGCAGATCGTGCAGGCGACCGCCGGCACCGCCTCCATCTTGACCGGCCTTCTCGGCGCGGTCGCGGCCGTCAGCCTCGTCGTCGGCGGCATCGGTATCATGAACATCATGCTCGTCTCGGTGACCGAGCGAACCAGGGAGATCGGTATCCGGCTCGCCATCGGCGCGCTCGAGCGCCAGGTGCTGATGCAGTTCCTCGCCGAGGCCATCGTGCTGTCGCTGTTCGGCGGCCTGATCGGCATCATCCTGGGGCTGAGCCTCGCTTGGCTGGGTGCGAGGATCCTCGAGGTCCCGTTCACCGTCGAGCCGACCATCGTCATCGTCGCCTTCGCCTTCTCGGCGCTTGTCGGCATCGTCTTCGGCTACTTCCCGGCCCGCCAGGCCGCGCGCCTCAACCCCATCGAGGCACTGCGGCATGAATAGACGGCGCGACGCACCGTCTGGGTCCCTTGCGCCGCTCTTCAGCTCCCCATTCGCAGCGGAGGGATCGCCCTCATGACGGTTTGCAGGAGCTCGGCCTGACGGGTCGTACGCGTCTTGGCCATTATGCGGGACAGGTGGGTGCGCGCGGTCGCCTGCGAGATACCGAGCGTCTCCGCGGTCTCCTCGATCGTCTTGCCCTCGACGAGTGGCATCAGGACCGCGACCTCGCGCGGCGTCAGTGAGAAGAGCTGCGCCAGATGCTTGCCGATCGGCGGGATCTCCATCTCGGGCTCGTTGATGAGCACGGCATAGAGGCCGCTCCTCGGCTCAGCCTGCATCACCGCAGCCATGAACCTGTGGCCGCTCCCGGTCGCGACCGGGATCAGCGTCGGCTGGTCGAGGTCGCCGGCGAGCGCCTGATGGAGCGCGAGCGTCGCCTCCTTGGTCGCGAGTGTCAGAGCCCCGTCCGGAGCGCCGAAGATCTGACCCGCGGCTGCCATCGCGTCGCCAGCGGCGTTCATGCGCTGCACCCGTCCCTGCCGATCGACGAGCACGATTGCGACCGCGAGTTGGTCGACGATGCCGACGAAGGCATTCTTCTCGATGGTGCGCCGCTCGAGGAGCCCCGATATGGTGACGGCGCGGCGCACGTGCGGTGCGACAGTGCCGATGATCTCGCGGTGCTCACCGGTAAATCGCCCCTTGTCGCGCGTACGTGTGGTGGACAGCGCGCCTACCTCGTGCGGGCGCTTGGCGATCAGCGCACCAAGCATGTCATGGTAGCCTTGCGGTCGGCACCACTCTTGGTAGAAGCGGCTCTCGACGAACTCGTCCTCGTCGATGAAGTCGAAGGCACCCACCGGCTGATCCAGCTCGGCCATCAGGACGGCGGCCCCGATCGGGCTCATGGCAGCGTAGCGCCGAAGCAGAAGCTCGGTCCACGCAGGCTCAGTGCCGTGCTCGACGAACAGCGAGGCCTTTCCGGCGATAGGGTTGACGACATTGATCGACGCCGCCTTGGCGTCAAGTGCATCGCACAAGCGCCCGAGCACGTCCTGCCAGCTGTTGGGTGCGAGAATCGAGTCGTAGATGACGCCGATCATCTCCGGGAGAGTCCGCATGTCGCTAGAGGGTCCCTTGCTGCTTGGAGCTGCATCTTGCGGGGCGAGACGGCACGGCTGCCGCGCTACGATCCCTGCGGTGCATTCTGACCACAGGGGAAAGCATGCCAGCACCGGACTCCTTACGGAAGCTTTTTCGTCCGCACAGGTTCGTATATGCACGTCTGCAGGCCAATGGTCTTGTCCGTGGCCAGACGAGAAGTTGCGCTAGGTTCTGACGATCAGCCCCGTGTTGTTTGGAGTAACCCGCGTGATCGGTCTGTCCGCGTGTTCGAGAACGAGTATAGCGATCACGGTGCTCGCCGCTGGTCTAATGAGTGGGCCGGACGGCGCGCTGGCCGGCGGCTTCTATAGCCCATTCCAGTCGGCCACCGCCATCGGCGCCGCGTTCGCCGGTGCGACCGCCCGTAACGACGACGCCAGCTTTTTCTACTACAACCCGTCTGCCATCGCCAGCTTCACCGACCGCCAGTCGTTCGTCGACGTGCGAGCCTTCGCACCGTCGGTAGAGATCGACCCCACGGACGCCGTCTCGCCTCTTGGCGTGTCCGTGATCGGCGAGGGCAGCAGCGGGAACATCGCCCGCAACGCGCTGGCACTAGGTAGCGTCACGGTCGTTCCCATTGCGCCGGGGCTGAACCTTGGAATCGGCAGCTCGGCCCCGTTTGCGACCGACGTCGAGACGCGCGCCGAGTGGGCGGGAAGCTATCATCTCCTCAAGTCGTACATGGTCGGCATGAACGCGACCGGCGCGATTACCTGGCAGGCGGCACCGTGGATCGCCCTCGCGGCCGGCGTGCAGGTGGAGTGGATGAAGAACGAGTTCCGCAACCTCGCCGTCATACCGCGGGGGCTGGCGCCACCGGCCGAGGCACTCGCCCACTTGGAAGGTGAGAGCTGGGCCGCTGGCGCCGTCGCCGGCCTGACGTTTACGCCTGCCGCCGGTACGCGCATCGGCCTCTCTTGGCGATCCGCTCTGACCCACGAGATCGAGGGCTCGGCCGGCGCGCAGCTTCCTGGAGTGCCGGTCGAGCACCTTCGCTATGACGTCGATCTGCCGCAAGTTGCTTCGCTTGGCTTCGAGCAGCGTCTCGGCGACGGCGTGCGCGTCTTCGCCGAGGCTGAGTGGGTCGACTGGAGCCGCTTCGCTGGTTTCGACATTTCATTCGAATCCGGTCGCCCGAACGAGCTGCGCCCCATCGCCTGGCAGGACACCTGGCTCGTCGGCGCCGGTCTCGGCGTCAGGCTCGCGCCCGCGACCGAGGTCACCGCTGGCTTGAGCTACGACACCGGGGCTTCGCCCGACGGCAGCGGCTCGACCCTTTCACCCGATAGCGACAAGCTGATACTTGGATTGGGCCTCCTCCACGATTGGGAGGGGGTCGGCCGCATCTCACTGTCCTACGGCTACGTGTACCTATACGAGGGTCCGGTGAAGGCGGAGAGCATGTCGAGCGGCCATCTCGACGGCACGCTCGGCGGTGACATGCACATGTTTGGCCTTGGCTTCACTCAGAAGTGGTGACCGCCGCAGGCGATCGGGTCCTGCCACCATCGTCCGAAATGGGAACGCGAACCGGCTGCTTTCTGCGCCGGCTATTCCGCAAGCCGGCGCCGTGGGGCTGCACCCGTCCCGCCTGACAACAGGCGAGGCGACGCTCCGGTCGAGTGCAGTGCATCATCGGATTGCTGCGCTGCACCCGGTGGACCTGCCGACCGACGCCCTGCCAGCAAGAGCCCTACCCAGGACTCACCCGTCCGAGTGGGGCCATAGGTAACGGTTGTTGACGCTTGCTCACTCGGGCGCCGGCTAATACTTTCGTCGATCATACAAAAGACGATAGCCCGCCGACGGCGGCGCTGGGTGCCGCAAGACGGTCCCTCGTGCCGCAGTCGAGCGGAGCCATAACGAGGAACGCCAGGGACATGAAGAACAAGGTCATTTCGGCCAAGGAAGCCATTGCGCTCATCAGCGACGACGACGTCGTTTGCACGACGGGCTTCGTGCAGAGCTGCATTCCGGAGCTGCTGCACGCGGAGCTCGAGAAGCGCTACCTCGAGACCAGCGGTCCCAAGGGCCTGACCCTCATCATGTGCGCGGGAGCCGGCGACAGCAAAGGCCTTGGCACCGGCCGCCTGCATCACGAAGGGCTGTTGAAGCGCGTCATCGCCGCCAATTTCGGCCGTATGCCGAAAGTCGCCGAGGCGGCGCAGGGCAACCTCATCCAGGGCTACAACCTGCCCCAGGGCATCATCTCCAAGCTCTATCGTTCGTGCGCCTCCGGGCAGCCCGGCCTCTTTTCCAAGGTCGGCCTCCACACCTACGTCGACCCGCGCTTGGGTGGCGGCAAGGTCAACACCGTGACGACCGAGGACATCGTCAAGCTGGTCGAGGTCGACGGCCGTGAGTGGCTATTCTACCGGGCGACCCCGATCGACATTGCGCTCATCCGCGCCACGAGCGCCGATCCCTCGGGTAACCTCTCGATGGAGAAGGAGCCGCTGACGCTCGACGTGCTGGCCCAGGCCATGGCCGCCCACAATAACGGCGGCATCGTCATCGCCCAGGTGGAGCGCATCGTCGAGCAGGGCTCCATCAGGCCCAAGGACGTCAAGGTGCCGGGCATCCTGGTCGACTGCGTGGTCGTCGCCGACGACCCGGTCATGCACCGTATGAACTACGGCGTCATGTACAATCCGGCGCTGTCGGGCGAGATCCGCGTACCGGTCGATGCCATCCCCAGGATGGAGCTCGACGAGCGAAAGATCATCGCGCGCCGCGCGGCCTTCGAGCTGCCCTTGGGCGGTGCCATCAACCTCGGCGTCGGCGCCCCCGATGGCGTCGCGTCGGTCGCGGCCGAGGAGAAGGTGACGCCTTATCTCACCATGACCACCGAGGCAGGTGCCGTCGGCGGCGTGCTTGCCGGCGGCTCGTCGTTCGGCTCCTCCGCCAACGCCCATTCGATCATGGACCAGAACAACATGTTCGACTTCTACCATGGCGGCGGTCTGGACCTGACCTGCCTGGGCTACGCGGAGGTCGACGAGCACGGCAACGTCAATTCGAGCCGCTTTGGCGGCAAGCTCAACGGTTGCGGCGGCTTTATCGACATCTCGCAGAACTCGCGTGCCGTCGTTTTCTGCGGCACCTTCACGGCCGGCGGTCTCGACGTCGCCATCGAGGACGGCAAGCTCAGGATCGTCAAGGAGGGCCGCGCCAGGAAGTTCGTCAGGAACGTCGAGCAGATCACCTTCGCCGGCCAGTATGCGGCCTCGAAGTCGCAGCCCGTCATCTACGTGACGGAGCGCTGCGTGTTCCAGCTCACCATGGGCGGGCTCGAGCTCATCGAGGTGGCGCCGGGCATCGACATCGAGAAAGATATTCTCGCCCACATGGACTTCAGGCCGATCATCAACAAGCCGCAGCCCATGGATCCGCGCATCTTCCTGGAAGACCCCATGGAGCTCATGAGCGAGCTCATGAATATCAAGCTATCCGAGCGCGTGTCCTACGATGCGGAGCGCAACATCCTGTTCCTCAATCTCGAGGGCTGGAGCGTCCGGAAGAAGAGCGACGTAGACGATCTCCAGAAGGTCTTGGTCGACGCCTGCATCAAGGCTGGCAAGAGGGTCAACTCGGTCGTCAACCACGACGGCTGCCGCATAGCCGAGGACCTCTACGACCGTTATGCGGAAATGATCCAGTATATGCTCGAGCACCACTACAAGACCACGAGCCGCTACTCGACCTCGGCATTCATGCGAATGAAGATGCAGGACGCCTTGTCGAAGCGCGGTCTCCAGCCGCACATCTTCGAGCGCGCCGAGGAGGCTCACGCCGCTATCGAGGATGCGCGCTCCGCCGCGGAGTAGCGGACGCGCGGAACGCTGTCGATCAATGGCGCAGCGTAGCCCCCGGCTACGCTGCGCTGCTTATTGAAGGGGGCTACAGAAGCGCAAGGCGTTGGCCGCCGCGAGCTCGCGCTCCGGCATGAGGTCCTTGACCCTTATAGATTCGATAATTATAGAAGGATCGAAAGAGAGGTCAGATGCCCCGCGTCCCCGACGAGAAGATCGCGCGCTACGCCGACATGTTGGCTGCTCTTGGCGCTGAGCCGCGTCTCAGGATCGTGCGCCTGCTGCTGTCGGCCCATCCCGAGGGGCTCGTGGTGGGCGAGATCGGCACTGAGCTCGGCATCGCCGCGTCCACGCTGTCGCATCATCTCGACAAGCTGAAGAACGAGGGCCTCATCGCCGTGCGCCGTGAGGGTACCTACCTGCGCTACTCTGCAAATGCCGAGGGATTGCAGGACATACTGAGCTTTCTGTTCGCCGAATGTTGCACCCGCTCGAGAGCCGTCAACCCCAAGACCGTCACCTGCTGCTGAGAGGAGTGAACGCCCATGACCGATAGCCTCGTGAAGGTGGTCGTCCGCGAGAAGTATGGCGAGGCGGCTCGCCGCGTCGCCGCCGGGAAGGGCAATTCGTGCTGTGGCGGGGCGCCGGGTCTTGCCGGCTGCGATCCCATCACCTCGAACCTCTATGACCTCTCGGAGAAGGGCGACTTGCCGGAGGCCGCGGTGTTCGCGTCCCTCGGCTGCGGCAACCCGACGGCGCTCGCGGAGCTGAAGCCAGGCGAGGTCGTGCTCGACCTCGGATCGGGCGGCGGCATCGACGTTTTCCTCTCGGCCCGCCGTGTCGGCCCCACGGGCAAGGTCTACGGCCTCGACATGACCGACGATATGCTGGCCCTTGCGCGCGAGAACCAGAAGAAGGCCGGTGTCGAGAACGTCGAATTTCTCAAGGGCGAGATCGAGAGCATCCCGCTGCCCGACGGTTCGGTCGACGTCATCATCTCGAACTGTGTCATAAATCTCTCGTCCGACAAGACGAAGGTGATCGCCGAGGCCTTCCGGGTCTTGAGGCCGGGCGGCCGCTTTGCGGTGTCCGACGTCGTGACCCGCGGCGACATTCCCGACGCCGTACGCAGCGACGTGATGCTGTGGGTCGGTTGCATCGCTGGTGCGCTCGACGAAGCGGAATTCCGCAGCAAGCTCGCCGCGGCCGGCTTCGAGGCCATCGGCGTCGAGCCATGGCGCGTCTACGAGGTCGACGACGCGCGAGAGTTCCTGGTCGGAAAGGGCATCGATGTCGAGAGGCTCGCACAAGAGATTGAGGGCAAGTTCATGAGTGCCTTCGTGCGAGCGACGAAGCCCGGCACGGCGGCGGCCTGCTGCGGCCCCAACTGTTGCGAGTCGTGAGCTGCGCCATCAAGTCGACCGGCAAAATCTATAACGTGCTGTTCCTCTGCACGGGTAACACGGCCCGCTCCATCCTGGCGGAATCGATATTGCGCAAGGCTGGTGCGGGCAAGTTCCAGTCGTACTCCGCCGGCAGCCACCCGAAAGGGATGGTCAATCCGTTCGCCTTGAAGGTGCTGGCCGCCCACGGCTATCCGACCGACGGCCTGCGCTCGAAGAGCTGGAACGAGCTAGCCGGGCCCGGCGCGCCAGCCATGGACTTCGTGGTTACGGTCTGTGATTCCGCCGCCGGCGAGGCCTGCCCCCTGTGGCGCGGCTCGCCAGTGACGGCACATTGGGGCATCGAGGACCCGGCCGCGGTCGAGGGCAGCGACCTCGACAAGGAGCGTGCCTTCGAGCAGGCGTTTCGCTACCTCTCACGGCGCATCGAAGCGTTCGCGTCGCTCCCCGTCTCCGGCCTGGACGCCATCAAGCTCAGGGCCGAGCTCTCCCGCATCGGTCGCATGGAAGGGGCCACCCGTGTCTAGACCGAGTTCCGGCAAAGTGGCGGCGGTTCGCCGAAGATGGTGCAGCCCGACAGTCGGCTCGAGCGGCGTATCAATTCCCTGGCAGCGGAACCCGCTTTAGCGGCGCCGCGATGTTCGCGACACGCGGGGCGCGATCGCCATCCTCACACCTTGGGCGCGCCCTCGATCTGGAACCGCGCCTTGATTCTGGCAAACAGCTCGTCACGCACACGCCGGTAGCGGTTGATGGTCTCGGCCCGGGTGGCACCCGTCAGCGGCACGGTGGCGTCGATCGTGGGCCAGTACTCGACTTTCGCCGGCATGATGCGAGTGAGTTCGATCGCATGATGGTGGGCTTCCGGCGACAGCGTGATGATGAGGTCGTACACCTCGTCGCCGATGGCAGAGAACCGCCGCGGCATCTTCTCCGAGATGTCGATGCCGATCTCGTCCATCACCGCGATGGCATAGGGGTCCTGCTGGCCCGCGCGCACGCCCGCCGACGAGACCTTGAGCCGGTGTCCCGCGAGGTGGGCAAGGATGCCGGCCGCCATCTGGCTCCGGACCGCGTTCATGGTGCAGGCAAACAGCACCGCGCTCGGCATGTCGCGCGGCTCCTCCACGGCTCAGCCTTTCCAGTGCAATGCCGAGATGAGTGTGAACAGCCGCCGCGCGGTATCGAAGTCGACCGACACCTTGCCTTTGAGGCGGTCCTGCAGCACGCGGCTACCCTCGTCATGCAGCCCGCGACGGCCGACGTCGATGGCCTGAATCTTGGACGGTGGCGCCGAGCGCACGGCTTGGTAATAGCTGTCGAGCACCATGAAATAGTCTTTCATGATGCGCCTGAACGGCGTCAGCGACAGGTAGTGCGTGACGATTGCCTGCCCCTGCTCGGTGCCGATCGCGAGCGCAAGCTTCTCGTCGACGAGCCCGATCGTGAGCGTATAGGGACCCTCGTCACGGCCCTCGAGCGCGAACGAGTTGGCCTCGAGAATGTCGTAGATCGCCACCTCGCGCTCGTGATCGATGTTGGCATTGCCGTGCGTCACCGACGCGTCGTCGAGTGTGATGCCCGAGAGCCGGTCGCGCGAAGGAATTGCGTGGTCGTCGCTCATTGCTCTCAGCCCTTAGCTGCAAGCCGGATATCGACCGAGCGCCGGTGCGCCTCGAGACCCTCCGCGCGCGCGAGCGTCATCGCCGGGCTGGCAATCCTGTCGAGCGCAGCCGCGTCGAGCTTGAGCAACGACGTCCGCTTCATGAAGTCGAGCACGCCGAGCCCCGACGAGAAGCGTGCGCTCCGCGCGGTCGGCAGGACGTGGTTCGAGCCGGCCACGTAGTCGCCGATCACCTCCGGAGTATAGCGGCCGATGAAAATGGCGCCTGCGTTGCGGATCTTCGCCGTCATCGCCTCCGCGTCGTCGGTCGCGATCTCGAGGTGCTCGGCCGCGATGCGGTCGGCGAGCGCCGGTGCCTCGTCGAGCGAGCGCAGCACGATGACGGCGCCGAACACGCTCCAGCTCTCGCCCGCGATGTTGCCGCGGGGCAGATCAGCGAGCTGGCGTGCCACCGCCGCCTCGACGGCCTTCCCGAACGCAGCATCGTCGGTCATGAGAATCGATTGCGCCGCAGTGTCGTGTTCGGCCTGCGCCAGAAGGTCCGCCGCAATCCACTCGGGATCGTTGTTCCTGTCGGCGATGACGAGCACCTCCGAAGGGCCCGCGATGCTGTCGATGCCGACGGTGCCGAACACCTGCCGCTTGGCGGCAGCAACGTAGGCGTTGCCCGGGCCGACGATCTTGGCGACCGGCGCGATCGTCTCCGTGCCGTAGGCGAGCGCGGCCACCGCTTGTGCGCCGCCAACGCGATAGATCTCCTCGACCCCCGCGAGCTTGGCCGCGGCGAGCACGAGCGGGTTGAGCTCGCCCCGGGGCGTCGGCACGACCATGACCAGACGGTCGACGCCGGCAACCAAGGCTGGCACCGCGTTCATCAAAACCGAGCTCGGATAGGACGCCGTGCCGCCCGGGACATAGAGCCCCGCGCTCTCGACTGCAGACCAGCGGTCGCCGAGCTCGACGCCCGCCGCGTCCGTGTAGCGGTGGCTCGTCGGAAGCTGGCGCTGGTGGTGGTCGGCAATGCGGTCGCGCGCAAAGACGAGCGAGTCGAGCGTCTCCTGCGAGCACTGCGAGACCGCGCTCTCGACCTCGGCCGCGCTGATCCGAATGCCGAGCTTGCCGAGGTCAACGTGATCGAACTTTTGGGATAGGTCGATCAGCGCTGCGTCGCCCCGGCGCCTGACGTCGGCTACGATGCCCGCCACCGCCTGATCGACGTCGGCCGACACCTCGCGCTTCTCAGAAAGAAAGGACGTGAAGGCATCGGCAAAGCCGGGATCGGACGTGCTGAGTGTTTTGGCCATGGAGCTCGAGCCGCCCTCGGCGGCGTTCCCTTCTTCGGTTGATCGTCGGTCAGCCGCCGCCGTGCTCGGGTTTGCGTCTTGCGGTCCAGGCAGCACCGAGGTCCTTGAGCTCGGCCTCGACACACTCGACCTCGAGCCGGATGGCGGCGTCGCCCGAGAACGAGAATGTGACGGTCCCTGAAGGTTCCGTCCCGGGCTCGAAGCTGATCGCGAGCAGCGACAGAATCCGGTCCTTCTTGGCGAGGTCGATTCCGTGCAGGCGTGCAGCGGTCACGCGTTCGAATCGGAGCCCTGAGCGGCGGCGGATGTTGCGGTCCTTTTCCTTGACCCCGGGATTGTTGGCCTGTGCCCAGTCGAATCGGCTCACCACCGCCGCAAATCTTTTTGCGCCCTTGAGGTAGGCCATATCGGCGACGCGCACGACGGCGTCCTGCAGGTGCGCGGACAGCACCATCAGGTCCTCGGCATCGAGTGCGATCAGCTTCAGCTCGTTCATAGGTCCCGGCGATCCCTCGGACGGCGCGCGGCAAACTGCGGCAGCCACGCCAAGAACAACGACGTCCGGCCCGCTTTTGGCGGGCCGGGCCGAGACATAGCGGGCTGAGGCGCAGGGTGCAACGGCCGGGGTCAATCGGCCCTCCCGACGGGGGAGGACCGAACGCCACGGCGGTCAGTGTCCTTGCCGGTCGCGGCGCGCGCCACCAGAGGGGGTGGTGTGACGGTGTGTGGACGGCCGGCCATGGTGACCGTCACGGTCACCCGAGCGGCCGTTGTAGTTGCTACCGGGACCGCGGCTGTCGCTGCGCCGTTCGTTCTGGCCGTGGCCATGGTGATGTCCGCGCCCCTCGGACGTTCGGCCGCCTCCGGCCTGGCGTGGGCCGGAGCCGCGCTGGTGACGTGGCTGTTCGGCGCTGCGTTCCGCGCCTGGCCGGCGGGTGCCGCTCAGGAACCGCACGCTGCCGATGCCGATCTCTGTCTCGGCCGAGGTGCGGTCGCGATGCCCGGTCCGCTCACGCGCGCCTTCGTGACGGGAGGCGTGAGCGCGAGGCTCGTGCCGTTCGCCGTGCGAGGCGCCTCCTGCGCGATGACTACGCTCGTCCCGCGGAGCCCGATGCTCCGCATGGCTGCCGCGATGTCCGCGGTGCGCCTCGCCGCTCCGCTCGGCAGAGGCGTGCTCGCGATGGCCGCGCTGGGGATGTTCGCCGCGCTCCGCCCGATAGGTGCGCTCGCCGTCGCCGCGATGAGCGCGATGGGCCTCGCCGCGCGACTCGCCCCGCGCGGCGTTGTGCCGGTCGTGACGCTCACGTTGCCCAGCCCCCGAGCGCCCGCTGCGGTCGCCGCCGCGAGAGCCGCCCTGGTGGCTGCGATGCTCGCGCCGCTCCCGGCGCTCGCCCTGAGCCTCGCCGTCCTCGTCCGAAGCATGCCCGCGTTGCCCCCTCTGCTCGGCCGCGAGCGTCGTGTCGCCGCGCCGGTCCTCGGACGGGATCTGCTGGCGCGTCAGGCGCTCGATGTCGCGCAGGTACGCACGCTCCTCGCCGTCGCAGAGCGAAATGGCAATACCCTCGGCGCCCGCACGCGCCGTGCGCCCGATGCGATGCACGTAGCTCTCGGGAATGTTGGGAAGCTCGTAGTTGACCACGTGGGTCACGAGGTCGATGTCGATGCCGCGCGCCGCGATGTCGGTGGCGATAAGCCCCCGGATGCGTCCGCTCTTGAAGTCGGCGAGCGCCCGCTCGCGCTGGGCCTGGCTCTTGTTGCCGTGGATGGCAGCGACGCCGACACCGGCGGTCTCGAGATACTTGGCGACCCGGTCTGCACCGCGCTTCGTCCTCGTGAACACGAGCGTCCGGCTCATGGCTTGATCGGCGAAAAGCTCGGCAAGCAGCGCCTTCTTCTTCGGCGCCTCGACGTGGATCACTTTCTGCGCTACGCGGTCGGCGGTCTTGGCGACCGGCGTGACCGCAACGCTGAGCGGATCACGCAGCATTTCGGCAGCGAGCGCACCGATCTCGTGCGGCATGGTCGCCGAGAAGAACAGGCTCTGGCGGCGCGAGGGCAGCTTGGAGAGGATCTGCCGGATCGGTCGGATGAAGCCCATGTCGAGCATCTGGTCCGCCTCGTCGAGGACCAGGATCTCAGTCGTCTCGATCGAGGCGTTTCGCTCTGTGATATGGTCGATCAGGCGTCCAGGAGTGGCGACAAGGACGTCGACGCCGCGTGCCAAGGCTTCGCGTTGCGGCCTGTGCGCGACGCCGCCGAACACGACGGCGACCGTGACGCCGAGGTGGCGCCCGTAGGTCTTGAAGCTTTCGCCAATCTGCGTCGCCAGCTCGCGCGTGGGCGAGAGCACGATGCAGCGCGCGCCGCGTCGCGGAGCCGGGCGGCGGTCGGCATTGAGCCGGTGCAGGATGGGCAGCGCGAACGCCGCCGTCTTGCCGGTGCCGGTCTGAGCGATGCCGAGGAGGTCGCGCCCGGCCATGACGCCGGGGATCGCCTGCGCCTGGATCGGCGTCGGCGCCGTGTAGCCTTCGCCCTCGAGCGCCTTCAGGAGTGCCGCGTCGAGGCCGAGGTCGGTGAACTTGGTCAAGGTAAGTCTTTCTGATTGCAGCCGCAGGGGTGGCACCTCGTCCGTCCTTTGGACCGAGGGCAGCGCCATTTTGCGCGGCAGTGGACGAGCTTGGCTGGACGCGCGCGCTAATGCGGGAGCCCGGCATACGGCCGGCCCGCGGACGCGTGTCCGCTGCTCTCGTGACGCCCTGCGTGCCCGGGTCGTCGGCTTGTGGGGAGGTCAGAAGCGCGCGCCGGAGGACAAATGAGCGGCCGAAACAACAAACGGCCGGTCTCAGGTCCCGTCACGCAGCAAGCGCGCCGATGGCCCGCGCGAACCGCGCAGGTAGGCTCTTATGTCATGCTGCAGCACAAAAGGCAAGGGCGGGGCGCATCGAATTTGCTATTTCGCTCCGTCAGCACCGTGAGGATCCGATGCTTGCCAGGGTTGTAGCCGTTCGGACGATGCCAGCCCGTCGCCGTTGACGGGGGCCGTCATGGTTATCGGTACTTGCCGGGCCGCATCTCTCGCCGGTCACAACACTTGCGCCGCCGCCGACACTGCCCACCGTCGGCCGGATGCCCGCGGCCGCCTCGTTGGTCAGGCCGCAAGAGGTGGCGGTCCCGCCCCGCCTCGAGGGCAAGCGCCCCCCACGATCTGCCTTCCCTCTCGGCCTCTCGCTCGCTGCCGTCCGCGACCCTGTTGTCCGTCGCGACGGCCAAACCGGCACCCGAGCGCCGGCCGATCTGGTCCGTCTCGCGATGCAGGCCATGCCGCCAAACATCGGCGCCAGCGCCCAAACGCGACATTGAGTCCAACCGAAGGGGCGTCCAGATCGGGCGTACACGGTGCGCGCCAAATTTTTCGAAAAATTGTGCCCGACGACTTCACGAACCTTCGAACAATTTGCAGCAAACATGCCCTGGGGTTGGGAAATCCGGGGACACGGCGATGCGCATTGCGACCAAGCTGAACGCTGGAATTCTGGCCGTTCTCGGCACGGTCGTCGTCACCGACTACGCCGTCATGCAATCGACCATCCGGCCGCAATTCGAGGCCATCGAGCAGGCGGCCTCCAAGGTAAACCACCAGCGCGTCCACGATGCCTTCGACATCCTCGCGAACCGGCTCCGCTCCTCCACCCAGGACTGGGCCTTCTGGGACCCGGCCTACGCGTTCGCGACCGGAGCGGACAACAACGAGTTCCTGGCCGAGAACCTGCCGAGCCCGATTGAGGCGCTTAATAGCCTCAAGATCGACGCTCTGATCTTTACCGACACGGCCGGCAAGGCGACCTGGGCGAAAGCGATCGATTTCAAGACCAAGGTCGAGGAGCCCGGTCTGATCGACGAGATCCTGCGCCTCGGCTATCGGCACCCTTATCTTTCCGGCGGCGACTCCCCGGAGGCCGTATCCGGGCTCGTCGGCACCTCCAATGGAATCTTGCAGATCGCCGTTGCGCCGCTGCTGAAGAGCGACCGCTCGGGTAAGTCCGCGGGCATGCTCGTGATGGCGAGCAAGCTCGATGCGAAAGGCATCGGTCACCTGACCAGTGTCACCTTTCACCTCGACAACGTGACGGCCGCCACGCGCGCGACCTCGGACACGATCACCTCGAACACCGGGACCGACGCGGTCGAGACCTCCTCACTTCTTACAGATATTGTCGGCCGGCCGCTGAGGCTGCTCCACGTGGTGACCCCGCGCGAGGTGAGCCGAGCCGGTATCAAGGCGATACAATCGGCAACGTTCCTGATGGTCGGCGCGTCGGCGGCTGTGATCGTCGTGCTTTGGCTCCTGGTGCGCCTGGTTGTCGTCTCGCGCGTCGATGCATTGAAGCAGCACTTCACCGGCGTGGCCGCAACCGGCGAGTTGAGCGCAACCGAATTGACGTCCGCCGACGACGAGATATCGGAGCTGGCGCAGTCGTTCAACGAGATGGCCGAGCACGTGAACTACCTGCGCGATGCGCTTGCCGACAACGCCTACCGTTCGGGTCTCTCCGAATGGGCGGCTGGTACCCTGCACAACGTTAGGAACGGGTTGAGCCCCATCAACGCCAGCGCCCAGCGGCTCAACGACCTTGCGGCAGCTCCCTGGCTCAAGAATGTCGAAAGCGCCGTCGATCAGTTGAAGGCCCCGACGACGACGTCCGAGCGTCGGTCCAAGCTCGAGGCCTACCTCGTCGAGAAGGGGCCGAGCGTCGTCGATCTCAAGCGTCGGGTGGCTGCACTCGCTGTCGAGGTCCGTACGGCATGCCACGTCATCGCCGAGATCGCCTCGGATTACGAGCGCTACAGCCGCCGCCGGATCGACGTCGAGCGAATCGACGTTCGCTCGCTCGTTGAATCGGTCGCGCGTTCGACCGTCGGTGCAGCAAGTCAGGACGTCCGCGTCGCGCTACCTGCCGTAACCGCCGCCATCGAGACGAACCGGATCATTCTGCGCCAGATTCTCGGCAACCTGCTGATCAATGCCCTTGAGGCGATGCAGGGTTCCAATGCGGCAAAGTCGATTGCGATCTCGCTGCGCCTTCCGTCGAAGGCGGCAGGTGGCATCGAGATCCTGGTTACCGACACCGGCCACGGCATCGCGCCCGAGAACATGAAGCGCCTGTTCGAGCGCGGGTTCTCGACCCGCAAGGAGAAGCGTGGCGGCCTCGGCCTGCACTGGTGCGCCAACGCCGCCAAGGCGCTCGGCGGCTCGCTGCGTGCCGAAAGCGCAGGCGCCGGCAAGGGTGCGACGCTCGTCCTCACCATTCCCCAACGAAAACTCGCCCGCGAGGCTGCCTAATGACGACAACAGACAAACCCCCAAGGATCCTCGTGGCCGATGACGACATGGGCGTCATCGCCGCCTACCGTTACGTGCTCCAGGAGTGCGAGGCCGACCGGCACCTCGGCCGGCAAGCTGGCAGTGGCCTCGAACAGGAGCTGTTCGGCGATGGCGATGATGCCCCCGACGAGGATACGAGCTGGCGCGTTCACTTCGTCGACCAGGGGGACGACGCGGTTGCCGCCGTCCGCAAGGCGGTGGCGGAGCGAGACCCTTTCACGGCCGTCTTCCTCGACATCAGCATGCCGCCGGGCATCGACGGCTATGAGGCCGCGGAAGAGATCCGCAAGATTGACCCCCTTGTACACATTGTGTTCGTCTCGGCCTACTCGGGCTACGACGAGGAGGATCTCCTCGACGTCGCGGGCCCTCCGCACCGCGTGAGCATATTGCCCAAGCCGGTATGGCCTCTCGACCTCAAGGCAAAGGCGATTGCCATTTGTCGCGACGCGCGTCGCTGGAGGGCAAGCCGTGATGCCGTGAGGCGGAGCCTGGCCGCTCTGCGCGACGCGAGGTAGGGCGGCCGGCGTTCCGCGCCCTTGGTCGCGGGACGAGTGCGAATGTGCCAGGTTGCCGCTTGCGGCGGGCCGCCGGGTCACTAACTAGGGGAGCGGGTGGGCGATCGGTACGCCACCTGGGGCGGTACCGGCCGAGGCTGGCGCCCGATAACCCGAGACGTGGTCGTCTTGCTCATGAAATACGCCTCCCTGGCGGTGTTCCTGCTCCTCGTCGGCCTCGCGGCCGTGACCGGCGGCCAGTTTCGCCCCGGCGGCTGGTACGAAAGCCTGGCAAAGCCCGACTTCACGCCGCCGAGCTGGCTGTTTCCTGTCGCCTGGACGGCGCTCTACGTGATGATCGCCATCGCCGGATGGCGGGCGTGGCTGAAGGAGGGCTTCGGCCCCGCAGTCAAGGTCTGGGGCGTCTCGCTCGCCCTGAACGCGGCCTGGAGCTGGATCATGTTCGGCGAGCATCGGATCGGGCTTGCGTTGATCGACTGCTACGCGATGCTGGCCTCGATCTTCGCGTTCATCGTGCTGGCCTGGCGCGTGGACAAGCCGGCGTCGCTTCTCTTCGTGCCTTACGCCGTTTGGGTCGGCTTCGCGAGCATCCTCAATCTGGCCATCTGGCAGATGAACCCGTAGATCGCCACCGGTATCCGGCCCTCCGGCCCCGGCACCGTGCCTGTCGCGGTTTTGGACGTTCGCGCGATTGAGCGGCTGCGCTCGGCGGCATCTGCCGCGCCGGGTCAGGCAGCGCCCGCTGCCCCGACCGCACGGATGTCGTCCTCCACCGTCCACGCCCCGGTCCTGAGCGGAGTACGCGCGTGGATAGCAAGGAGCGCCTCGAACTCGGCGCGCGGGATGAGCTTGAAGCCCATCTTCTCGGTCGCCTCTGTCCACCCCTTGTTGTCGTTGAGGACGAAGCCCCATTTGGCGAGATGATGGTTCAAGACGTGGTAGCCCATCTTGGACGCATTCGGCTCGCGGAAGAACTGCGATTCGGTGATGAACACGCGCCCGACCGCGAGCCCGTAAGCCCCGCCGATGAGGCGTCCGTCCTCACCCCAGACCTCCACCGAGTGGGCGTGCCCCTGCCGGTGGAGCTCTGCGTAGAGCCGCATGATCTTGGGCGTGATCCAGGTGAGGCTGTGCGCGCGGTTTGAGCGCGGCGCGGCGCAGGCTTTGATCACCTCGTCGAACGCCGTGTCGAACGTCACCCGCCAGTTGGACTTGCGCATCATCGGCCTGAATCGCTTGGCGATATGGTGTTCGGGCAGGAGAAGGACCATGCGGCGGGCCCGCGTCCACCATTTGAGTGGTCCGATATGGCACCACGGATAGAACCCGCGTCGTCCCGCTTCGAGAATGGTTTCGGGAGAGATGCCACGGCAGATGCCGCCGAATGTATCGGGACGAGACAGGGTCCGCGACGGATCGGGAATCCTCGTGCCGCCCGTCAGCGCGTCCCGCGCCATTCCGGCCAGCAGAAGTGGCACATCGCCGATCCGGGACGGCTGCAGCGCGTAGGCGAGCCCCAGAGCCCACCGGCGTGCTGTTTCGTGGCGAGATTCACTGAAATTGACGCCGGCCGACCCCGGCACGTCCCTGGTGTAATCCGCTTCGGGGATGGTTGCGGTCGACCGGTGGAGAGTGAGCTCGCCTACCATGCCTCTATCTCGCTGATGGGATGTGCGCTGTCGGTGCGCGTCTGGGAACGTACGCAAGCAAGTCTCGGGCCAGAAAAGAGACCGCGAGAGTCAGGTTTTTAGCAGGAGGTACTGGAACGCGAGCATGGCCGCAAACGAGAGCGTCACCACGATGCCGATGGTGGAGGACGGCGCGTGCTTGTTGGCGTCCGGGATCAGCTCGGCGAACACCATCCAGATCATGGCACCCGCTGCGATCCCGAATCCGACCGGCAGAAAGGGCGCGAACGCCGACACCGCGAGATAGGCGGGCACGGCGGCGATGGGTTGAGGCAGGCTCGAGAAGACGCTCCAGCCGGCGGCTTTCCACACCGGCGTGCCGCGCGGCACGAGCACGAGGCTGATGGCGAGGCCTTCCGGGATGTTGTGGACGGCGATCGCCGCCGTGATGAAGGCCGCGAGTTCCCCCGAGCCGCCGAACGACACGCCGACGCCCACCCCCTCGGCAAACGAGTGTGCCGTCATGACCGCGATGATGAGGAAAGCCTTCCTTGCGTTCATGCCGGAGAGGTCGGCGATCTCCGCGTGCTCGGTCTCGTCGAGCCAGTGTTTGGCAAGAAGAATGCCGGTGAGCCCGATCAGCATGCCGGCGATCAGGCGCAGGGGCGAAAGCGCGATGCCCTCGGCGACGAGGCTATGGGTGGCGGCGAACATGAGCCCGCCCGCAACCGCGTTCGAAATAGATACCCAGTAGAGGCTGAGGCTGCGCAGGATCAGAAAGGGCAGCGCGCCGAGCCCGGTCGCCACCGCCGTGACCATGGCCGCCGCTAGAACGACCCATACGTTGACGTCCGCCATCCTCCTACCTCGCTCGGCCGCCGCATGTTCGCGCCCGCGGTTGCCGGTCAGCCATGCGGCATGTCAACCCGGTCCGCAACTATGAAGGGTGCGGTCCCGATCTCTTTGCCTCGACTGGGAGAGGAGAGGGGTGGCGGGACGTCGCCTGGCATGGTCGGCAAGCCCAAAGGCTGGCTCGATATGTCTCGTCGCACGTGTCTCCCCGGCCCCGGACGCCGAGTCGCCGCGGGGCGGCGAGTTGCTGCGTCGCACATCGCGACGCAGGTTTCATGTCCGATTCGCCCGTGCATGACGCTACCTGCCGCGCTTGACGCTTCCCGGTCGGGGTGGTCTACCCGCCGGGAGGCTTGACAAAGACCGGCGCCGTGCGCCGGCCACTGGAGCGCCATGAACGACACCGTCCTCATCATCGACTTCGGCAGCCAGGTGACGCAGCTCATCGCGCGCCGCGTGCGCGAGAGCGGCGTCTACTGCGAGATCCACCCCTTTCAGAACGCGGACGACGCCTTTGCCAAGTTGAAGCCGAAGGCCGTCATCCTCTCGGGCGGTCCCGCCTCCGTCACCGAGGCCGCGAGCCCGCGGGCACCCGATGCGGTGTTTGCGGCCGGCATTCCCGTGTTCGGCATCTGCTACGGTCAGCAGACCATGGCCGAGCAGTTGGGCGGCAAGGTCGAGAGCGGCCACCACCGCGAGTTCGGCCGCGCGCTCTTGGACGTCCGCAAACCCTCCGCGCTCTTCGACGGCGTGTGGACGCCGGGCGAGCGTCATCAGGTCTGGATGAGTCACGGCGACCGCGTGACGAGGCTCCCCGACGGCTTCGAGGTCATCGCGACGAGCGAGAACGCCCCTTACGCCGCGGTCGCCGACGAGTCCCGCCGCTTCTACGCGGTCCAGTTCCATCCCGAGGTCGTGCATACGCCCGACGGCGCCAGGCTGCTTTCCAATTTCGTGCATAAGATCGCGGGGTTGAAGTCCGACTGGACCATGGCCGCCTACCGCCGCGAGATGATCGCCAGGGTGCGCGCTCAGGTGGCCAAGGGACGCGTCATCTGCGGCCTATCGGGCGGCGTCGACAGCGCCGTCGCGGCCGTCCTCATCCACGAGGCTATCGGCGATCAGCTCACCTGCGTGTTCGTCGACCACGGTCTCATGCGCCAGCAGGAAGCCGAGCAGGTGGTGGACCTCTTCCGCGGCCACTACAACATCCCGCTCGTGCATGTCGACGCCTCCGAGCAGTTCCTCGGTGCGCTCGCTGGCGTGAGCGACCCCGAGACGAAGCGCAAGACCATCGGCAAGCACTTCATCGACGTGTTCGAGGCGGAAGCAAAAAGAATCGGCGGCGCCGAGTTCCTGGCCCAGGGCACACTTTACCCCGACGTCATCGAGAGCGTGTCGTTCACCGGCGGTCCCTCGGTCACGATCAAGTCGCATCACAACGTCGGCGGTCTGCCCGAGCGCATGAACATGAAGCTCGTCGAGCCGTTGCGCGAGCTCTTCAAGGACGAGGTGCGGGCGCTCGGCCGCGAGCTCGGCCTCCCCGACGCCTTCGTCGGCCGCCATCCGTTCCCGGGGCCGGGGCTCGCCATCCGCATCCCGGGCGAGATCACGCGCGACAAGCTCGACATTCTGAGGAAGGCCGACGCCGTCTATCTGGACGAGATCAGGAAGGCGGGGCTCTACGACGCCATCTGGCAGGCCTTCGCCGTGCTGCTCCCCGTGCGCACCGTCGGCGTCATGGGCGACGGGCGCACGTACGATCATGTATTGGGCTTGCGCGCGGTCACGTCCGTCGACGGCATGACGGCCGACTTCTTCCCCTTCGACATGGGCTTTTTGGGTCGCGTCGCGACGCGGATCATCAACGAGGTTCGCGGCGTCAACCGCGTCGTCTACGACGTCACCTCGAAGCCGCCGGGCACCATCGAGTGGGAGTGACGGGCTGAGGACGCCCGAACATATCTCGCCCCTCCCTTCGACAGCATCCGGCAGGAGCCGACGCCCCCGCTGCGCTGACCTGTCCGCTCAAGGATATGCGCGATCTGCCGTTCAAAACCCCGGAGCCTTTTTGAGCCACGGGACGCCGCCATTGCCGATCTTGTAGCCCGTATCGTAGAGCGGGCGCATGTAGGCGAGCTCGAACGGACGCTTTCTCGGAGCGCTGAACTCGTCGGGGATGGCGATGAGGTTGAAGTCGATGCCGTCGCGCTCAGCCTTGGAGTACATGCGCACGAGGTCGCCGATCCCCTGGCTCTTGGTCAGCGTCGATAGCGAGCGCTGGGCGAGATCGATGGTCGTCTCCTTGGTCTCGGCCCACTCAGGGCCGAGCTTGCCGTTCCGGATGATGTAGAGCCGCCGCTCGACCTTGCGATGGAGCCTCTGGTCGATGGTCTTGAAGCTGAAGTCGCCGGGCGCCAGGAATACCTGCCGCGTCGCCCCGCCATCGACGTGCAGCTCCTCGTAGGTCTTGCCGCCCGCCGTCACCTTGATGTGAACGGGCGCGAACACGCCGGGAATGGACGCCGAGGCGAGCAGCACCTTGCGGAACAGGTCTAGCGCTTGCGGGTCGTCGCTTTGCGCGATGCGCCCCATGTCCCAGAACACAGGCCGCTGGGCGTCTATGTTGGTCGTGCCGATGATGAGGAGCCGTCCCTTGCGGCGCTCTTCGGCTACACGACGCATCAGCTCGTGATTGACGTAGGTCTCGATGAGCCGCTGGAGCGGGCTCGAGTCTGCGAGCGACGAGCCGCCGAACAGGCCAGCGAAGATCGTCGCCTCGTAGATCTGCTGGCTGTCGTGCTTGGTGAACACGCTTTCGAGTTCGTCGTCGTAGTCGCGCCCGAGAAACGCGAGCGGCGCGATGAGACCGCCCGCGCTGATGCCGGTCACGAGATCGAAGTCCGGCCGTGATCCCGCGTCCTCCCAGCCATTCAGCACGCCAGCGCCGAACGCTCCGTCGTCGGCGCCACCCGATATCGCTAGGATGTTGTAGACGAGCGAGCCCTTGTCGACGACGCGGGCCCGCCATTTTGCCTCGACGGTCGCGACGTCACCGGCGATGAACTTGAGGACATCGGCCTCGCTGGCGTCGCCCCATAGGCGAATGTTTCCGAAACCTGAGGGGTGCGCTTCGGCCACGAGCTGTTGCGGAACGACCTCGCGCAACGGGACGCTCGCACAGCCGGCAATCGCGCACGCCACGGCGATGGCGGCGAGCCGCATGGCCTCCAACAGCTGAACCCGACGAGCCCGCCCCATGGCACTTCAATTGCTAAATACAACTCGCCCGCTGCCGGCAGCACCCGGGCGAGCAAGCCTCATAATCAGCAAATGGCATCAATGCAGCAACATTTGGCCCGCCAGCCGGTCACGCCCGCCGGTTCTGGCCAGACATCTCCCGGAGCGAGGATCAGAAAGCCAGCCACCGCAAGCCGGCCAAGTTCGCTCCTGACGGTTAACGCGCTGCGGCAGGTGCGGAAAGATCGTCTGCAACCAGCCGTTGCGGCGCCGGGGGCGGGTCCGGCGCCGCAATGAGCTTCGGCTTACCAGCGGGCGTCGAAGATGCCGTGGGTCGAGACGATGCTGCCGGCCGCGATGGCATCCTTGAGCGGGTTCGCGGTGGCGACACCGGCGGAAAGCGTGAGCGCGATGAGCGTGGCGGCGATGAAGCGGGTCATGGTCTTTCTCCGTTGCGAGTAGGTTTTGTCCGTGAGCTCGTGCCCACACCGGCATCTACGGAGCCCTTATCGCCGCGTTTCGTGCCTGACGGATTTGTAATGATGACGTCTCGGGACAGCCGCGCCTTTGGGGGCTGTCAGCGTTGGCCGTCGTATGCAAGCGGGAGTCCGAGCTCTCCGCCGAACAGTTTTTTCCACCCTGCGAGCGCGCGCATGAACTTCTTCTCGCGCGCGAGAAACGTCTGCGGTGTCGGATCGTCATCGTGCTCGTAGTCGGGCCATACGAGCACACCCTCGCACTCGAAGCAGATGCTCGCCGCTGCGACTGGCTTGTCGGATCGGTCGAAGTAGACGATCGCGTGGCGCGGGAACGTGCATGAGCTTGTCTCGAACGTGCCGCGGCTGCGATGCACCAGGCGGGCGGCATTGAGAGCTTGGGCTTCCGTGACGAGCTGCCCCGATCGGATGTGCTCGCTCCAGCTCCCGTTGCGCGCCACGACCTGCAGAGGCACGGGCCGGTCCATGAAGAAGTTATAGGTGTAGGCCTTGGCGTAGGACCAGCGCTTGAATGGCCACGTTCCCTTCTCGGGCTTCTTGAGCGCGGGCCGCGGCGATGGCGGAGCGGCCTCGTTAGGCGTGTGTACCGGCGAAACCGCGCGAGCGGAGAGCGTCGCGCGCGCATCACGAGCGGAGCCCGCCGGGGCGGTCTCTGCTAGCGCGAGGGCCGCGCTCTGTAGAAGTCCAGCCGCGGCGACGAGAAGCCAGGTCGCGAGATGGCATCTATCGAGCATGATGTGTCCCCAGAGAGCGTGAGTCGAAAAGGGACAACGGAACTGCGAGCGTTTCGAGGCGCCTGAGAAAAAAATGGCCCCTCGGCAGGATGCCGAGGGGCCGCTTCGCGCCGGATGCGGGGGTCAGGGGAGGAGGGACCCGGCGGAAGAGACGCGAGCGGCGGGAGCGTGGGCCCGTTGCGCTCTTGATGAGATCAATATGCCTCGACCCGCCCTGGTGCGCTGTCTCGTGCGGAACAAGTCCCGGGTGACCGCAGCGGGAGTTGCAGGCGGCGAGGCTCGCAGCTCTCAAGCGGTTCGTCGGTCTGGCAGCTCGATCAGGAACGCCGCGCCCTTGTCGGTGTCGATGAGGCGCACCGATCCGCCATGCACGGCCGCAAGCTCTGCCGCGATTGCGAGCCCGAGTCCGGTGCCGCCCTTGCGCACCGCACCCTGGAAGGCGCGGAACAGGTTTGCGCGCGCTCTCGGCGGGACGCCCGGACCGTCGTCCTTGACGACGATGTCGACCTTGCGTCCCTCCCGGCGCGCGCTGACCGAGATCGCATGCTTGGCCTCGTCGCCGAGGCCCTCGATCGCCTGCACTGCGTTGCGCACGAGGTTGGAGAGGATGCGGAACAGGTGCTCGTGATCGGCGTCGACCATGAGACCGTCGTCCATGTCGATCGACCAGGCGATCGTCTCGCTTGGCAGGCCGAATCCGTCGCCCACCTCCTCGACGAGCGGCTTCAGGCGCATGAAATCGCGCCGCGGCTCAGCCTCCTCGGCTCGCCCGAACTTGAGGCTGTCGTTGCAGAAGTTGATGGCACGGTCGAGCGAGGCGATGAGCTTCGGCGCGAACTGCTGCACGGTGGGATCCGGGATCGACGTGAGCCGGTCGGAGATGAGCTGGGCGTTGGCCAGCATGTTGCGGAGATCGTGACTGATCTTGCTCACCGCGAGCCCGAGCTGGGCGAGGCGTGTCTTCTGCAGCAGGAGCTGCGTCAGTTGCCGTTGCATGCCCTCGAGCTCGCGCTCGGCCGTCCCGATCTCGTCCCGGCGCTGCGACGGCACGATGATGCGGCTCGCGTCCTCCGGGTTCTCGCTGAAGTTCTGCATGTGCCGCGAGAGCCGCATCATGGGGCGCACGAGCAGCCTGCTGATGGCGAAATAGACGAGTGCTCCTGTGATCAGGGAGATGATGATCGATACCCACAGAACGTCGAGACCATAGCGCACCATGGCGCGCCGCAACGGCTCCTCCGGCATCACGATCTCGATCGTGTCCTCGAAGCGGGGGCCGAGCAATCCGATCACCCGGATGGTGCGGTCGTCGGGGGCCGTGAACACCGCCATGGCGTCGCGGATCTGGCCGAGCTTGGTGCCGAGAGCGCCAAGGAACGTCTGCTGCGGCACCTCTCGGAGGTCGTAATGTGAATCGATGGCGAGATCGGTAACCGGCGGCAGCACGAGTCGGCGTGCTCCGCCGCGCCGGACGGCGATTGCGCGCACGAGCGCCGTCCTCAGAAGCTCGCTCCGCAGCGCCGGCGGTACGCCGCCCCCCGGCGCCGCATCGGCGGCAAGCGTCGCCACGTAGGCTGCGGACAGGCGGTCGTTGAGCCACGACACCCGGAAGCTCGCGATGGTTGGCAGAAAGATAAGAACCTCCGCCAGCATCACGAAGATGGCCGTCAGCATGAGAAGCTTCGCGGGCAGGCCGAGACCGCGCCAGCGGTCGTGGATGAGACCGCCGATCCGCCTCGCGACGGAGCGCACTTGGAAAAGGACCGGCGGTGTTGCCGGCACGATCGGGGTCTTGTCCTCGGCCACCTTGCTCTTCCGGCCTCCTCGTCCGGTTGCTCGACACTCGCATTTCGCCGCGTCCGTGTCAGCAGACAAGGGACGACGAGAGCTAACGGCCTGGACTGGAAGGCGCAAACGGAAGGAATTTCGCTCACCAGACCTGGGAGCGCCCTTCACCGGAAAGGATCTCGCCGAGCCGTCGCCGCGCCGGCTCGTGCATGTCGTCCGGCAGGGCGTCGGGCGAGAACAGGCCCTGCTCGGCGATCTCCTGGTTGGGCGGCGGCAAGAAAGTCTGCCGCCACTGCCGCACCAGGAACAGCGCGATATGGTCGCCGGGGAAGCGCTGGAAATTGGCGTAGATGCCGAACAGCTCCGGGACGCCCTCGATCTCGACCCCAGCCTCCTCGACGAGCTCGCGCTTGAGCGTCGCCTCAGCGGTCTCGCCCCATTCGACGCCGCCGCCCGGGAAGTGCCAGCCCGGCCGGTAGGTGTGCCGAATGAGCAGCACCCGGTTGTCCGGCGTGAGCACGACGCCCTGCGCGCCGAGCGTCAGCCCGCGCGTCCACCGCCAATAGCGCTGCATCGTACGCAGGGCGACAAGATCGATCCGCCGTGGTGTGAGGAGCACCTTCATGGGTCACTGTCTCGATGTGTTCGCCGTCCTTGGCAATCCTCTATGACGCCTTCCGGGGCCCATGCGTAGGATTCGATTGCCGCCAGCTACCGCCAAATTCCTCAATTCTTGCCGAAGTGTGCTAGAAGCGTGCCACCATAGCATCAGACGCACCATGTCCGAGACCATCACGCTCGCCCACCTCACGGACGTTCATTTGGCGCCGCTGACCGGCTTCGCGCCGCGCTACTGGAACGTGAAGCGGGCGCTCGGCTACTTGAACTGGCTCAGAGGCCGCCGCCGCGTACACGTGCGCGAGGTGGCCGACCGCATCGCCTCCGATGCCGTGAGCCTTCGGCCCGACCACGTCGTCGTTACGGGAGACCTCGTCAACATTGGGCTGCCGGCCGAGTTTGCCGCGGCCCGCACCTGGCTCGAGAGCCTCGGACCGCCCGAGCGAGTGACGGTGGTTCCTGGAAACCATGACATCTATACGGCCCGCCTGCACGGCGCCTCCTGCCTCGCCGACTGGGCGCCCTACATGGCGAGCGACGCCTGGGGCCGGAGCCTCGAGCGATGCGCAGCCGCGGCCGCAGTGGCGACGTTTCCGTTCGCGCGCCGCGTCGGGCCCGTTGCGCTCATCGGCCTGTGCTCCGCCGTGCCGACACCGCCGTTCGTCGCCGCGGGCCGGCTTGGCGCCGACCAGCTGGCCGCCCTCGGGCCAATCCTCGATGCCGCAGCAACCGAGCGTCTCGTGAGGGTCGTTCTCATCCATCACCCGCCGCTTGTGGGCCAGGCGCCGCCCCGCCGCGGCCTCGCCGATGCCGCTGGACTCGAGCGCGTGCTCGAACGTCACGGCGCCGAGCTCGTGCTCCACGGCCACAACCATCACGACATGTTTGCCCTGCATCGGGGAGCAGACGGCGATATGCCGATCCTCGGTCTCGCCTCGGCCTCGGCGGCGATTGCCCACAAGCACGAGCCCCTGGCCCGTTACAACCTCGTGCGGATATCGCGCCAGCGCGGTGGTCACACCATCGAGTGCGTCACCCGCGGGATTGTGGCGGACGGCGGCGGCGTGATTGAGATCGCCCGCCGTCACCTCCGTCACGGCGAGACCCTGGACGCCGCTCTTTCGGCCGGAGGACCAGTGTCATGACCGAGCGTCCGGCCTTAGAGCGACAGGCCCCGCCCGGTCTTTCGGTCTCGACGATCGTCGCTGCGTCGGCGGCGGTTGCCGCGATCGGAATGGGCCTGCGTCAGGTGCTCGGCCTGTTCTTGAAGCCGATGACCATGGAGATCGCGGTCGGGCGCGAGGATTTCGCGCTCTCGGTCGCCATCGCCAACCTCGTCTGGGGTATGATGGCCCCGTTCATGGGAGCAGTCGGCGATCGCTACGGCGCCGCCCCCATCGTCGCCGCCGGCGGGCTCGCGACCGCCGCCGGCCTGGCGCTGATGGCAGTCGCTGCCTCGCCCGCCGCACTGTATGGCGCCGGCATCTTGCTCGGCATTGGCGTGTCTGGAACCGGTGTCAGTGCGCTGGTCGGCACGGCGGCGCGCGCAGCCGGACCCGACCATCGTACGCGGGCGATCGCTGTCGTCGGCATGGGAAGTGGCGTCGGCATCCTCGTCGCACTGCCCTACACCCATCTCCTGATGGATGTCGTCGGCTGGCGTAATGCACTCGCTGTCCTGGCGGCAACTGCGCTTTCGACCCTCCTGCTGGCGCTGCTTCTCCGCCAGGGCGGCGTTGCGGCGCCAGCTGCGCCGCGCTCGTCGACAGCGAGGGAGGCGCTCGCCGAGGCTTTCAGGCACCGCGACTTCTGGCTCCTGAACCTCGGCTTCTTCGTCTGTGGCTTTCATGTCGTCTTCTACGCCACCCACCTTCCGCCCTATGTGGCCGACCTCGGGCTGGCTCCCGGCGTCGCGGTAACCGCGCTCATGGCAACCGGGGTCGGCAATCTCGTCGGCACCTGGATTGCCGGCGAATGGGGCCGCGTGCTGCCGAAGCGCTACGGCCTCGCATTGATCTATTCGGGACGTGCCCTCGTGTTCCTCGGCTTCCTGTATCTGCCTGCGACGCCGGCGATGATCATAGTCTCGAGTGCGCTTCTCGGCCTTCTGTGGCTGTCGACAGTGCCGTTGACGAGTGGCCTCGTCGCAACCATGTTCGGCACCGGGTGGATGACCATGCTCTTCGGTGTGGTCTTCCTCTCGCACCAGGTGGGCTCCTTTCTTGGAGCCTGGCTCGGCGGTCGGGCCTTCGATGCGCTGGGCTCCTACGACGTCATGTGGTGGATCTCGGTCGCGCTTGGGCTCATCGCCGCCGCCTTGAGCCTTCCCGTGCGCGAGCGCAGCGCCTCGACCCTGCAGGCGGAGCCGGCATGAGGAGTGCGACACGGCGTCTTGAGATGGTCGTCCTGGCGCTCGTTCTGGCGCTCGTGGCCGGAGCGCTCGCATTGTGGACCGGGCGCGGCGAGGCACTCCTCCTCGACCTCGCCGGCGGCATCCGCGCGGTGCTGTGCCTGTAGGCCAGGATGGGGCGTCGGGCACCCGCCGCACTGCACCGCTGGCCGGCGCTTTGGGGGGCGTGACGGTCAGCTAGTGTCCCGACCGCGAAGTTCATCACCTTGTTCGGCACGCTCTTAACGAGCGTCGCGGTCGAAAGGACACGAGCAAGCCTCTGATCTCGTGTGGCTCAGTTTCTGAAGTCCGCTCATGACCCCGGCTCCGAGAATGAAGCGGACTTCGGAATCGCCACGCTAGCTCCGAGACCACCGGGCGAACGCCAGCCCTAGGCTACTCCCGTCTCAAGATGCATGCGTCACACCTCGCTCACGCACAACATCAGCCCCGTGGCGTCGTCCGACACCTTGGCGCGCGGGAAGCTCGTGCAGTCGCCGTCCTCCGCCTCGAGCAAGCGCAGCTCGTCGATGAGCGCGGCGAGACCGCGCGCGAACGCTGCCTCGAGCAGCGTCTCTGGGGTGTAGCGGCCGAACACGTCGGTGAGACGCGATAGGCCGTCGCTCGCGATCAGGATGCGCGCCCGCGGCCGGATCTCGTGCCGCTCGGTCGCGACGAAACGCTTGGGCGGCGGCACGACAGAAAACACGCCGTAGCCGTCGTCGCGATTGAGGCGGTCGCGCGCGGTCCGGAGCTTGGACCACAGCGCTGCCCGCGCCTCAGCCTGCGTGGCTCTCGGCTCACGCTCGCGGTGCGCGCGGATGGCGGACGCGACCCACGGATCTCCACCGTCGCCGTTTCCGATGCCGCGGCGTACGAACGTCCCGTCGCTCTCGATCATGAGGGCACAGTCGCCGAGGCTGAGGCTGTCGACACAGTCCGTATCGAGCCGCAAGATCAAAGCTGCGGCGGACGGGTATTCGTGACGATGCCGCAGCGGTCGTTTGAGGCCTTTCTCGAAGGTAGGACGGATCTCTGACGCCGCGCGCTCCGGTAGCGTCTCGAGCGCGGCTGCTGCCTCGCCGGCAAGCGTTGCGAGCGTACCGTCGAGCGCTTCGGCAAACCACGCCGCGTCCGTGCTCTCGCCCACGATCGGTGCGGCGAGCACGTCGGTCGCCCCGTCGACGACCCATGCCACGGAATCCGCGGCGCCGGCACGGTCCTCGTTGACGGCGTTGCCGCCGCTGCTGGCAATGTCGATGACGTCGAATTTCATGGCACCTGGCATTCTCGTCGCCACATGATCGGGTTACCCTGCCCACGCATAGCACGCGCGGCTTCGAGCGGCGCGACTGGCCCGCGCTTCGTCGCCGCACACGTTTGGCTCGCGATCTCGCATCGAAGGAGCCACAGCGCACGGAGCCGGAGCCACAATCCCCGTCGCGGGTGCCATCGCCGTCAGCGGCCTCGTCGGCGGCGGGCGCGTTTTGACCGACGGCGGCGCGGCGGTGCCGTGACGAGAATGATCTCGTCGCCGGCTATGGCATTGCTGCAACGCTCTCCCGCGGAAACCGATTGCCCGTAGTGCTCCCGGTCTCACCTCTGCCATGATAAAAGGCTGGGTCTCGTGCCATCGGCATGCACGTCGGCTCGCGTACTCGGTCGCGAGCGACGGACCGAGGACAACGGGACCAATCGCTTGAAGCTCTTCGAAAAACCGCTGGTGTTGAACCTTGCGCTGCAGGGCGGCGGCGCGCATGGCGCGTTCACCTGGGGCGTGCTCGACCGCCTGCTCGAGGAGCCACAGCTGAAAATCTCCTGGATTTCAGGAACGAGCGCCGGCGCCGTCAACGCGGTCGCACTCGCTTGTGGCCTTGCGATCGCTGGCAACGATGGCGCGCGTGCCAAGCTCCGAAAGGTGTGGGAGGGCGTTCACAAAGCAGGGGTGCCCGACCTCATGCGAATGAACCCCTTCCTCTACTCCCTCTCGCGCAGCCCGACCATGGCGCAGATGGCGAGCCTGCTCTCGCCCTACGAGTTCAATCCCCTGGGCTTCGACCCCCTTCGTCGGCTGCTGGCCGAGACAATCGATTTTGCGGCGCTACGCACAGCACCCGGCCCGGAGCTCGTCATTGCCGCGACCGACGTTGCGACCGGCCGCCCGCGGTTCTTCCGCCGCAGGAACCTTGCGATCGAGCAGGTCCTTGCCTCCTGCTGCCTGCCGACGCTCCACCATTCTGTCGAGATCGAGGGTCGCGCCTACTGGGACGGCGGCTTCTCGTCGAACCCGGATCTCGTCAATGTCGCCGGCTCGAGCCCGGCCGGCGATACGCTCGTCGTGCTCGTCAATCCGTTCGAAACCGACACCTTGCCCACGGGTGCGCGCGAGATCTCTGGCCACGCCAACCGGCTCACCTTCAACGCGCCGTTTCTGCGTGACGTGGAGGTGATCGAGACCGCTCGCGAGGCCATGACCGGCCTTTTCCGGCCCCGCCGCGGACGTCTGGTCCGTCTTGCGCGTCACCGCTTCCACGTCATCGAGGCCGCGCGCTACACCTCAACCCTGAGCCACGACAGCAAGCTGAAGCCAGACATCAATCTCTTGAACTACCTGCACGGCGCGGGCCGCACCGAGGCGAGCCAGTGGCTCGACCGCCATCGCAGCGACGTGGGCCGCCGTGCCACCGTGGATTTGAAGCGCAAGTTCCTCGATCGCGAGCGAGCTCCGCTACCGGCACCCGTGCCGCTTCCCGCACCGCAGGCTCCGATCATCGCCAAGATCGCAGACGAGAAAAAGTAAAGTCCCTGCCGGCCAGTCTTGGATGCAATGGACTTCGGCGCTTTTGGACCGCGCGGGCCCTTCCGCCAGCGCAGTGCCGTTCGCGGCCGTTGTAGCCGAGATGCTCGACGGTCGAGCGGCCTCAGCCCCGAATCCTGCACTTCTCGCGCTGTCGCACGCGCTCCGCGACACCGGCCCAGGCCCACGAGCGCCCCGCATCGCCGTTCAAGTCGTGCATGTTGGAGAAGAATTCGGCGACGCTCGCCGCGTGTAGGCCGTGGCGCGCCTCGAGAGCGGCCGCCATGAACTCGACGTCGGTCGGTGACGGGGTGGGGTCGCGGTCCTGCTTGAAAGCGTCGTTCATGGTCCTGCTCCTCGCTCGCGCGGAGGTTGGTCGGGCGGCCTCGGCGTAGCGTCGCGAGCCCAGTGTCTCAGGACGGCCGGAAGCAAGAACGGCGCCAGTCGCAGCCGTCCCGCCCCGGCACAGGGGAGGCCGAAGTGCGCCGAGAGCTGAGCGAATCGTCGGGGATTCCTGCGGAAAAGCCGGTCGCACCGGGCCGTTTTGACATGCTGAACGCGGACCATGGATGCTAGACTCGCGCTGCAGTAAGTCCGCAGGCGAGCCTCGAGCGTCCGGAAATGACACTTCATCTCATCAAGCTCTGCGTCGGGGCGTCGTCGATCGACGACCTTGCCCAATGGCAGGCCGAGCACCGCGCGTTTCGCGTCAAGGGCAAGGGGTTGCGCGTCTTTCACACCACGCTCCAGCGGCCGAAGCGCGAGTCAGAGCTCCTGAACGGCGGCTCGCTTTACTGGGTGATCAAGGGCATCGTCCAGTGCCGACAGCGCCTTCTCGGCTTCGACGATGGCACCAAGGACGACGGTTCGCCGTGCTGCCTGATCCTTCTCGACCCCGCAATCGTGGCTGTACGCCCGCAACCGCGGAAGGCCTTCCAGGGCTGGCGCTACCTCCCCGCTGCCGAGGCCCCGCCCGACTTGAAGTCCGGCATGTCCGGCAGCATCTCCGCTATGCCCGAGCGGATGCGCCGCGATCTTGCAGCGCTGGGTCTGCTGTGAGCGCTCGGCCGGACATCGTTGCGATGCTCGGCGCCGTCTCTTGCCTTGCAGTCCTGCTGGGCTGCGTCGCATAGGCGACCGGGCAACGCGAGTATAGGCAGCAATCCTCGTCGAGGCTCGGTCACGCCCCATTCACGTAGCTTGCACCAGCGGGGCACCATCGAGCCGCCGCCCTTGCGCCCCGCGATCTCGTGGACCATCGCCTACGCTGTCTCGACGAGCAGCAAGCAGGGTGGGGGTGTCGAGCTCATTTCGTCGACGCAGCCACCGGCGAGCGGGCCTTGAGCTCGTCGATGCGCGCCCGCTCGGCCTGGAAATCGGCGAGGTCCTTGTTCGCAAGCTGGCGTTCGTTCGGCACCTGGATCGACAGAGGGTCCACGAACTGGTTGTTGATCAGGATCTCGAAATGGACGTGCGGGCCCTGGCAAAGGCCTGTGCAGCCGACAAAGGCGATGACCTGGTTCTGCTTGACTTTGACTCCTTCGGCGAGCCCCGGCGCGAAGCGTGAGATGTGGCCGTACGCAGTCTGGTAGCCGTTGGCGTGCCGGATGCGGATGTAGTTTCCGTACCCGCCCTTGTGTCCGACCTCCTCCACGACGCCGTTGCCGGCGGCGAGAATGGGCGTGCCAGTGGGCGAGGCCCAGTCGACGCCGGTATGCATGCGCCGCACGTTGAGGAGCGGATGGAGCCTCACGCCGAAGCCGGACACGAGGCGCACGTCGTCGCCACGCAAAGGCCGGCGTGACAGGAACTTCCTCGAGTTGTTGCCCTGCTCGTCGTAAAAGTCGACCGTGCCGTCTGAGGCGCGAAAACGGTAGAAGCGCCGGGTCTCGCCGCCGGTCGTGATCGACGTGTAGAGGAGGTCGCCCGGCGGACCGTCGAGGGCGTTGTTGTCCTTGAGGTCGAACAGCATCTCGATCGCGTCTCCCGGCCGCACGCGGCGGCGGAAGTCGGTTTCGGTGGCGTGTACGCGCAGGTTCTGCTGGATCGTGTCGGGCGTGATCTGCTGCATCAGCGAGGCGGCGTAGAGGCTGGCATACACCGACGATGGCGCCGGCTGATCGCTGTCACCGGATACCGCGCGGATAAGGGCGTCGTCGCTGACAGGGTCCGGGCTCGCCACGAACTCGCCGGCCTCGTTCCTGACGACGCTCACTCGATGCGCGTGCCCTTCGTCGAACACGGCGACGCTGACCGGCTCGAGCTTGTTCTGCACCGTGACCGACGGGGCCAGCCCGATCTGCACCTCGAAGCCGGGTTTCAGATCTTGATCCTTGAATATGGGCTTGGCGGCCTCGAGAATGGTCTTCGCCGCCCACGGCTCCACGCCGGCCGCCACCAGCACCTTGGACAGCGTCTCGCCCTCGACCGCTGTCTTTTGGAAGCGCTTTAGCCCCTCGAGGTCGTCGGCGACGTCGTCCGCGCTGCCGGCGGGCTTTGGAATCGACGTCGTGTTCGGCATCGACTTGGCGTCCTCGCTGTCGGCGAGGGCGGGACTAGGCAGCGCTGCCTCTGGCTCGTCGGCGCTGACCGCGTCCTTGGCTGCCTCCGTCTGCTTGGCACGCTCGACCAGATCGTCGACCTCCGCGGCCTCGAGCTCCTGGCCGTCCTCGCCAGGGAGGATGCCGCCGAGAAGCTCGACGATCTTGACGTCGACCTCGCTGGCCGCCACGGCCTGGCCCTTGTCGTCCTCGCTGCCGATCGGCTGTGTATTGGCGTAGAGCTTGTAGGGATTGAAGGGCGGGATGACGTCGGCGTAGTTCGGCGGCACAGAGGCGAGCCGCATCATGAGACGCACGTACGGCTTGGCGTAGATGTAGTCGCGTCCACCGCGTCGCTGCTTCAGCGTGTCGTGGATGAGGTAGCGTGTGGTCATCGTGCCTGTGGTGACCGCGAGCTTAGCCGTCTTGGGCACCGCCCAGTTGAGGCCCTCGTCCTTTCGGATGGCCGCCTCGATTGGTGGCGCCTCGGGCACGTCGCCCATGCGCTTCAACGCCGGCAAGAGGCCCTCGCCCGATTCCCGCGGATCGCTCGAGCCGTAGATGACGACGACGATCGCAAGGGCGCCGATGGCGGCCGCCAGACAGGTGCTCAAGAGCCAACGGAACCGCCCGCCGTGCCGCGCGTCCTGGTGATCGGCCGAATAGATGTCGCGGACGGCAGTGCGGGCCCGCGCACCGCGGTAGA
>JAGVSR010000104.1 GCA_019137195.1 Alphaproteobacteria bacterium
TAGCCTGCGCGATCGGAGAGCATGACGAGGCCCATCAGCACCAGCGTACCGGCAACTACGGCCGCGGTTTGCCAGAAGAACGATACGGTGATCCCCGGCTCGGGCGCCCGAGGCGCAATCGTATCGAGCCGGCGGGCCAGCACGGCGAGTGCCAGCGTCATGCCGACGCCGGCAGCCCCGAAGCCCCAGTGCCAGCTCTGCACAGGATCGAAGCCACGAGCAGCAAGGAACGCCTTGAACCAGTCGCTCTGGGCGAGAAATCCCGTCACGATCGGAGCGATGAACGCGCCGATATTGATGCCCATGTAGTAGATTGAGAAGCCGGTATCGCGGCGCGGGTCGCCGGCCGAGTAGAGCCGGCCGACGAGGGCGCTGACGTTGGGCTTGAAGAGGCCGGTGCCGAGCGCAACCAGAACGAGGCCGGCATAGAAGGTCTCGACGGCAGGTACCGCGAGCGTGAAGTGCCCGGCCGCGATTACCGCGCCGCCCCACATTACGGCTCGGCGCGCGCCGAGCCCGTGGTCGGCGACGAACCCACCCGGAATCGACAGCATGTAGACGGCCATGGTGTAGTTGCCGTAGAGACGCGCCGCCTCTGCCGTGTCGATGGCCAGTCCGCCGGCTGCGACAGGCGCAACCATGAACAGCACCAACAGCGCCCGCATGCCGTAGTACGAGAAGCGCTCCCACAGCTCGGTGTAGAACAGCGTCGCGAGCCCGTCCGGCTGATCGCGGAAGAGCCCCCGCGCTGCTCGTGTCTCCGCGATCTTCTCGTCTTGCACGTGGCGCCGCCTGCTTGTCGATCCTTGTACTTTATCTGGCAGGAGCCCGGCGGCAACAAGGGAAGACGCCGACGCCGCGTGAGGGCTCCGGCATGGCTCACAGGCTGCACTCGCCGAAAGGACCTTTGCCGCGACGCCGGCCGCGAACGGAGACTTGCCCCACGGCCAGCAGCTTTCCACGACCGGTTCGAGGCGGGACCGCACGGACGCCTCTTGAAGCGCCCTTCGCCACGCCGTCCCGGCTCGGCACGAGAAGTGTCAGCGCTGCACGAGGCCGGCGATAAGACCGATGACCGCGCCGAGGGGAGCGGTGACGAAAGCCGCGGTCATGACCGCCTCCTGGTAGCGGTCGTGCGAATTGGACGACAACAGCTCGACGCCGAAGTACCCGGCCGCAGCACCCACGGCGCATCCGGTGACGAGGCCGATGACGGCGCGCTGAACCTTCGGCATGACCCCACTCCCTTGCCGGTGCCGCGAGGTCAATCGTCCTCGTGGCAGCCTTCGGCCTTGCTCCAGACCTGCCCTTTGGGGCAGCCCTTGCCGACAGCCTGCTGCTGATCGGGTGTGAGTGGCGTACCGGGTTTCGGGGCGCGATACCCGGGCACGCACTTGCTGCCGGACCGGTGATACCCGGGACCACAGACGGTGTCGGCGTAGGCGCGCTTCACACAATTCCCGTCGACCAGAACGCGGCCACTCGCACAGGTCTTGCGCTTCGGCTCATCCGACGTCTGGCGCTTCTTTTTCTTGCGCGGCTCGTCTCCGTCGTCGTCGCTCCTCGCCTTTCTCGACGACTCCGTGTCGTGCTCACGATTGAGTTTCGGCTCGAAGGTGCAGAGTTTGAACAGGTCGGGTCTCTCGACACCGGTCGAGCAGAGGATGCCGCCCCACATGAAGCCGCGCTGATCATCGCGGAACGAGATCTTGAACCAGGGAAATCCGTTGTCCATGCCGACGGGCGGCGCCATCAGTGTGACTTGCTCACCCTCTGCCAGGCTCGCCACCTCGTCAAACCCCTGTCCGGGGCCGCGCCGGACGAGGCCGCCCCACGACCCAGCGACCATGGGGTAATCATAAACCGGCGTCGCGGCTGCCGGCTGCGGCGCCGCCGCGGGCTGGTCGGCAAGCTTCTTCACGTACGCCCGGGCCAGGTCGGCCCGAAAGCCGGTCGCGTAGTGTGACAGAAAGGCGTCCCAGGCCTCCACCGTGCCGAGGGCCTTCGCCGCTTCGAACGCCTCTTTCTCGGCGGCATCGTCGGCCTGAGCCGCGACCGGGTTTGCTAGCCAGGGCATATCGGCCGATGTCACGACAACAGCCAGTAGTCCGAGCAGGGATAACGCGTGCCACCCGCGGCGGCTTGCCCTTCGCGCACTCATGCTCCACCCCACTCGCTGACGACCGTCCGTTGAACGACGTTCCGACCTTATTCCCTTGTCCGGCGAATTCCTAGTGCAATAGTTCACAATTGGCGTACCCCGATGCCTGCATGCTATGCGGCGACGTCGGCCGGCAACGCCCACCAGAGGACCAAGTGACACCCGACATCGAAACACTCGTCATTGGCGCCGGCGCAGTCGGCCTTGCCATAGCGCGAGCCCTCGGACGCGCGGGACACGAGGTGATGGTACTCGAGCAGCACGCGCGCATTGGTGCCGAGACGAGCTCGCGCAACTCGGAGGTCATCCACGCCGGCCTCTACTACACGCCGGGATCGCTCAAGGCGCGCCTCTGCGTCGAGGGCAACCGACTGATGTACGCCTTCGCGGCCGAGAACGGTGTCGATGCGCGCCGCGTCGGCAAGCTGCTCGTGGCTGTCGACGAGAGTGAGGTTGCGCGGCTCGCAGTCATCGCCAGAACAGCAGCCGCGAACGGCGTCACCGATCTCGCGCCTCTTACGGCCGCCGAGGCACACGCGCTCGAGCCCGAGGTCGCCTGCGTTGCTGCCTATCACTCGCCGTCGACCGGCCTCATCGACAGCCATGGCTACATGCAGGCCCTGCAAGGACACATCGAGTCCATGGGCGGTAGCGTGGTGCTCAATACGCGCGTTAGCGGCATCGCACGCGAGGATAGCGGGTACCGAATCACGACCGATAGCGGCGGGGATAGTGGCGTGATCACTACGCGCCATCTCGTCGTCGCCGCCGGGCTCGACGCGACACGGGTGACGCGGCTCCTCGACTTCCCTTCCGGCTATCAGGTCCCGGAGACCTACCTCGGCAAGGGGCACTACTTCACGCTCACGGGCAGGGCCCCGTTCCATCGCCTCGTCTACCCGATGCCCTATATGGGTTCTCTCGGACTCCACTTCACGCGCGACGCGGCCGGTGGCGGCCGGTTCGGCCCGGACATCGAGTGGAAAGGAGCACGCGGCGAGGGCGCCCTCGACTATCGCTTCGAGGACGAGGGTGGGCACCGCCGGCAGGCCTTCGAGCGAGCCATCCGCCGCTACTGGCCGGGGCTGCCCGACGGAGCGCTGAGCCCGGCCTACACGGGCCTTCGGCCCAAGCTGACGCCGGTCGAGACCACCCCGCCGCCGGACTTCGCCATCGACGGCGAGCAGCGGCACGGAATGCCGGGCCTCGTCGCGCTCTTCGGCATCGAGAGCCCGGGGCTGACCTCGAGCCTCGCCATCGGCAACTACGTGGCCGGAATGCTCTCAGCCTCCGGGGCCCAGGGCTTGTGATCACGCCGGATCCGGCAGTCATCCACAGTCTAGGCTTGTATCGCCCCGCCCACTCCTTTACATCCCCCGCTTTCCCGGGCCACCCCGGGACCACGAGGGTCGGCGCCTGACCGGTCCCTGGGAGGATATATGACCAGCAAGTCGCCGCTCGTCGGCATCATCATGGGCAGCCAGTCCGACTGGCCAACCATGAAGCACGCGGCCGGAATCCTGACGGACTTCGGCGTTCCGTTCGAGACGCGGATCGTCTCGGCCCATCGCACCCCGGAGCGGCTCTACGCCTACGCAAATTCGGCCAAGGAGCGCGGGCTGAAGGTGATCGTCGCAGGTGCGGGCGGGGCAGCTCATCTGCCAGGCATGACGGCCTCGATGACGACCCTGCCGGTTCTTGGCGTTCCCGTGGCGACGAAGCACCTCGGCGGCGAGGACAGCCTGCATTCTATCGTGCAGATGCCGGGCGGCGTGCCCGTCGGCACACTCGCTATCGGCGAGGCTGGCGCCATAAACGCCGGCCTGCTGGCGGCTCAGATCCTGGCGCTATTCGACCCGAGGCTCGACCAGCGCGTCTCCGCTTGGCGTGCGGCGCGCACCGCCGCCGTCGCCGAGGTGCCGAAGGACGAGTAGCGGTGGCCGACCCAGCGGGTCGGACATCGTGCAAGCACCTGGTCGGCATTATTCCCGGTGTCAGACCTGCAGCGTCGGACACCGATCCGATATCCGGACACTCTCATGACCATGCCCCTTCCTCCCGGCTCGACCATTGGCATCCTCGGCGGCGGACAGCTTGGCCGCATGCTGGCACTCGCCGCAGCCCGCCTCGGTCTCAAGTCCGCGATCTACTCCGACGTACCCGGCCCGGCGTTCGACGTCGTCGCGCGCTCGGTCACGGGCGCCTACGAGGACACCGGTGCCATCTCAGCCTTCGCCCGCTCGGTCGACGTGGTCACCTACGAGTTCGAGAACGTACCGCTCGCCGCGGCCGCTGCGGCCGAGAACGAGGCACCCGTGCGCCCCGGCGCCAAGGCGCTCGCCGTCTCGCAGGACCGTTTCGACGAGAAGAGTTTCCTACGAGCGCTCAGCCTTCCCGTGGCACCGTTCGCGCTGGTCGAGAGCGAGGCCCATTTTGCCGGGGCGATCGCAGCCTGCGGTGAACGCGCGATCCTGAAGACGCGCCGCCTCGGTTACGACGGCAAGGGCCAGGCGCGGATCTCGAAGGCCACAGAGCTTGCCGGGGCCTTCGACGCCATCAAGCGGGCGCCATCCGTGCTCGAGGGCTTCATCAATTTCGAATACGAGGTCTCTGTGCTCGTCGTGCGCGGCCTCAATGGCGAGAAGCGCTTCTACGATTGCCCCTTGAACACCCACAAGAGCGGCATCCTCGATACCTCGACGGTGCCCTCGCCGTTACCTCCGCACCATGTGGCGCGCGCCCGCGAGATCGGCGCGACCATCGCTGACGCGCTGGGCTATGTCGGCCTGCTGGCGGTCGAGATGTTCTACATGGGCGAGGGCTCGACCGAGCCTCTCGTGGTCAACGAGATGGCGCCGCGAGTCCATAACTCCGGCCACTGGACCATGGACGCATGCCTCTGCTCGCAGTTCGAGAACCACGTGCGTGCTGTCGCCGGATGGCCGCTGGGGCCAACGGAGCGCCACTCGGACGTCGTCATGACCAACCTCATCGGTGACGACGTCCATGCTTGGCGCGAGCTCTCCGCCGAGCACGGAACGGCCCTGCATCTCTACGGCAAGGCCGAAGCCCGCCCCGGACGCAAGATGGGCCACGTCAACAGGATCAGAGCGAGAGGCTGACATATTGGATCGGCCTTGTGTTGCACTGCCGCACCACGACCAGGAAGTTGCTAGACATCATCTGTTTGAATGACGCCGCGGCCCCCACACGGGGATTAGGCTGACCCGGCACCCGGGCGGCGGCCAGGGGCCTCTGCGGGTCCACGTATTTCGAGCACGTAACCGTTCGCTTCCGCGGGCGCCCTTCGGTGTCACGGTTTTCGTGGCCCCCGGGTGCGCCCGCCCCCGGGCAGGCCGCCAGTGATCGGCCGAGCCGGCAGGGACACCCGCGCCAGCCAGGATCGGCCAGCCAACGCTGCAACCCAAGTGGACAACCCCCCCGATTTCGGCTAGTAATCCCGCCCAAGAACACGTACCGGGCTGCTGGCGGACAAAAAGCGCTGGCCGAGCCGGGTGTTAGCTTTTCCAATTCCGCGATCAACCCTAACCAGAGGCAACGTAGCTTGCAGGTACTCGTCCGCGACAACAACGTCGATCAGGCCCTCAAGGCGCTCAAGAAGAAGCTGCAGCGCGAGGGCGTTTTCCGGGAGATGAAGCTCCGGAACCACTTCGAGAAGCCGTCCGAGAAGAAGGCCCGCGAGAAGGCCGAGGCTGTGCGCCGCGCACGCAAGCTCGCCCGCAAGAAGCTGCAGCGCGAAGGCCTGCTGCCGAGCCGTCCCGCCACCAATGCGCGCGGCCCCGGTGGCAAGGGTGGCCCCGGTCGTGGCGGTCCGGGCCGTGGCGGTCCTGGCGGCAGCAGCTCGGGTGGCGGGTTCGGCAGCTGAGCCGACCCAACACTGCCCTCGTAGGCGAAGGCTAGCGAACATCGAAATCCGACACGCCGCTGGACCCGACCGGCGGCGTTTCGATTCGCCCCATTCGTCCGCCCCTGATGTGCGGAAACGTCCGTAACGCCCTGCGTGTCAGCGCGCGAGCGCTGCCGGGACCAGGGTTATCGAGACGGTGAACGAGCTATTGGCCGGTCTCGGTCTTTCGCGACATCACCCGCTCGATCCTGATGCCCAACCCGCTTCCCGCAGGCGCGAGCCGTCCGCGGGCGACGAGTTTGTCGCCGCAATAAAGATCGATTGGTCCACCGAGACCATGAGCGAGCCCGAGCGCCGCGCCACGATCGATCCTCTCGACCTCCGACAGCGGCATGTCCCTACGTGGCAGCTCGACCGAAAGAACGACGCCGATCCGCGAGAGCGATCCCTCACCGAACGCGCCGGCTGCAGCCAGGAACGGCCCCCTGAGACGAACCGACTGCCGCTCGAGGCGAGCCGGTGCTGAAAGCCTGCCGTCGACGACGACAGTCACCTCCTTGGCGGCAAGGCGTGTCTCGCTGAGCTTGACCACGCACCCAGGTTGCAGCCGCTCGAAACTGCCGGGAGTGAGGAAAGCAAGGCCGACGCGGACCGCGAGCGAGACGGTCGCGTCGCCGATGGCCGCCTCGTTTGCGGGCTCCGGCTCGGCCTTGAAGTGGCCGGCGATCCTCCGGGCCAAATCGGTCGCAACGCAGGCCGTCACCGCCATTGGCGGAAAGCCGGCGATGTCGGCCTTCATGACAAGGTTGGGACGAGAGATGTAGTCGGGCCGGCGGCGGCAAAGGGCGACGCTCGTGACGTTGACGCGCGTGCCGGTGGCCGCCTCGAAACGGCCGATGGGCCCAGCCATCTCGGTCTCGAAGAGCACGGCAGCGGCGCCGGGATCGAGCCGCGACCGGGAAGCGTCCGGCGCGATGCCCTCGAGGCACCAGTCGAGAACCGACGGCGGCAATGTGAGCTGGAAAGGCTTGCCGTCCACGTCGCCCAGAACCTGCATGGTGAGCAGCGGGCTGGCGCTCCAGACAGGATCGGAGCGTAGCGCCAGGCTCGCTTTGCGCCCGGCGTGCTCGATCACGACGGGTGGGCGCTCGGGCGTGCGCGGCGCGGGCCATGGCTTTGGCTGGGCCAGCAATTGCGGCGACGCCGGCGGCGTGGCCCGCCCCGGCAGGATCGACGGCTTGAAAGACATGGCTTGCCCGCGAACGGTTGGTTAAGGACGTGTGCTGGAAAGCAGGTTCCATGCCATAGGGCCGTGCCCAACAGCGCCAGCTCGTTGAAGAGCCGGCCCGCATGCCCTATTGGGATGGCGTGTCCCCAGCGACCAAAGATCCTTCATGCCCGACAAGATCCTCGACACCACCGGTCTCAACTGTCCGCTGCCGATCCTGAAGGCGAAAAAGGCCCTGTCAGGTCTGCCGAAGGACGGGACGCTCGAGGTCATCGCCACCGATCCCGGTGCCGGGCAGGACTTCGAGGCGTTTTGCAGAGCGACCGGGAATACACTCGTGTCGAGCTCATCCGATCGCGGCGTGTTCCGTTTTCTCATCCGGCACACGGCATGATGCGAGAGGTTCCGCACCCTGTCCTGCAACGGGCTTCGAATGGCCCAATTTCGGTCAAGCTCTGACCACGGCCGGCAGGTTGTCTCGCAAACATTGACGATGTCCGTTCTGCGTTCGTGGGAGCCGCGCGCATGCTGTCCGTCGCTACCGATACCGTGATGCGGGGCCGCCTCGTGGCTGCCGGCCGCATCGTTCTCGATTCCTGGTTCGAGGGCGACGTCGTCTGCTCGCGCCTCGACCTCGGGTCCAACGGCTACGTCCTCGGCGCCGTCGTCGCGAGCGAGGTCTACATCGAGGGTCAGATCGTGGGGCCGGTCCTCGGCGGTCGCGTCCATGTCATGCCGGGCGGTTTCGTCGAGGGCGACATCCGCTACGTGACCCTCGAGGTGGCGAGCGGCGCAACCCACTGCGGGCGCTGCACCAAGCTCGCGAGCTACCGTGATCCTCCGGAGCTCGTGGCTCTCGCCGAGCGTGCGGCAGCGGAGGCAAGCCAGCTGAGGCAGATCGAGCGAACCGCCATCCGGCGACCGGTTCGCGTCGTGACCGTGCCGCCGTCACGGCTCGTCCTGCCCGTGCGGGAAGCCACCCGCTAAGCCTGCGACGGCATCCCTGCGCTCACCCCTTGCAGTTCGTGTCTCGATTTGTTTCGATGCGCTCCCCTGCCCGCGAGGGCGTTCCGAGACGCAACAGCACCCCATGACCTCCCGCAGCAGCAGCACGCATTCCGCGGCCCATGGCGCCGGCACGCTACGACTGGGCGTCAACATCGACCACGTCGCGACCATTCGCAATGCCCGCGGCGGGCGCCATCCCGATCCGCTGCGCGCCGCCCATCTCGCCGTCGAGGGCGGTGCCGACGGTATCACGGCGCACTTGCGCGAGGACCGCCGCCACATCTCGGATACCGACATCGCGCGCTTGAAGAGCGAGCTGACCCGGCCATTGAACCTCGAGATGGCGGCGACGCAGGAAATGCTGGCGATCGCCCTGCGCCACGTGCCGAACGCCTGCTGTCTCGTCCCCGAACGTCGGGAGGAGCGCACGACCGAGGGCGGCCTCGACGTCACGGGTGGCCTCGAGAGCCTGAAGCGCATCACGGGCGAGCTCAGAAGCGCCGGCATCCGCGTCTCGCTCTTCATCGAGCCGGATCTCGCGGCCATCGAGGCCTCGGCCAGGATCGGCGCCGACATCGTGGAGCTCCACACCGGCGCCTATTGCGAGAAGGCCCTCGACGACGACGCAAAGGGCATTGCCCGCGAGGTCGAGCGCCTGGCGCGCGCGGCAACCGCGGCCCATGCCGCCGGCCTCGAAGTCCATGCCGGGCATGGCCTCACCTACAATACCGTCGCGGCGGTCGCCCGCATGCCCGAGATGATGGAGCTCAACATCGGCCATTTCCTCATCGGTGAAGCCATTTTCGGCGGGCTCATCGCCGCGGTGCGGCGCATGCGCGTGCTCATGGACGAAGCGCGGGCACCCGCTCCCAAACGCGCTCTGAAAGCCGTCAAATGATCCTCGGGATCGGCAACGACCTCATCGACATCCGGCGCATCGAAAAGACGCTCGAGCGCTTCGGCTCCCGCTTCCTCGATCGTGTGTTCACCGACATCGAGCGCCGGAAGTCGGAAGGCCGCAAGCTTCGCGCCGCGTCCTACGCCAAGCGTTTCGCCGCCAAGGAAGCGTGCGCCAAGGCGCTCGGGACAGGGCTCCGCGCAGGCGTCTTCTGGCGCGATATGGGCGTCGTCAACCTGCCGTCCGGCCGACCGACGTTGAAGCTCACGGGCGGCGCGCTCCGCCAGCTCGAGCGGCTGACCCCCGCTGGCTACGACGCCCGCATCGACCTCACCATTACCGACGAGTTTCCCCTCGCCGAGGCCGTCGTCATCATCTCCGCCGTGCCGCGGGCAAGCTAGCTCCCCTCCCGTGGCGGGGAGCGGGCTCAGATGGGCTGGGCCCCCGGATAACATTGGGGGGCCTCGACCCCTGGCCCCACCAAACATGGGAGACGGAAACGGCTTTGCTGGATCGCTCCGGCCGACAAGCAGCTCGCCAGCGCGCGATCCAAGTGCCGCCGAAAAGGGTGGTCAAGCAGAAGAAACACTTGCGGCGAATGGCCGGTGCCAATCCGGGCTCGCGGCCATCCCCCTGCCGGAATGCCGCCCTAGTTCGGGGGGTGTCGATCCCTATATGTCTCGCGTGGTCACAACGACCCCCAGCATCGGACATCCATGCGCAAGCTCGCCACGACACTCCTCACGCTCCTGCTGCTTGCTCTCCCGGCCGTGGGCTACGTCGCCTATCCGCTCTATACGGCATGGGCCATACGCGAGGCCGTCCGGGCGGGCGACTCCGCCTACCTCAACCGCAAGATCGAGTGGGCCCGCGTGCGAGAGACGCTCAGAGCCTCGATGACCCAGGTCGCCTTCGACATGCCGGACCCCGAGGCCGAGCCAGGTGTCAAGCCGTCGCTGTGGAAGCGCATCAAGGCCTATGTCGGCGGAGGCGCCGTCAACAAGCTGATCGACCGCTACGTAACGCCGGAGGGCCTGCCGCAGCTCTTCGAGTACCGCAAGATGTACCGCGAGAACATCTCGCACGAGGTCGACGAGAGGACGCTCCCGTTCAAGACCCGCATCGCAAACTTCTGGTCGCGCTTAAAGCGGGCCGAGTTCAAGTCCCTGACCGCGTTCGAGGTCGAGCTCGCCGACAAGTACGAACCGAAGCGCCGCCACATCGGCCTGCTCGAGCTTCAGGGCACCGAGTGGAAGCTCGCCGAGCTGCGCGTGAAGGAGGTCGATCCCGCACTGGATCCTGTGTCAGCGCCGACGAAGGAGGCCGGACCGGAGGCCGCTCCGTCGCGCATCATCGACATCGAGCCCGAGAGCGCCGACGTTTCGCTCCGTGCAAGCGAGCCGAACCAGATGGGCGCTCCCCTGCTTGGCGCCGTTCCTGAGAGCGCCGACGCCTCCACCATCCTGCCAACGGACCGCTAAGCAGGTCTCCCTCGCACTGTCCCCACATGGCCGGAACGGCGGCCACGACCGGGGATTGAAGCGGAAACCGGCGTCGGCTCCTACGCCTCGAGCCGTTTCACGGCCGCCTTCCAGCGGCGGATCGCGGCCTCGAGCTCGGCCTTTCTCGCACGGGCCTCCTCGACCGCCTCAGGCTTCGCTTTGGCGACGAAGCTCGGATTGTCCAGCTTGGCGTTCATCTTGGAAATGTCGGACTCGGCAGCGGCAATCTCCTTCTCGAGACGCTTCCGCTCCTCGCCCATGTCGATGATGCCAGCGAGCGGGATGGCCGCTGTGGTATCGCCCGAGACGATGAGCGCCGAGCCCTTCGGCGCCGTCTTGGCGAAGCTCACGCTGTCGAGCCGGGCGAGGCGCTTCAACGTCTCGTCGTGCTCGCGGGCCCAGGCACGAATGGTGTCGGTGGCGCCGACGACGACGAGCGGCACTTTCGCACCTGCCGGCACGTTCATCTCGCTTCTCACGGAGCGGATTTCGGAGATGAGGCGGACGACCCAGCCGATCTCCGCGTCGGCCTTATCGTCCGCAAGCCCATCGAGGCGCGGCCACTCGGAAAGGCACAGCAGCGACCGGCGCGCTTCGCCGTGCTCGACCATGTGCGCCCACAATTCCTCGGTGATGAAGGGCATGAACGGGTGCAGCAGCTTCAGGATCTGGTCCAGGACCCACGCGACCGTCGCCCGAGTTTCCTCCTTCTCGCTCTCCTCGTCCCCCATCAGAACCGGCTTCACGAGCTCGAGATACCAGTCGCAGAACGTGCCCCACACGAACTCGTAAAGCGCACCCGCTGCCTCGTTGAACTTATAGGCACCGATGCCGGCCGTAACGGCGGCCGCCGCGCGCTCGGTCTCGCCAGCGATCCAGCGGTTCAAGGTCTCGCTGACCGTCTTCGGATCGAAATCGCGCCTGCGCACGCACTCGTTCTGCTCGGCGAAGCGCGACGCGTTCCAGACCTTGGTGGCGAAGTTCCGGTAGCCCTCGACGCGATCGATGGAGAGCTTCACGTCAGAGCCTTGCGCCGCCATGGCGGCCATAGTGAAGCGGAGCGCGTCCGTGCCGTAGGGCTTGATGCCGTCCGGGAACTCGCGGCGCACCTCCTTGTCGACGCGGTTCGCCTGCTCCTTCGCCATGCCGGCGGTCCGCTTCTTCACGAGGTCGTCGAGGCCGATGCCGTCGATGATGTCGAGAGGATCGATGACGTTGCCCCTCGTCTTCGACATCTTGTTGCCCTGCCCGTCGCGGACGAGGCCGTGGATGACGACGTCGGCGAACGGCACCTCCTTCATGAAGTGGCAGCCCATCATCATCATGCGGGCGACCCAGAAGAAGATGATGTCGAAGCCGGTGACGAGCACGCTCGTGGGGTAATAACGCGCGACTTCCGGCGTCTTGTCCGGCCAGCCGAGCGTCGAGAACGGCCACAGCGCCGACGAGAACCAGGTGTCGAGAACGTCCTGGTCGCGGGTCAGCACGATGTCACCTCGCCCCGCTTCAGCGGGGAGAGGGCTAGGGTGAGGGGCAGCCGCCTCTGCCTGCGCCCGTTGCTGCCCCTCGCCACGACCCTCGCCCCGTGACGGACGGGGAGAGGGGGAGCTCGCGTAATGCTGCCGGGCCTGAGCGTAAGCCTCCGCCTCGTCGTGAGCGACGAAAACCTTGCCGTCCGGTCCGTACCACGCCGGGATCTGGTGCCCCCACCAGAGCTGGCGCGAGATGCACCAGGGCTGGATGTTCTCGAGCCAGCGGTAGTAGTCGTTGGCGAAGCGCTCGGGGACGAACTTGGTCTTGCCGGAACGCACGGCCGCAAGCGCGTCTTTCGCCAGCTCGCCCGCGTTCACGTACCACTGGTCGGTGAGCCACGGCTCGATGACGACGCCCGATCGGTCGCCGTGCGGGACGGTATGCGTCGTCGGCTCGATCTTCTCCAAGAGGCCCAGCGCCTCGAAGTCGGACACGACCTTCTTCCGTGCCTCGAAGCGATCGAGACCAATGAGGTCGGACGGAATGCCCGCGGCCTTCGCGTCGTCGCCCGCAACGATCTTCCCGAACGCATCGAGGATGTTGATCTTCTCTAGTCCCTGGCGCTTGCCGACCTCGAAGTCGTTGAAGTCGTGCGCGGGCGTGATCTTGACGGCGCCCGTGCCCTTGGTGGGATCGGAGTATTCGTCGGCGACGACCCTGATCTCGCGCCCGACGAGCGGGAGCTTCACTTTGGCTTTGGCCTTCACCAGCGCCGCATAGCGCTCGTCCTCGGGATGGACGGCGACGCCGGTGTCGCCGAGCATGGTCTCGGGGCGCGTGGTGGCGACGACGATGTAGTCGCGGTCGTAGCCCTTGATCTTCGCCGCCAAGGGATAGCGGAAGTGGTACATGTGGCCCGAGGGATCGCGGTCGAGCACCTTCGCCAGCGCCTTGGCGTCGAACGGCTTCGCCGGATCGCCGGCCACCCACTGGAACGAGCCGCGCGTCTCGGCCTGCACGACCTCGAGGTCCGAGATCGCGGTCTGGAACTTCGGGTCCCAGTTGACGAGGCGCTTGTCCTTGTAGATGAGGCCCTGGTTGTAGAGCTCGACGAAAACCTTGAGCACCGCGCGGCTCAAGCCCTCGTCCATCGTGAAGCGCTCGCGCGACCAGTCGCAGGACGCGCCGAGCCTCTTCAACTGGTTGACGATGGTGCCCCCGCTCTCCTCCTTCCAAGTCCACACCTCCTTGAGGAACGCCTCGCGACCCATGGTGCGCCGGTCGGTGCGGTTCTCGGCGGCGAGCTTCCGCTCGACGACCATCTGGGTGGCGATGCCGGCATGATCGGTACCGGGTTGCCAGAGCACGTCCTTGCCACGCATGCGCTCGAAGCGGACCAGCACGTCCTGCAGCGTGTTGTTCAGGGCATGGCCCATGTGAAGCGAGCCGGTGACGTTCGGCGGCGGGATCACGATGGAATAGGCGGGGGCCGTCTCCCGCCCAGGCCGGGCGCACTTGAAGGCTTCGGCCTTGTCCCAATCGGCGGCGATGCGCGGCTCGATCTCGGCCGGCTGATATGTCTTGTCGAGCATGGGCTCCGGAGCGTCAGGGCTCAATGAAATGCACACGGGCCGCACGAGGCGGCCACGAGCGCAAAATAGCAGGTCGGCCGTTGCTACGATCGGGGGGGTGGGCTGTCAACTCCGCACCCGCCCGCCCGATTGCCTAAACCGGCGGCAGACATCCGCCTCAGGGCTTCTTGCTCCTGAGCTCGCCCCGGAGTGCCTTTTCCATGATGCGCGGCATGTTGTCGGCAATCCATTTCTCGAGCATCGGCCGGGCCATCTCGGCAATGATGTCCTCGAGCGTGCGGGTCGGCTGCGGCGCTGCTTCCGCGGGAAGAGGCCGCAGCGACGTTGCGGGAAGAGGCCGAGCCTCGGCTGGCGGCAACCCGGCGGCGGCCGGGGCAGCCGGACCCGGCGCAGGCGGGGGGACTGTAGCTGCAGGGCCAGCCGGCAAGGCCGTCGCGGTCGATTGCGCAGCCGGAGCGGCCGCAAGGCCGGCGGCCAGGGCACCGAGAGCCATCGCAGCGGCGGTTTGCGCATCCCGATCGAGTGCGGCGGCCGGAACCGCCGGACCAGCCGGCCCAGACTGCAGCTGCACCGGATCGGCAGCTTGCGGCTTGCGGCCCAGGATGGCGGAGAGATAGGTCTCGGACGCAGGTGTCTGAGGCACCGCGACCTGTGCCGAAGACGGGCCGGCCGGCGGGGGCCTGTTGCTCTCGGCTGGCGCGGCGAGGACGGCGGCGGCGTGCGCGGCTTCGGCCGGGGTGAGCGGCACGGAAACCGCAGCCGCGGCTTGATCGGCGGCGGGAGAAGGCGGCGACGGGCGCTGCAGCCCGGCAAGCGCACGGGCGCCATCTCCCGGCAGGCTCGGGAACGAGTTGTGGGGGTGCGAATCGTCGGCGGCAGCCGGCACATTCAAGTCGGCTGCCGGCGCGGTGTGATCGACCTCGAGCGCGGGGGCGGCTACCTCGGCGGCCGGAGGCTCCGCGGACTTGTCGCCGGCGACATCGTCCCCCGAGAGGGCTGCCGCGATGGCAAGAGCGCCTGCCGCACTGGAGGCTGCGACCGTCTCGCCGGCCGCGTCGGCAGGGACGAGCATGGGCGGCTCCTCGCGCGGCGCGGAGGAGGCTGTTGCGCCAGAACCAGTGTCTGACACGGTGGCAGTGGTCTGATCGATGCGAAGACCTGCCCACGACGACCAGTCGCGCGGAAACGGACGACCGGTTCCAGGCGCGGTGACCTTGCTCGCGTCCGCAGCGGCACCTTCGACCGCGGCCAGGTCCGGAAGTCCAGGCGGCGGGCCGGATGAAGCTGGTTTTGGGCTTTCCAAAGCCGAGGCGGTCGGCCGCGCCGGTTCCGCCGTCAGCGGCTCCGGCGGCCCCTCGAGCAGATCCTCTAGGTCGGCGTCGAACGCGGGCTTGCTGGCAAGCGGCGGCGGTGCCGTGATGGCATTCGCGCGCAGTGCCTCGGAGAACCTGTCCGCAGGAGGCAGCGGGCGGGCATCTCTGGATACTGGTGAATCCATGAAACCGGACGGACGACGCGCTGGCTCGACCAGCGGATTGACGGCGCGCCGGTCGGGGACTGCCTCACCGGGCTCGTCGGAGATGATCCGGCGGATCGAGGCCAGGATCTCGTCCATGCTCGGATCGCCGCCCTTGCCAGGCTCACTCATCGTCTGCCTCCTCAAAGGCCGCCAGTCTGGCGGCCTGCTGCCGAGATAGTCGACAAGACGAGGCAGCACAATCGTTCTCGCGGCGGAGCAGGTTCATACGCTCGCGCCGCCCATCGCCTTCAAAATGCCACCTCTGGTCAAGGCGGCCCCGGCTTTCTCGGCGCCTTGACGCTGTCGGCAACCTCGATGTGAAGCGCCTTCTCGACCATGCGCGGCATGTTCTCGGACAGCCACTGCCGCAGCATCGGGCGCAGCAACTCGGCCGTCGTGTCCTCGATGCTGCCGCTACCGCTGCTCGGCTCGGCAGAGGCGAGGGGCGGCGGCTGGGCGGGAGTGTGGTAGCCCGGCGCGGCCCACTGGGGCGCGGGTTGCGGCGGCGCATGGTAGACTGGCGGTGCCGGAGCGTAGGCGGGCTCTGGCGCATGATAGGAGACGGGCCCTGAGCCATGCCCCGCCTGCTCGCGCTTCAGGACATCGATGTCGCGCTTGAGGTCGAGGAGCAAGGCCACGAGACTGTCGGTCGGCTCCTGGGCTTGGGAGACGGGTAGCGCCCCAACCTGCACCTCTGGCGCCACGATCGGTATCTCGGCCTGTCCCACAGCCACCGAAGGATGCTCGGGGAAGGCAGCGATGGCGGGAGCGAGCCCCGCGTCGCCTGCAGAAGGAGCAACAGGCGCCGGCACCTCGATGACAACGTTCGCAGGAGCACTCATGCGCATGAAGCGCGTGTCCTTGAACGGCGCCATCTCGCGCTTAACGGGCGCATCCGCGCTCATCGCCGGCGCTACCGGTGCTGGCGCAGCCGCACCCACCGGCATCGGGAAGAGCGGCGCGGCGGGCGCGTCGACGGCCGGCCGCTCGGGCTGCCGCGGCTCCGGACGCGCGGCGCGGAGCGAGCTCAGGCTCTGAAGCGCCTGCACGGCCGGCGACGAGAGATCGCTTGTTGTCTCGCTCACCCGAACTGGCGCGAGCGGCTGTGGCTCAGGCTCCCCGTGAACCGCCGCGGAGCCCGCGGCCTCCGAGGCTGCAGCGCTGGTGCGCAAGGCGTCCGTCAGACGCCCGAACAGGGGTTTTTCTGGCTGAGACGGTCCGGCGCTCGGCCGAAACATCGAAGGCAGCTCAAACTCGCTGCCTTCGTCGATCAGACTGTTTGGGCTGCTACCGTGCTGCGGACCCTGGGGCGCCCCCCCTGACAAAGCCTCGGCCGGCTCCTCGGCAATGATCCTGCGGATCGAAGCCAGGATCTCCTCCATGCTCGGTTGGCCCGGCTTCTCGTTCATATCCATGACGCACCTCGTACTCGTACGCTACCCACCCGCACGCCCAAGTTTCCGGATCACCCATCCACCCAATGGGAATTCCGGAACATCCGGAGCTCTCAGAAGAGCACTCCGGAAGACGATGCCGCAAGCCTCCTGCGTTCTTGCCGACGGCCGAAGCTCACGATTTCCGATAGTCGATTAGCGCAGCACCCGTGTTGCTACGCATCAACACGCCATACGTAACATAAAGGGCGGTCGTGTGGCAAAGAGAAGCAAGATTTCAAGGTGCAACGGCAACAGGTTGGCCGGCAACGAATCGGGCGACCAAAGGCGCCCGTATATCGTCCCCGATCAGCTCGGCGGAGCGTTAGGAAATCTATTTCACCGGTGCAGCCGACGGCGGCGGAACCACCTCGACGTGCCCCTCGGCGTCGGTGATGGAGAGGCCGAACCACTTGCGCCGGACCTCCTGGTAATGGACCTCTGGATCGTAGACGGGGTCAGAGACACCGAGATCAGCGACGTCGAGCCTGCCGACGGCCGACAGCAACGTATAGGCAGCAACCACCACACCGCGCCGGTTCGAGACCAGCTGCACCTGAGAGTTGATGAGGTCGAGCTGGGCATCCAGCACCTCGATCACCGAGCGCTGGCCTACCAGCTCCTCGGCCTTGACACCCTCAAGGGCGGTCTTGTTGGCTTGAACGGCCACAACGTCGGACTCGACCTGCGACCGAGCGCCAAGATACTGCGACCACGCCGAGACTGCTTCCGCCTGCACCTCGGCGCGTGCTTGCTGGATCAGTTGCAGGCGCTGAATGTGAACCTGCTTGGCCTGGCGAACACGCGCATAGACCTCGCCACCCTCGTAGATCGGAACTCTCAGACGCCCGGAAACAGTCGACACCTCCTGCTCGTCGAGAAGCGGATTGGTGTCGAAGCGATCCTGATACGTTGCATCGAGATCGACCGACGGCAGCAGCTCACCGCGAATCCGGTCGACCGCGTGGCGGGCGCTCTCTTCCTGATAAAGCGTCGCCACCACCTGCGGATGCTCTGAGACCGCAAGATTGATGGCCTCCTGGACCGACTTCGGCAGATGCTGCTCGTAACCGTGGGGCTCAGCCAGAGAGCCCGGCGGATGACCGATGACCCGCTCATACCTCGCGTGGCTCGAGTGCAGATTGGCGCGTGCCAGATCGAGCAACGATATCGCGCTGGCCCTCCGAGCCTCGGCCTGAGCGACGTCGGTTTTCGTCACCTCGCCGACCGCGAAGCGATCACGGGTGGCAGCCAGCTCCTTCGTGAGCACATTGACGTTGTCCTCACGCGCCTGGACGATGGCCGCATCGCGCACGACGTCCGCGTAGGCGATCGCCGCGTCGAGCAGGACCTCCTGCTCGACCGAGCGCAATTGCTCGCGCCCGGCCCGCACGTCGGCCTCGGCGCCGCGCACGCCATAAAGCGTCTGGAAACCGTTGAATATCGGCTGCGTGGCATCGACCGAATAGCCCTTGGCTACGGTCTCTCCCTCGGTGGAGGTGTTCGGCTTGGTCTGACTGTACTGATAGGTTAAATCGGCATTGAGCTCGGCTTTGGGCCGCCAACCGGAGCGAGCCCGGGTCACTTCCTCATCCGTGCCACGCTGGCGAGCCCGCTCGGCGTCGAGCTTCGGGCTGTAGCGATAGGCGTCCGACAAGGCCTGATTGATCGTCTCTGCCGCAGCCGGCACAGGTCCGAATGCGCAGGCCACGAGGAGCCCGGACGCGCAAAGGGCAACCGAAACAATGCGGCCGGCGCGGTTTCTCGTGCTCGTTGTCACCAATTGATCCTGCCGTTTCGGGTTTAGCTCGGACGACGACGCCGCGAGCACCGGCGTCTTGCGCCCTGGCCGCAAATCACATTTGATCATGAATCGCACGGATAGATCAATGATTCGAAGCTTCTGGCGCGCCTCGCCACCCTCTTCGTCTCGGCGGGCGTTGCTTGTTTCCCACACTAAAGACGGTTGTATGTCGCGCTGCATCTTGATGCCGGCTCGACTTTGTGACTCGCACTGATCGCACTTGCGCGGGTGATAAACTTCTTGCCAACTTCTCCGACGCGATTCCGGCGCTGAACTTGCCCCGAAGCATGGTATAGCGGGCCCGCCGTGCCCGCGCCACCGAGGGATAGAGAACGAAAAAATGGCCACCGACGATGAGCCGCGCCGCTCGTTCGTTTTTTCCTTCGGTCTCGACAAGCTCGGGCTCATCGCACTCCGGGCCCCGTACGTCGCCGCGACCGTCATCCTCCTGATCACGGCACTGGCCGTCATCGGCTTCTCCAAGCTCAAGGTGGACGACAGCCTCTCCGAGCTGTTTCGCACCAACACCAAGGAATTCCGCCAGTACGAGGAGATCGACCACCGCTTTCCGTCTTCGGAGTACGACGTGCTGGTCGTGGTCGAAGGCAAGGCGCTGCTCGCACGCCCGCAGCTCGAGGTTTTCGCCGACCTCACCACAGAGCTCAACCTGACCGACGGCGTAGGCGGACTCGTCTCCATGCTGTCGGCGCGCGGCAAGCCCGACCCGTCGGGCTACGCGGCACCCGTCGTACCAGACGAGCTGCCTGCAGACGACACGGCCTATGAGGCCATCATCGAGCAACTCAAGACGAACGACATCGTCAAAGGCAAATTCCTGTCCGACGACGGCGAGCTCGCCCTCATCGTCATCGCGCTCGACCGCAACCTGGTCGACGAGCGGTCGGCCCGGACCGTTATCGGCGGCATCCAGCAGGTGGTCGACGACAAGCTGGCGGGAACGGGCCTCTCGGCCAAGCTGGCAGGCGCTCCCGTCATGCAGCTCGAGATCCGGAACGCCGTCGAACGCGACCGGCTCGTCTACAATGGTCTCGGCGTGCTGGCAGCGCTTGGCGTCGCCTACATGTTCTTCCGCCGTGTGTCGCTGACACTGATCACGCTCCTCGGGCCGTCGATCGCCATCCTGTGGACCCTGGGTGCGCTCGGCGGTCTCGATTTCAGGCTCAATCTCTTCATCAACATCATCACGCCGTTGATCCTGGTCTCTGGCCTGTCCGATTCGATGCACCTCGTATTCGCGATTCGCCGTGACATCCTGCGTGGCGTGCCCCGTGTGGAAGCGGCCCGTCACGCGGTGCTCGAGGTTGCTCCGGCCTGCCTTCTCACGGCCATGATGCAGGCGACCTCGATCGTGTCGTTCGCCTTCGCGGAAAGCGCGCTCATCCGCACCTTCGGCTATGCGGCCCTGATGGCGGTCGCCATCTCGTACACAGCCGTGGCCGTCGTCGTCCCCACCCTTGCCGCCCTCTTGATCCAGAAGGAGGAGACGACCGTCCCCGACATCGAGGAGCACGAGACGGGAGGCGTGGGCATCCTGCAGCGGGTGACCGACGCCGTCATCGGCACCGTAGCGCGCTGGCCGACCATCTTCGTCGTGCTCGGCCTTGCCGCCGTGCTCGCCACCGGCCACGCCTACACGAGCCTTGTCCCCATGTACCGGCTGGCCGACCAGGTGCCGGACAAGGAGCAGGCCCTCGCCGCCACCGGCCAGCTCGACCAGAAACTCACGGGCGCAAACCCTGTCCACGTCATGATCCAGTGGAAGGGCCGCCCCAAGGACGCACCGGTAAGCGAAGGTATCGGTCTCTACGACGTCGGCACGCTGTCCGTCATCGCGCGCGCCCACGCGGTCCTCGAGACAGAGGCCGGCCTCGGCAACGTTTGGTCCCTCGAAAGCCTGAGGCGCTGGCTCGCGGATGCCGGCGACCCTTCGATCGAAACCATCAAGAAATACGTCGACATCCTGCCCAAGCACCTTGTGCGCCGCTTCATCTCTGAGGACGAGAACGCGGTGCTTGTGACCGCGCGACTGCCGGACATCGACGCCAGCGAGATCCTGCCCATCGTCGAGAAGATCGACAAGGCGCTCGATCCGGTGCGCAAAGAGCACGCAGGCTACGAGATCTCGGTGACGGGACTGCCCGCCATCGCGGCCCGCAACTCGGCCAAGCTCATCGGCGAGCTCAACTGGGGCCTCATCGGCGACATCGGCCTCGTGTTCTTCTTCCTCGCTCTTGCGCTACGCTCGGTGCTGCCGGGTGTGACCGCGATCCTGCCGTCGCTGTTCCCGATCTTCGCCACCGGCGCGCTCCTGAAATGGTACGGCCAGGGACTTCAGTTCGCCTCCATTATCGCCATCACGGTCGCCTTTTCGCTCGCCATCGACAGCACGATCCACTTCCTGAACCGCTTCCGGCTCGAGGAGGACAGGCTCGGCGGCGGTCCCGACTCGCGACTGCCAGCGCTGCGCGCCACCGCACATCACATCGGCCCCGCGGTCGTGCTAACCACCATCGTGCTGACGCTCGGGCTCGGCGTCACGATGCTCTCGAACCTGCCGTCGCTACGCATCTTCGGACAGCTCACGGCTGTGTGCCTGTTCGCCTCGCTGATTGCGCAGCTCATGATCCTGCCCGCAACGATCTCGCTTTACCGGCGCTTTTTCCCGCGACACCGTGCGGCGTGAGATCTTGGGCTCGTGATCGACCGGGAGCGGTTGCATTCACGGCATCGTCCGCTCGTGACCCCGCCGTCTCACGCGCTCTTTCGTGTCGCCCTCGCCTCCTTGTAGAGCGGCAGCACGGCGGGAAGGTTGCGCTCGATGGTGGCGACGCGGTTATCGCTCGATGGATGGGTCGAGAACCACTCCATGGGCGCGCCCTTGGCGGCCTGCGCCATCTTCTTCCATAGGCTGACACCGGCTCTCGGGTCGAAGCCTGCGCGCGCTGCGAGCTCGAGGCCGACGAGATCGGCATCCGTCTCGTCGTCACGCGAGAACTTCAAGGTCAGAAGACCGGCTCCGGTCTTGACCAGCGTGCCCGCGCTGTCGCCCGTTGCCTGGGTCAGAACTTGGGTGCCGACATTGGTGAGACCTGCCTTGGCGATCTGCTCGCGGCCATGCTCGCGCAGCGCGTGTGCCATCTCGTGCCCCATAACGACGGCGATCTCGTCGTCCGAGAGCTTCAACGTGTCGATAATTCCCGTGTAGAAGGCTATCTTGCCGCCAGGCATGCAGAAAGCGTTGATCTCTGACGAGCGAATGAGATTCACCTCCCAGGCCCACTTGCTGGCGTGATCGTTGAACCGCCGCGCCTCGGGCGTGATGCGGGCGGCGATGCGGCGCAGGCGCCCGAGCTGGGGGTCGTCGTCGGCGGCCAGCGTGCCCTTGCCGCGATTGTCGCTGAGGAGCGCTGCGTACTGCGTTGCCGAGGACTGCTCGAGCTGCTCGGCCGGCACGATCTTACGGAGCATCGAGGGGTCGCCGACGTTAACGCCCTCGCCGGGCTTGATGTCGCCTCCGGCACAGGCAGTCAGGGCGAGCGAGATGCAGGCGACGAGCGCCGCCGCCGGATTTCGGGTAAGGGGAGCGTCGCTGCTGGGTGACATGTCGTCCTTCCTTGCCTCGCCCGGGCGAATCGATCCTAGCGCCCGTCAGCCTTAGTCGAAGCTGCAAGACCGGCAACAGACTCAAGAGCAGAGCTATGTGGGACTTCTGTGGCGTTCTCTCTCCCTTGCGGCCGAGTGAGCGACTCTTTAGCGTTGAAAATCACGGCCGGGCCACGAAGCTACGGTTGCCGCAAGAACGCCTCGGAGGACCAGACCCATGAGCAAGGTCAGCAAGAAGCTCGTGATCGTCATGGCCAACACAGACCCGCGCAACGGCGAGGAGCTCGGTGCGCCGATCTTTCAGGCCTCGGTAGCCGCCGCGATGGGCTACCAGGTCGAGGTAATGTGTACGGGGACGGCCGGCCGGCTCATGAAGGCGGGCGTCGCCGATAAGCTTTATGTCAAGCCCGGATCAGGAAAGTCCGTCTACGACTTCATCCGTGAGGCGCACGAGGCCGGAGTGAAGTTCCTGTGCTGCTCGCCGACCCTAGACCTGTTTGAGATCACGAAGGCCGACCTCATCCCCGAGTGCGACCGCATCGTCGGCTGCGCGTTCCTGATCGAGGAGATCATGGAAGGTGACGCGAAGGTTCTGACGTACTGAGGCCGTCACTCATAGCTTCCGACTCCTCTGCTTCGCTATCGGTCCGCGGGGCGCAGGGGGATGGGCAGGCGCGGGAACAACGGCCGATCCGGCCGCGCAGTCTCCTGTGGCCGGGTGCCTCGACATTGGCGGGACGGCATGCGGCTGTGATCGCCCCCCCTCGAGCCGAGGCCCGATCTGACCGATGGTCGGGGGGGCATTTCTTGGTCACTGTTCCACCTGGAACAGCCAGACCCGGCGGTCGGGCCTAGGGTCTCTCCATCGAGCAACGGAACGGCCGATCCGGCCACCAGATGGAGAACAGACCAATGACCCACCTCATGATCAAGAACGCCGCGATCGCCTTCCTCGCCGCCACGGCGCTGCTGGCTCCCCTCCTGAACTCGGTCGATGCCCACGCTGGCGGGCGCGGCAAGGAGTACTTCTCCGAGACCTACACCTTCTCCAAGGCCATGAATGGCTTCGAGGGCCGGGCTGGCGACTACTACTGCAGCTACATCAAGACCCCGGTTCGCAAGTGCGACGCCACTGGCAACAATTGCCGGATCGTGGCCTGGCAGCTCGAGCAGCGCTGCCAGTAAGCAGGATCCTCCCGCAGCGCCGCCTCGCCGCGGCGCAGGCAGAAACCTTTTCCCGTCTCCACCTGAACTGGCCCCGGCTTACCCCGGGGCCCTTTTTTTTCCAGAGAACGAAGATGGAAGAACGGGGGCGAGATCTCGGGAGACCGTGCAGCCCGCCAGCCCAACCGCCTCACCCCCCCGCGCGCTTGGCGTGTCCGGCGGCAACCGCCGGGGCCTTGGGATAGGCGATCTTGGCGATGCGAAGCGCCTCACGATAGAGGAGCGGGAAGATCAGAGTGAGAAACCCTCCGACGACGACGAGATCGGTAAGCTCGCTTGTCACGCCGCGGTAGAGCACGACAAGGCCTGCTGCGAAGCCTGCGGCGCAGAGAAGGGTGAGCAGCAGCACCTTGAGGTGATGCGAGAGTACGTACCAGGCCCCAATGGCGGCCAACAGCGCAAAAAGTGCCAGCGCCGCGAGCACGATCGGATGGCCTGCAACGAACTGGGCGATTTGCTGATAGCCCTGAACGAGCTGGTCGTAGAGCTGCATAGGTTCCGTCCCCCGGGTCTGGCGGCTGCCGGCCCTTTTTGCTGCGGCCCGCACCGGAGTGCAAGGGGCGCGGGCCATCTCCGCCAGAAACTCCCTGAAACACTGAGGGATTGCGTCTATTTCACGACAGGCGCGCAGCCTCGGCGCCGGGATCCGGTGCGCCCTCCCTGTGTGAGGACTGATACCCGCGCGCGAGCTCGATGCGCTTCACCTTGCCGTTCGGCGTGCGCGGAAGCGCAGGCAGGAATACGACCTCGCGCGGGCACTTGTAGCGAGCGAGACGGCATGCGGCGTAGGCTTTGATGGCGTCCGCGTCGCCGGGCTCGCCCGGGCGCAGCACGACGAACGCGCCGATGAGAGCCACGCCGCTCGACGCGCGGATCTCGGTACAGGCGACCTCGGCCACGGACGGATGGGAGGCGAGGGCCGCCTCGACCTCCTGCGGGGACACCCGATACCCGAGCGCCTTCATGATGTCGTTGGCGCGCCCCTTGTGGAACACGTAGCCATCCTCGTCCATGACCGCAAGGTCACCGCCGAGGAACCAGTCGCCGCGCCGAGACTCGGTCTCCTCGTCGGGCCGTTTCCAGTAGCCGAGCATGAGGCCAGGGTCCGAGCGATGGACGGCCAGCAGTCCCTCCTCGCCCGCGGAGAGCGGCGTGGTCCCCTCCTCGAGCGGCAGGATCGCGACGCGGCGTCCCGGCTGCGGCTTCCCCGCCGAGCCCGGTTTGCGCGCCATGCCGGGCGCGGTCGAGACATAGGTCGAGATCTCGGTCATTCCGAGCGCCTCGTACATCCCCGTGCCAGTCCGCTCCTGCCATTCTGCGAAGAGTGCGTCGGGGGGCGCCTCACCTGCGATCAGCACGTGACGCAGATGCCCAAGATCCAGCGGCCCGGGCGGAGCATATTTCAGAATCTGACGCATCAAGCTTGGCACGCCGGCGAACAGCGTGGCCCCGTGACCGACGATAAGTCGTGGCCAGACTGACGCCTCCTTCAATCCCGTGAACACGATGCTGGTCGCGCCGTTGGCCCACGGGTCGATGAGGCCGGTGCCGAGCGTATAGGTCCAGTTGAACGCACCGGCATGCAGCATGCGATCGTCCTCGCCGATGCCGTACCAGCCCTGGTACGTCGGGCTGCGACCCACGGCAACGCGGTGAGCGTGGACGACACCTTTGGGACGAGCGGTCGTGCCGGACGTGTAGAGCTGGTAGGCCGCATCGTTGCCCAGAGTGTCGGCATAGGTGGCGCGCCGGGCGTGGCGCTGCATCGACTTCACCTCGTGCTCGGCGAGAGCGATGACGCCGGCGGGACACTCGTGGATGGGAAGATCGGGAGCCAGCGCGATGGCCACCGCCTCGCTGTCGGCAAGAAGGAATTCGGCCTCTCCTGCGGTCAGCTGGCTCGATGTCGGCACGGCGACGATGCCAGCCGCGATCGCCCCGAAGAAGAGGATGGCGTAGGTCGAGGTGTTGTCGAGGCGGATAAGAAGCCGGTCGCCGCGCCTGAGCCCCAGGTCCTCGAGGGCGGCCGCGGTCCGCAACACCGCATCCTCGAGTGCGGCGAAGGTCCACAACTCCGCGGGCTCGGCCGAGCCCGCGTCCTCGACAACGACCAGAGCCGTCTTTTGCATAAGCCGCTCGGCAGAGCGCCTCAGGCAATAGGCGGCCATGTTGAACGGCTCTAGGGCGTAAGGTACGGCAATGGTCATGGATCGAGATCGAGGTCACGCCGGATCTACCGGCAACGCCTCAATAGCCGCCCTCGCCCGCCTTCGACAACCCTGCCGATACGCGCCTGATGGCAATCGCGCCTCAGCGCGACGCCGTCCGCCGATCGACCTCGCTCTTGGAAACCTCGCCTGCAGCCACGAGTGCGCTGACGCAGGTCTTGGACAGCCGAGATCCGGCGTTGCTCATGCACTGGCGGAGACCGGGGCTGCCGACCGAATGCTTGCTGCAGAAGGCGAAGTAGTCGCTCATGCAGGCACGCTTGACGGAAAGGCTCACGGCGCCAGCACCCGACGTCGTCGACGCGAGCGCGAGGCCCGCCACCAGCATTGCAGTTCTTGCGGCTGCCACGGTCATGATCATGGGTCGTTCTCCTCACGCGATACAGAGACGGCGGGGAATGGGCCAGCGCGGGCCCCCGTCGTGGTCTCACGATTAGGGATCAGTATGGTGAACAAGAAGTTAAACAAACCGCCCGGTCGAGCGGCCGAGGGATGAAAAATGTGCGAAGAGCCGGTCCCGAACTACATCCCCGGGCGTGACGCCCAGTTCCGCGCTGCGGCGGAGGATGCGTTGACTCTTGAGCAACGGCCAATAGAGTGCGCCGCAATTTACCAACCCCTCGCTCCATACCGACGCTCGAAGGACCAGCCCGATGACCGCCGTCCGCACGCCCGCAAAGCACTTCGCCCCGCTCGCCATCGGCGCCCCCCAACCCTACCGAGAGCTGCCGGTGCGCATTGAGCGCATGATCCACTTCGTCCCCCCCCACAACGAGAAGATCCGCGCCAAGCTCAAGGACACCATCAAGCAGGTCGATGTCGTGCTCGGCAACCTCGAGGACGCGATCGCAGTCGGCGAGAAGGAGGCGGCTCGCAAGGGCTTCGTCTCGATGGCTCGCGAGTTCGATTTCGGCTCGACCGGCCTCTGGACGCGCATCAACTGCCTGAACTCGCCGTGGATGCTCGACGATGTCACCGAGATCGTGAAGGAAGCCGGCAACAAGGTCGACGTCATCATGCTGCCCAAGGTCGAGGGGCCGTGGGACATCCACTACCTCGACCAGCTCCTGGCTCAGCTCGAGGCCAGGCACAACGTCGAGCGCCCGATCCTGATCCACGCCATCCTCGAAACCGCGGAGGGCGTGAAAAACGTGGAGGACATTGCTGCCGCCTCGCCCCGCATGCACGGCATGAGCCTCGGTCCGGCGGACCTCGCTGCCTCGCGTGGGATGAAGACGACCCGCGTCGGCGGCGGCCATCCGGACTACGGCGTCCTCGCCGACGCCAAGGCGGACGGCAGCCCGCGCGCCCACTACCAGCAGGACCTCTGGCACTACACCGTCGGCAAGATGGTCGACGCCTGCCTCTCCTACGGACTGAAACCCTTCTATGGCCCGTTCGGCGACTTTTCCGATTCGGCCGCGTGTGAAGCCCAGTTCCGTAACGCCTTCCTGCAGGGCTGCCTCGGCGCCTGGTCGCTGCACCCCTCGCAGATCGAGATCGCCAAGCGCGTGTTCTCACCCGACCCCAAGGAGGTGCTGTTCGCCAAGCGCATCCTCGAGGCAATGCCCGACGGCACCGGCGCGGTCATGATCGACGGCAAGATGCAGGACGACGCCACCTGGAAGCAGGCCAAGGTCATCGTCGACCTCGCGAAGCTCGTCGCCTCGAAGGATCCGGGCCTGGCCGCAGCCTACGGCTTCTGATGCCTGCTACGGCCAAAGGTCCGCCCGGATGCTCTGCGCCGGCCGGACAGCAGAGCATCCGGCCGCGCTCGAAACATCGGATCCAGCCGAAGCCCTGAGCTCTGCTCGGCTCAGCGTCGGGAGGTGGTCGCCCCAATTCTCGGCCTGCGCCCGCCCCTGCCCAACCTATGTGCAGCGGACCGCGCGACCGAAACCGGGACTTTTTTTGCTCGCGGTCACAGGCGCTCCGTGACATCGCGCACGAACGCCGAAAGCCCAAGCTGGCGCTTCCGCTTCAGGCGCTCTGCGACGAGGATCGCCTTGAGGCCCGCGACGCTCGTGTCGAGATCCGCATTGACGATCACGTAGTCGTACTCGGCCCAGTGGCTGATCTCGCGCGCAGCCCCGGCCATGCGCGCCGCCACCACGTCCGGCGGATCCTGCGCGCGCGACTTGAGACGGCGCTCGAGCGCGTCGCCCGACGGCGGCAGCACGAACACACGAACGATATCCTCGGCCATGGACTCGTTGAGCTGCTGTGCGCCCTGCCAATCGATGTCGAAAAGCACGTCGCGTCCTTCGGCAATTGCCTTTTCCACGGGCGCCCGCGGCGTCCCGTAAGAGTTCTGAAACACCCGCGCCCATTCGAGAAGCTGCCCCTTCTCCGCCATGGCGTCGAACGTTGCGGCATCGACGAAATAGTAATCGCGGCCGTCGACCTCGCCGGGACGGGGGCGCCGCGTCGTCACCGACACCGACAGAGTGATGCCGGGATCTCCGTCGAGCAGCGCGCGCGAGAGCGTCGTCTTGCCGGCTCCCGACGGCGAGGAGAGGATCAGCAAGAGACCCTTGCGGGCGATCTTCGGCGGCTCGGCGATCATGGCGTCACTCGATGTTCTGCACCTGCTCGCGCATCTGGTCGATGACGACCTTCATGGCGAGCCCGGCGCGGGCGATGTCGGTGTCGTTGGCCTTCGAGGTCAGCGTGTTGGCCTCGCGGTTGAACTCCTGCGCCAGAAAGTCGAGCTTGCGGCCCACGGCCCCGTCCGAGGCGAGGAGCTCGCGGGCACTCTCGACATGGGCCGCGAGCCGCTTCAGCTCCTCCTCGACGTCGGCACGAGTGGCAATCATGACAGCCTCCTGGTGCAGGCGTGCGGAATCGAAGCTGTGCCCCGTCTCCATGAGGCGCGAGACCTGCTCCTTTAGGCGCGCGCCAATGGCCTCCGGCGTGCGCGCCGGCGAGCCGGCGACCTCCGCCGCAAGGCGTGCCACCTCATCGACGCTGGCAGATAGAACAGCAGCCAGCCGCGCACCCTCGGCCTTGCGCGCGGCCGCAAGTGCTGCGAGCGCCTCGTCGAGCGACCCCAGCATGGCAGCGTGACGCGCGGCGATTGCCGCCTCGTCGTCCTCGCTCTCGACCACCTCGAGCACGCCTTTGAGGCCGAGCAGACCGTCGGCGCGCGCCGGCGCCACGTCCGCGAGATGATGCAGTCGCTGCGCCGCTGCCATCACCTGGCGCAGCACGTCCTCGTTGAGGATGACCTTTGCCGGAGCGGCCGAGCGCTCGAGGGTAAGCACGACGTTGAGGCTACCGCGCGAGAAGCGCTTGCTTGCGAGCTCGCGCACCCTGGGCTCCAGCGTGTCGTATCCTGGTGGGAGCCTCAGTCTCACGTCGAGGCCGCGGTTGTTGACGCTCTTGGCCTCCCAGTGCCACGCCGTGCTTGCGTCAGCGCCCGAGGCGCGGCCAAACCCGGTCATGCTTTGAAGTGTCATGGCTCTCTCGTCGGCCAAAGTGGGGTGGAAGGTGCAGGCTCAAAGCAGAGTGCTTGAACCCGATCGCTCACTTGCATCGTAAGTCCCCGCTCCGACCCACGTCCTGAGGCGAGGGGCCCGGACGCCGCTGCTTGCGAGGCCACTCGACCTCTCGGCTGCTGCCGGCGGGAGCTTCGACCTATAGGGCAAGGCTAGCGACCCGACCGCCAAGTTCGTCACATCCTGCGGCAGGCTTGAACGAACGTCGCGGTCGAAAGGACACTAGCAAGCCTTCGATCTCGTGTGGCCCAGATTCTGACGTACGCTCAAGAACCCAGCCGCAAGAATGAAGCGGACTTCAGAATCGCCCCCCTAGGGTGAGGAGTTACCGCACACCGAAACGGGCCGTGTGAAAGCCTGACGGAAGCCGAGAGCACGGTCCACTTCGCTGCCGTCCTACCGCTTCGGCTTCCTGACGGGAAGAGGGACCGTTGACGGCGGTCCGGAAGCGGTGGCTGCGGTCGCCTTGCCGTCCGCAGGTGCCACGGGCACTGCCCCCTCGGTCGGCACCGTCGTCACCACCTGCTTGGCCACCGGAGCCGGCGCGGCGCCGTCGGGGGCCACAGTCTTGACCGGCGAGGCGACGGGGACTGCGGGCACCGCAGACGGGGTATCGCCGGTAACGGTCTTGACCGGGGAGGCGACGGGAGCGGCGGGAGCGGCGACGCCAGCCGGCATGAGCGGGACGACCGGCTTCTCCTTCTCGGCGACCTTGGCCGCCGCGGCCTCCTTGGCGCGAATGTCCTTCTCGACCTTGCGCCAGTTGGCGACTGCCTCGTTGTGCTCCTTCAGCGTTTCCGAGAAGATATGCCCCCCGTTGCCGTCGGCGACGAAGTAGAGATCCTTGGTATCGGCCGGATTGAGCACGGCCTCGATGGCCGCCTGGCCGGGGTTGCAGATCGGCGTCGGCGGCAGCCCCTTGATCTGATACGTGTTGTGGGCGTTCTTAGCCTCTTTCTCGCTTTGCAGGATCGGCTTTCCCCACTGCACCCCGCCACCGTAGATGCCATAGAGGATGGTCGGGTCGGATTGCAGCGCCATACCCTTCTTGAGGCGGTTCACGAACACGGCCGCCACCTTCTCCCGCTCGTCCTGGCGTCCAGTCTCCTTTTCGACGATGGAGGCCAAGACCAGTGCCTGCTCCTTGGTCTCGAACGGCAGTCCTGGCTTGCGCTTCTCCCACGCCTCGCCGAGAATCTGCGCCTGAGCCGCCTTCATGCGCTCGACGATCTCGCTGCGGTCGGCACCTTTGTTGAAGCTATAGGTGTCGGGCGCGAGCGAGCCTTCGGCCGGAATGGCGGTCACCTCACCGGCCAGCGAAAGATCACCCTTCATGCGCTCGATGATGGCCTGACTCGTCAGGCCCTCGGGCACGACGACCTTGTAGCCGACGGACTTGCCGGCCGCGATGATCTCGAGGACGTCGCGCATGCTGGCGCCGGCCTTGATGTCGTATTCGCCCGCCTTGAGTTGCAGGTCTTCGCGCCTGCCCAGATAGCGCTGTCCGAGGTAGTTGGCGATGAAGGCCCAGCGGTTGGAAATGACGCCCTCCCGCTCGAGCCGCTCGGCGATCTCGGTCCGGCCCTCACCGGCCGGAATGACGAGAACCGTATTGGCGGCCAAGGGACCAGGCTGCTCGTAGAAATGGCGCAGCAGCAGCACCGAGCCGCCTGCTGCGCAGAGCCCGAACACGACGAGCGTGAGGAAGCCACTGAAGAAGCGCACGAAGCCGCTCACGGCCTTCGGTGGTTCCCGCAAGCGCTTGGCGCTCCGCGGTCGCGACGGGGCCCGGCCCGGCTCGAGCGCTTCCGCAGGACTCCTCGGGCGCGTCACGTCGCGCAAAAGCGGGTCCCGGCGATTGCTGCTCATGCGTACTACCCTTTGGGCGCGGCCTGCCGACGATCACGGGCGACCCGAATGCGAGTCGCGCCGCGCCGAGCCTACTGTAAAATATGGCGAAAGGCCGGACAAATGGGAGCTGCCCGTCTGCCAGCCTGGGGGCAGGGCCGGTCAGGCCACCCGGCGCATGATCACCGACGCGTTGGTGCCGCCGAAGCCGAACGAGTTCGAAAGCACGGTGTCTATCTGGCGTGCCTTCGCCTTGTGCGGCACGAGGTCGATGGCCGTCTCGACCGACGGATTGTCCAGGTTCAACGTCGGGGGCGCGACATTGTCGCGCATCGCGAGCACGGAGAAGATGGCTTCGACCGCGCCGGCCGCGCCCAAGAGGTGGCCTATCGCTGACTTGGTCGAGCTCATGGAGATCTTGCCGGCGGCGTTACCGAACAGACGCTCGACCGCAGAGAGCTCGATCTCGTCGCCCATCGGTGTCGACGTACCGTGCGCGTTCACGTAATCGATCTCGCTCGGATCGATCTTCGCATTCTTGAGCGCCGCACGCATGCAGCGGTAGGCGCCATCGCCCGTCTCGGACGGGGCGGTGATATGAAATGCGTCGCCCGACATGCCGTAGCCGATGACCTCGGCGTAGATTTTCGCGCCGCGCGCCTTTGCGTGCTCAAGGCTTTCGAGCACGACGACGCCCGCGCCCTCGCCCATGACGAACCCGTCGCGGTCCTTGTCGTAGGGGCGCGACGCCTTCGTCGGCGTCTCGTTGAACCCGGTCGACAGCGCCCGGCAGGCGATGAAGCCCGCCATGCCGATGCGGCAGATCGGACTCTCGGTGCCGCCCGCAACCATGACCTCGGCATCGCCCAGAGCCACGAGACGGGCCGCGTCGCCGATGGCATGCGTTCCGGTGGCGCAGGCCGTGACGACGGCGTGGTTCGGTCCCTTGAGGCCATGCTTGATCGAGACATAGCCAGCGGCCAGGTTGATCAGCCGCCCGGGAATGAAGAACGGCGATACGCGCCGCGGGCCCTTGTCGCGCAGAAGGAGCGAGGTGTCGGCAATGCCCGACAACCCCCCGATGCCAGAGCCGATGAGAACGCCCGTCGTTTCCTGCCTCTCGGCCGTATCGGCTTTGAAGCCCGAATCGGCAATGGCCTGGTCGGCGGCGGCCACCGCGTAGATGATGTAGTCGTCGACCTTGCGCTGCTCCTTGGGCTCCATCCAGTCGTCGGGATGGAACAGGCCATCGGCTGTCGGCCCGCGCGGTACGAAATTTGCGATCTGGCAGGTGAGGTCGGACGCGTCGAAATCGTCCGGGGCGATGCGGCGCGCGCCGCTCTCTCCGGCCAGCAGGCGCTTCCACACCGGCTCGACGCCGCAGCCGAGCGGCGTCACCAGCCCCAGTCCCGTGATGACAACCCGGCGCATGCGTCTCGTCCTCGCTCAACGGTTTCCAGATCGAGCCTGGAGAAAGCAATCGAACCGCCCGGCCGGGCATGGAAACGCGGACGCGACCGTCCCCGGCCACCTCCGCATCCCATAGCGCTCAGACCCGGCGGCGTACGCCACCCTCAGGCAGCGGAAGCGTTCTTCTCGAGGAAGCGGACGGCGTCGCCGACCGTCTTGATGCTCTCGGCGGCCTCGTCCGGAATCTCGCAGCCGAACTCCTCCTCGAACGCCATCACCAGCTCCACCGTGTCCAAGCTGTCGGCTCCGAGATCGTCGATAAAGCTCGCGTCCTCGGCCACCTTGTCGGCCTCAACGCCGAGATGCTCGACGACGATCTTCTTCACGCGCTCTGCGACATCGCTCATTGGTCCCTCGCGTCCCTGTTCTTTTTCGGCTTCGATCTCGTTCGTTTGTCTACCGTGCCTCGCGAGGGAGAGCCTCCCGCCGACGGCAGCGCGGCCGTCTGATCGATAGGGCTTTTCCGCGAGCTTCGCAGCAAAAAACGAGGCCAGTTAACACACTTCCCGAGGGTTTGCCAGCACTGCGCTCCCCCGCCGCACCCGTCGTCCCCAGCTCACCCGAACCGCGTTGCCGCACAACGAAAAGCTGCGGAAAGTGCCGCTAAACCATCGCCATGCCGCCGTTGATGTGAAGCGTCTGACCGGTCATGTAGCCGCCGGACGCCGCGGCGAGATAAAGCGCGCCCGCGGCAATGTCCTCGGGGGAGCCGAAGCGCTGAGCCGGGATCATCTTGGCAACCTCCTCGACCTGCTTCTCGTTCAGAACGTCCGTCATGGCGGTCTTGATGAAGCCCGGTGCAATGCAGTTGGCCGTAATGCCGCGGTTCGCCACCTCGCGCGCAAGGCTCTTGGTCATGCCGATCATGCCGGCCTTCGAGGCCGCGTAGTTGCCCTGCCCCGGATTGCCGAACACACCCGACACGGACGAGATGTTGATGATACGCCCGTAGCCGGTCTTGTTTCGCAGCATGGCCCGCGCCGCGGCCCGGCACAGCATGAAGGTCGAGGTGAGATTGACGGCGATCACGTCGTCCCACTGCTCGTCCTTCATGACCATGAACAGGTTGTCCTTCGTGAGGCCGGCGTTGTTGACGAGGATGTCGAGCCGGCCGCCGAGGGCCTTGATGGCCTCGTCGATGAGCTTCTGAACCTGCGCCCGATCTGCGAGATCGCACGGGCAGACGACGCAGCGATCGCCGAGCGACGCCTTCAGCGCCTCGAGCTTGTCCACCTGCCGGCCCGAGATGGCGACGGTCGCGCCCGCCTTGTGGAAGGTTCGTGCGATCGCCTCGCCGATGCCGCCCGTGGCGCCCGTGACGAGGGCGGTCTTGCCTGTGAGATCGAACATATGAACTCCTTGTCGCTTCTAACCCCCTTGCCCCGTTGCTCCTCCGCGACGGAGTGAGGGTCGGGGTGAGGGACAGCCCAGGCACTACGCTAGCTGCCGCCTCTCACCCAAACCCTCTCTCCGCTCGCGGGGAGAGGGGCCGGAGGTCACTATCCGAGAAATGCCATCGCCGCCTCGATGTCGGCCGGCGTGCCGAGGCTCGTGGCGTTGAAGTCCTTGTGGATGCGCTTCACCAGTCCGGCCAGAACCTTGCCGTGGCCGATCTCGAAGATGTCGGTGATGCCGTTCTGAGCCAAGTACTGCGTGCATTCGCGCCAGCGCACGGTGCCGGTCACCTGCTCGACGAGGCGGCGCCGGATCTCGGCGGGGTCGGAAATCGGCGAAGCGAGAACGTTCGCCACAACCGGCACCACCGGCGCCTTGATCTCGACCTTCGACAAGGCTTCGGCCATCGCGTCGGCCGCCGGCTTCATGAGCGCACAATGGAAGGGTGCGGACACGGGAAGCGGGATCGCACGGCGCACGCCGAATCCCTTGCCGGCCTCGGGCACGCGGTCGATGGCCGACTTGTGGCCCGATAGCACGACCTGTGTCGGCTCGTTGTCGTTGGCGACCTGGCACACGTCGCCCTGGGCTGCGGCTTCCGCTACTTTTTGAGCGACGTCGAGCCCAACTCCCAGGAGCGCGGTCATCGCCCCCTGCCCCACCGGCACGGCTGCCTGCATGGCCTGGCCGCGCAGCTTCAGGAGGCGCGCGGTATCCGCGAGCGAGAACGCGCCCGCTGCGGCCAGCGCCGAGTACTCACCGAGTGAGTGGCCAGCGACGAACCTCACCTTGTTCTTGAGCGAGAAGCCCTTCTCGCGCTCGAGCACCCGCATCACCGCCATCGACACTGCCATCAGCGCCGGCTGAGCGTTCTCGGTCAGCGTCAGTGTCTCCTTCGGGCCTTCCCACATAATGGCCGAGAGCTTCTGCCCGAGCGCGGCATCGACCTCGTCGAACACCTCCTGGGCGCACTTGAAGGTGGCTGCGAGCTCGCGCCCCATGCCGACGTCTTGGCTGCCCTGACCGGGGAAAACGAATGCGATCGCCATGCTGTCCCGCCGTACCGATTGAATTCGAGTTCCGGGCTTAAGACACCGGTGCATTCGGCGAGTCAAGCGCGGCAGGAACACGCTCGTGCCCCGGCGCGGGCGCAAATCCGGAGGCTGATGGCGGGACCACAGCCTTTGACAGGAGCAAGATTGTGTTGCCCCAGGTGCCCTGCCGTCGCGTTCTGGCTGGATTATGAGGACTGGCCGCAATAGCCCCGAGACCGCGCAAGCCGTTGCGCCGCGTCCGATGACGGGAACAGGCGCCTTCTCTCTCCCGATCCCGACGACGGCCGTCGCCGGCGGCCAAGCCCATCCGCGCTCGTGCAAAGAAAACCGGGGCTCGGCGTCGCCGCCGGCCCCGGTTTCAAACTGGCCCCGGAGACCTATTTCGGCGATTCGATCTCTAGCACCGCCTTGGCGAGGGCCTCGCTCATGAACTTGCGAATCTCTGCGTCGTCGATCTTGAGACCCTTGCCAGCGAGATCGCCCTTCACCTTGCGAAACACGTCGTCGTCGCCCTTCTCGGCAAGATCGGCCTTGCGCACGGCCTTGACGTACTCCTCGAGGGCGGTCCCCGACAGCCCCATCTTGGCGCCGGCCCACTCGGCCAGCATCTTGTTGCGCCGGCTCTCGGCCTTGAACTTCAGGTCCTGGTCGAGCGCAAACTTCTTCTCGAAGCCCCTCTCGCGATCGTCGAACGTCGTCATCAGATTCTCCACCTCAGCGTGCGTTCTCTTTTTGTTTCCACTCGCCAGCCGTGCGGCGTATGGCTGCCGGGGACTCTATCGTCCGCGCTGCCTACCCCGCCCCGAACAACAAATCAATGGCTGGATCAACCACTTGGGAACCCCGTGAACCAGTCCGTGAATTGCACCCCCGTTAACATTGTCTCGCCCCCCTCGTTCGGCTAGTGTCGCCGAAGGATTTTTGTGCGTCGGGCCGGCCCGTGCGACGCCCTTCAGCAGGTGAAAACACGCTGCAAGATCAATGGGCCGGCTCTACGGGATCGATCCGTCCCTTCCCACAATACGAGCATAGAGCGTGATCTTCAAAGGACCAGGATCAATGAACAAGCGCCGCCGCATCTACGAAGGCAAGGCCAAGGTGCTCTACGAAGGCCCCGAGCCCGGCACGCTGATCCAGCATTTCAAGGACGATGCGACCGCATTCAACGCCAAGAAGCACGCCCTCATCGAAGGCAAGGGTGTGCTCAACAACCGCATCTCGGAGTACATCTTCCAGAGGCTCGGCGAGATTGGCGTGCCGACGCACTTCATCAAGCGCCTCAACATGCGCGAGCAGCTGATCCGCGAGGTCGAGATCGTGCCGCTCGAGGTCGTCGTGCGCAATGTCGCGGCCGGCTCGCTCGCGACGCGGCTGGGACTCGAGGAGGGCATGCAGCTGCCGCGCTCGATCATCGAGTTCTATTACAAGTCGGATGCCCTGAACGACCCGATGGTCTCGGAGGAGCACATCACGGCGTTCGGCTGGGCGACGCCCCAGGAGCTCGACGAGATCATGCAGCTCGCACTCAGGATCAACGACTTCCTGGTCGGGCTCTTCCTCGGCATCGGCATCCGGCTGGTCGACTTCAAGGTCGAGTTCGGCCGCCTGTGGGAGAACGAGCTGCCGCGCATCATCCTGGCCGACGAGATCAGCCCGGATTGCTGCCGGCTGTGGGACATCCATACCGCCGACAAGCTCGACAAGGACCGCTTCCGCCGCGACATGGGGGGCCTGCTCGAAGCCTACCAGGAGGTCGCCAAGCGCCTGGGCGTCCTGACCGAGAACCGCCCGCCCAAGGGCACGGGCCCGGTGCTCGTCGCCTCGAATCCGACTGGAAAGCCGAACTGAGGAATTGTTCCCCTCTCCCCATCGCGAAAGGGGATGGGGAGAGAGAGCGACACCTGACCATGAAAGCCCGCATCAAGATCACCCTCAAGAACGGCGTCCTCGACCCGCAGGGAAAGGCCATCCAGGGCGCGCTCGGTGCGCTCGGCTTTTCCGGCGTCGACGATGTGCGCCAAGGCAAGTACATCGAGGTCGCACTCGCCGAGATGGACGAGGCGAAGGCCAAGGACGCCGTCGAGCGCATGTGCAAGGACCTCTTGGCCAACACCGTCATCGAGAACTACAGCTACGAGCTGGTGAGCTGACATGCGAGGTCATGTGGCGGGCTGACACGGTGACCGACATGAAGCCGAGGCCGTCCCACCACCCCCCCTTGCGGCGACGAGCCCGGCAAGCAGCAGAGGGTCGCGCCGAATGTGAGGCTCACGCTCGTCGATCCGCCCCATCCACACTCCGTCACGGTGCGGGAGGCTGCGTGCGGCTACTGCTTCGATCCCTGACGCTTGCGCCATCGATCCTGCTCGTCGCACACTCAGTTCACGCTGAATCCTTGAAGCTCGAGCCGGGCAAGTCGGCCGAGATTACCTGTGACACGCGCTCCGTCGTGGTCGCGACAAACGCCGCCAATGCCACAGCAGGCTCGATGCGCCTGAAGCTCGACGTCGCCGCCGGCGAGAAGGCCGAGAAGGGTTCGTGGGCCATCGTCTCCGTCGACGACGCGCATAAGGGCAGCCTTGCCCAGCGCCACAAGGACGCCTGCGCCAAGGGCTGCCCGTTCGATCTGTCGGGAAAAGGCGACCTCCAGCTTTGGGCGCCGGAGCCGAAGGCCGTCGACAAGCTTGGCGACAAGGACCAGCTCACCATTGCCGTCATCAAGCCCGACAGCTCTGAGATCAAGGCGTCCACGTTCGTCGGCCGCGAGATCGAGAGCCTCGAGAGCGGCTCGTGCAAGGCAGCACCGTAAGCGCCCTTACGCATACGCCCATGCATCTCGGCACGGGAACCAGGCTTCGAATCGGTCCGCGGCGCCTCGCTGGCGTGCTTCTCCGTCTGCAGCCAGACCTCACGAGCCGCGTCTCGCTGCTCAATACCCTTCACCCAATCAGCGACCATTTCCTCCTGCTCGGTGGCAAGAACCCTGCGCAGCAGGGCAAGCAATGCGATGCCAGACACGAGAGCGGCCAAAGCGATGGCAAAGTGTTTGGGCCGGATCTGATCCGTGACACGCTGCGGTTCGCTCCTCCGGTAGCTGACCAACACCTGATCCCCCACCGCGGCAGTCGTCAGGCCAAGCCTGCTCAGGGGCGCCCAGGTCTCGACCGCGGCGCCACCATGAGAATTGAATGCGATGCGCGCGTAGGTCGTCGGCAAGACCGCGCCACCCGAAGCCTTCTCTTCGGAGGATGCTGCTGCGCAAGCCATCGGCATCGTGCGGCAGCGCATCCACTGACGGCGCTCCAACTCGCATTTGACGGCCGTCGCGATGACCCAGCTCGATGTCAGATCGGCGAAGAAGAAGTCGTAGGTCACCAATCCGGTCAGCACGGACCCGACTGCGACGCCGAGCCAGCCCATCTTGAGAATCAGCACCTTCGAAATGGTCAGGACGAACTGACGCACAGCCGGGCGACCACAACGAGAAACGCGAGATTCAAATAAGAAGTTGGAGCACCATAGGCTTGCCTTGCCGTTAGACCTGGACGGCTGCTAAACACCGGACCAACCGAGGCTCGTCCCACAGGCCCACCATGCTCCGCACCTCCGTCATCGTCTTCCCCGGCTCCAACTGCGACCGCGACGTGAAGGTCGCCATCGAGCGCATCACGGGATTTCCGGTCACCATGGTCTGGCACGGCGACGCCAGCGTGCCGGCGTCGGACCTCATCGTGCTACCTGGCGGCTTCTCGTATGGCGATTATCTCCGCTGCGGCGCCATGGCGGCCCATTCGCCCATCATGCGCGACGTGATCGCCAAGGCCAAAGCCGGGACGCCGGTGCTCGGCATCTGCAACGGCTTCCAGGTTCTCTGTGAGGCGGGACTTCTTCCGGGTGTCCTGATGCGCAACGCCTCGTTGAAGTTCATCTGTCGCGACGTTCACCTGAAGGTCGAGAATGCGAAGACGTTCTTCACGCAGTGCTACCGCGAAGGCCAGGTGATCAAGGTGCCGATCGCGCACGCCGAGGGCAACTACTTCGCGGATGCGGACACCATTGGACGTCTCGAGGACGAGGATCGGGTCGTGTTCCGCTACTCAGATGCCGACGGCAACGTGTCGCCCGAGACCTGCCCAAATGGCGCCCAGCGCAACATCGCCGGCATCTGCTCGGCGGACGGACGCATCCTCGGCATGATGCCCCACCCCGAGCGGCTCTATGAGCTGGCACTCGGCGGCACCGATGGACGGCGCATCTTCGAGAGCGCCGTCGTCAGTCTCGCCGCGGCGGCGTGAGCCGGACGTCCCCGTCTCCCCGCTTGCGGGGCGAGGGTCGCGGTGAGGGACAGCAGCTTGCACAACCGCTCGTTCCCGCCGCTCACCCTAACTCTCTCCCCGTCGCACGAGCGGAGCGACAGGGAGAGGGGATTCCCCTTCATCAAAAATCGTTCAGCACCCAGTCGGTCGGACAGCCATTATTACGCATCCGCGCCTCGACGCCCTTGATGTCGTCGCCCCGCTTCAGCTCATGCACGAGGCTCCTCGCGATCGACCAGTGCTCACAGGCTGTCGTAAGGTCGCCGTGCTGTGCCGCCAGGTCCCCGAGCTCGATGCGCCCTCTCGCGTGCTCGAGCTTGAGCCCGAGCCTTGCAGACGCCCGGAGGCTCATCCTGAGACGGTCGGCGGCCGAGGCTGCGTCACCGGCTGCCGCCAGCGCCTTGGCTTCCTCGAGGTGCAGGGTCGGCAGATCGCGCTCGCGTCCTTCGGCCTCGGCCTTGGCGGCTTCGCTCGCTAGCTCCAGAGCCCGCGCCCGGGCTACCTCGATCGGGTCCGGAGGCGGAGCCTCTGCCTCCGCGACCTCTTCCCCGGTCGCCGCCGCCTCCTGCGACGCCGACGGCGTGGGCATCATGCCCGGGTCCGCGACACTGGCGCCGCTCGTTCGGTCTGCATGCGGCATCGCCAGCTCGGGCTGGAGTGCCGGCGCAGCTGCCGCGGTCGCGGCGCCTTCGGTCACAACCGCGGGCCGAGACGCACGAATCCGGCGCTTCGACCGCGATCTGGTGCCACGGACGACGATCAAAAACAGGATGAGCAGCGGCACGGCCAGTGCCAGTGTGCCAACGAGCCCCGTGAGCTCGAGCCCCTGCCCCATGTCGATCCCTCCCGCACCGTTTCCGCCCGATCAGCGGAACGGCCCCGCGTACATGAGCCCGCCCCGGTTCCAGAGCGCGTTGTAGCCCCGTTCCAGCCGCAGCGGAGACTTGAGCCCGAGATTGCGCTCGAAGATCTCACCGTAGCTGCCCACCTGCCTGATGGCCCGCAATGCCCAGTCGCCGGAAAGCCCGAGCACCGGCCCTTGGCTCTGGTCCGCACCCAGGAGGCGACGCGTCTCGAGCACAGGCGACTGCCGGGCCGTATCGGCCGACGCGGCAGTCACGTTCAGCTCCTCGGCCGCGACGAGAGCCATCAGCGTCCAGCGCGCAATTCGGAACCAGTTGTCGTCGCCCTCGCGCACCATCGGCCCCAGAGGCTCCTTCGAGATCAGCTCCGGAAGCAGGAGATGATCGCTCGGCCCGTCCATGCGGCTCCTCTCGATGGCGAGAAGCGACAGGTCCGCCGTCAGTAGTGTGCAGCCGCCAGTCTCGTAGGACTTGACCAGCTCCGGCCACTTCTCGCTGACGACGAGTTGATACTTCATCTGACGGGCGCGGAAAAAATCGACGAGTCCCTGCTCGGCCGAGGTTCCCGACAGCACGCAGATCGACGACCCCGACAGCTCGAATACGCTCGCGACCGCGTCGCCCCGATGCACCAGGAACGCCTGGCCGTCATGGAACAGCGTGCCGGCCGACAGAGCGCCGACCTCGCTGTCGCGCGAAAGGGTCCAGGCCAGCGACGGCACGAGGATGTCGACACTGCCGCTCTTCAAGGCCTCGAAGCGCTCGCTGTCCGCGAGCGGGATGACTTTGACGGCCTCCTTGGAGCCTAGCACCGCCGCACTCACCGCCTGGCAGTACTCCACGAAGAGCCCCGACCACCGGCCCTTGCCGTCCACGGAGGCGAACCCCGGCATGCCACCTGTGACGCCGCACTGGAGCGATCCGCGAGCCCGGACGGCCTCGAGCGTTCCTTGCGCAAAGGCCCCGAGACTGGCGGCGGTTCCAGCCGCGACGAAGAGCCCGGTGAGGGCAGCGCGGACGAGCAGCGAGGTTCGAAGTGGGAGCACGCCTGACGTCACCGCAGAACCTCTGAAGGGGGGCACCCGGTCGCCGGGCCCGCCGCGACCGCTCCTCACTTTCCCGGTTCCTCGCCCCGGGTCAAGGCCTTGACCCGGGGCGCATCTTGAGCCACACGGCCCAAACTGCGCCACATCGGGAAAAGCGCTCATGTCGACATCCGACGAAGGTAGATCGCCGCCACGCCGGCCGGCAACCGCCGTCGTCCACAACGGTCGCGAGCCGTTCGCTCAGCACGGCTTCGTCAACCCGCCGGTATACCGGGGCTCGACAGTGCTGTTTCCGACCGTCGCGGCCCTGAAGAAGGGCCAGCGCTACAACTACGGGAGGCGCGGCACGCCGACCGTCGACGCGCTCCAGAGCGCGATCGCGGCCATCGAGGGCGGCTTTGAGACCAAACTCACCGCCTCGGGCTACCAGGCCGTGACCACGGCGCTGCTGGCCTTCGTCGAGGCCGGGGACCACATCCTCATGGTCGATACGACCTACCAGCCGACACGCCAATTCTGCGATGTGATGCTGAAGCGGATCGGGGTCGAGACCGAGTACTACGATCCCTTGATCGGTGCCGGGATCGAGCACCTCGTCCGCAAGAACACACGCCTCGTCTACACCGAGAGCCCTGGCTCGCAGACCTTCGAGGTCCAGGACATTCCGGCGATTGCCGCCGTAGCCAAGGCCCGCGACCTGTGGCTACTCATGGACAACACCTGGGCGAGCCCGCTCTACTTCAAGCCCTTCGAGCACGGCGTCGACGTCTCGATCCAGGCCGCGACCAAGTACATCGTCGGCCACGCCGACGCGATGCTCGGCGCCATCACCTCCAACGCGCGCGCGGCCAAGCACATCGAGCGCGCGCACGGCCACCTCGGCGTCTGCCCTGGCTCGGAGGAGACCTACCTCGGTCTGCGCGGCTTGCGCACGCTCGATGTCCGTCTCGAGCGCCACCAAAAGAATGGGCTCGTCGTCGCCGCGTGGCTGGCACGGCGCCCCGAGGTTGCGCGCGTCCTGCATCCGGCATTGCCCGGCGATCCCGGCTACGAGATCTGGAAGCGCGATTTTCTCGGCGCTTGCGGCCTCTTCGGAGTCATTCTGAAGCCTGCATCGGCCGAGGCGGTGGCTGCCATGCTCGATGGCCTCACCCTGTTCGGCATGGGCTACTCGTGGGGCGGATACGAGAGCCTCGTCATCCCGTTCGACTGCACGAGCTACCGCACGGCGACGAAATGGCATCCTGAAGGACCGGCGCTACGCTTCCACATCGGACTCGAGGACCCCGCCGACCTGATCGCCGATCTCGAGGCGGGCTTCGAGAGACTGGCGGCAGTGTGATGCGGCCAGTCGGCACCGACGACCGATGTGACGTCATCCCGGCACGCCGGCGCACGGGGGTGCGCCCAGAGTGATCCGGGGCTCGATCCCGAGCGCCACGCTTACCTCATCGTGCTGGACCTCATCGTGCTGGTCTTGGCGCCGGCCTTCGCCAGCATGACGTCGAAGCGAACCAGAGCCGCCCGCCGGCGTCACGTCTAGCTGTCGCCGGGAGCCTTGTTGCCGGCAACGCCGATGATACGGTCGATCTCGAACGTGAGGTCGCCGTGAGCGCGCTGCACCTGGCGGATGAGCTCGGCGCGCTTCTTCCACGTCGCCTGGTGTGCCCGCTCCTCCTTGCGGTCGAGCTCCACCATCTCGTCAGCTTGTATATCGATGGTGCCGAGGAGCTGCGAACAGCGCTCCGACATGATGAAGGCGTAGAGCGCCTCCGTCTTCTGTGCGCGGGCCTCGTTGCCGGCACGCAGTGCGTGCGTCTGGATGACGTGCTTCCGGAGCAGATTGGCGATCACGAGCACGCGTCCCGGCGAGACGACGACGACGCCGTCTTGAATGTGCATCTCGCGCACGCCGGCAGGAAAAACCTTGCTCGCGAGCACCGCATGATCGGCCTTCGCCTCGACCTGATCGGCGCGAAGCTTGGTCACGTACTCGTTGCGCCACGCGCTGCGGTTCTTGCTGTCATAGACGATACGGCCACAAAGGCGTCCGTTGAGGTAGATGTCGTGTACGACGTCGGCACCAGCAGCACCTTTGTCGACGCGCGCGATGCGATCCTCGGGAAACTCTGACTTCAAAATCTCGAACAGGTCCGCCTCCGGACCGTCGCCGAGATCCTGCGCCGTCTTGTTCTCGAGCTGACGTTGCATCTCGGCGATTTTCGCCACGAGCTTCTGCTTCTCGTCGAACGCCTTCGCCTGCTCGGACTGGACGGCCGCGAGCTTCTCCTTCTCGGCCGTCTCGCGCGCAAGGACGATGCGCTCGGCGATGAGCGCCTCCTGACGCCCCGCCATCGCCTTCATCTCGGCCTCCAGGCCACGCCGGGCCGTGTCCGCTTCGTCGAGTCGGGCCTTGAGGGAAGCCTCTGCCGCCGCCTTAGCCTCCGCACGGGCAGCTGCAATCGCGTCGGCTGCCGCAAGCTTGGCCGCCTCGGCCTCGGCGCGCGCTTTCTCGATCTCCGCGCGCACCTTTGCCGCGCCCTCTGCCCGGCTGCGCTCGAGCTCAGCCGCGATACGTCGCTGCTCCTCGCGCTGGCGCTCGGCGATGCGCTCCTGGACCGTCTCCGACAGCTCGACCGGAATTGGCTGGTCGCAGGTCGGACAACGATCGCCCGGATCGTGCGAGAGTGGAGCGGACGGGACTGGGCGTGGCAACGCCATGACGAAACGGCCTCGGTAGTGATGTCTGCAACACGCCTATATCCCTCGATTCGGGCAGGAATTGCGCGCCTGCCGCGGCCGCTCCACAGACAGTGGAGGCGACGCGCCGGCTTGGTGGACAGCGCCCGCCGGGGCAAGCATGTCATAGGCCAGATCCCACCGCCCAGAGACGATTGCGGAACTCGCGGCGGCAGGCAAGGCAGCGACGTCAGGGTGGCCCGTCGCCGCGTCACCAAGAGTTCTTGCCAGGAGAGGCGAACGTGCGAAGCCATTCGAGCCAGCATTTCCGGCCCGCCAATCTGCCGTGACTGAGCACGCTAGGCTCCCGGCACCGAAATTCTATTGAAGGCCCCAAAGACGAGGCCCCGCCGCGAGCCTTGGCTGCGAAACGGGGCCGTTGGTATTTCAGGTCCGCTCAGGATCACTGAGCTGGATGAGATAGGCCCACGTTAGCCGAGCCCGATATACGAGGCTCTGTGCCCCTGGCCAGGGACCCGCCCTCGTGCGAAGACGATACAGATTTTGTGCTGTGAACCGGCAGGAACGAGCGTGATCAATGGCTAGCCCGCTATTCCCGACCGTGACCTCGCGACCTTGCGAGGTCGAGGATGCTACCCGGTGGCGTCATGGCTCCTCCCAACGCAGTTGCGTCCGGTAACGGTCGTCCTCGCAACCAAGGGGTGCTGTCAGCGGGGGGATGGCTGAGGCGTCCTGCGTTCTACTCTAGAGCGGCTTACGTGACCCTCGGCCCTGCACGCGTTGTCAGCGACGACTGTTACACATGCATCATGAACCTATGACACAGCATGTCAAGAGGCTCGCCGCTCCAGTGCTTGCGTAATGACTGTTGTTACCGCGGATCGCAGCGGTATCGAGCGCAAATGCCCCGGGCGCCGCTCGTGCGCAGAATGGCGCTTGATCGCCGCATCAAACACGCATCAACTATGAGCCTGCATCGAACCCGCCGGGACAGAGATCTGAATGATCACACTCTACACCTTCGGCCGCAGGTTCGGCCTTCCGGATCCGAGTCCCTTCGTCTGCAAGGCCGAAGTGCTGTTGCGAATGGCGGGTCTCGACTACCGCACCGAGACCGGCGGCATCAGGAAGGCGCCCAAAGGCAAGCTGCCCTTCATCGACGACGATGGGACCTTCGTGGCCGACTCCCACTTCATCCGCGCCCACCTCGAACGCAAGCACAAGATCGACTTCGACCTCGGCCTCTCCGACCGCGACAAGGCCATAGGCTGGGCCGCCGAGCGCATGTGCGAGGAGCATCTCTACTGGGCCGTGATCGACAGCCGCTGGCTCGTAGAGGACAACTGGCAAAAAGGTCCCTGGCATTTCTTCGACTTTGCACCTGCACCGCTGCGGCCGCTGATCCGGTTCATTGTCCGCCGCCAGGTGAAGCGCGACCTTTGGAGCCATGGCCTCGGCCGCCACGCACGATCCGACATCGAGTCCCTTGCCAAGCGCGACCTCGACGCCATTGCCGCGATCCTCGGCGACAAGCCGTGGCTGTTGGGGCCCGAGCCGACGGGCTTCGACGCCAGCGTCTGGTCGTCCGTTACAAGCGCGCTGTGTCCGCACTTCAGGTCGCCGATCGGCGAGCACGGCCGAAGCCTCCCGAACCTCGTCGCCTACCGCGATCGGGGAATGAAGCGCTGGTTCCCCGAGCTCAGCTCGTGACGCGCGGCAGCAACGCCTGACGGCAGGCCTGCCGCGAGCCCTGGTTGGGGCTCCCGACCTAGCTCTCGAACGGTCGCGCCTGGCCATTTTGCCCATGAATTCGCCATCCCGCCCTGGGGTGCGCCGGAGCGCCATGCCCGCCGCATTGCCCCCTGGGCGGAGCTCGGCTAGACCTCGCCACCATGGCCAAGACCCCGAAAAACGCCCCCGCCCGTGCCCGCTCGGAGCTGATGAAGACCATCCATGTTCGTGGCGCACGCGAGCACAATTTGAAAAACGTCGATCTCGAGATCCCGCGCGACGCGCTCGTCGTATTCACGGGGCTCTCGGGCTCGGGCAAGAGCTCGCTTGCTTTCGATACGATCTACGCCGAAGGGCAGCGGCGCTACGTCGAGAGCCTGTCGGCCTACGCCCGACAGTTCCTGGAGATGATGCAGAAGCCGGATGTCGATCACATCGACGGCCTGTCACCCGCCATCTCCATCGAGCAGAAGACCACCTCGAAGAACCCTCGCTCGACGGTCGGCACCGTCACCGAGATCTACGACTACCTGCGCCTCTTGTTTGCCCGCGTCGGTGTCCCCTACTCGCCGGCAACCGGACTTCCAATCGAAAGCCAGTCCATCACGCAGATGGTCGACCGCGTGCTCGCGTTGCCCGAGGGCACGCGCATCTACCTGATGGCCCCCGTCGTGCGCGGGCGGAAGGGCGAGTACCGGAAGGAGCTCGCCGAGTGGCAGAAGAAGGGCTTCCAGCGCGTCAAGATCAACGGCACCATCACCGAGATCGCCGACGCGCCCAAGCTCGACAAAAAATTCAAGCACGACATCGACGTCGTCGTGGACCGGCTCGTCGTCAAAGGCGACATCAAGACCCGCCTCGCTGACAGCTTCGAGACCGCGTTGAAGCTCGCCGACGGGCTAGCAATCATCGAGTTCGCGGATAAGCCGTTGCCAAAGGAGGACACAGAGGGCGCAAACAAGTCGAAGAACGACACCCACGAGCGCCTGATCCTTTCCCAGCGCTTCGCCTGCCCCGTCTCCGGCTTCACCATCGAGGAGATCGAGCCGAGACTCTTCTCGTTCAACGCGCCGGCCGGTGCCTGCCCGCAGTGCGACGGCCTCGGCTCCGAATTGCGCTTCGAGCCCGACCTCGTGGTGCCGGATCCCACCCTGTCGCTGAAGGACGGCGCCGTCTACCCGTGGGCCAAGACCGGCGCCACCTCGCCTTATTACGAGCAGACGCTGGAAAGCCTCGCCAAGCACTACAAGGTGTCGATGGCGACGCCTTGGGAGCGCCTTCCAAAGCACGTGCAGCTTGCGATCCTGTTCGGCTCGGGCGACGAGGAGATCACCTTCACCTATTGGGACGGCACCAGGAACTACAAGACCGAGAAGACGTTCGAGGGCGTCATCGGCAACATCGAGCGGCGCTGGCGCGAGACGGACAGCGACTGGGTGCGCGAGGAGCTGTCGCGCTACCAGGGCTCGCACCCGTGCGACGCGTGCGGCGGCTACCGCCTGAAGCCGCAGGCCCTCGCCGTCAAAGTGGACGGCAAGCACATCGGCGAGGTCGGCGACCTGTCGATCAAGGCTGCGAACATCTGGTTCGCCGAGCTGCCGAAGACGTTCAGCA
>JAGVSR010000106.1 GCA_019137195.1 Alphaproteobacteria bacterium
CGATGCCAGGGACCGGAAACTGGTCATCAACGAGGCCGAGGCCAAGACGGTGCGCATGATCTTCCGGCGTTATGCCGAACTCGGCTCTGTCACGCTCCTCCAGGAGGGACTCGATCGGCAAGGCGTCCGCTGCAAGCAGCGCGAGGGAGCCGGCGGCCGTCTCGCCGGAGGCCGGCCATTCTCGCGCGGCATCCTGTACCTGATCCTGCAGAACCACCTCTATCGCGGCGAGGTCGAGCACAAGGGCAACATCTATCCCGGCCAGCACGAGGCCATTATCGATGCTGAACTGTGGAGCGTTGTTCAGGAAAAGCTGGCCGCCAACCGCAAGGCGCGCGAATTGGCCGTCGGCGCAAAAGCACCGAGCCTGCTGTCCGGCCTCATATTCGATGGCGACGGCAATCGCATGACGCCGACGCACGCCAACAAGAGCGGTCGAAGGTACCGATACTACATCTCAGCATCGCTGCTCGACCGCGGAAAGCCGGGAGCGGGCACGATGCGCGTGCCGGCCAGCGAGGTGGAAGGCCTCGTGCTCGATCAAGTCCGGGATCTCTTGGCATCGCAGCATGCGGTGGGCAGCGCCGTGGCTCCGCTGGCACTTGATGCACGCGATCTGCATCGTGTGCTCGAACGCAGCGCAGACCTCAGTCGCAATTGGATCGCGATCCAACCCGAGGAGATGCACAAGCTGTTGCGCGGCATCGTGACCCGAGTGATGCTGCTGGCCGATCGGATTGACATCGCGATCGGAGCAGGCCGACTGGCGCACGCGCTCGGTGCATCGACCGCATCCGGCCATGACGCCGACCCGACAATCGATCTGTCGGTCGCCGCCGAGCTGCGGCGGTCCGGTCAGGGCAAGCGCATGGTCATCGGGGACCCGCATAAAGCCGCGAGCGACGCAAGCTTGGTCGATGTTCTGAAGGAGGCCGTTGCCGCCCGGGAAAAGCTTCTTGCCGATACCGACGAGACGCTGAACGAGATCACGGAGCGCACAACGAAGAGCAAGGGCCGACTGACGGCGCTGATGCGCCTGTCCTATTTGGCGCCCGATATCATCGCGGCTATCCTTTCCGGCCGGCAGCCTCCCGAACTCAGCGTGAAGCGGCTGCTGCGCACGTCACAGCACCTGCCGCTCGATTGGGTCGGACAGCGGGCGTTCTTGGGCTTCATCTGACGACGACATGGCCCACAGTTCGCGAAGAGTTCCGTATTCACCCGCCCCGATTGACGCCACTTGAGACGTTTACCCACGCGCCACCCAAAATGACCGGGATCAGCGTCTCTGCTCGGCGAAGCTGCGATGGCAGGGCCACTAACCCGCGGACATGTCGGACCAATTGCGCTGTGGGCGGATAAGTAGAAAATCATGTAATTTCAATGAGTTAACTGGCTGGGGGACTAGGATTCGAACCTAGACAGGCAGAGTCAGAGTCTGCAGTCCTACCATTAGACGATCCCCCAAAGCCGGGATCTGGCGGGCGCTTTGGCCGGCCGAGGCGCGGGGTATAACAGGGGCGCGAGGGCCCCGCAAGGGGCGACTTCCGGGCTTCGCCGCCGCTCGGTCTTGGGTGTGATTTCCCCTGGCCCTGCAGGCCGATGGCGGCTCCCCGTACCCGTCTCTGGCCGTCCAGACAGCATCGCCATCCGAGGCTCGCCATGCTTCGTTCATGCTGTCTGCCGTCGGCCGCACGACGCGTTGTGCCGGCAGGCTTCGCTGCTCCGGCCGAGTTTCAACGTTGACGACGACTTAGTTGGATGTCCGGTCCATCTCGGGGCTGCTCCGGCCTTGCGTCGGCTTGGACCGCCCCGGGTTCGCCGGAGGCTGTTCGATGTGAGTGAGGCGGCATGCTTGGCGTGCTGCTCCCGGAGCTGCATGATATTGGGGTTCTGCCCCGGCCGGCGGGATGTTGCCGATAGGCGCGCGACGCCGACGGTTGCCGGCCGTGGAACGGGCGTGACATCTCAGGCTTAGGTGGTCAGGCTTTGGAGCATCTGACCAACTCGAGCGTGCCTCGTGCCCCAAACTCCGCAATCTCGGCTCGAGGCAAATGCGAGGCCGCGCAGAAGCGACCCAGCCTGACCGGCACGGACGCCGGATGCACAGGTCCCGCCGTTCCGTGTATAAGGCCGGCCCATGACGACGTCCAAGAAGCGTATCGCAATCCTCATCTCCGGCCGGGGCTCGAACATGAAGAGCCTCGTCGAAGCGTGCCGAGCCCCGGACTACCCGGCGGAACCGGTGGTCGTGATCTCGAACCGGCCCGACGCGCCGGGGCTCCAGTGGGCAAAGGAGCAGGGTCTGCCGACCCTGGGGCTCGATCACAAGCGCTACGAGAGCCGGGAGCACTTCGACGGGCAGCTCATGTCGGTGCTCGAGATGTCGCGGGTCGATCTCGTCTGCCTCGCGGGATTCATGCGCCTCATGACGCCAAGTCTCGTCGAGCGATGGCGTGACCGGATGCTCAACATCCATCCGGCGCTTCTGCCTTCGTTCAAAGGGCTCCACACACATGAACGGGCGCTTGCGGCGGGCGTCAAGATCCACGGCTGCACGGTACACCTCGTACGGCCCGAGATGGACGAGGGACCCATCATCGGACAGGCGGCGGTGCCGGTTCTCGAGGGTGACACCTTCGACACGCTCGCAGCGCGCGTACTCGCCGCCGAGCACGAGCTCTACCCGCGCTGCCTCGCTCTTTATGCGAGCGGGCAAGCCATTGTCGAGAATGAGAGAGTCTCGATCCGGGCGGCGGAGCGGCGGGACGGAGGCCTGTTGGTACCGCAAATTGTTGATTAACGTCGGCAGTCGTCTCGAAGCCCCTGAAATGCACTGCAAATTGCCGCGGTCCAAGGCCCTGCCATGGACTTGATGCAATTGCCGATGGTACTCAATCGCCACGTAACAGCTGGGCCTGCTCCTCCGTTCCGGACGTGCAGGGTGCCCGGCCCAAAAAGGCGGCGGCACCCGGGGTGCCGTCAGGCGTTGCGGCCGGGCTCATCGCCGGCCCGATCCCGATGCTCGCCGCACGGAGACACATTGGCATGACCGCTCAACCATTGCTTCGCGAGACCAGCACACCCACGACCGCCGGCGCCGCGCAGGGCCTCGGCGACGAGAACAGCATCTGGTTCAAGCTGACGGCGCTCACGCGGGCCGAGACCGACAACCCGATGACGATCCTCATGCAGATGGCGGAGCGCTACGGGCCCGTGATCCCGGTCAACATGGCCAACCAGAGGATCGTCATCCTCACCGAGCCGGAGGACTTCAAGCACGTGCTCGTCACCAAGGCCGATAGCTACGTCAAATACTTCGACGGGCTGAAGCCGATCTTCGGCAAGTCGATGATCACCAACGACGGGGCGCTGTGGCAGAAGATCCGCATGCCGCAACAGCCGGCGTTCCACCCGGACATGTTCGCCGAGTATATCCCTTACTTCAATGCCGCCATCCGCTCGAAGATGGAAATCTGGGCCGACTACGCGCGGACCGGCGAGACGTTCGAGATGGTCGAGCAGACGTGGACGCTGGCTGCCGACATGATCTGCAAGGCGCTGTTCGACCGCGACATGCCCTTCAACCCGCATTTCGTCTTCAAGTGCGTCAAGATCTACACCGACGTGATGAACCACAAGGAGATCCGCCTCAAGCGGCAGGCGGGCGAGCTGTTCGAGGTGACGGACGAAGATGCCGCCAAGGCCGTGGAGGCGTGGTGGAGCGTGCCGCCGGCCGTCATCGGCGCCGATCCGCGCGAACAGCGCGAGCGCACGCTCCTCAAGCTGATCGAGGCGGCGGTCAAGGATCCGAAGTTCCCCGAGTTCGACGAGCAGCAGGCGATCGACGAGATCAAGCAGTACCTGTGGGCCGGCACCGAGACGACGGCACTGACGCTGGCGTGGTCGCTGTACGAGGTGTCGCGCAACCCCGAGGCCGCCGACCGCATCCGGCGCGAGGGCGAGGAGGTCGTCGGCGACCGTGAGCCGACGGCGGCAGACTATTCCGCTCTCGCCTACACGCGCGCCGTTATCCAGGAAACGATGCGTCTCTATCCGCCGGTGTGGGGGCTCATCCGCGTCGCCAGCGAGCCGGACGTGATCGGCGGCAAGGAGATCCACCCCGGCGACCGCGTGGTCATTTTTGCCTACGGCGCGCACCACAACGCGCGCTTCTGGGAGGACCCGGAGGCGTTCCGCCCGGAACGCTGGATGGGTGGCGCTGCCAAGAAGCAGGTGAAGTATTCCTATCTGCCGTTCGGCGGTGGCAAGCGCTCCTGCATCGGCGGAGCCATGAGCCAGGTCGAGAATACGCTGGCCCTCTCGCAGCTCCTGCGGCGGTTCCGCCCAGAGTACGTGGGCCCCGTTCCGGCCGGCATCAACGCTACCGTGACTCTGACGCCCAAGGGCGGGCTCATGTTCAAAATGCACGAGCTCTCGTAAGGCGGCACGCTGGAATGCCGCCGCCCGACGGGGTGGAAATCGCCGCAATAAAAACGGGCCCTTGCGGGCCCGTTCTCGTTGCACGGTGTCGTCTAGTGGGCGATCCGATCAGCCGACGATCTCGGAGCTCTTGAAGTTGAGCTTGATCTCGCGCGAGGCCGAGGCCGGGCTGTCGGAGCCGTGGACAGAGTTCTCACCTTTGGAAACGGCGAACTTGGCGCGAATGGTGCCGCGCTTGGCAGCCGCGGGGTCGGTGGCGCCCATGATCTCGCGATACTTGGCAATCGCGCCCTCGCCCTCGAGAACCTGGATCACGATCGGCTCCGAGGTCATGAAGTCGACCAGCTCCTTGTAGAACGGCTTGCCCTTGTGCTCGGCGTAGAACTCGCGGGCCTGAGCCTTGGTCCACTTGACCCGCTTCTGACCGACGATGCGGAGCCCGGACTTCTCGATCACAGCGTTGATTTCGCCGGTCAAATTCCGCTTCGTTGCATCAGGCTTGATGATGGAGAAGGTGCGCTCGATGGCCATGGCTCATTGATCCTGGTGGGTCCCGGCGAAACAAAGCAGTCCGGGGTCGTTTATGTTGCGGCGCGTTATACTGATCCGTCTCGCGCACAACAAGGGACGCACGGTCGCGGAAAACACTTGCCTCTGCCACTATGAGGCTGGCTGGGTCTGTGCCCCGTATTTGCCCCTTTTGCATTGTTTGTCGGGAGGATGGACCAAGGCGGGTGCGGCCGCCGCGGATAGGCTGGGGATGGACCTCGCCGAGGTTGACGAAAGACAGCCCGGAGACGAAAGAACTCTGTATTCTGGTGTGGGCTGGCAGGGGCGCCCCAGGGGCCGCACGGCGCCGACCGCCTGCCGCATAAGGACAATTCTGGTCGCCATGAGCGTGACGGAAGCCGAGATCCAATGGTTCATTGCCCGTGATGGCAAGCAGCACGGGCCCGTTTCCGACGTCGAGATGCGGAAGCTCGTGGAGCTTGGGCACCTGAGGTCTAGCGACCTCCTGTGGCGGCTCGGGTTTCCTGACTGGCGGCCCGCACCGGCCGTGTTCTCGCCGCCGGCAACCGTGACGCAGGCTCCTCCTCCCAAGCCCGATCCGGTGCCGCAGCAGGAGCTTCAACCGCAGGCATCGCAATTTGGTCCGGCCGCAACGCTATCGATGCCTGCCCAGTCGCAGCCGGCGAAACCGGCATTCCAGTCCGCTCCCGCGCAAACTATCGCACCTCGGTTCGAGCCGATTGCCGCGCCGGCCCCGGCGGTCCAGCCGGCTCCGATGGCGACGCCGGGCTTCGGCACGGGTGCCCCCGGACCCATGCTCTCCTCGAGTTCCGGCCCCTCGTTCTCGGCTGCCGCCAATCCAGCAGCCGCGCCGATGGCGGGTCCGCAGGCGGGTGCATCCGGCTCCCTACCCGGGTCACTGGCAGCCCTGCGCAGTGACGCACCGACCACAGGCGGGCGCCCTGCCAGGCAGCCGGGCGGCAGCGGCCAGCAGGGACACCATGGCCATCATCACCACGGGCACCACCATCACGGACAGCACGGACATGCTGCGTCGGCAGGTCACGGCTCGAAGCGCGGCGCCCCGGTCGGATTGGACGACATGGAGCCGCGAAAGAGCGGCGCGCTGAAGCGGGTCGGAATCGCCGTGGTACTGGCCGCGCTGCTCGGCGGGGGCGGATGGTTCGCCTACAAGAACCAGGATATGATCAAAGGGCTTCTGGCGCGGCGGGCTGCCAGTGCCGGTCAAGCCGAGCCTGCGGCCGCGGACGGCGGCAAGCCGGCTGTCGAGGCCGCTGCGGCTGCTGCCGCGACCCCCGCAACGGCCATCAGCGCCGACGAACTCGACGCCCGCTTGCAGAAGCTCACGCACTGGAGCCTCATTCGTCAGCAGTTCGGCGAATGGTACCAGGCGCGGGTCAAGGAGGCGTCGCGGCTTTCGACGACGAACAAGACCGAGATGGAGGTCGCGGCCTATCTCGCCCAGGGGCTGGTCGAGCTTCGGCGCTCGCACGCAGACAAGGCGCTCGCGGCCAGCAACGCCTCGCTCGAGGCGATGGCAACCGCCTTCTCTGCCAACGTCGGCAAGCTCGGGCAGGAGAGCACCAACGCCTGCATGGCGTTCATACTCAAGGGTGAGGCCAGCCCTCCGGTCGTGGAGATCATCGAGAACCCGGCCAAGAACTCCGAGATCAACGCGCATTTCGCGGCGATTTTCTCGGCAGTCGGGGAGGGCACGAAGTCGCCGGTGCAGCACAACGACCCGACCGAGGGCGACTACCAGCTCTTGGTCGCCCAGCTGACCAAACTCGGCTGGGCGCCCGGAGATCTGCAGCTATTTGCCGATCCGCGCGGGCCTTCGAAGACGTCGCCCGATCGCTACTGCAAGATGATGCACGAGTTCTTCACGGCGCATCTCGCGGTCGAGGACCCGGCCGCGCGCGATCGCCTGCTCTATCGCACGCTGAAGCTCGTTGTGGCCGGCTAAAGCCTCCGGACCACGCACCTCGGGGCGGCGGCTCGGCATAGAGGCTCGCCGGAGGGGAAAGCAGCGCTGCGTCGTCGCGGGTGACAGACTGGCGGCCTCTTGCTATCGGCTCGCCTCATGCTGCACATCAACGAACTCACCTACCGCATCGAGGGCAAGCCCATTTTCGAGGGGGCGACTGCGGCCATCCCGACGGGCCACAAGGTCGGGCTCGTCGGGCGCAACGGGGCCGGCAAGTCGACGCTGCTGCGCCTTATCTCCGGCGAGGCCCACCCCGAGGACGGCTCGATCACGACGGCCAGGAACGCACGCATCGGTCACGTGGCGCAGGAGGCGCCGGGCGGGCCAGAAACGCTGATCGAGTGGGTGCTCGCCGCCGATACGGAGCGCGCGAGCCTGCTTGACGAAGCCGAGACCGCGACGGATCCGCACCGCATCGCTGAGATCCAAATTCGCCTTTCCGATATCGGCGCACACGCAGCGCCGGCGCGTGCTGCGGAGATCCTGGCCGGCCTCGGCTTCGACGAGGAGGCGCAGAACCGGTCTTGCGCGAGCTTCTCAGGCGGCTGGCGGATGCGTGTGGCGCTGGCGGCGATCCTGTTTCTCGAGCCCGACGTGCTATTGCTCGACGAGCCGACGAACTACCTCGACCTCGAGGGTACAATGTGGCTCGAGACCTATATCGAGAGCTACCCGCACACGGTCTTGATCGTCAGCCACGACCGCGATCTTCTCAATCGTGCGGTGACGTCGATCCTCCATCTGGAGCGCGGCAAGCTCACGCTCTACGGCGGCGGCTACGACGAGTTCGAGGAGACGCGGCGTCAGAAGCAGTCGCTCGAGCTCAAGCTCAAGAAGAAGCAGGACGACGAGCGGCGCCGCATCCAGACCTTTATCGACCGCTTCAAGGCCAAGGCAACCAAGGCCAAGCAGGCGCAGAGCCGCGTCAAGGCGCTGGCCCGGATGCAGCCGATCGCGGCGCAGGTGGAGGACCGCGTGGTGCCGTTCAACCTGCCCAACCCGGAGAAGCCGCTCGCGAGCCCGCTTCTGCGGCTCGAGAGTGCGTCTGCGGGCTACGATGCCGGCAAGCCAATCCTGGCCGGCCTCAATCTCCGGATCGATCAGGACGACCGCATCGCGCTCCTCGGCGCCAACGGCAACGGCAAATCGACGTTCGCCAAGCTGATCGCTGGGCGCATGGCGCCGCTGTCAGGCAATATTTTCGGCGCGAACCGGGTGACAGTCGGCTACTTCGCTCAGCATCAGCTCGACGACCTCAATCCACTGTCGACGCCCTACGACTGTATCGCCCGACTGATGCCGGAGGCGACCGAGGCGCAGAAGCGCACGAGGCTCGGCAGCTTCGGATTCGGCGCCGACAAGGCAGATACCAAGTGCGGTAATCTCTCGGGCGGCGAGAAGGCTCGGCTGCTGCTGGCGCTCACGGCGTTCCACCGGCCGCACATGCTCATTCTCGACGAGCCGACCAACCATCTCGACGTCGACAGCCGCGAGGCGCTGATCCATGCGCTTGCCGAGTACGAAGGTGCCGTCATCCTGATCAGCCACGACCGGCATCTCGTGGAGGCGACGGCCGACCGGCTGTGGATCGTGCGCGACGGCACGGTCAGAGCCTACGACGGCGACATGGACTCGTACCGCGACGAGCTTATCGCCGAACGCAGCCTCAAGGCGCGCTCCGCGCGGCTGGCGGGCGCGGCATCCAATGGAGAGATGCGCGCGACCCGTGCCGACCAGCGGCGCGCTTCGGCCGAGCGCCGGGCCGAGCTTGCGCCGCTCAAGAAGGAGATGCTGGCGGCAGAAAAGCTGGTCGAGAGGTTGTCGAACGAGCTCCAGAAGCTCGACCAGCAGCTTGCCGAACCTTCGCTCTACGAGAACGCTGCCAAGGCCCAGAAGCTGTCGATGGAGAGGGGGCAGCTCGCGCGCCGACTCGCGGACGCCGAGGAAGCATGGCTCACTGCAGGCGAGGCCTACGAGCAGGCTGTCGCGGCGGACGCTGCACCGACAGCGTGACGGCCGTGCCTTCGAAGGCGTGCGGCTTGCCGCGACGCCTCTCGCTTTGCGTCGAGTTCACGTATGACGACGTCTTCTCCACATGCTTGCTGGAAAAACTCAAACTCCGATTCCTGTCAGGCGAAACATCGAGCGGGGTGCTAGTAGATCCGGAGGGGGCTGGCCTGTCTGGTCTGGCGGGGTGACTAGCCGGCATGCTGGAGGGCAGCGTGGCGGCGCCGGCTGGCCAGCTCCTCCGGCTTCATTCCGGCTCCTCCTTCTTTTCGGCCGTTTCCAGCGGCAGCTCGAGCCGCACTCGATCGCAGGCAACTGTCGGTGCCTTGCCGCGGCCGGCGGCCTTCCTCATCTCTACAATGCCGACCGCGGCAAGCCGCTGCAGGGTTCGCGTTAGGCTTTCCTTCGGACGCTTCGAGAGACGCGCCAGCTCGGAGACCGACTGCGGCTTTCTCGTCTTTATGAGTAGCAGGAGCTCGACGTTGCGGCCCGAAAAGAGCCGCATCAGCTGTCGCGGGCTCGCAGTCTTTGCGGGCGGGGCTCTGTCGCCTGATGGCTGTGACGCCGTCTTGTCCTCGATGCGCCGGCCGCCGTCGGGTCGGATCTCGATGCTCAGGATGTTGTTCTCGGACATTCGACGTGTTCCGATCACCTGGACAGTCGGCAAGGCTAACAGGCAGCCGCCGAGCCAGCGACGCATGGCGGTCGCGTACGCGCTCATGCCGGGCTGCCACCTATAACGAACCGATCGGCGCGGAGGATCACTCCCGGCTGGGGGAGGGGACGACGGCTGGGCGCGGCCTGCAAAAAAAGGGCTGCACGCCGGGAGCATGCAGCCTCTGTCGTGTTCGGTCGGACAAGTGCCGGTTGTCAGAACATCGCCGGATGGACGCGATCAGGGGGCGCGTGGCCGTCGAGATAGGCCTTGATGTTGATGATGACCTTCTCGCCCATGTCGATGCGGCCCTCGAGCGTCGCCGAGCTCATGTGCGGGAGCGCGAAGACGCGGTCCGAGGCCAGGAGCTTCGGGTTCACGGCCGGCTCGTGCTCGAACACGTCGAGGCCGGCGCCGGCGATCGAGCCCGCCTCGATCATGCGCGAGAGCTCGTTCTCGTCGATGACCTCGCCACGGGCGGTGTTGACGATGTAGGCCGTGGGCTTCAGCAGCTTCAGCCGGCGCGCGGAGAGGAGATGGTAGGTCGCCGGCGTGTGCGGGCAGTTGACCGACACGATGTCCATGCGCATCAGCATCTGATCGAGGCTCTCCCAGTAGGTGGCCTCGAGGTCCTGCTCGAGCTCGGCCGAGACGCGCTTGCGGTTGTGATAGTGGATCTGCAGGCCGAAGGCCTTGGCGCGGTGGGCGACAGCCTGGCCGATGCGGCCCATGCCGATGATGCCGAGGCGCTTGCCGAAGATGCGGTGGCCGAGCATCCAGGTCGGCGACCAGCCAGCCCACTGGTTCTTGGCGTCCTTGAGGTAGGCGGCGCCTTCGGCGATACGGCGCGGCACGGCGAGTATCAGGGCCATGGTCATGTCTGCCGTGTCCTCGGTCAGGACGCCGGGCGTATTGGTGACGGCGATGCCCCGATTCCGTGCCGTATCGAGGTCGATATTGTCGACGCCGGTCCCGAAGTTGGCGATGAGCCGCAGCTGCGGGCCGGCCTGGGAAAGAACGCCGCGGTCGATACGGTCGGTGACCGTTGGCACCAACACGTCTGCCGTCTTGGCGGCGGCGACCAGATCTGCGTGGGTCATCGGCGTGTCGTCGACATTGAGCTTGGCGTCGAACAACTCGCGCATGCGCGTCTCGACGACGTCGGGCAACTTGCGGGTGACAATGACGACGGGCTTTTTCTGAGTCGTAGGCATCAGGGGTTCCGAATCTCTTCGGGCGAGGCAGGGCTGTTCGAGCCCGTCGTGCGCCGCTCGGGGTGGGTAGGCCCCCCTCGTCTAACAGAAGGCCATGGGGAAAACAAAGTTTCGAATAGGTTCAAGGGCCAGCCGGGCCGGGTGCCTCAGTGCCGCAGCACCAAAGCCACGGCCCGAGCTCATTTGACAGGGAAGCCGATTCTGCAATTCATAACTCTGCCCAGCCGGAGCACGGCGGGCACCGGTCGAGCTGGCGGAGGAAGGGAATTCGGAATGTGGGGGAGGCTCTTCCGCGTTGCCGCGGGTGCCCTAGTCTTCAAGCTCGCGCTCGTTTCCGGACCTGCTTCCGTCGCGGCTGCCGGAGCCGGCGCATCGAGTAGTGAGCCAACCGGCCCGGCGAGCGGGCTGCCTTTGCCCCGTTTCGTCAGTCTAAAGGCCGACCAGGTCAATCTGAGGGCTGGGCCGAGCCGGGACTACCCGACGACGTGGGTCTACAAGCGTGCGGGGCTCCCACTCGAAGTCGTCAAGGAATTCGACGCCTGGCGCGAGGTTCGCGACGCGGACGGCACCCAGGGCTGGATCCTGCAGTCGCTGCTCTCGGGCCGCCGGACGGCCCTGGTGCTGCCGTGGGACGCGGGCAAGAGCAAGCCACCTCCGCAGGCGGCGCTGAGGCGGACGTCGAGCGAGAGTGCAGCGGCGGTGGCCACGGTCGAGGCCGGGGTGATCGCCAACGTGCTCGCGTGCGACGGCCACTGGTGCCACGTCGCGATCGAGCGCTACCGCGGCTATATCGAGCAGTCGAAGCTGTGGGGCGTGTACGAGGGCGAGGTCGTCAAGTAGGCCGGGCTGAACGGCAAGCTGTCAGTCGCGAACTGCCCATGGCGCGCTCTCTCGGCTTGGGCCCACGGCTGCACCTACCCCAATCGCCGGCTCGACATGCGCTCTTGGATTACCTGTCGTCCGGGACCAGCCGTACCACCACGTCGATGTGGCTGATCTTGAGGCCCTTGGGCGGCTCGGGAAGCCCATCGACGCGGATCGAACCGGTCGGAATGTCGAGCAGCGAGCCGTCGTTCTCGACGTAAAAATGGTTGTGGTTCGAGGTGTTGGTGTCGAAGAATGCCTTGGAGCCGTCGATCGCCAGCTCGCGCAGGAGGCCGGCTTCGGTGAACTGGTGAAGTGTGTTGTAGACGGTGGCCAGAGACACCTGCTCGCCAGCGGCCAGAGCCTCCGCGTGCAGCATCTCGGCGGAGACGTGGCGATCTCCGGAGCCGAACAGGATCGAGCCGAGCGCGACCCTTTGGCGGGTGGGGCGCAGTCCTGCAAGCCGGAGCTTGTTCGTGATGCAAGCCAAGGCGTTTCGTGTCCCTTCAACCCGTTCGCCAGCGCGCTCGTTCGGTTCCGTTGCTGCCCGAACCCGAGGCGTGAGCGACGCCGACCAGCCGTCCGGCACACCTCCGCGCCAAACCCACGGCCGCTGATCAGCTTATGCCGGGCAGAGCCGGATTTTTCAAGGTTTTTCGGTAGGCCACATTTCGCCGCAAGTCTTATGAACCGCGCGCTTCCGGCTAAGCCCTTGACGACCGCGGCGTTTGCCTTTTGAACGGGCCCCTGGTGTGCTAGGTCACCGGGTCTTCCGACGAGGGCGACCACGGGGCGGGGATTGCTGCAGCGCAAGGAAGCAGGACGACCATGGCGGAGCGCCGATCCAGCTACGATTTCGAGGACCTTTTGGCGTGCGGCCGCGGGGAGCTCTTCGGGCCTGGGAACGCCCAGCTGCCGTTGCCGCCCATGCTGATGATCAGCCGCATCAAGCAAATCTCGGAGACTGGCGGCGCCAACGGCAAGGGTGTGGTCGTGGCCGAGCTGGACATCGCGGGCAACAAGAACCTCGACTGGATCTGGCCGTGCCACTTCCAGGGCGACCCGGTGATGCCGGGCTGCTTGCCCCTGGACGGCATGTGGCAGCTGACCGGATTTTTCCTCGGGTGGCTGGGATTGCCCGGTCAGGGCCGCGCCTCGGGCGTCGGCAAGGTCAAGTTCACCCGAGAGATCACTCAGGACGTGCAGCGGCTGGAGTACACGATCGACGTCAAGAGAGTGATTGCGCGCAAGCTCAAGCTCGTTGAGGCCGATGGCTCCATCCGTGTCGACGGCGAGCTTATCTACGTCGCCAAGGACATGCGAGTTCTCCTAAAGTCGACTGAAGCGTGATCGAAGTTTTGTGCGCCGCCGGTTGCTGCCTGCGCGTCGCCAACAAGGGACCTGAACCGCGATGAGACGCGTCGTCGTCACCGGCATGGGCATCGTTTCCTCAATCGGGAACACGACGCAGGAGGTCACCGCTTCCCTTCGCGAGGCGAAATCAGGCATCAGCAGGGCCGACAAGTACGCGGAGCTCGGCTTCAAGTGCCAAGTCCACGGCGAGCCGAAGCTGGACTGGGAGCCAATGGTGCCCCGGAAGCCCAAGCGCTTCATGAACGCGGGCGTGGCCTGGAACTACATTGCCATGGATCAGGCGATCCGCGATTCGGGCCTCGAGCCGTCGGACGTCGTCAACGAGCGCACCGGCATCATCATGGGCGCGGGCGGGCCGTCGACGCGGGCGATCGTTGAGGCGGCAGAGATCACGCTCAAGTCGGGCCCGAAGAAGATGGGGCCGTTCGAGGTGCCGAAGGCAATGTGCTCCGGCCCGTCGGCCGCGCTGGCGACCTCGTTCCAGATCAAGGGCACCAACTACTCGATCTCCTCGGCGTGTGCGACGAGTGCGCATTGCATCGGAAACGCCGCCGAGCTCATCCAGTGGGGCAAGCAGGACGTCATTTTCGCCGGTGGCTGCGAGGAGCTCGACTGGACTCTGTCCAACCTCTTCGACGCCATGGGCGCCATGTCGTCCAAGTTCAACGACCGGCCGCAGACGGCGAGCCGCGCCTACGACAAGAACCGGGACGGGTTCGTGATCGCGGGCGGTGCCGGTGTGCTGGTGCTGGAGGAGCTCGCGCACGCCAGGGCGCGTGGCGCCAGGATCTACGGCGAGGTCGCGGGCTACGGCGCGACGTCGGACGGCTTCGACATGGTGGCTCCGTCCGGCGAAGGCGCGGTGCGCTGCATGAGGCTCGCACTCAAGGGGCTCGACGGCAAGGGCGTGCCGAGGATCGACTACATTAATCCGCACGGGACGGGCACGCCGGTCGGCGACCAGAAGGAAATCGAGGCCATCCGGCAGGTGTTCGGCGACGACGTGCCGCCGATCTCGTCGACCAAGAGCCTTACCGGGCACTCGCTCGGTGCCATCGGCGTGCAGGAGGCCATTTTCTCAATCCTCATGATGAACAACGGCTTCGTGTGCGAGAGTGCCAACATCGAGGAGCTCGACCCGGCGTTCGCCGGTATGCCGATCGCGCGCGCCCGCATCGATAATGCCGACCTTAACTGTGTGATGTCGAACAGCTTCGGTTTCGGCGGCACGAATGCCACTCTGGTGTTTCGCCGCTACGATGGCTGATCATCTCATGCATTAACCACGCCGCGGCGCCCACGGGACCGATCCCGACGTGTGCAGGGCCTCGAGGCAAATGAGACTTTACAGAAACGGTGCGGGCTGGTTCGACGTCATGAGCCGCGCACCTCATGCAAGAGCGAGGGCGCCGATGGCCGAAGCCGATCTAGCCAAACCCGGACCGCTGATGGCCGGCAAACGCGGGCTCATCATGGGCGTAGCCAACGACCGCTCGATCGCGTGGGGCATCGCCCGCATCCTGGCGGGGCAAGGCGCAGAGCTCGCCTTCACCTACCAGGGCGGCGCGTTCGGCCGGCGCGCGGTGCCGCTCGCGCAGTCGACAGGAGCCAAGATCATCGAGGAGTGCAACGTCCTCGATCTTCCGAGCGTCGACAATGTCTTCAAGCGCATCAAAGACGAGTGGGGCGGCCTCGACTTCGTCGTGCATGCGCTCGCCTTCTCCGATCCGCGCGAGCTCGCGGGGCGCTACGCCGATACGACGCGCGAGAACTTCACCAACACTATGGTCATCTCGTGCTTCTCGTTCACCGAGATCGCCAAGCGGGCGGCAGACGTGATGCCGAACGGCGGCTCGCTTCTGACGCTCACGTATGGCGGCGCGACGCGCTGGGTGCCGTCCTACAACGTGATGGGCGTGGCCAAGGCGGCCCTCGAAGCCTCCGTGCGCTATCTTGCGGCCGATCTCGGCGGCCAAGGTATCCGGGTCAACGCGCTCTCGGCTGGCCCGATGCGTACACTCTCCGGCGCCGGCGTCGGGGACGCGCGCGTCATCTTCAATTTCCAGAAAGAGCACTCGCCCCTGAAGCGCACGCCGACACTCGACGAGGTTGGCGGCTCGGCACTCTATCTCCTGTCGCACATGTCCGGCGCGGTGACGGGGGAGGTGCATTTCGTCGACTGCGGCTACAACACGGTGTCGATGCCGTCGCTTGCGGCCTTGAAGTCGGCGGACGAGGCGCAGGCGAAGCGCTCAGCCGGCGAGGCGGCGGAATAGCGCGGGGTCCGCGCCCTTTCCTCCTCCGGCGTCATGCCCATCTCCTCGGTGTGCTAGAGCGGAGCTTTTGTTGCGATGTGGCCCTTCTCCTCAGGACCGGTCGTCCCCGTGCTGCGGTTCAGCGGCGCTATCGGCATGGTGTCGCCGTTGAAACCCGGCCTCTCGATGGCCGGTGTGGCCGGGCCGCTCGAGAAGGCGTTCTCGCTATCCAAGACTCCGGCAGTGGCGGTGCTGGTCAACTCGCCGGGCGGCTCTCCCGTGCAGAGCAGCCTCATCTTCAAGCGCATCCGCCAGCTCGCCGACGAGAAGAAAAAGAAGGTCTACGTGTTCTGCGAGGACGTGGCTGCCTCTGGCGGCTACTATCTGGCCGCGGCAGGCGACGAGATCTATGCCGACGCGTCGTCGATTGTCGGATCGATCGGAGTGATCTCGTCGAGCTTCGGTTTCGTCGACGCATTGAAGAAGCTCGGCGTCGAACGGCGCGTCTACACGGCCGGGATCTCCAAGAACGTGCTCGACCCGTTCCTGCCCGAAAAGACCGAGGACATCGAGCGACTGAAGGAGCTGCAGCGCGACGTCCACGACGTGTTCATCGGGGTGGTGAAGGAACGTCGCGCGGGCAAGCTCAAGGGGCCAGATGCCGAGCTGTTCTCGGGTGCGTTCTGGTCGGCTCCCAAGGCGATGGACTACGGCCTCATCGACGGCATCGCCGACGTGCGCTCGAAGATGCGCGAACTGTTCGGCGACAAGGTCAAGCTGTCGGTCGTGCCGCTCGAGAAAGGCGGGCTGCTCGCGCGGCTAAGACGAGCGCCCTATGCGGAGGAGGCCGCGGGCACCGACGGTCTCATCTCGGGTCGCGAGGTGCTGGCCACGCTCGAGACGCGCGCGCTGTGGGCGCGGTACGGGCTCTGATCCAGCGCAGCGACCGGGCCACGCCAGGTCGGACGAAGGTCGCAGATCAGGCTCGGGGCCTTGCTTTTGCCCACGATATGGTGTCGGCTTGCAGGCGCTGAGTGTGCGGTGCCCCAGGGCATCGCGCGCAGCTGTTTCTGCTTCTTGCGCGCGCTCGCCCCACAAGCCTCGCGCGTTATGGAGACGAGGAGGCCGCCATGCCCCAGCTCTTCTTTCTCGCCATGATCGGCACCGGCTTCTACACGGGCATGAAATGGGCTGCGAACATGCTCGCCGCGCAGGCCGAGGCGGCGGCGAGACAGGCTGAAGAAATGGCTCGCAAGGCCGAGGCCGATCGGCTGACGCC
>JAGVSR010000066.1 GCA_019137195.1 Alphaproteobacteria bacterium
TTGAAGGCTGCAAGCTCGAACTCGGTCGAGCGCATGTAGTCGATGAGCTCCTTGGGATTGGCCGACTTCTTGCGGGTCGCTGCCTCGCCGACCGAGCGCACGGCCATCCACACGTTGTAGTCGAGTGGGCGCATGGTACGGCCTGCCAGGCGCTTGAAGCGGTTCTGGAATTGCGTACCGCCCCAGAGCTCGACGGCCGGGTGCCACGTTGTCGGCCATAGCCCGGACGTCCCGACGACGGGCCGCGGGTCCCAGGTCCGGTAGGGGAAGTAGTCGCCGAACAGCTGCCCCTCGTCCGAGACGACCATCACGTCGTAGGCCGGCAATCGCTGCGTGAAGCTGGGGATTTGCTGCTGGATCTGCTCGTAGCCGCCATCCGAGCGCCGGCTGCCGGGATCGTAGGCGAAGTTACGCTCCTCGACGATCTTGTGCCCGAAGCGCTTGGCGGCCCTCTTGAGGGCATCGGCAAAGGCCTTGTCGGCGTCCGAGGGTCCGACCACCAGCGCCCAGTTGTTCCAGCGCTTCCAGGCGAGGTACTGGGCTAGTGCATCGGCGAGCATGGTGCGGGTCGGTGCCGTGTGCTTGACGTTGACACGACACTCCTCCTCCCGCAGCACGTCGTCCGGCGCGCTCGCGTTGAAGATGAGCGCGTCCTTGCCCTTGAGACTGTCGGCGATCATGAGCAGGGTCTTCGGCGAGACGTCGGCGATGATGAAGCCGCTGCCCTCGCCGACGTACTTGTTGACCTCGGTCAGGAGATCCTCGGGCTTCTCGCTCGAGGCGACGTCGAACGTGAACTCCTGGCCGAGGAAGCGACCCGTGGTGTTGTTGTCAGACACCGCGAGCTTGGCCCCGGCAACTCCGTCGTCGGGTGGCGGCTGGTCGAGGAGAGAGAGTGGCGGCAGGCGGTCCTCGCGGATCTCGCGCACCATGAGCAGCCGGATTTTTTGCGCGGCCGGAAGCTGCTGCCCCTCTCCGTCTGCTGCTGCCGCTTCAGGAAGAGCCGGCGCAGATGCCCCGGCCGGAGCGGAACCTTCCTCGGCGCAAGCCAACGTCTGCGGCAGAAGAAGTGTGAGTATGGTGGCGAGGGCGAGCGGTGGCAGCGCAAGCTTGCATGAGGACCGCGAGCGCGGACCCAGGGACAACATCATCTCGTTCCTCCCGGGACCGGACCGCTTGAACGTCGGGTCCGATCGTGTATGTAACAACGTTGCTGAAAAGATCGTGATGACAGCGGGATTGTCAAGGCGACAGCCTTGAGCCTTCCCGCTATTGTTACCACCTGTGAGGAGGCACGGCGGCCGGAACCCGTTAATCTGATTGCCGCTGTCCTGCGTTTTCAAGGCTGGGCGGCGCACCGGCACCCGGCTGCTCGTCGCTCGGGACACTAGAAAAGCGGCATGCGAGCAATAAGCTGCTGTAATTGGGAGACCAAGGGATGCTGATCAGGGTTGGGGCCGCGCTCTTGGCGCTTGCCGCCTGCGGACCCGCCGCGACCGCTGCGCCCAAGGCAGCCGTGTTCCCCTTCGACATGGTGTTCCAGACCAGCGAGGAGGACTTCTTCGTCGGGCCCCCGAAGGTTGCCCCCGAAGAGGAGGTCCGCCTGTCCCGCGCCCGTCAGGAGATAGAGGACAGGATCAGGGCCTCGGGACAATACGAGATGCTCGACATCGCGCCGGTCGCCGGCGACATCGCCAGCGCCGCACCGCTCAACAAATGTAACGGCTGCGAGATGGATTTCGCTCGCAAGCTGGGCGCCGATATCCTCTATCTCGGCGTGGTCGAGAAGGCGTCTGCCACCATTCTAAATATGCGCATCATCGTCGTCGATGTCGCAAAAGGCGAGCCGGTCAAGGACGTGCAGGCCGTCGTTCAGGGCAACACGGACGACGCGTGGCTCGGTGTCACGCGATGGCTGACCAAGAACCGCCTGCTCGTCTCCTCCGAGGGTGCCAAGCCATGAGCCGCGTCGACCGTCCGGTGTTGCCCATCGATCGCCGCCTCGTGCTCACGGGCGCGGCGGCATTATGGGCAGCCGGCGCCGCTGGTCCCCTGACCGCGCCGGCCCGGGCGGCTACGCCGCTGAGGCTCGCCTCCGTCAAGTTCGGGTCTCTTGCTTGGCTCATCGAGACCATCCGCGCCGAAGGAATTGACAAGAAGCACGCTCTCGATCTCGAGGTGGTCGAGATCGCCAACAACCAAGCGAGCCCGATCACCCTCTATGGCGGCAGTGCGGATGTCATCGTCAGCGATTGGCCTTGGGCGTTGCGTCAGCGCGCCATGGGCGAAGGGTTGAAGTTCGCGCCGTTCTCCGCCTCCCTCGGCGCCATCATGGTCGCGGCCGAAAGCCCGGTGAAGTCGGTCGCAGACTTGAAAGGCAAGAAGCTCGGTGTGGCGGGCTCTGCGGTCGACAAGAGTTGGCTCCTTCTGCGCGCCTTCACCAGGAAGACCATCGGGACCGACATCGCCGAGATGGTCGAGCCGCAGTTCGGAGCAGCACCGCTGCTAGCCGAGCAGCTCAAGGATGGCAGGCTCGACGCGTGCCTCAACTTCTGGACCTTCTGCGCTCGCCTCGAGGGTGCCGGTTTCCGTCGCGTGATCTCGGTCGCCGACGTCATGGCCGCGCTCGGGATCGCCCCGCCGCCCGCGCTCGTCGGCTTCATATGGCGTGAAAAGTGGGGAGAGGAGCACGTCGGCGCGATCGATGCGCTGCTCGCCTGCGTTGCCGATGGCAACGCCGTGCTCGCGGGTCCGCCGGGAGCGGCGTGGGACCGATTGAAGCCGCTTCTGAAGCCCGGCAACGATGCCGAGTTCAAGGCCCTCGTCGCCGGGTACCAGTCCGGGATCCGCGGCCCATGGAGCGATGCCGACATGAAGGCGGCGGAGAAGATCATGGAGCTCCTTGTCGCCGGTGGCGACACGGAGCTCGTCGGTAGCGGCACCAAGTTCGATCCGAAGCTATTCCATGCCGCCGCCGCGTAAGGTCACGAGTGCAGGCTACGCCGGATCGCTCGAGAGGCTGGCCTGGACGGTCGCCTCGCTCGGGGCATTCGTGGCATTGTGGGGGCTGGTGGCCTGGTATGCCGGCAGCCGCCATCTGCCGGGTCCGATCGATGTCGTCAACGTGCTCGCCCGCGAGGCCGCTTCCGGCGAGCTGTGGAAGCACCTCTGGATCACGCTCGTCCGCGTTACGCTCGCCTTCACGGTTGCCATGTTCATCGGCGCTGCCATAGGCCTTGCCGTCGGTGTCAACAGGACAGCGGACAAGTTCTTCGACAGCTGGTTGATCCTGCTTCTGAACCTTCCTGCCCTCGTCATCATCGCGCTTTGTTACGTTTGGTTCGGTACCACCGAGGCCACCGCCGTGACCGCGGTCGCCATCAACAAGATCCCGAACGTCGCCGTGCAGATGCGTGAGGGCGCACGCGCCCTGTCGAAGGACCTCGCAGAGATGGCAGAGATGTACGGCTTCGGCTGGTGGCGCACACTGCGCCACGTGACGATCCCGCAGCTGGCACCGTTTTTTGCCGCGGCCGCCCGCTCGGGGCTCGCGCTCGTGTGGAAGATCGTGCTCGTGGTCGAAGCCTTGGGCGGCCACCCGACCGGAGTCGGCCATCAGATCCACACCGCCTTCGGCAACTTCGACGTGCCGATGATCCTGGCCTATGCGCTGGCCTTCATCATCGTCATTCAGATCGTCGAGTTCGGCGTGCTGCAGCCGTTGCAGGCGAGGGTCAACAAATGGCGCCGCTAGGCCAGCCACTCTCGGTAGCCGTTCGGCGGAAAACGTTCGCCGCAGTCGGTCAGCGCGACGAGAATACGGTCCTGCGCGACGTCAGGTTCGAGGTCGAGCCGCGCTCGTTCGTAGTCATCACGGGCCCCTCCGGCTGCGGCAAGTCAACGCTCCTCAACATCGTCGCCGGCCTCGACAAGGACTTCGAGGGCAAGATCGACCTCGGTCCCGGCAATCCGCGTGTGACGTTCGTATTTCAGACACCGCGCCTCCTGCCGTGGCGGACGGTCAGGGAGAACCTCGAGCTTGCGCTGCCGCCGGGCGATCCACGCCTTGCCGGTCTGCCGGACATGCTCGAGCGTGTCGGTCTCACCAGTGCCGCCGGCGCCTATCCCGAGCACATCTCGCTCGGTATGCAGCGGCGCGCCGCGCTGGCCCGCGGCTTCATAACCGAGCCCGACATTCTGCTCATGGACGAGCCGTTCGTGTCCCTCGACGACCCCACGGCTCTGGGGCTGCGCGAGCTCCTGATCGACCTCTGGTCGAGGCGCCCGACGACCGTCCTTTTTATTACCCATGACCGCGCCGAGGCGGTGATGCTCGGCACCCGCATCTTGCGCATGGCGCCCGGCTCTGCGACTATTATCCAAGACGAGGCGGTACGATTGTCGACGGCGGAGCGCAAGGACCGCGACAAGGTGCTGGCCGAGCAGAAGCGCATATTCGGCTCAACCTGATTGAGCCCCACCCGAGAGCCCCCTGCATGATCGCCCCGCGCCACGAAGAGCGCGCTCATCCCCAATTCCTGGCCAGCGTCACGAGCGTTGCCGAGGCGGCGCTCGCGCTCGCCGGCGGAGCCGATGTCATCGATTGCAAAAACCCCGCCGATGGCGCGCTGGGCGCGCTCCCGCTGGCGACGGTTGCAGCCATCCGGGCCGCCGTTCCGAAGGGCGTCACCGTGAGCGCCACCATCGGTGACATGGAGCCGGAGCCGGCCGTGGTGACGGCTGCTGCCCGTGCCATGGCGGAAACCGGCGTCGACATCGTCAAGATCGGCTTCTTCCCGGGCGGTGACGCCAAGGCTGCCGTTCGTGCGCTGGGTGCGGCATTCCAGGGCGCACCGCGGAAGGGCGCTCGCGGGCGTCTGGCCCACGTCTCGGCCGAGGTGGCCGCGCCCGCAGCGCCTGTCTTGGCACGCGAGACCTCTCCGTCCGGCCAGGCCGGCCCGCGCCTCGTCGGCCTGCTCCTTGCCGACCGCTCGCCCGACTTCTCGCTGATTGCCGACATGGCAGCTGCGGGGTTCGCCGGCGTCATGCTCGACACCGCCGCCAAGGCGGGCGGCGCGCTGCCCGCCGTCATGCCGCAGTTCCGTCTGTCGGTGTTCGTGCGCGAGGCTCATCGCTGCGGCCTCTTCGCGGGTCTCGCAGGCAGCCTCGCTGTCAAGCACATACCGCAGCTCGCGGGTCTCGGTGCCGACGTCCTGGGCTTCCGCGGTGCGTTGTGCAAAGGCGCCGTCCGCACGGGCGAGATCGACCTCCGGGCCGTCGAGTCCGTTGCCCGTGCTCTGAAGCCTCTCGACATGCATCGCGCGGGCGGCCGGCGCGCGGAACGCATGTCGCCCGCGTGACAAATGGAGCTCACCCGCGCATGACACGACCGACTACGAGCACCAACGGCGACAGCATCTTCGTCCGCGATTACGTCATCGACTGCCACATCGGAGTCTATGCCGAAGAGAAGGGCGTAACCCAGAAGGTCAGGCTCGACGTCCACGCCTACCTTGCGCCGTCCGTCAGGAGCAGCCGCGACGAGATGGTCGAGGTGCCATCTTACACCGACATCATCGATGCCATCGCCGGCATCACCTCGAAAGGCCATATTAACCTGGTCGAGACGCTGGCCGAGCGCATTTGCGAGCATCTTCTCGGCGACGCGCGCATCGCCACCGTTCGCGTCACGATCGAGAAGCTCGAACGTGGCCCCGTGCGCGGAGTGGAGATCACGCGGGGGAGATTGGCATCCGACCCGCCGGGCTCGGCATCGCGGACGTGACACCTCGCACCCGTGTCAGATCCAGAGGGTCGGACACCGTCAAGCGTCCCCTTGTTCTCAAGATCGGCGGCAGCCTTGCAGAGACCGGCCGCCTGGAGGGCTGTCTTGCCGCAGTTGCCGCGCTGAGGCGGCCGGTCGTCATCGTGCCCGGAGGCGGCCAGTTCGCAGACGCCGTCCGCGAGCGTCAGCAGCGCGAGGAACTCTCCGACCGCGAGGCTCATTTTCTCGCCATCGCAGCCATGCACCAGATGGCCGAAGCGTTCTTGGCTCTGCAACCCGGGCCGGTGCGCGCCGCAACGCTCTCGCAAATCCGTGACGCCTGGCGCCGGAAGCGCGTCGCTGTCTGGCTGCCGCTCCGGCTTTTGCGGCGCGACGACACCATCCCGAAGGATTGGTCCGTCACGTCCGACGGCCTTGCCGCCCGTCTCGCCGAGCGGCTGGGGCGGCTGCCGGTCGTGTTGGTTAAATCGGTGGCCGTGCCACGCTCCGAGACAGCCGCTTCGCTCGCCGCCCGCGGGGTGGTCGACCCGACTTTTGCCGCCATTGTGCGCCGCTCCGGCCTCCCCTGGCGCGTGACCGGACCGCGCCTCGAGCACTGAAGCACGCTCGCGACGTTTCCCCTCAAACTCGGGTGCCGTACGCGGCCATCGACGCAGGACCATTCGCATGGTACGGCCCATCGCCATGGCGAAGGACAACATCAAGACGCCCCGCTGGGGCTGGGCCTTGACCGGCTCGGGGCACTTCTTCAAGGAGACGCTCGCGCTGATGCGCGGCCTCGATCATCTCGACGTGTTTCTGTCGAGCGCCGCCGAGGAGGTGCTCAGCATGTATAAGCAGAACCTCACGTTTCCGAAGGACACGCGCATCTTCAAGGATCGCACGGCAAGCGCGGCGCCCGTCGGCAACTTCTACTACGGTGTCTACCACACGCTGGTGCTCGGCCCGGCGACCTCGAACACGGTCGCCAAGTGCGTCGCCGGCATCTCCGACAACCTGCCCACCAACGTCTTCGCCCAGGCCGGCAAGTGCCGCGTGCCAACGATCGTGTTCGCTTGCGACACGGCCCCCGAGATGGACACCGAGGCGCCGAAGGGAATGGTGAAGGTCTACCCGCGCCGGATCGACCTCGAGAACACGGAGAAGCTGAGGTCGTTCGAGATGACAACGGTCGTCGAGACCATGCCCGAGCTGGAGACGGCGATAAAGGCGCGCTTGCAATGGCTGAGAAGCTCCTCTTCCTGACCGGCCACCTGGCCGAGGCACGTGTGACGAAGGCGGTCGCTTCCCTCGGCTTGCCCGCGGGCTCGTCGCGGGTCGTGAACCTCAATATCAAGGTCGCAGCCTTGATGACCGAGGCCATCGTCAAGAACCGCTTGAAGGGACCGCTCGACGCCGATCGTGTCATCCTGCCCGGCCGCTGCCGTGTGGACCTTGATGCGCTGTCGGCTCATTACGGCGTATCTTTCGAGCGCGGTCCCGACGAAATCGTCGACCTGCCGCAGTACTTCGGCAAGGGCGGTCACAAGCCCGACCTCTCGAAGCACGACCTCCGCATCTTTGCCGAGATCGTCGAGGCTCCGTCGCTAGCGATCGAAGCGCTGGTAGCGCGTGCGTTGGCCCACCGCGCGGCCGGCGCCGACGTGATCGACATCGGCTGCCAGCCGGACGTTCCCTTTCCTGCGCTCGAGGAGATGGTTGCGGCCTTGAAGGCTGCAGGCCTGGCGGTCAGCGTCGACAGCGGCAACGTCGAGGAGCTGGCGCGCGCTGCAAGAGCCGGCGCAGACTACGTGCTTTCCCTCGACGAGACGAGCCTCGATGCCGTAGCAGGCACTGGGTGCGTCCCCATCCTGGTGCCGAGGCCGCACGGGGATCTCGCCTCGCTTCTCCGTGCCATCGACAAGGCTGAGGCGAAAGGCATTCCCCACATCGCAGATCCGGTGCTCGATCCCGTCCACTTTGGCTTCATGGCCTCGCTCGAACGCTATGCGGAGCTGCGCCGCCAGCGCCCCGGTGTCGAGATCCTGATGGGCACTGGCAACCTGACCGAGCTCACCGACGCCGACAGCCAGGGCGTGACGGCGATCCTGGCCGGCATCTGCTCGGAGCTTCAGATCCGCAATGTGCTCATCGTGCAGGTCTCGCCGCACACCTGCCGCACCGTCTACGAGCACGACGCCGCGAGGCGCCTCATGTATCGGGCACGCGAGGACGCGAGCCTGCCCAAGGGTTACGGCGGTGGCCTCCTCTCGCTCCACGATCTGCGCCCGTTCCCGCTCACACCCGCCGACATCGCCGAGCAGGCCTCGGGCACGCGCGACCAGAACTTCCGCATCCATGCCGCCGAGGATGGCCTCCATATCTTCAACCGCGACGGCCACCACGTCTCCGACGATCCGTTCGGGCTTTTCCCGAGATTGGGCGTCGAGACCGACGGCGCACACGCCTTTTATCTTGGCTACGAGCTGGCGAAGGCCGAGATCGCCCGGGCGCTCGGTAAGCGCTATGCTCAGGACGGCGCCCTCGACTGGGGCGTCGCTGCCGACAAGAAAAGCGAGGACCTGACGCGGCACGCACCGGAAGGCGCGACGCTGAAGAGCAGGAAGAAGGACACCTGAATGCCGCTGATCGTCGAGACCATCGTCACCACCATGAGCCCCGCCGGCGACGTTCACATCGCGCCTCTGGGTCTCATCGAGGACGGCAAGGGCTGGATCATCGCGCCCTTCAAGCCCTCGCGCTCCCATGACAACCTTCTCGCCAACCCTTGTGCGGTGGCGAGCCATACCGATGACGTTCGGGTGTTCGCCGGTTGCATCACCGGCCGCAAGAGCTGGCCCACAAAGCCCGCCGCCAAGGTCAAGGGCGTCTACCTCGAAAGCGCACTCACCCATTGGGAGCTCGCCGTCGGCCGTGTGACCGAGGACGCTGAGCGGCCTCGCTTCCACATGACGCTCGTGCATGAACAGAGCCATCGGCCATGGACCGGCTTCAACCGCGCTCAGGTCGCCGTGCTAGAGCTGGCCGTCTTGACCACCCGGCTCCACATGCTTCCGGCCTCCAAGATCGAGAGCGAGCTCAAGTTCCTGGAGATTGCAGTCGGCAAGACCGCGGGCCCTCGCGAGCAGGAGGCGTGGGCCTGGCTCATGGAGCGTGTCGACGCCTGGCGCCGCGGCGACCCCGCTGCACTGCGGAAGAGTTGACGCTAAACGAGCATCGCCACGGCCACTGCCGCTGCGGCATGCGTCGCCGGCACTGCCGCGGAAGGCAGCGCGTTCGCGAATTCGGAGAAGGTCACCGAGCCGCGGTTGAGCCTCAGCGCCACGATCGCGGCCGCGTCCGCCCCGATGCCTGCCGTCACCACGGGGGCCCCGGGTGGCAGGCCTGCCGCCGACAGCACCTGCAGCGCGCCGTCGTGGATCGAGCGCAGCTGCTCGTCGCGCACATAGGCAGCTGCAACCTGCCAGCAGTTGAACGAGCCTTCGGCCGCGTCGCGGCCCAGCATGCGCGCGAAACGCTGGACGCTCTCTTCGCGTGACTTTCCCTTGCCGTCCGCCGCCGCATGCAGATCGACGCCCTCGGGGAGCTCGCCGAGGATGCGGCGCACGTCGGCCATGGTGGCGAGGTACTCGCGCGCCAAGCCGACCCACCGGCCGCGAAACGGCGCCCGTTGCGTGACGCCCATGACCGCCGTGCGCGTGAGGCCCGTGTAGACGAGCTCGCCGTTGGCCTGCCGCTCGGCATCGGTCATCCCGTGCGGTGCCGGACGCCCGCCGTGTATGGGAACGATGTCAGCCGTGGTCGAGCCGAAATCGATCAGCAGCGCATCGGGCTCGCTGTGGCTGATGAGCGTGGCGGTGGCGAGAAAGTTGGTCGAGCCGACATCGACGTGATGCTTCAGCGCTTCCGCCTTGGTGCCGAATCCACGCGGTCCCATCCAGAAGCGTGTCTTGACGCCGAACGCGTCGACGAGCTTGTTGACGAGCGTTTCGACGCCGGTCTTGCGGTCGGGAAAGAGATCGGAAAGCTCGCCCGTCATGGTGATGGCGTGACGGCTGGCACGTCCGAGCATCGGTCCCGCGGCGCCGAGCGCGGCATCGAGCTTGTCGATCCCCTGCCACAACGGGCACACGAATTGATGAACCGCGATCGTCTGGCCGTTGTCGACCAGGGCGGCTTTCAGGTGCGCTCCACCGACATCGAGGCCCGCGGTGATCGTCAAGTCTGCCTCCGGTTGCGTCGACAGAAAGGGGCAGCGTGGTCCGATCCCGCGCCCCGGCTCGTGGATGTGCTACAGCATAGCCCATGAGCCAAAGACAATTCAAAGTGATACCGGTGATCGATGTGCGCCATGGGACGGCGGTGCGCGCATGGAGGGGAGACCGCGCCAGCTACCGTGCTCTCGAGACGCCCCTCGCGCCCGGCACCTCAGACCCCGTCACGGTGGCGAACGGCTACCGTAGTCTCTATCCGTTCGACACGCTCTACCTGGCGGATCTCGACGGCATCGAGGGCAGGGGCGCAAACTACTCGCTACAGGACAAGGTGGCTGCGGCCTGGGGCGCGGGCGAGGTCTGGGTCGACGACGGCTCGTGCCGGACATCGTCCGTGCGCGATGCCATTTCGGTCTCCCAACCCGCTTCGCAGGGCGGGTTCGGGGGAGAGGTGACTGTGTCCGGCGGATCGAGCAATCCGTCCATCATCACCAGACCCCCGGACCCTCCCGGGCAAGAGGGAGCGTACGCGGTGCGCGACGGGCGCCGCAGCACGCCGAAGGGCCAAGCATGTGCCCGACGCGTCCGCGTGGTGGGCTCGGAGTCGCTATTGGATTCTGCTGGGCTGCAGGGCCTTGTGACCGGCGTCCTGTCCCTCGACTTCCGAGGCGACGACTTTTTGGGGCCACCGGCGCTCCTCGCCGATCCGGATCTGTGGCCGCGCCGCGTGATCGTCATGACGCTCGCGCGCGTCGGCGGCGGAGACGGGCCCGACTACGAGCGGCTCCGCGACGTCATCGCGCGCGCTGGCGCGGACCGCCTGATCTACGCGGCAGGCGGCGTGCGTAACGGTGACGATCTCGAGGCGCTTCGGGTCATGGGTGCCGCAGGTGTCCTGGTTGCAACCGCGCTGCATGACGGGCGAATAAAAACCGGCGATCTCTTGCGAGACCGCCGGTGAGAGGTTTCCGATTCCACCTGGCAGAGTGGTTTGAGGAGCCACCCGCCTGGTATCAGCCGTTCCAACGGCCGGAGAGTAGTCTTCCCAATCGCTGCAGCAGACCCACCTTCATCGGAGGGGAATTGTTATCCTGCTGTGGACGGTTTCCGCTTCAAGTCTTCGCACCGAAGGGATGAGCGGCCGAATTGCGCTGGGCAGTGGCCTCGGCAGCGGTCGGCTTGCCGGAGACGGCGCGGGCGATCGCTTCCTTGGTGGCGCGATAGTTGAAGTCCTGGATCTTGGCGTCGTCGGCCGCTTCCCAGTGGATGAACACGCCGACGCACACGTAGACGTCGTCAGCCTCGTTGGCGGGGATCACGCCCTCGGCGACCGAGTCCTGCACGGCCTTGGCAACGCCGTACTGGGCGGGGCCGAACATCTGGACGGCCTGGCGGGCGTCCTTGATGGTGACCTTGTTGAACATGACCGTGTTCGGCTTGCAGGGCAGGTTCGGCGCGATCACGGCGAGGAGCGACGTGAAGCCGTCCTTGTTGTTCGTGAGCGAGTTGCAGAACGCCGCCTCGACGGCGGAGCCACGGGGACCGATGAGCAGGTCGATGTGGGCAACCTCGTTGCCGTCACCGACGAGGCTCTCGCCGACCATAACGCGATTGATCTTGGCCATTACGGGTATTCTCCCTTTGCATAATTCTAATGCCGGTTCCCCCCAGGTAGAATGCCCCGAGTGTTACGCCGGCTGCGGGCGCTATACCATCGGCCGCCGCACGAGGGAATGTCCCGCGTGGGTTGCTGACGGCTGCGTGCTTTGAGCACCCGCCTAATTAGCGCCAGAGCACCCCGTTCCACAAGCGAATATCTGGGAATTCGGACAAGGCCGGTTAAGGCCCGGCGGGGCGTCTGGAAGCGGCTACAACCAGACTCCCGAAGCTTGCGGCATGCAACTGAGTTAACAAGCGAAATCCGGCCCAGCCGTGATGGCCAGGAGACCTACGAAAGCGATCGCGGCCATGAGGTCGGCGAGTGAGCCGGGATTGAGCCCGCGCGACTTCAAGCCAGCGTCGAACGCGATGAGGCGGGCCTCGACCTCCGGCCGCCCCCAGTCCCAGGGCGAGCAGAACCTCAAGTCGGAGATGACCGCGTTAGCCTCCTCGCACACCGCCTCGGCCGCCTGCGTCCCGTGCTTGCGGGCGATGTGGGTGTCGGGCTGGGCGGCGAGCAGCTGGAGGAAGATGTAGCTGAGGGCCGTCTCCATCGGCAGGCCTTCGGCCGTGACCGGGAGGAACGCCGCCCCGCACAGGTCGAAGATCGTGTCGAAGCCGGTCGCGTACTGCCGCGCCACGAGATCGCGCCCGGCAGCGAGGCTCATGGCATCGAGGAGTGTGAGCCCCGCCGGCGGATCGTGCCTCACGTCAGCACCGGCTGCGTTCCCAAGTCCGGCCGGATTGGCGCGGGCGATCGCTCGGTAGACGTCGCGCGCGTCCTCGTGGGTGAGGCGTTCTAGAACCTCCTTTACGGAGGTCCTGAGCGCCGACAGCGCGTCGAGGCTCGGTATCGCCCCGAGAGCCGACTCGCTCCCCTCCCCCCCGCGGGACAGGGAGCGGGGGACCCTCGGTGCCGAAGCTTGGGACGTCTCTTTTGCCGCCACTCCTCTCCGCACGGCGGAGGGGCGGCCTGGTGAGCAGCCTACGGCCAATGCCAGTGGCGCACATAGAAGCAGAATGCCGAGGTTGGTATTGCAGCCGACCGCCTCGAACGTCGCCTCGACGCCGGTCCGCACACGTTGGCCGACGGTGAGCGTCGGGTCGGCGACGTAGCGCGCCGACACGCGCGCGCTTTCACTGAAGTCGGAGACCGTCATGCGGTGGCCGTCGGCGAAAACGTGTACGTTGCCGGGCTTGAGTGACGCCACGTCGAGACGGCACGCCTCGATGTAGGCGGCCTCGATCTCGGTCGGCTCGAGATCGAGGCTCATGGACAGGCTCCGACGACGCCGATCGCGTCGAGAAAATCGTGGGCGAGCGCCGTTGCGATGTCCTCGGCGGTGACGCTCTGCAGCCCCTTCCACGCCGGATTTGAGTTGATCTCGAGCACCATGAGCTGCCCCGTCTCGTCGCGGATGAGATCGACGCCGGCATAGTCAGCGCCGATGGCCTCAGCGGCTGCCAATGCAAGCCTGGCCTTCTCCGGCTCGATCTCGGCGACTGCCTCGGGCGCGGCGCCCTGATGCACGTTGGTGATCCACGACGTGCCGACGCGCATCATTGCCGAGAGAATGCGCCCCTTGGAGACGAACACGCGACAATCCTCGAACCGCGTGTCATCGGGGTGCCGGAGATAGCGCTGCAGATAGTAGACGTTGCCGACCGCCTCTGCCGGCGGCAGCTCGTCTGCGCTATCGACGCGGCGGATGCCGTTACCTTGGCTTCCGAAGAGCGGCTTCGACACGAGCGACGTCTTTACGTCTGCCGCATAGGCGCGCGCCGCCTCGATGCCCTCGACGACGCGTGTCGGGGGCACCGGTAGCCCGGCCTTCTGAAACAGGAACGTCGCCGTCGACTTGTCGACGCAGCGCTCGATGACCCGGGCGTCGTTCCACACCCGGACGCCGCTCTCGCGTAGCGCGTGCAGGATGCCGAGGCGCTTGGTGATCTGCTCGAGGCTGCCGGTCGAGACGGAGCGCACGAAGGCGCCGTCGGGAAGCCGGCCGTCGAAGCCTGGAATGTCGAGGCCAGAGGCGCAACGGGTGTCGAAGGCACACTGAACGAGCGTCGTCGTCGAGACCTCAACTCCGCGCGCTTCCATTGCTCGCTTGAGCTTCCGGGCGTGCCAATCCCCGCCGCCCTCCTCGACGAAGAGGACGATTTGCGGGTGCTTCCCGTTTCGCACAATCTGAGCTGCGGAGGCGTTGGAGCAATCGTGCAAATGGATCTCCCACTCCCCATCGCTCTGCGCGATGGGGAGAGGGTCGGGGTGAGGGGCAGCAACGCGCGTTGGTTTCGCGGCTGCCCCTCACCCTAACCCTCTCCCCGTACGCGGGGAGAGGGGATTTCAAGGCTTACCTGAAGCTCGCGTCGACGATGTCGGCCGCCAGCTTGCCGGCGTGGAACGACTGGCCGGTGTCGAGGTTCGAGACCGTCACCACCGCGGGGCTAAAGAGCATGGCATCGATTTTGTAGAAGTCGCCGTTGACCTCCGAGAAGATGTCGGCGAACGGCTTGCCGTAGGCCGACGACGTCGACGATGGAAGCGCATCCGCAAGCTTCTTTGCTTCCTCGTCCGAGCCCTTGACGAACAGCTGGATGCGGCCGCCGTAGATGATGGCGTCGTTGGTGCGTCCCATGGCCTTTATGAAATCGGGCACCGGAGGCGCGAGCGGCGCGACACCATAGCCGTCGACGATGTTGCCGAGATCGAAATGCAGGGCGTGCGCCTTGTGCAGCGACACTTCCAGAACGCGGGCCGCGATTTGTACCGTGCCGGCGAGGCTGCCGGTCGGCGCGAAGAGCACCGTGAGATCGGCAGGCGCAATCCCGCACGCCGACGCAACGTTCTTGGCGACGGCGGCTGGCGGCGCCTTGTCGCCCTCGATCACGAGCGCGCCCTTGTTGTGATGATCGACGTAGCCGAGCTCCTTGTAGAGCTCCTCGACACGAGAAAGCGCCCGTGCCGGCCCCGACCCGAGCGCGAAGAATCCGGAGGCTTCCTCGGTGATCGTCCAGCCCGCATACTGGCTGCCGAGGCAGGCGATGACCGGATTGGACGAATGCACGACCACGCCGAGCGGCCAGCGCTCGAGGCCGGACGCGGAGGTGATGGTGACCGTGCCGAGCCCGCCCATGCATACTTCGCCGAGGAGACGGCCCGCCTCGAGCCCGCCCGGCACGCCGGCGCCGAGGTCGATGCGCCGCTCGCCGGCCTCGCCGGTGCTGACGGCGACCCGGAGCGCGGAGGCGTTGCTGGCGATCTGCTCGACGATTCTGGCTGCGCGAGCGTTGACGCTGGGCGCCGGTCCTTGAGGCATCATGTGGTAGCTTCCCTGTTAGAAATTTTGGCCTTCATACAGCATGTCTTCGAGAATGCCCAACCGCTCGCGGCAGAGGCGGACGGCCGCATCGGATGTGTTCGCATCCGCGAGAACGGTCGCCAGCGGCTGGTGCCTCTGGATCCGGGTGCCGGGCGCCGCACGGTCGGCCGCCCAGTCCGGCCAGGCCGCGCCGGCTTGCACGCCGAGTGAGCCTCGGTCGGCATAGAGGAGCGCTGCCGCGCGGGCCTCCCGCGGACGCCAGCTTCTCATCAGGAGGCCCGCGGCGTCGCCTCCGAGGGCCGCCGTGACGTGCGCCGCGAACAGGCTGCCGGCCTCGTCGTCGAACACGTCGAGCGTGGCACCCGGGCGCGGGTTGACCTCGAGCAGCGACGGCTCTCCGTCCGCTATCAGGAAATCGAACGACACGAGCCCCCGGAGCCCGAGCTCGCGCCCCGCGTCGTGTGCGATGGTGACGAGGCGCGCTTCGAGGTCCTCGTCGGGCGTGATCGGCCCCACCGCGCCGCCATAGCGGTAAGGCCGCCGCGGCAGGGGCGACACCCATTGCCGGCTGAAGGCGAACGCCGGCCCGGAGCCCCCGAACACACCCATGACGGAGAACGGCTCACCGGCAAGGCGGCGCTGGAAATAGCGCCGCTCGTCCGGGCGTGGTTGGGCCGGGCAGTCGTGGATGTGCAGCCCACCGCTGCCGCCGATGCGCTTCATGAGCCAGCCCGCCGTGTCCCTCGGCGCGGCCGGTTGCGTCTCCGGATGGCGTATGCCGAGCCGCCCGAGCAATCCGAAGAACTCCGCCGGGTCCTTTGCCCGACGGATCGTGTCGGGCGTGTTGCCGAGGAGGCGGTAGCGTGTCGCGAGCCGGGCGACCAGCCTTGGGTTGCACTCGAACCCCGAGCCGAGCACAAGCCCGATCGGCGGCGATGGCGCCGCTGCGATCAGCTCGTCGAGCGCCGCGTAGAGCGGTTTCGGGATGAAGCCGACCTGTACGCGGGCAGGCAGGCAGACGTAGGCCTCTGCCGCCTCCACCATGTCGGTGTCGCCGAAGCAGTCGACGACGAGCGGCCGGAATCCCGCCCGCCGCGCCGATTGCGCCAGCGCCCGCCCCGAGAAGGCGGCGATGAGGACTGTCTCGCCGGCCATGGTTGCTCGATCAAATCCCGATGAGAGAAACCCCTCGCACCGGCCAGCGCGAGGGGTTTCGTAGCAAGCTCACAAAGGTCGTCGGTTACGCCAGCCCAGTCAGTGACTTGCACATCGCGTAGGCGTGGCGGAAATCAAGCGCGAGCGGCTTGTCGGAGGACAGCATCTGCTTGAACATGCCGCTCTCGCACTTGTACTTGATGTCGCCGATGGCGAGCGGCCCGACGCCGAGCACGTTGCTGCCGGCGAGCGGCGCGCCATCCATGAAGAGTTCCATGCCCTCGACGCCCGGCGGCGGCACGGCGTTGACGTCGGCGATGACGAGCAGGTCCTTGGCGAGGTCCATCTCTTCCCTGGAGACGACCTTCACGCCGGCGGCCGCGGCCGCGAAGATGACCTCGGCGTTCTTGATGATCTCACGCTTGCCTTCGGGCGTCTCGCCGTTGACCGGCTCGAGGTCGACGCCGAAGCGCTCCTTTGACACGGCCGCGCTCTTGACCACGCGGTCGAAGCCGCGGTGAGCGACGAGCTGCACCTTGGCGCCCTCGAGCGCGGAGATGATCGACGAGGCGAAGCCGACGACGCCGGTCGCGCCGAACACGGCGACCCGTGTGCCCTTCCAGCTGCGGCCGAACTTGAATTTCAAGACCCGCTCGACGCAGGCGACCATGGCGGCGGCGGTCGTGAACGAGCCCGCAGGGTCGGCGAACACCGAGCACTCGAACGGCGGCACCATCGCCTTCTTGGCGGCGTCGATCATGTCGAGGGCGAGGAGCGCGTCCTTGCCGCCCATGAAGAAGCCAGTCTTGACGCCGTAGTGCGGAGGACGGGAGAAGATGGCGTCCTGGATGAGCGGCGTCACATCGGCGATCTCGACGCCGGTGTATGGCACGATGACCTTGTAGCCGGCGTCCGCCGCCATGTTCACGTCGAACGGCGAGACATGCTTCCTGGGGTCGAGCATGTGCAGGATGGTCGTCGCTTCTTCGCTCATCGGGAGCTCCCTAGACGTTGGATTTTGTTGAAGATTTGTAGTGGACTGAATCTTGAGCAGGGACGAGCGAGGCGCCGGAGTTCCTGCCGCGGACTATGCGGATTTCGAGGCCCTCCGCTTTAGCCTCTTCCACTAAAGTCGCATAGAGACGTGCCGCCGCAGCTTCGCTGCCCGTGAAGGCGAAGCCGGTCGGCCCCCAGGAGCTCTGACCGATCCCTGCGGCGCCGAGCTCTTTCATACGGCTGGCGAGCCGGCCGACGGCAGGGCTGGTCCACGGAGAGCCACCTTGGGCGGTGGCGAAGTGGCCGCCGACAACGGCTTGGATCTCGGTCAGGGCGTCACCGAAGGCCACGAGGTCACTTTCCGCCAGGCCCGGCAGCAGACGCATGAGCGCGAGATGACAGAGCCGCGCGGCCAGCGCCTCGGGAAACGGGGGAAGTGCCGCAAACGCCTTGGTCTCGTTGTCGCCGGAGACGCCCTCGTGCGCATGGTCGAGGATCAGAAGCACGCGCCAATCGTCCGGGAATGCGACTCGGGCCAGCACCGGGGGCGCACGGCCGCTCTTGCCTTTGCCGCCGTCGATGACGAAGCCGCCCGTCTCGAATGCCGCCATGCCGATAGCCGAGCGGGCGCCGCGCTCGGCGAGCTCGCCGACCCTGCGGATGGCATCGGGCCGGTCGCTGAGCTTGAGAAGCCCGGCTCCGACCGCGAGTGCGAGCTGCGTGCCGGAGCCGAGGCCCGCATGGGCCGGGATCGCGCGCGTCACATCGACGGCGTAGCCGCTTCCGAGCCCGAGATCCGCATCGTACAGTCTGATGAGCTTCAGAACCCGTTCCTGCTCGGGGCCGCTGGCTGAGGGTGCCTCGGCCCGCCGCACGACAAGCTCTGTTGCCGGCTCATCGACGGCGAGCCCGATCGAGCCGAAGCGGCGACCGAGCGTGCCGTCGATATCGAGGAAGCCGAGGTGGAGCCGCGCCGGTGCCACGACCCGCCACGCCCCGCTGCTCTGCCGTTCATCCGTCACGTTGAATTGCGCTTTCCGGCCGTACCCGCTCGTCGTACGCGGGATCGCGCACGGCCGGGGCCATTCAAAGGTAGTCATTTCGATCTATATTGACACCGAAAGCCCTGTGCAGGGCAACCTCGTCAACCGTCGGAGGATCGAAATGGCAAGAGCACCTGAACAGGCCATGTCGGAGGCCGAGGTGAAATCCTGGCTCGCGGCCAATTTGCCAAGCTGGCGGCTCGAGGACGGCTGGATTAGGAGGACATACAAGACGGCGAGCTGGAAGGGCACGCTGATGGTGATCAACACCATCGGCCACCTCGCCGAAGCGGCGTGGCACCATCCGGATCTCACGGCGTCGTACGCCTGGGTCGAGGTGCGCCTGATGACCCATACCGCCAAGGGCATCACCATGAAGGACCTCGAGCTCGCTAAGAGGATCGAGGAGGTCGTCCAGTGGCAGCCCGGTAAGGAGGGTGGCGCCCTCGAAGGCACACCCGCAGGCGACATGCGCTTCTCGTACGTGAAGTATGATTGACAAGAACCATTGATGTTGGGCTCGCCAGCCTGGCGAAGGGCGGGTCCACGACAGGTCGCGCGCTCGAGCTCAGTGAACGGTGTGGCGGCCTTCACCGGCAAGATGCCGTTGTCTCTGCGTCAGCCCGCCGCCGAGCGGTTGTAGGTTCCTTCGCCGGTCCCCGCGAAGGTCTTGGCTTGCGACGGTTCGAGGCCGACGGGACCGCTACTCGCGACAATTCCCTCTACTCTGTGCGGCGCACGCGGCCGGCGGTTTGGTGTGACGCTGCGGACACGGCGCCGAGCCGCTCTCGACTTGTGCTCACAAAGATCCGCGCTCCGGCGCGCTCCGCCGTCGCGAGCACGAGCTAATTTGAAGCCCTCAGTCGTAAGGGAGACCCAACAATGAGACGCTCAGGCTTTATCGTCGCTCTCGCGCTTTCGCTCGTCGCCGGATCTGCCGCAGCCGGCGCCGAGTGCAAAACCATCGGTGGCTCGGCCGACATGGTGACGACCGACCTCGCCAAGTTCATGGCCGAGGCCGCGCTGAAGAACGCCATCGCCTCCCACGGCATGAAGCCAGCCGGCCCGGTCTCGATGACGTGCAAGGAGGACACCTTCACCACCAACTGCAAGGCCTTCAGGAAGGCGTGCAGCTGAAGATTCCGGACACGGCAAGCCGAGCGACAGTGCGGCCGACCCCTCCCAGGGCCGGCCGATTATGCACGATCTCGCACGGCCGCGGGCATACACCTTACATCGCCATCACGTGTTGGCGCACCTCCGGCGATCCGCTGCCGGCGCGGTAGCCGATCTCGATGATGGTGTCGTAGTCCGTCTCGTCCCACTTGCGCGGGAACGTTCCGTCCGGTGCGCCGAGCGCGGCGATGAGGTCCGGCAGGTCGGAATGGCGCCAGCAGATCACGCCGAGCTGGCCGGTGAATGCGACGCCTTCCGCAAGTAGCGCCACAACTCCGTTCGTATCCTCGTCCCTGATATGATCAATGATGGCGAGAGCCAGTGCGTCCGCGAGCGGCTTCAGCGTGTCGCGAGGACGGTCCGAGTGCGGGTTGCGCGAGGCCGCGATCAGGAACCCCGGTTGCCCGAAGCGCTCGGGGATATAGCGCACCAGCACCTCGGCACGGCGCTGCCCGGTCTCAGACAGGTGCAAATCGTCTTTCTTGCCGGTCTTCTCAGCGTGGCGCAGGACGATCAGACGCGCGGGTCCGCGGCCGGGAGGGAACGGTGAAACGCCGGCCGTCTGTCCCGAGATCAGTCGCCACAACCATTTCAGCATTGAACAGACCTTTTCGGAAACGTGCCGGCTCCCAAAATGTGTGGCGTCCGCAACGTTCAGAGACACTCAGGACGGAGCACCAATCACCGCCCCGGCCGGCCCGTTTTGCGCGGGCGGCCCTTGCGGCCCTTCTTCTCCGCCGGATCGTCGAACTCGCGCGTCAGCGTCGGCTTCTGCGGCGGCTTGCCGCTCCGCGGAGGTGTCATGGCGTGCGGTCCCATCTCGTCGAGCGTCGGCTTGTGCGGGCCGCGGATGTTCTCGCCGAAGGCGCCGCCGCGCGTGCGCGGGTCTGGGCTTGGTTGAGGCGTCGGCGGCCGGCTCCCCGCAGGGGAGGCGCCCGCGCCAAGTAAAGACTCGCGCCGCGGCACCGGCCGGTCGGTACCCGGTCCCATGTCGTCGATCGACGGCTTTCTCACGCGGGAAGCCGGGCCGGGCGGCCGGCCTCCCGGAGGGGAGTCGCCCGGCGCAGGCTGAGACGAGGATTGCGCATAGGTCGGCTGCACCGGATCGTACTCGTTCCTGATGCGCGACTGTCCTCTCTCCCGGCTCGCGGGGAGAGGGCCAGGGTGAGGGGCAGCCGCAAGCGCTGGCGTATCGTGCGGCCCCTCATCCCTACTCTCTCCCCGCAAAGAACGGGTAGAGGGGGATGAGAGCACGTTTGCCTTCGCCCCATACTTCCGCTCGCCTTCGTAGCCGCCGGCGCGATCCTCGACGGCACTCTGGCGTGCCAAGGGATCATCGGCGATGGCGAGCTCCGTCTCGCGCAGGCGCTTGACCTCGTCACGCAGCCGCGCGGCCGTCTCGAACTCGAGGTCGGCGGCGGCCTCTTTCATGCGCCGCTCCATGTCCTCGATCACCTTGGCGAGGTTGTGCCCCACGACCGGCTCGTCCGCCATGCCGGTATCGACCGTCACGTGGTCCTGCTCGTAGACCGATTGCAGGATGTCGGCGATGTTGCGCTTGATGGTCGTCGGCGTGATGCCGTTGGCCTCGTTGTAGGCCTGCTGCTTCTCGCGCCGGCGGTCGGTCTCGGCGATGGCGCGCTCCATGCTCCCCGTCATGCCGTCGGCGTAGAGGATGACCTTGCCCTCGACATTGCGCGCCGCGCGCCCGATGGTCTGCACGAGCGACGTCTCCGAGCGCAGGAAGCCTTCCTTGTCGGCGTCGAGAATGGCCACCAGCGCGCATTCCGGGATGTCGAGTCCCTCGCGCAGCAGGTTGATGCCGATCAGCACGTCGAAGGCGCCGAGCCTGAGGTCGCGGATGATCTCGATGCGCTCCAGCGTCTCCACGTCCGAGTGCATGTAGCGCACGCGGATGCCCGCCTCGTGCATGTACTCGGTGAGGTCCTCGGCCATGCGCTTGGTAAGTGTGGTGACGAGCGCGCGGTAGCCCTTCTTCGCCACCTGCCGCACCTCGTCCAGGAGATCGTCGACCTGATTCTTGGCGCCGCGAATTTCGACGACAGGATCAATAAGCCCCGTCGGCCGGATGACCTGCTCGGCGAACACGCCGCCCGTCTCGCTGAGCTCCCAGCCGCCCGGCGTCGCCGACACGGCGATGGTCTGCGGCCGCATCGCGTCCCACTCCTCGAAGCGGAGCGGACGATTGTCCATGCACGACGGCAGCCGGAAGCCGTACTCGGCGAGTGTTGCCTTGCGCCGGTAGTCGCCGCGGAACATGCCGCCGATCTGCGGAATGGTGACGTGGCTCTCGTCGACCATGACGAGCGCGTTGTCGGGCAGATATTCGAACAGCGTCGGCGGCGGGTCGCCGGGATTGCGCCCCGTGAGATAGCGCGAGTAATTTTCGATGCCGGCGCAACTCCCGGTCGCCTCCATCATCTCCATGTCGAAGGTGGTGCGCTGCTCGAGGCGCTGTGCTTCCAGAAGCTTGCCGACCGCGTAGAGCTCTTCGAGCCGCTGCTTGAGCTCGACCTTGATGCTCTTGATGGCCTGCTGCAGCGTCGGCTTCGGCGTCACGTAGTGCGAGTTGGCGTAGATCTTGACCAGCATCAGCTCATCGGTCTTCTGGCCGGTCAGGGGATCGAACTCGGTGATGCTCTCGACCTCGTCGCCCCACAGCGAAATGCGCCACCCCCGGTCCTCGTAGTGCGCCGGGAACACTTCCACCGTGTCGCCGCGCACGCGGAAATTGCCGCGCTGGAACGCGGCGTCGTTGCGCCGGTAATGCAATTCCACGAGGTCGGCCAAGAGCTGATCGCGTGACAGCCGTTCGCCGACCTTGATGGCGAAGGTCATGGCCGTGTAGGTCTCGACCGAGCCGATACCGTAGATGCACGACACGGAGGCGACGATGATGACGTCGTCGCGCTCGAGTAGCGCGCGCGTCGCCGCGTGGCGCATGCGGTCGATCTGCTCGTTGATGTCGGCTTCTTTTTCGATGTACGTGTCGGTGCGCGGGACGTAGGCCTCCGGCTGGTAGTAGTCGTAGTAGGAGACGAAGTACTCGACCGCGTTGTCGGGGAAGAAGCTTTTGAACTCGCCGTAGAGCTGGGCGGCGAGCGTTTTGTTGGGTGCCAGGATCAGCGCCGGGCGCTGCGTCGCCTCGATCACCTTGGCCATGGTGAATGTCTTGCCAGAGCCGGTGACGCCCAAAAGCACCTGCGTTCGGTCGAGCCTGGTCACGCCCTCGACCAGCTCCTCGATGGCTGTCGGCTGGTCGCCCTTGGGATCGAACTCGGACACGAGCTCGAAGCGCCGTCCACCCTCGCTCTTCTCGGGTCGTTCGGGACGATGCGGCATGAACATCGGCATCGCGCCCGACACCAGCGGGTGCGCCGCGATCATCGGCTGCCGCGCGATGATCTCCTTGGCTCGATCCGACCTCTCGGCCGGCTTCGCGAGCAGCGCGTTGAGCGCCTCCGACGGGCTGCTGAACGTCTCCAGCTGCGAGTAGACCGCCTGGGCGCGCAGCGCAGGAAGGGTGGAGGTGGCGGCCGGATTGGCGCGTTGGCTCGCATTCCCCCTCTCCCCACTTTCGGGGAGAGGGCCGGGGTGAGGGGCAGCAACAGGCTCCGGCGCAAGCGGCTGCCCTTTGCCCCGTGACGAGCGGGGAGAAGGGATAAACGCCGCCTGAGGCGCCTCGTTGAAACCCGATGCGCGACCGCCCACGCCCGGCGTGCCCGCCTCGGTCTCGACCGGCGGCGGCAGAGGCTTGCCCGACTTCCCGCGCGTCCCGCCGGAGGCGGACAAGGAAGACTTGCGCGGAGTGGGCGTTCCGGATTTCGGGGGACGGGCCATACGCGCAATATGGCGTGGTGCGCCTTTGGCCTCAAGCCCGTGACGCAATGCACGCCCGTCCGTACCTACCCTCTTTAAATCCTCGTGAGAATTCTCACGCACCACTTCCCAACTCCGGCCGCGAGGCGCACAGTGAGCGCTCGGAGGCGGCAGGGGAGCAGCCCGCGGGCGCTAGGCCCGTATTTGGGAGAGTCCTCCATGCGCATTTCCGATGTGCTCGCTGCGAAGTCCAAGGGCGTGGTGACCCTGTGGACAAATCACTCACTCGCCGACGCCGTGCAGATGATGGACCAGCGGGCGGTCTCGTCCGTGATCGTCGTCGACCCCGACCGCCGGCCACTCGGCATCGTCACCGACCGCAACGCCGTTCATGCCCTCGCTCGGCATGGAGCCGGGGCGCTCGATCTCAACGTCACCCGCATCATGGTCGCGCCCGTGCCGTCCTGCACGCTCGACACCACCGTCACGCAAGCCATGGCGCGCATGACCGTCGACCGCATCCGCCATTTGGTGGCCATCGACGACGACCGTATGATCGGCATCGTCTCCATCGGCGATCTCGTGAAAGTGCGTCTCGACGACGCCGATGTCGAAGGCCGCGTGCTGCGCGAGATCGCGCTGGGGCGGATTGCGGCCGAGTAGCGACATCCTGGGCGCGTTATCTGGCGGGCGCATGATCTCGAGCCACGTCGTGGCCCCGGTTGCAGTCCAGAGTGCCGGACCGCTTCAGTCACAAGGCTAGGCGGCGCAATCTGGGTCAGAGGCCGTGCCGGCCGCCGGGAGCGAGAGCGCCTGCCAATAGCGCCCTTCGTTTGCAGTGCAAAACGACTGAGCGGGTGCGAGGCGGCATTCCTGACAAAGATCAAGATTCAGCCTAAGGTTTGATTCGACCGGGGGCAATCCGCTTCGTGAGGATCATTCGGGTTGGTGCGGGTCACCGCGGACCTCGCGTCTGTGCAGTGTCACCGACAATGGGAGATTGCCATGAACCTCGTTACCGCGCTTGCGATCGTCATAGGTGCCTTGGGTGGTGTAGCGACTTGGCTGGTGCTCGGGCCGCTCGGCGAGCTGGGACTCTCGATCTGGGCCGTTTTCATTGCATGGGCCTGCTACTTCCACTGCGGCGGCGGTGAGGGTGGCTTCAAGAGTACCGCCGTGGGAGCCATCTGGGGAGCGATCATGGCAACCGTAGCGCTCGCGCTCATGCCGGCCATCGGCATGGGCAATCTCGGCGCGGCGATCGCCGTCGGTGTGACCGTGGCAATCATGATCCTCGGAGCCCACGTCCCGCTGCTGTCGACGATACCTGCCTCCGTCTACGGCTATGCTGCGACTGCAGCGTTCGCCCTCATGAAGTCAGGGGCAGAGCCGCTCGGGACGAGCATCGCGACCAGCCCGCTCCTCAACGTGGTGGCATCGATGCTGCTCGGTGCGGTCTTCGGATACCTCTCTGAGAAAATCGCCAAGTCGCTCGCAAGCTGATCGACGCAACGCATGGCTGCCGTTGCGGCCTGGCCGCAACGGCAGCTTTCAAGAGGCGCCACGCTCCGCGGATCAGTGCCTCTGACGGAAAAAAGGACCGTGTGAGAACACGGTCCTTGAGCTTCTGTGCGGTGGTCGACCGATGGTGCGGCCGTGCTCATTCCGCCGCGGCCTTGTGCTGCGCGAGCACCTGATCGGCGAGGCGGCCGGTGAGCTCGGCGAGGTGGTCGAACTTCGCCGTGTAGGTTCCGACGCCCGCGGTCGCCGAGCGGAGCTCGACGATCAGGTCCTCAATCTCGGCAGCCGGGATGTGCGCCGAGACAAGATCCCACCCCGGCCAGCCGGGGCGGGCGTCGAAGCCGAGGATCTGGCCGCGCCGCTGCGAGATGATGCTGTTGATGCGTGCGGTCGCCTCCGACGGCACCGATATGTCGACGGACATGACGGGCTCCAAGAGCACGGGCGAGCACTTGGGCATGCCCTCGCTCATGGCGAGCCGCCCAGCCTGCCGAAACGCCATGTCGGAGCTGTCGACCGTGTGGTACGAGCCGTCCATCAGCGTCACCTGCACGTCGACCACCGGGAAGCCGAGCGGACCCTGCTTCAGGTAGTCGGCAACCCCGATTTCGACCGACGGTATGAACTGCTTCGGCACTACCCCGCCCGTAATCTTGTCGCCGAACTGGAAGCCGGCACCGCGCTCCAGCGGCTGGATGTCCAAGACCACGTCGCCGAACTGGCCATGGCCGCCCGACTGCTTCTTGTGCCGGCCGCGCACCTCGATGCCCTTGCGGATGGTCTCCTTGTAGGGGATCTGCCGCTTGTGCCGCTCGACCTGCACGCCGTACTTCCTTGCGAGCCGCTCGAAGGCCACCCGCAGGTGCATCTCCCCCTGCCCGTGGAGCATGATCTGATGGGTGTCCTGGTTGTGCTCGAGGACCAGCGATGGATCCTCGTCGATGAGCTTCGTGAGCGCCGCCGACAGCTTTACCTCGTCCTTGCGATCCTTGAGGCCGATGCCGGCCGCAAGCACCGGCTCGGGTGCCGCAGGGCAGGGAGCCTGCACGATGCTCGCCTTCTCGGCGGTGACGGTCTCGCCGGCCTTGATGTGCTCGAGCCGGCCGAGCGCCACCGTGTCGCCGGCTTTTGCCGCGCCACGCTTCACCGCTTCCTCGCCCTTCATCGCAAAAATGCCGGCGATGCGCTCTTCCGATCCGTTGGCGCCGTGAACCGTCGTGCTGTCAGGGAACTCGCCGGTGAGCACGCGCGCGATCGACAGCTTGCCGCCGTGGCTCGTGTACATGCTCTTCATTACGACCGCGGCGCTCTTGGTGTTCTCGAGCTTGAGGCGGCGCGCCGTCGTGTCGACAAACGGTACCTCGTGGCGCAGAGCCTTCAGGAGCCGCAGGATGCCGTTGCCGTTCTTTGCGCTGCCGATGAGCACCGGGCAGATGAGGCCGTCTCGCAGCTCCTTCGCGAGATCGTCGAAAATGCGGTCCTTGGGTGGCGCCATGTCGGAGAGCAGCTGCTCCATGAGCTCGTCGTCGTAGTCGGCGAGCTGCTCGAGCATGTGGAAGCGAGCCTCCTTCTCGCGGTCGGCAACCGAGCTCGGCAGCTCGACGATCTCGGACGGCGAGTGCTCGCGGTAGACGTACGCACGCTCGGAGGCGAGGTCGACGAAGCCGGTAGCGATGCCGTTCTCCCAGATTGGAATCTGGCGCAGCACGAGGGGCTTCACCGAGGCCGGCTGCAGCACGGGAATGACGTCGCGGATGTGGGTCTCGCACTCGTCGATTTTGTTGAGGAACAGGAAATGCGGAATCCCGCGGTCCTCGAGCGACTTCAGGATTACCTGCAGCGCCGCAACTCGCTTGTCGTCGGGTTCGCAGACGACGACCGCTGCGTCGCAGGCAGTGAGCGCGACGGCGCCCTCGTGCTGGAACTCGACCGAGCCCGGGCAGTCGACGAAGGTGAAGTTGTCACCGAGAAACGAGACATCGGCCACGTTGAGCGAGACGCTCATGCCGTGCTCGCGCGCTTCGGGAGAGGCGTCGCCGACTGTCGACTTGTCTGTGATGGTGCCCTGGCGCGTGATGCCGCCGGTGCGGGCGAGGATGGCTTCGAGGAGAGTTGTCTTTCCGGAAAGATACGGGCCTACGAGTGCGATGCAGCGGGAGCTGCGGCCCGAGGCGTGCCCGCTCAGCGGGCCGTCGGAAGTCCCCATTTTTTCCTCCTTTTCGCTCGTCGAGATGCGAGCGGGTCGAGACGCGAGATCACGATCATCGCGCGCCTCGCGCCTCGTGGAGGAGCGCGACGACGGGGCATCGTCGCGCTGGGCCAGAGCGAGCGCAAGGGGCAAATGTCAAGACCGCGACAGCGTAGCAGCAGGTCGTGCTCGAGGTTTCATCTGCAATCGTAGAAGGAGAGCGCGACAAGGCTCTCCGCGTCCGGTTGTCGGTGGCGCGCGTGAAGGGGCAACGGACCGCGTGCGGAGGAGAGATTCGGCGCTGCAGCGATTAGTTCGCAGGCGCGAAATGAAGCGATTGTCAAGGCATTCTGCGAAAATTCCCTTGACCTGCGGTCATATTGCACAGAAATATGAGTTCAGCTGTAAGGCCGGCGAAACTGATCCCGCTGGTCGATCGTTAAGAGCCTGTAAGAATCGAACTGTTAACGTCGAGAGCAGCAGCGGTCGCAAGCAGAGGGCTTCGAGCCTAGGCCGAGAAGGCCGGCCGTTTGGGCGGGATGGATCAGTAGGAACGAAGTGACATGCGTAGTACACGTCACCTGATATCGATCGAAGAGGCAGCGCGGTTCGCCATGGCGCCTGCAGAGGACGACATGGCCGAGGGCGCTCCGGCGCCGGAGGAAGCGCTTCGCAACGGGCATGTCGAGGCCGCTCGCAGGGTAGACCCCGCGCCGGCCATCGTTGGCGACAGCCGCGGCATGTGGGACCTCTTCTCCGGCTGGTGGGGCGGTCGCGCCCACGCCTGATCGGGCCGCACGTCTCGAGCCGTGCCTGCAACCGAGCCCGCGCGTATGCGCGGGCTTTTCGCTTTTTGGATGTCGCTGGCCCCTAGGGGCTGCCCGCCGGACGTTCCGAAACCCAGTGTCGTGTGCGCCGCCACCCCTCTCGGCGAGCGCGATCAGAGCCGCGACATGTGGGCCGCGCCAGCCGGCGGGCCTTGTAACGGCCTCACCCCAACTCTATTGCAACTTCGAGGTTCGTCTGGGGCTCGAGATGCTGCTTTGGATCCTGTTCGCGTTGCTCGCTGCGGCCGTCGTCATGGTGCTGTCGTCGCCACTGCTGCGCGAGAAGGCCGCCGTGCTTGTGCCCGCCGAGGCTGACACGGCCGTCTACCGCGAGCAACTCGATGAGATCGCCGCCGACCTCGAGCGGGGCCTGATCGCGCCCGCGGAGGCGGCGAGCGCCCGAGCCGAGGTTGCGCGCCGCCTGCTGAAGGCCGCGGCCGATACGGAAGGCTCCGCCGCCAAGCCCGCATCCGCATCGACCGTCGCCCGCGGTGCCAGCGCCGCCGTGTTCGCCATCCCGGTGCTCGCCATCTCACTCTATCTTGCGACCGGCTCTCCCGGCTTGCCGGACCGGCCGCTCGCCTCCCGCGAGGCCCCGCCTGGCGAAAGCGCCCCTATCGCGCAGCTCATTGCCAAGGTCGAGACCCGCCTGCGCGAAGCCCCCGACGACGGTCGCGGCTGGGACGTCATTGCGCCGGTCTACCTCCGCCTCGGGCGCGCCGCCGATGCTGCCCACGCATTCTCTCAATCGATCCGGCTCAACGGCGAGAGCCCCGCGCGCCTCGTCGGCTTTGCCGAGGCCACGCTCGTCGCCGGCAACGGGGTAGTCAGCGAGGAGGTGCGAAAGGCCGCCGAGCGCATCCGCGCCGTGGCTCCGGAGCGCATCGAGCCGGTCGTCTGGCTTGCCCTCGGCAAGGAGCAGGACGGCAATTTCGCGGGCGCCGCAGAAGATTACCGCTCGCTTCTGGCGCGTCCACCTGCCGACGACGACAAGGGCTGGCGCAAGCCGGTCGAGCAGCGACTGGCAGAGGTCGAGGCGAGGCTCTCGGGCCAACCGGCGCCGCAGGCATCGAGCGACGGCTCGGGATCGCCTGCCTCGTCCGGGACACCCGCTGCCGTACCCTCCTCGGGCCCGCCGCGTGCCGATGTTGCCGCCGTCGAGCAGATGGCACCCGCCGACCAGGCCAAGTTCATCCAGGGCATGGTCGCTAGGCTCGCCGCACGCTTGAAGGAGGACGGCAAGGACCTGGAGGGTTGGCAGAAGCTCGTCCGCGCCTATCAGGTCATGGGCCGCAAGGACGAGGCGATCGCCGCTCTTGCCGAGGCGAAAAAAAGCTTTGCCGGTGACAAGACCGCCGAAACCACTCTCGACGAGTTCGCGAGAAGCATCGGACTGGGCTCCTGAACCGGACCTGCCAGACGAGATCCGCTGATGGCGTGCGAGTGACGGAAAAAAAGAGGGGCAGCACGAAACCATGACCAGGAAGCAGCGCCGCGGCGTTCTGATCGGATTGGCGGTGGGCGTACTCTCGCTCGCCGCGGTGTTGGTCCTTTTCGCCTTCCGCGAGTCGATCGTCTTCTTCCACACGCCGAGCGACGTGACCGAAGGCAAGGTCACCGCCGGTCAGCGCTTCCGTCTCGGCGGCCTCGTCGCCAGCGAGTCGGTGAAGCGCGGCGACGGAGCCAAGGTGTCGTTCACGGTCACCGATACGATCAAGTCCGTGCCCGTGACCTACGAGGGCGTGCTCCCCGATCTCTTCCGCGAGGGCCAGGGTGTCGTCGCCGAGGGCAAGCTTGGGCCCGACGGGACGTTCGTCGCCGACAGCGTGCTCGCCAAGCACGACGAGAACTACATGCCTCCCGAGGTCGCAAAGGCCTTGAAGGAGAAGGGCGTGAAGCTGGGTCAGGGCGCCGAGCATCCGGGAGCGAAGCCATGATGATCGAACTCGGTCATTTCGCTCTGATCTTGGCCCTGTGGGTCGCCGTCGTTCAGATGGTGGTACCGGCGATGGGCGTACGCATGCGTGACGAGCGTATGATGACCCTGGCGGTGCCGGCAGCGCTTACCCAGGTGGTGCTTCTCCTCGTCGCCTTCATGGCCCTGACGCAGGCCTACGTGACGTCGGACTTTTCGGTCCTGAACGTTGCCGAGAACTCGCACTCGACCAAGCCGCTCATCTACAAGATCTCGGGCGTGTGGGGTAACCACGAGGGCTCGATGCTGCTCTGGGTCTTGATCCTCGCCCTTTTTGGTGCCGCCGTCGCGGTCTTCGGCAATAACCTGCCCGAGACCTTGAAGGCTCGCGTGCTCTCCGTGCAGGCGGCGATCTCGGTCGCCTTCTGCCTGTTCATCGTCTTCACCTCGAACCCGTTTGAGCGCCTGGACCCCGCGCCGATCGATGGCAACGGCCTCAATCCCATCCTGCAGGACCCGGCGCTCGCCTTCCATCCGCCGTTTCTCTACGCGGGCTACGTCGGCTTCTCGATGGCGTTCTCGTTCGCGATCGCGGCCTTGATCGAGGGCCGGATGGACGCTGCCTGGGCGCGCTGGGTGCGCCCGTGGACGCTCGCCGCCTGGATGTGCCTCACGATTGGCATCGCCATGGGCTCGTGGTGGGCTTACTACGAGCTCGGCTGGGGCGGCTGGTGGTTCTGGGACCCGGTCGAGAACGCCTCGTTCATGCCGTGGCTGTCGGGTACCGCGCTGCTTCACACAGCGCTCGTCATGGAGAAGCGAGACGCGCTCAAAGTGTGGACGGTGCTACTGGCCATCCTCACCTTCTCATTGTCCCTGATGGGAACATTCCTCGTCCGTTCGGGCGTCCTGTCGTCGGTGCATGCGTTTGCCGTCGATCCGGCACGCGGCTCGTTTATCCTTGCCATCATGGTGCTGTTCACGGGCGGCGGCCTCGCGTTGTTCGCGGCCCGCGCCGGCTCGCTGCGCCAGGGCGGCCTCTTTGCGCCCATTTCGCGCGAGGGCAGCCTCGTGCTCAACAACGTGCTGCTGACGGTAGCGACCGCTACCGTTCTCGTCGGCACGCTGAACCCGCTCGCGGCCGAGGCGCTCGGCTACAAGATGTCGGTCGGCGCGCCCTACTTCAACATGACGTTCGTGCCGCTCATGATACCGCTGTTGCTGGCGGTGCCCTATGGCCCGCTTCTCGCCTGGAAGCGCGGCGACATCGCAGGCGCGAGCCAGCGCTTGTTCGCAGCCATGATCATCGCGGTTGCCGGCGCGGTCGTGACGCTTGCTGTCGCCTCGGACGGACCCTTGTTGGGCCCGCTCGGCGTCGGCCTCGGTCTCTGGGTCATGGCCGGTGCCGTCATCGATCCCCTCTCTCGCGCGCGTGTCGGCGCCGTGGCGAGCGACGAGCTCGTCCGCCGCTTGAGGAGCTTGCCGCGCTCCGCCTGGGGCACGGCGCTCGCCCATTTCGGGCTCGGCCTCGCCGTCGTCGGGATCGCCGCCACGAGCGGCTACAAGTCGGAGCGGATCCTGGTGATGAAGCCCGGCGACCGGGTCGAGATCGCCGGCTACGAGCTCGCCTTCGCCGGTGCCGCTCCCGGCAGCGGTCCCAACTATACAGAGCAGGTCGGCCGCTTCGACGTGATGCGTGGCGGCCGCACCGTCACCAGTCTCGCACCTGCCAAACGCCTTTACGATGCGCCGCCGATGCCGACTACGGAATCCGGCATTCACAACTCCTGGCGCGGCGATCTCTACGTCGTGCTCGGGGATCCGCAGGCGGACGGCGGCTGGACCGTCCGCCTCTATTTCCATCCGTTCGTGCGCTTCATCTGGATCGGCGCGCTCATCATGTTCATCGGCGGCGGCGTGTCGCTCCTGGATCGTCGGCTGCGCGTGGGCGCGCCGCAGCGCGCGAAGCCACGGTCCGGCGCGGTTCCGGCCGAGTAGGAGGTACGCCATGTACGGTCTCATGCGCGCCGGTCTTCGCGCCGCCATCCGTGCGGCAGTTGCCGGCGTGGCGCTCGCGGCAAGTCCGCTCGCGCCGCTTCCGGCCCACGCCGTGCAGCCGGACGAAATTCTGTCCGATCCTGCCCTCGAGGCTCGCGCCCGCACCATCTCGTCAGGCTTGCGCTGTCTCGTGTGCCAGAACCAGTCGATCGACGACTCGGATGCGCCGCTGGCCCGCGACCTGCGCGTGCTCGTTCGCGAGCGCCTCACCGCCGGCGACAGTGACGATCAGGTTCGCGACTACCTGGTCGCGCGCTATGGCGACTTCGTGCTCCTGAAGCCGCCGTTCAACGCGCGCACCTTCCTCTTGTGGGTGCTGCCCGCCCTGACCCTTGCGCTCGCCGTGTGGAGCGCCCGATCGCTGTTCCGGAAGCCCGCGACCGCCAGCCCCACTTCCAACGCGCTGACCGGCGACGAGGAGGCGCGCCTCGCCGAGGTTCTGAAGCGAACGGACGAGGGCCGGGCTGGCGACTGAGGTCAGATCGGTGCCGGCATCCGGGTATCCTCGGGGCGCAGGGCGCCGGTGCGCTCGGCTTCCTCGAGGGCGTGCGCAAGCTCTTCGCGTGCCTTTTCCGCCTGCCGCTGGCGATTCCAGAGACTGGCGTAAAGCCCGTTCTTCGCAATGAGCTCGGCGTGCGTACCCTGTTCGACGAGCCGGCCCTTCTCCAGCACGATGATGTTGTCGGCATGCACGATCGTGGAGAGGCGGTGCGCGATCACGAGCGTCGTGCGGTTACGGGTCGCGCGGTCGAGCGCATCCTGGATCTCTTTCTCGGTGTGGCTGTCGAGCGCGCTCGTCGCCTCGTCGAGCATCAGGATCGGCGGGCCCTTGAGGAGCGTACGGGCAATCGCGACGCGCTGCTTCTCGCCGCCCGAGAGCTTCAGGCCCCGCTCGCCAACCATCGTCTTGTAGCCCTGGGGCAGGGTCTCGACGAACTCGTCGATCTGCGCAACCTTCGCCGCCGCGCGCACCTCCTCGTCGGTTGCGTCCGGGCGTCCGTAGCGGATGTTGTAGTGAATGGTGTCGTTGAAGAGCACAGGGTCCTGCGGCACCACGCCGATCGCGGCGCGAAGGCTCTTCTGCGTCACGTCGCGGATGTCCTGACCGTCGATGGTCACGGCGCCCGCCTTGATGTCGTAGAACCGGAACAGGATGCGGCTTATGGTGGACTTTCCGGCCCCCGACGGACCGACGATCGCGACCATCTTGCCGGCCGGAACCTCGAACGAGACGTCATCGAGGATCGGTCGTTCCGGATCGTAGGCGAACGACACGCGGTCGAAGCGGATAGCGCCGGCCTTGACCGACAACGCCCCGGCGCCGGGCTTGTCGACGACCTCGGCCGGCTCGGAGAGAAGCCCGAACATGGTCTCGAGATCGACGAGCCCCTGCTTGATCTCGCGGTAGACCATTCCCATGAAATTCAAGGGCACATAGAGCTGGATCATCATGGCGTTGATGAGGACGAAATCGCCGATCGTGTGCGTGCCGGCGGCGACGCCTCGCGCCGCGAGCCACATGACGAGCGTCATCCCGGTCGTGAAGATGAGCGACTGGCCGGAGTTGAGCGTTCCGAGCGAGTAGTAGGTCCGGACGGCGGCCTGCTCGTAGCGTGCCATGGCCGTATCGAAGCGCCGCCGCTCCATCTCCTCGTTGCCGAAGTACTTCACGGTCTCGTAGTTGAGAAGGCTGTCGATGGCCTTGGTATTGGCGTCGTTGTCGCTCTCGTTCATCTCGCGTCTTATGGCGATCCGCTTCTCGGAGGCCGCGAACGTGAACCACATGTAGATCGCGACCGTTGCCAGAACGATGACGACGTACGTCCAGTCGAAATAGTAGACGAGCATGCCACACACGAGCAGGAGCTCGAGCGCGGTCGGCACGACCTGCAGGATGCCCATGCGGAGGATGAGGTCGATGCCGCGTGTGCCGCGCTCGATCACGCGCGACAGCCCGCCCGTGCGCCGCTCGAGATGAAACCTCAACGACAGCTGGTGCAGGTGCTGGAAGGTTCGATTGTTGAGTTCCCGCACGGCATGCTGGCCGACCTTGGTGAAGAGAAGATCGCGGATCTGGTTCAGGACCATCATCATGACCCGGCCCGCACCATAGGCGAGTATGAGCGCGGTGGCGCCGATGGCGACTGCCTCGGCCCCGGGGCTGCCCGGTGTCCGTTCTGCCGTCAGCGCATCCGTCGCCCACTTGAAGAAGATCGGCACCGCAATCGTGACAAGCTTGGCGAGGACGAGCACGCCGAACGCGATCATGACCTTGAGCCTGAGGTCCGGCCGTCCGGCGGGCCAGACGAATGGCAAGAGGCCTTTGAACACGGTCCAGTGATCGGTGTCGGCCGAGAGGCCGAGGCCCGAGGGCCTTTCGCCGCGCGCGCCGGCGCTCTTCCGTAAGTGTGGAGACATTCGGTAGGAGGTCCAGGAGGTGGGCGCGAGATGCGCGGTGCTCGCCTTCATATAGGCGACCTGGGAGCGGATGGCGAGCCGAACACACCTGGGTTGTCCCGTACCCCTGTGGCGGAGCAGTGCCGCTCGGCGGGGCCGCCCCGTGCAAAGCCAGGCATGCACGTTAGGAGGCGGCCCGGCCGGCCACAGACGGATTGACAGACACGGTCCCTAGACCGGACCGCGCCCAACTCCTCAGCGCTTGCCGGGGATGCGGATCCAGCAGCACGGTCTCAGCACGTCGGGATCCCTGATCTTGTCTCGGTTCGCGCGGAAGATGACATCGAACTTGCGACCGTCGCCATAGTAGCGGCGGGCGAGGCCCCACAGCGTCTCCTTGCCGGTCAAGTAGTGGTAGCCGCGCCGCGCCTTCCCGCGACCGCGGCATCTTGTGGCCTCCCTGGTACGGCGGTCGGCCCGAAGATGCCGGCCTGTGCTCCGCGTGGCCCTGGCGGCCGGAGCAGGCTCACGACCGTCCACTTTGCCGCTCTCGAGGGCGGCAGCGATCTCACTCGTGCTGAGGGAGCCTCCGCCCGGCCGGCGATCCTGCTCTGCGAGCATGCGCCGGTAGATCGCCCACTCGCGCTCATCCTGCTCGGCATCGGCCTCCTCCTCGGCTTCCTTGCGCCTGCGGTTCTCCTCCGCGATCCGCGTCTCCTCGGCAGCTTTCGTTTCCGCGGCTCGTCGCCGGCGGGCCTCCTCCGCATCGGCCTTTGCCTTCTCCTCTTGAGCGAGCGCGAGACGCGCCTTCTCCTGGCGTGCGGCCTCGGCTGCCCGCTTGTCCGCTGCGAGCTGTTCAGCCGCGGCACGTGCGGTGGCTGCCTTGTCTGCAGCGGCCTTTTGCGCAGCTTTTTCTGCCGCCGCCTTGTCTGCCGCCGCCTTTGCAGCGGCCCGCTCGGCAGCAACCTTGGAATCGGCGGCGTCTCGGGCAGCTATCTCCTCGGCCGCCGCCCGGCGTGCCTGGTAGTCGGCCCGCGCAGCGTCGATGGACTTCTGCGCCTCGGCCATGGCTCTCTCGTCCTGCGCCCTCTGCGCCTCGTCGAGTCGCTTGAGGCTGCTCTCGAACTGCGCCTCGGTCTCAGCCGTGCGCCGCGCGGCTTCCTCGGCCGCCCGTTTTCCGTTCTCCTGCTCGCGACGCGCCGCCTCGGCCTGGCGGCTCTTCAGCGCGGCCGTCTTCTCGGCCGTTCCATTGGCTTCTGCCTCACGCTCCTGCTTCGCCTTGGCAGCGGCGAGCGACTGCTCCGCCTCACGTCGCTTTTCGGCGTAGCGGCGCGCGGCGGCCTTGGCGCGGTCCTTCTTCTCCTGTTGTGCGCGTACCAAGGCGTCGGCTTCCGGCGTGCCGGGCGCTGGCAGCGACAACGGGCGCGCGACATCGCGCCGATAGGTCTCGCTCGCGCTCCCGAACCAGCGCTGCAGACGCTCGAGAAGCGTGGCGCCGGGCTCGGGAGAGTCTCCTTCGCGTGCGGCCTCCGGCACGGCTGGGCCGGCATCTCCGGCGACGCGCGTGGCGGCCTCCGGCGCCTTCTTCTTTTTTTGCTCGCCGTCGAGGATGACGCCGAACGTCTTGGTCGCTTCGTCGGCGATCTCGCCCGCGCGGCGGCGCACGTCGTCGGAGACCGGCTGGCTGGCAGCCCGCTCCGCGACCGTTAGGTGGCCCGTTGCCTCGTAGGCCACGACCGCCTCTCCGGCGAGATCGACCGGGACGAACACGCGCACGTCCTCCCCGGCGACGGCACCGCTGCTCGTGCCGAGCACGGCGGCAATGCGGTGCTCTCCAGGCGGCAGTGCTTTCGTGAGGGTGACGGCCCAGCGTCCGCCGCCGTCGACCGTGGTCACGGCGATCGGCCGGCCGGCGGCATTGAGTGTCACCTGGCCGCCCGGAGGACCAGCCCCCTCGAGGCGCGATATTCCGGTCGGCTCAATGACGATGCGCGAGAACGTGGGACGCGGCCCCCGCGTGACAGCCGTCGGCTGCTCGTCCGCCAGTGCGGACGTGACGATGGTGGAGGTGGCCTCGATCCTTGCCGTGCCCGGCGTTGCATGCTCGCGCACGCTGCGAATGTGCGTGCCCGTCAAAACGCCAGCGGCACTCACGGCCAGGATGGAGCCGACCAGAACGGCCGGGAACGCATTTTGCACTGCCATGGGATCACAACTCTACTCCGCCATGTCGCGGAGGATACTACGGAAAATATCCATAATCAGCGCCCATGGAAGCGATTAATTCGTTAACGGGGAGCCCCTGTGGCAGACCCGCGGCAACCCGGTGTGGCGCCGCCTCTGCCGCAGCCGATCTACCATTCCCGATCCTTAGTACCCATGTCATCCTGACGCTGTCTTGTACGAGCTCGGGGAAAGGGTGCGGCCCGGGTCGCAATTTGGGCCTCGGCGCCCGATAGCATCAGATCCGTCACCGGGCACAACGACTGCGGGGAAGGACACGAAAGGTTCACAGTGAAACACAACGGCAGTAGCAAGGGTCACGACGCTCTGGTCGCCGATGCAGCAAGGCCGACGAGCAAGTCTGAAAAGAGGCCCCGTCGCACACCGGCGCGATCGCGCCGCTCAAGAATTCCCCATACCAAGAACGTGTGCGTCTATTGCGGGTCGGGCAAGGGCTTGGATGGCGCTTACGCCGCGGCGGCCGTCGAGCTCGGAACGCTGCTGGCCCAGTCGGGAATCGGCCTCGTCTATGGCGGCGGCGGGCTCGGTCTCATGGGCGAGGTGGCCAAGGCGACGCTCGCGGCCGGCGGTCACGTTATCGGGATCATCCCGGAGTTTCTGACCGCCCGCGAGCACATGTTGACCGACGTCGACGAGCTCATCGTCACCGACGACATGCATCAGAGGAAGCAGCTGATGTTTGAGAAGTCGGACGGCTTCATCGCGCTTCCGGGCGGCATCGGCACGCTCGAGGAACTGGTCGAGCAGCTGACCTGGTCGCAGCTCGGCCGGCACCGGAAGCCGATCGTAGTTGCGAACGTCGACGGCTTCTGGAACCCCTTCCTCGACCTCCTGTCGCACATGCGCAAGGAGGCCTTCATCCGCCCGGATCTCGAGATCAAGTTCCGCGTCGCCGATCAGGTCGCCGCGGTCGTTCCCATGCTGGAGTCCGCCTGGTCGACGGCAGAGCCGCAGCTCGACGCTGCGGCCCGGGTCGCCAAGCTCTGAGCCTGGCTGCCGGCGAGCCGGAAGCGGAGTCCGCCCCATAACTGCCGGATTCCAGCCCGAGTGGTTGTGCCCGGTAGCCACTCGAGTCGCCTCCACATGTCCGAGATCGACGAGCCGCAGAATCGTGCGCGGCAAGCCCGCAACCTCGCCCAGCTCGTGCTGTTGGCGTGCGGCGTTGCCCTTCTTGCTGCCGCTATTGCCGGGAGCCTGCTCGGGCCGGTCGCAGCCCTGGGGTCGGCGGCCCTCGCGGGCGGCCTCGCGCTCGCCTGCCGCGAGGTTCCGGGCGAGGCCATCATGCGGCTGTTCAATGCCAGACTGATGCCGCGTGACGACAGCCAGCTGTCGAGCCTCGTCGACGTGCTCGCCCACCGTGCCGGGCTCGCCGCACGGCCGGACCTGTATATCATTCCGAGCATGACCATGAATGCGTTCACCGCCGGTACGGCGACACCGGTGATCGCTGTCACCGAAGGGCTCTTGAGACGGCTCTCGCTGCGTGAGACGGCCGGCGTGATCGCCCACGAGATGAGCCACGTCAGGAGCGGCGACCTCGAGGTCATGGCCTTCGCCGACCTAGCGACCCGGGCGACTCAGGTGCTCGCCTATCTCGGTCTCGCACTCGCGGCCGTGAACCTCTACGGGGGAGCGCAGGGCTATGCGCCATTCTCGTGGCTCACCGTTGCGCTGCTTTATCTCTCGCCGTTTCTCTCGAGCTTTCTTCAGCTTGCGCTTTCGCGTGAGCGCGAGTTCGAGGCCGACAGGGGCGCCGTCGCGATCACCGGCGATGCCCAGGGTCTGGCGTCGGCGTTGCGCCGTGTAGAGGGCGGTAGCGGCGCGTTCTGGGAGGATCTCATGTTCCCGGTTCCGCAGAGGAGGGTCGCACAGCCGTCGCTGCTTCGCTCGCACCCGCCGTCGGAGGAGCGCATCAGGCGCCTCCTTGCTGCAAGCCACGCAGAAGCCCACGACCCTCTCGTCATCGTCGAGCAGCCGATGGTCGTCGGACTCGGCGCTATCTCGCTCCGGCCGCGCTACCACTGGACCGGCGTCTGGTACTGAGACCGGCGGGCGGCGATGGTCGTCGGCGAGGCCGGTCACGCCGCGGCCCGCTCCCCGGTTGAAAGCCTGAAGCCAGGGTTGCGGTTGGGCAGGCTTTGCGCCTAAGTGCGGCCCCATGACCAAGGACAGGATAGACGACCGGACCGGCAACGGGACCTCCGCCGAGGCGGCACGGCTCGGCAACAGCGCCCGCCCTGCGCCCGCCGACGAGGCGCCCTCGCAGCTCGTTGCACGCATGCGGGCTGGCGAACGGCGCGCCATCTCCTATGCCGTGACCGAGCTCGAGGCGCTCTCGGCGCGCGCACCGGCGCTTCTCGGGGCCATGCAGGAGCATCTTGGCCACGCCCTCGTCGTCGGCTTCACCGGTCCGCCGGGAGCCGGCAAGTCGACGCTGGTCAACGCGTTGATCAGGAAGGCCCGCGAGGCGGGTCAACGGGTCGGCGTCATCGCCGTTGATCCGTCGAGTCCGATCTCGGGCGGCGCCATCCTCGGCGACCGCATCCGTATGACGGCGGCCCTCGATGACGATGGCGTGTTCGTCCGCTCCCTCGCCTCGCGCGGCTACCTGGGCGGCCTCTCCCCCGCGGCTGTGCGCATCATCGACGCTTTTGACGCGGCCCACTTTGATCTCGTCATTCTCGAGACCGTCGGGACGGGTCAGAACGAGATCGATGTCGCCGAGGTGGCCGACGTGCGCGTGGTGCTCGCCGCGCCCGGCCTCGGCGACGACATCCAGGCCATGAAGTCGGGTCTTTTGGAGATTGCCGACATCATGGTCGTCAACAAGGCCGACCGCGAGGGCGCCGAGCAGACGCTGCACCAGCTGAAGGGCGCGCTCGCCATACGTGCCGACCGCCGCCACGCGGTGCCGGTCCTGAAAACCATCGCCTTGAGCGGCATCGGAGTCGACGAGCTCATGGCCGAGGTCGCGAAGGTCGGCGAGCGTGTGGCGACGGCCGGCATCGAGGTGCGTCGCCGCCGCCGCGCCCGTTACCTCATCGCCCGCGCTGCGGCCGACCTCGTCAACGAGCGCATCCGGTCGGGCGAAGGCGCATCGCTGACAAGCCTCTGCGACGGCGTTCTCTCCGGCGCCACGACGCCGGCCGATGCTGCACGACGGCTGCTTGAGTGATCGCGCGAAAGGCGGTCCGTCAGTGCGCCGTAAGCACCAGCATGGCGCGCGAGGTTGCCGCGATCGCCTCCCCCGCAGCGATGCCCGCCGTCTTCGGCTTCGCAATTCCGGGATAGGCGGCCGCAAGCGCGCTGATAGCCTTGCCGGTGGCGTCCGCAGCCCCGGGATCGCTGGCCTCGAGCACCGGAAGCACTCGCTTGGCGCGTGCCTTCGCGGCTTCGAAATAGCCGAAGCCGTCGAGGAACGGCTCATTCGTTTCCGCCGTGAGCGCCGACTGGTACTGCAGCGCCGCCCGGTTCAGCATCTCTGCCAGAACCGCCGCATCGACGCTCTCCTTGCTCGCGGTGCCGGCCGGAGCCTTCGCGGCAGTCGCGGCGAGCGCGTCGAACACGCCCTGCACGGCGGCCGTTACCTCGGCGTCGCTGGCGCCGGCGAGCGCGATGTCGGAGGCCTTCTGCATCTGCGGACCGAAGTCGGCCGCGCCGAGCGCCGTCACGATCGGCCTGAGGTCGATGTAGACCTCGCCGATCGGGTGGGCGAACATCTCGGCTCCTGCCGTGTGGTCGCCAGCCAGATAAGCCGCGAGCCCCGCGTGATAGTGTGCCGCGATGATATCGAGCGCGGTCAGAAAGAGAACCGGATCCTCGCCGGCACGCGCCGGATCGACGCCGCCCTCGCCGCCCGCCCCGCCCTCGCCGCCTTCGCCGCCCTCGGCCATAACCATCGGCGGCAGCGCCGGCTTGCCGGGCTGTACGGACAGCGGCGCCAAGGTTCCGGAGCCGTCGGAAATGGAAAGAGCAGCCGCGGCCGCTGGCACGAGGGTGGCAGCTGCGGTTAAGCTGGTCCACATCCGGCGTTTCTTGTGGCGCATCGACAACCCCTCAGGCGCAAGTCTCATGCTCGTTCACCTCCCTAGCCTACTCGACACGGCGTGTCTCGAAAACCTGCGGCAATTCGTTGACGCTCTCGAGTTCGAGGATGGCAGGGCGACGGCCGGCTGGCACGCACGCGAGGTGAAGCACAATCAGCAGGCACGCCGATCGATTGCGCTCAATCAGGTGCAGGCCATTGTCGTCGCGGCGCTCGAGAGGAATGCGGTGTTCCAATCGTTCGCACTTCCACTGCGCATCGCACCTCCGCTCGTGTCGAGAACGCGTCCCGGCGAGGGCTACGGCCGCCACGTCGATGATGCGATCATGGACAAGGACCGGCCGATGCGCACCGACCTGTCGGTGACCGTGTTTCTCTCCGACCCGTCCTCGTACGAAGGCGGCGAGCTCGTGCTCGAGACGCCGTCCGGCGAGGATGGGGCCAAATTCCCGATGGGCGATGCTGTCGTCTATCCCTCGACCACGCTCCATCGTGTCGAGAGGGTGGCCTCTGGCGAGCGGCTTGTGGCCGCCACTTGGGTGCAAAGCCGCGTGCGCGATGCACCGGCCCGCGAGATGCTGTTCGATCTCGATCGCGCGCGGCGTCTGATTTTCGCGCGTGACGGCAAGAGCGAGGCATTCGATCTCGTCTCCAAGAGCCACGCCAATCTGCTGCGGCGCTGGGCCGAGCTTTGACCCGGCAGCGTCCCGCCTGCGTTGACAGGGTGAAATGGCGGTGTCAGCATCGCGCCTGCCGCAACCGATCTCATGCAACGACAGGGGGTTCCCATGCGTTCGAGACTAGCCGTCGTCACCGCAGCAGTTGCCACGCTCGCTACAGTGGCGCTCGCGCAGAACGTCGCCGTCATCAAAGAGCGCCAGGATCATCTCGAGGCCATGGGCAAGGCGGTCGGCAAGGTCGGCAAGATGTTCAAGGGTGAAGACGACTTCGACCTCGGCAAGGTGCAGGAGACCCTGAAGCTCATCCAGGACAAGGTGGCCGTGCTGCCGAAACTCTTCCCCGACGACTCGAAGACGGGCGAGGACACCGAGGCGCTGCCGGCCATATGGGAGAGCAAGAAAGACTTCGAGGATCGCTTCGCGAAACTCGCCGACGCGGCTAAGGCGGCTTCGGTGGCCATCACCGACGAGCAGAACTTCGTCGACGAATGGCCAAAGGTCGTCGACAATTGCAAGGAATGCCACAAGAAATATCGCAAGCCGAAGGACTGACCTCGCCGTGACGGAACGGCTGCCCCTGAGCGCCGAGACGGTGGTCGCATGGGATCTGCCGACTCGGCTTTTCCATTGGACGCTCGTGTCACTCGTGCTCGCGGCCTGGGTCAGTGCCGAGTTTGCGAGCGCAATTGGCGACCGCCTGATGGTCTGGCACCGCTGGAACGGCCTCGCGATCCTGGTGCTTCTCGTTTGGCGCCTGCTTTGGGGTGTCGTCGGTCCCCGGCGCGCGCGCTTCGTGACGTTCGTGAAAGGGCCAAGCCGCGCGATCGGCTACCTGCGCGATCTCGCGCGGGGCCGCTCGCATCGCTATCTCGGCCACAACCCGGCTGGCGCGATCATGGTGTTGGCGCTTCTCGGCGTGCTCGTTGCGCAAGCCTCGTTCGGCCTCTTCGCCACCGACGACAACGACTTGGTCGGCGGTCCGCTCTACCGTCTGGTCGAGGAGGGGACGAACGGGTGGGCGCGAGGCTGGCATCGCCGCATCTTCGACTACGTCCTGCTGCCGCTCGTTACCGTCCACATCGCCGCCAACCTGCTCTATCAGCTGATCAAGAAGGACCCCTTGGTGCAGGCCATGATCTCCGGCCGCAAGCCACGAGATGCATACGCCGACGGCGACGGCGGTTCACTCGAGCAGGTCATGGGTCGCGCCATCCTCTGCCTTGCCGCCGCCGCTGTGATCGTCGTTGGCGGCATCCTAGTGGCAGGCGGGAGGCTTTGATCCATCGTTGCGCGGCCCGGAAGGGGGCGTGCGTTTCCGCTGACATCTGGAGACCTGGTGCGCCGGCGCACCAAGCCGAGGCGCAAAGCAACAAGCCGAATGTTCTTGCCGGTTCGGGTTCGCGCCTGCGCCGAAACGGAGTGGCAGGTAGGGGTAGCCTTGACTGCGTGGCTCAACGCGCACGTTTCATGCTTCGGCCGCAATCTTCCTCGCGGCCCTAGGTGCGAAGTAGGTGAGGATGCCGGCCGCGCCGGCGCGCTTGAACGCGAGCAGGCTCTCCATCATCGTCTTGTCGGCGTCGAGCCAGCCGCGCTCGGCGGCGCCCGTGATCATCGCGTACTCGCCCGACACCTGGTAGGCGAAGGTCGGGACCTTGAACGTCTCCGAAACGAGCCGCACGATGTCGAGATAGGGCATGCCGGGCTTGACCATCACCATGTCGGCGCCTTCCGCGATGTCGAGAGCAACCTCGCGCATGGCCTCGTCCGAGTTCGCAGGGTCCATCTGGTAGGTTCGCTTGTCGCCCTTCAGCGTCGACGACGAGCCGACCGCGTCACGGAACGGTCCGTAGAACGCGCTCGCGTACTTGGCGGCATAGGACATGATCTGCGTGTCGCTATGGCCCGCCGCCTCGAGCGCAGCACGGATGGCACCGATGCGCCCGTCCATCATGTCGGACGGGGCCAGGATGTCGGCACCTGCCTCGACCTGTACCATCGACTGCTTGATGAGGACCGCAACTGTCTCGTCGTTGAGGATCACGCCGTCGCGCACGAGGCCGTCGTGCCCGTGGCTGGTATAGGGGTCGAGCGCCACGTCGAGTATGATGCCGATGTCGAGGCCGGTCGCTTTGATCGCGCGTGTCGCCCGGCAGACGAGGTTCATGGGATTGAACGCCTCGCGCGCGTCGTCGCTTCTGAGGTTCGGGTCCGTGTATGGGAACAGCGCCAGCGCCGGAATGCCGAGATCGGACGCTTCGCGCGCCGCCTCCACGATGAGATCGATTGAAAGCCGCTCGACGCCCGGCATGGACGCGACCGGATGGCGAACCTTGGTGCCTTCGAGCACGAACAAGGGCCAGATGAGATCCGCAGCCGAGAGTCGGCTTTCACTCACGAGTTTTCGTGACCACTCGGCGCGGCGGTTGCGCCGCATGCGAACGGTGGGGAACTGGCCGGTCGGGGCGGCCCCGCGGGGGAAAGGAGTGGACATGGGCTTTCTCTGGAGACGGCGCTCAGGTGGCGCGCACATTCCCGCTCGCGCGCCTCTCACGCAAGCCACCAGATTGTCCGCGAGGATTGTCCGCAAGGTTTGCTGTGTGACTTGTCCCCGTGCTCTGTGATCGTGTTATTCTGGCGCGTTTTGAGTAAAAACAAGTATACGCAAATAAAATATTCGGACGGCGAGCAGGAAAACAACAAAACGTCGAATATAGTCGTTGACAGCGCGCCGCTCTGCTGGTAACTTTTCAATATAACCGAAAGTGTGCCTCGCGGTGCGGCGGCAACCCGCCCCCTGGCACCGCCGGTTACCACCCCGACAACCTGGACCAAGGCACGGCATGCGGCTCGACGAGGCGTCGTGGGCGGCCATTCGCCATGCGCTCACCGAGACCGACGAGTCCAAGGTCGCCATTGCCAGAAGCTATGGCATCGCGGTCAGCACCATTGCCCGCCACGCCGCCAAAGAGGGGTGGAAGCGCCGACCGAATGTCGGCGCGCCGACCCCGAAGAGCCCGGCGCTGGCCGCCGGCCGGCCGCGCGTCGCCGTCGCGGTCGGGCAGGGTAGCGAAAGGCCCGAGGTGCGCCTCGCCCGCATGATGGGTCTCGTCGACATGCAACTGGAGAAACTGGAGAGACGTATGGGTTCGCCCGACGGCACCACGCCACAGGACGAGGAGCGCGATATCCGCACCTTGAACGCCACCATCGGCTGCCTCGAGAAGATCACGGAGGTCGGCACTGAGCTCGCAAAGACCAGGACCGCCGAAGGCGGAGCCGCCGCCGGGGCGCATGAGACCGAGCGCCTCCGCCGAGAGATTGTGGAGCGCCTTGAGCGCCTCAACGCGCAGTGGCTCGCTCACGAAAAGTCTCGCTGAGCTGACGCCGTCGGAGGTCGCTGCCCTCTACTATGACTGGCACTTCTGGGCACGCGACGACCAGTTGCCGCCCGCGACCACTCCTGCCGGCGAGTCCTGGCGCGTGTGGCTTGTCCTCGGCGGCCGCGGCGCAGGAAAGACGCGTACGGGCGCTGAATGGGTGCGTGCCAAGGTATTCGACACGAGCTGTGAGCCTGCGCGCCGCATCGCGCTCGTCGGTGAGACGATCGCAGACGTGCGCCGCATCATGATAGAAGGCGTTTCGGGCTTGCTCGCGATCAACCCCGATCGTGAGCGGCCCTTGCTCGAGGCGACGAAGAACCAGCTCGTATGGCCGAACGGAGCTGTCGCGCAGCTCTTCTCGGCTGCGAACCCGGATAGTCTGCGCGGACCGCAGTTCGACTGCGCCTGGTGCGACGAGCTCGCGAAATGGCGTGAGCCTGAACGTGCCTGGGACATGCTGCAGTTCGCACTCCGGTTGGGAGCCAAGCCGCAGGTCTGCGTGACCACCACGCCGCGTCCGATCCCGCTCGTGAGGAAGCTTGTGGACGATTCCACGGTCGCCGTGACGCGCGCGTCGACCCTGGCCAACGCAGCATTCCTGGCGCCGGGCTTCATCGCGGAGATGGAACGCCGCTACTCCGGCTCAGCGCTCGGCCGCCAGGAGCTTCTGGGCGAGATCGTGGACGAGCGGACAGGGGCGCTATGGCGGCGCGACTGGATCGAAGCGCATCGGGTCGCGGGCATGCCGGAGCTCCAGCGCGTCGTGGTCGCCGTCGACCCGCCGGTGACGGCGACCGCCGCTTCGGATGCTTGCGGCATCGTCGTCGCGGGGCTCGGCCCCGACCGGCGCGGCTACGTCGTCGCTGACCGCTCGTTGCAAGGGCGCGAGCCCAACCAGTGGGCGCGGGCGGCGCTCGCCGCCTACCACGATTTCGGCGCCGACCGCATCGTTGCCGAGGTCAACCAGGGTGGCGACATGGTGCTTGCGGTTCTGAGGCAGATCGATGCCACCGTGCCGGTGGCGAAGGTCCGCGCGACGCGCGGCAAGTGGCTGCGCGCCGAACCGATCGCCTCGCTCTATGCCGAGGGCCGCGTATCGCACGCAGGGCACTACCCCGCGCTAGAGGACGAGATGTGCGATTTCGGCGCAGAGGGTCTGTCGAAGGGCAGAAGTCCCGACCGGCTCGACGCCCTCGTCTGGGCGTTGACGGAGCTGATGCTGTCCCGCACCCCCGACCCGCAGGTCAGGAGCCTCTAGTATCTCGGCCGCGAAGTTCGTCACATTCTTCGACACGCTCGGATCGACCGTCGCGCTCGAAAGGACACTAGCGGACGGAGCCGTACCCGCAGGGTTTGACCCCGGGCACCGTGGCGACCCGCCTACCGAAGGATCACGTCATGCCGCGTTTCATGGAACGTCTGGCGGGGCTCTGGCCCGGCCGGGCGAGGACGTCACTTGAGCGGAAGGCATCTCGCACCGGACCGCTCGTCGCCTTCGAGACGCTCGGGCGCCCGGTGTGGACCCCACGCGATTACAGCGCCTTCGCCCGCGAAGGCTTCATGCAAAACGCAATCGTCTATCGCTCCGTGCGTATGGTTGCCGAGGCTGCGGCCTCGATTCCGCTTCTCCTCTACGAGGGGGAGCGCGAGCTGATCGACCACCCGCTCCTCGATCTCCTTCGCCGCCCCAACGGCGAGCAGACTGGCACCGATCTCCTGGAGGCCTGGTACGGCTTTCTGCTCGTCTCCGGCAACGCCTACGTTGAGGCGGTTGCGGTCGGCGAAGTGATCCGCGAGCTCCACGTGCTGCGCCCCGACCGCATGAAGGTCGTGCCCGGCGTCGAAGGCTGGCCGGAGGCATACGAATACACGGCGGGTGGGACGAGTGTGCGCTTCGCGGGAGAGGTGGCGCCCGGCGTGCGCAGCGTCCTGCACGTGCGCCTCTTCCACCCCATGAACGACTACTACGGCATGAGCCCCATCGAGGCCGCCGCCAACGCCATCGACATCCACAACACGGCATCTGCCTGGAACAAGGCGCTGCTCGACAACTCGGCCCGACCCTCGGGCGCGCTCGTCTACGCCGCCTCGAACGGCCAGATGACGAACGAGCAGTTCGAGCGGCTGAAGATCGAGCTCGAGTCGAGCTACACGGGCGCCCGTCAGGCCGGCCGGCCGCTCTTGCTCGAGGGTGGGCTCGACTGGAAGCCCCTGGGACTCTCGCCCAAGGAGATGGACTTTGTCGAGGCACGCAACGCGGCCGCGCGTGAGATCGCGCTCGCCGTCGGCGTGCCGCCGATGCTCTTGGGCATCCCCGGCGACAATACCTATTCGAACTACCAGGAGGCACAACGCGCTTTCTGGCGCCAGACCGTGCTGCCCCTCGTGCAAAGGACCGCCAAAAGTTTCGCGCATTGGCTGACGCCGGGATTTTGGAAGGTACCCGGCAACGACCCGTCGCTTGTGCTTGGCGACTCGCCTCCGGAGAGCCGGCCATCGGGCGTTGGCTCACTGGAGCTCAGGCCCGACCTCGATCAGGTCGAGGCCTTGGCGCCGGAGCGCGAGGCGTTATGGGCACGCATGGAGCGCACGACGTTCCTGACCGCCAACGAGAAGCGCGCTGCC
>JAGVSR010000094.1 GCA_019137195.1 Alphaproteobacteria bacterium
GATCTGACCAGCTACGAAGATCATGTCACCGACGCGTACAGCGTTGCTCAGTGGCGCCTTGGCCAGGATGCCGGTCGGCTGTCGATATTCCCGTGTTTCATTGGCCATGGCCGTCTCTCGTTCGTACCCGTTCGACCAGCGCTCGTGCCGATGGAAGCCTGGAGCGCCAAGCACGGTGCTTATTGACAGCGGGAGGCTTCCCTGGAATGCTGTGCTTAAAGGTTGGTCCAATAGACCATAGTCTTCCGAGGCTGTCCACCTCTAAGGTTTGCGAGCTGGATCGGCACGGATGGTCTCAAGCAGGATCGGGGCACGCGGGCTCGTGATGGCGGTTGGCAGGAGGGGCAATGGATAAAGCGGCCATCATGATCACGTCGCTCGATGCGGTCATCAAAGACGTGCTTTCGGCATATGACTTCTCTCCCGCCGCAACCATCACGCTTGCCAACGTTTCCGAAAATACGACCTATCGCGTGGACGACCCGGCGACCGGACGCGTTGCCGCCATCCGGGTGCATCGCCCCAATTACCATTCCAATGACGAGATCGAGTCGGAGCTCCTTTGGATGGACGCCTTGCGCGAGGCAGGCGTCGTTACCCCTCCGCGGGCGATCCCGGCCCGCGATGGCACACGAGTGCAGACCATCGAGGTCGAAGGCGGCGATCAGCCTCGCCACGTCGTCGCGTTCGAATGGCTGCCGGGTGCTGCGCCGAGCCCCGACGGCGATCTCGTGCCGAGCTTCCGGGTGCTCGGCGCACTGGCGGCCAGAATGCAGCTCCACGGCATGACGTGGGAGCGGCCGGCGCGATTCCGCCGCTACCATTGCGACTATGATGCAGCTCTTGGCTCGAAGGCCTTGTGGGGACGCTGGCAGGACGCGATCGGGATCGGCGCCCCGGAGCTTGCGCTGTTGGGGCGGCTCGATGCCGAGATTAGGAGACGCCTCGACGAATATGGAAAGGGGCCTGACCGGTTCGGCCTCGCGCACAATGACCTTCGCCTGGCCAACCTTCTGGTCCGGGGCGAAGATCTCTACGTCATCGACTTCGACGATTGCGGCTTCGCCTGGTACATGTACGACTTCGCGACGGCCGTAAGCTTCATTGAGGACGATCCCCGGGTGTCCGACTGGATGGTGTCCTGGATCGACGGCTACCTCGGCCAGAGGCGGCTCACCACGTCCGACTTCGACATCATTCCCACCTTGATCATGTACCGGCGGCTATTGCTGCTGGGCTGGGTCGGGTCGCATTACGACTACGCAAAGGAGGCGCAGGAGCTCGGCGTCGGCTACACGACCGGTACCTGTCGCCTCGCGGAGCAGTACCTCTCCGGCCGCTACTTGAGATGATCGCGGCCTTGCGCCGACAATAAGAACCAAGAGCTCGATGCGCGTTCTTGCAATCTACAATGTCGATGCGTGCAGGCTCGGCCTCGTTGGAGACGCGCTTGAGGAGGCGGGCGTCGAGGTTCAGCTTCTGCGCCCCGATCTCGGCGAGCCGATACCCCAGGGACCGGAGGGGTTTGACGGGCTGGTGGTGCTTGGGGGTACGCAGAACGCGCTTGCCGATGACCTATGCCCCTGGCTCCCTGCGGTCTGCAATCTGATGCGATCATTCGGCGACAGCGACCGATCGGTGCTCGGCATTTGCCTCGGGAGCCAACTGCTCGCGCGCGAGTATGGGGGTAGGAACATCGTCGGAGGAGCGAGCGAGCTCGGCTGGCAGAAAGTGCGGCTAACGCCGCAAGGCAAGGGCGACCCGATCTTCGCCGACCTGCCCAACGCTTTTCCCGTGTTCCAGATCCACGATGATACGTTCATGCTGCCTGCGGGCGTGGGACGTCTCGCGACCGCACGCGAGGTCAAGAACCAGGCCTTCCGCATCGGGCGTGCGGTCTACGGGATCCAATTTCATTTCGAGGCCGACCGGAAGGTGGTCGAGATGTGGAACCGGCAGTTCGCCACGTGGCTCGCAGAGAACAGGCCCGGCTGGCTGGAGCGGTACCCAGCCGAGGCCGCGAGGCTGGGACCGAAAGCCGAGGCAATCGGCCTCACAATTGCCCGCAACTGGGTTCGCACCATCATTCCGACCAAGCGGTAACGTTCGGCTCTGCGCTGCTATAAGGACCGTCCTCTCGGTTCGCGGTCAACGGCCACCTTCTGGATCGCCTCGCGGCTCCCGCACGGCTCGAGGCCCTACGCGTGTCGCGGGCCAGCCGGCGTGCCGAGCGCGAGGCAGCTGTCTCGGACCGGATCCGCGGGCTCGAAGCGCGCGTTGAGGATGCAGTTCAGCGCCTGCGGCTCTATCAGATGGTCGAGGGCGGGTATATCGACATGGACGACAGTCCCGAAGACCGGATCGAGTCATTGAAGGCCGAGCATGATTCCGCTGCTGCCGCCCTCATGAGACGCGAAACGTCGAATAGCGCTATGCGGGGTTGGGTTGGTGGGCGGCAACCCGCGAGCAAGAATGGCGCGCATGAGAAGTGAAACTTCGAACAGCGCTACGCGGGTTGGGTTGGCTGGCGGCAACCCGCAAGCAAGAATGGCGCGCATGAGAAGTGAAACTTCGAACAGCGCTACGCGGGTTGGGTTGGCTGGCGGCAACCCGCAAGCAAGAATGGCGCGCCCGGCAGGACTCGAACCTGCGACCACTCGCTTAGAAGGCGAGTGCTCTATCCATCTGAGCTACGGGCGCCTGCTGGATGCCGGCGGCGATCGATACGCGGTCACTCTGGCGGCTGGCTCCGGGAAGGAGTGACGCCGGGCGCAATTGCCAAGGCCGCTGCTCACCGGACTTAGGCGAGCCCAAGGGCGTTGGCAAGGCAAACCAGAGGCCTGGCGCGGGGGCCAGCACAGGCGGTCGGCTGCCTGCAGCGGCGGACGCGAGCCCGCCTTGATCGAGCGGCCGGGCCCCCCTAGGGTCGCTTCCGGATCGCGGCGGCCGTACCTGGCCGGCAGTCGCAGGAAGCCAGACGGCAGAGCTCGAGGGGGCGCCCAAGTGGCACAAATTCGATCAACAACCTGGCTGAGGCTCGGCTGCCTCGCTGCTGCTGGCGGCGTGCTCTCGACGCTCGCGCCGTCGGCAGCGCTGGCTCAAGGGCTCGTCCCCGCTTCGCTCGTGCCACTCCACCTCGCCGGCATCCGCATCGAGTTCCTTCTGTTTGCGGCGACGCTCGCGGGTATCGCCGTGTTCCACCACCGGACGCTCGAGGTGGCGCTCACGGGCGCGACGGCGGTCGCGCTCTGGAAGCTTCTATTGACCGGCTTCAAGACCGGCCCCGGGCTCTCGGGGCTTGCCGGTCATATCGCGCACGAATGGGTGACGCTCGCCAACCTGTTCCTGCTGCTCGTCGGCTTCGCGCTCCTGTCGCGCCAGTTCGAGGCGAGCCGCATTCCAGCCGAGATGCCGGCGGTGCTGCCCGACGACTGGACTGGAGGGCTCGCACTACTCGGCCTCATATTCGTGCTGTCGAGCTTCCTCGACAACATTGCCGCCGCCATCATCGGCGGCACAGTCGCACGCGCCGTCTACCAGGGGCGGGTACACATCGGCTACCTTGCCGCCATTGTCGCAGCCTCCAACGCCGGCGGCTCGGGCAGCGTCGTCGGCGACACGACGACGACCATGATGTGGATCGCGGGTGTCAGTCCGCTCTCGGTGCTGCACGCCTACGTCGCGGCGATCATAGCCTTTCTCGTGTTCGCCATCCCTGCCGCGCGCCTGCAGCAACGCTATCAGCCGATCCAGAAGGATCCGGCTCCCGGCGAGCATATCCACTGGACCCGCCTTTGGATCGTCGTCGTCATTCTCGTAACCGCGATTGCAGCCAATGTGCTCGCCAATCTCTATGCGCCGGAGCTGCTCGAGCGGTTGCCGGTGATCGGCCTGGCGGTCGCAGTTTCGATCCTCCTTACCGGTTTGGTCCGACGGCCCGACTGGTCGATCGTTCCCGAGGTGGTCAAGGGCACGCTCTTCCTGCTCGCCCTGGTGCTCACGGCCTCCATGATGCCGGTCGAGGAGCTGCCCGCGGCCTCCTGGCATACGGCCTTCGGGCTCGGCGTCGTGTCGGCGGTGTTCGACAACATTCCGCTGACGGCTCTGGCGTTGAAGCAGGGCGGCTACGACTGGGGCATGCTGGCCTACGCCGTCGGCTACGGCGGCTCGATGGTCTGGTTCGGCTCGTCGGCGGGCGTGGCGCTGTCGAACCTCTACCCAGAGGCAAAATCGGTGGGCCTCTGGGTCCGGCACGGCTGGTTCATTGCCGCCGGCTACGTGGTCGGCTTCGCAGTGCTGTTGCTGCTGGTCGGCTGGAATCCGTGACGAAGAGGTACGAGATTGCCAGTACCCGCCGCACCCGATGGGGCAAGGGCTTCAGTGCGTCCAGGTGCCAATGC
>JAGVSR010000168.1 GCA_019137195.1 Alphaproteobacteria bacterium
GGCGGCCCCGGCCGATTCTGGGGCGAAAACCAACGTCAACGTCTGGAACGCCGAAGGCGGTGAAAAAGACGAGGCGTTGCATCTGACGCCCGACAAAGAGCATGGCCGCGAGGTCTACGAGGTGTGCTCGGCTTGCCACCTCCCCGAGGGCTCCGGAGCCAAGGACGGCACGTTCCCTCAACTTGCGGGACAGCACCGCAAAGTCGTCATCAAGCAGCTGTCGGATATCCGCGCCAAGAACCGCGACAACCCGACCATGTATCCGTTCGCGTTACCGCAGGAGATCGGCGGACCGCAGTCGATCGCGGACGTGGCCGAGTACATCGCGACCTTGCCCATGACCTCCGACAACGGTCTCGGAGCGGGCACGGACCTGGAGCTCGGCGCCAAGCTGTTCAAGGACAATTGCGTCAAGTGTCATGGCGAGCAGGGCGAGGGCAACCCGGACAAGTGGTACCCGCTGATCCAGGGCCAGCACTACAACTATCTCATTCGTCAGTTCCGCGAGATCAAGAGCGGCAAGCGGCGTAACTCCAACCCGGACATGGTGGCCCAGATCAAGTCGTTCAGCGAACGGGACATCGAAGCGGTCATGGACTACGTTTCGCGCCTCAAGCCACCAGCGGAGAAGCTTGCGCCTCCGGGATGGAAAAACCCCGATTTCGAGTGAGCTCTTGCAAGAGCAGCGCTGGTTTCCGTCTCTCAGCGCGGTCGCTCTATCCACGTGGCGCCTCCCGTGCCCGCTTGGGCACGGGCGACTGGCGCTCCCGCGAACAAAGGAGCATACCCTCGTCATGGGCACGGTCGACATCGCTGCAGGTCGCGGCAAGCGCGAGGTCATGGTTCGCGCCCTCGCGGCGGCGGCCCTCGTTCTCCTCGTCATCGTGTACTACACGCCGGTGTGGTGGGTGTCGCTCAAGGCGCCGCAGTATCCGCCCGAGGCGTTTCCCGACGGTGTGCGCATCAACTTCCACATGAACGGGGTCTTCAACGGCTGTGAGCTGCTGGCGAGGCATGAGATCGCCGAGGAGAAGGCGCTCGACTGCGTACACGAGATGGACGCCATCAACCATTTCGTCGGCATGTTCCCGATCGCCTCTGGTGGCGTAGTGGAGAAGTTCTTTTCGCCGTTCCTGCTGTCGTTCGTTGCTACCATGATCGTCGGCTTTGCCATCAGAAGCGCGCGGCTTCGCCTCGCCGTCATGGGAGCGGCATTCACTGCAATCGCCGCCTGGATGGCCGTCGCCTTCTTCGGCAGCGACGGCATCAGGTACCAGAGCGCCTCCTATCTCGACGCGCTCGTGGTGTCGCTCGGTCAAGGCGAGGCCGAAGAAGGCGAAGAGGAAAGCCCGATCATCGCGGCGCTCAAGAAGTCGCTCATCGCAAGTGGCGCCAGCACCTCGGCCAGCGACGAGGAGCTGAAGAGGAGCCTGGATGACACCGGGCAGGCGAAGCTCGGTGAAATTATCGGCCGGTTGCACGAAGGGTCGGGCGAGGCCGGCGGCAAGACCCTGAAAGACATTCTCGCCGCGGCCTCGTCGAGCCGCCTGACGGGCAAGGATCTCAGCATCGATATTCTGCGGCAGGCTTACGAGATGGACCAGAGCCGCAAGCGCGTGTCGGAACGCAGCCCGTGGACCGGCAGCGGGGCCCAGCTGATGGCCTGGCATCACGAGAAGAGCCTGGGACGCTGGTTCAATGCGCCCGAGACGAACGGTCCGATCGCCCGGCGGATGGCCGTCGTTGCTCAGTCGCTGTTCTGGATCCTGCTCGCGGGCATGGCTGCCGTGCTCCTGGTCGCGCGAACGAACGGTCCCTGGCTGCAGCTCCTGGCCATCGTGCCCATTCTGCTGCCCGTCTTCTTCATTATCGAATATGCCGCCTGGCTCTGGTGGTACGGTCACAGCTTGAACGAGATGGGCGCCTTTACGCTGAAGCCGTTCATGCCGACGGTATTCGGGCAGGGCAAGGTGGCGCAGTTCTCGACTCATTCCTACCCGCACCGAGGGTTCCTGATCCTGCTTCTGCTTTCCGCTCTGATGACGCTCGCTCTCCTGATCCGACGCAAGGCCGACGAGGAGGAACGCCGGGCAAGTGCCGGAGCTTGACGGTCGGGACCGGTGCTCGAGAGGAGCCAATGGCATGCTGAGGGTAGGCAGAAGCAGAGCGGTGAGCGCCCCCTTGGTGGCCGGCGCTCTCGTGATCGCTGCAGCCGGCCTCATCGTCGTTCGCCAAGCGCCAGCGGCGCATGCCGCCCAGAACGCAACTGTCGCGCCGTTGCTTGAGCCCCTGCAGCCGTTGATCGACGCTGCCGAGGTCGGCGCAGTCGTGACACCAGCGCCGGGGCGCTATACAGGACCGGTCGTCATTTCGAAGCCTGTTACGCTCGACGGTCGCGGCAAGGTCGTCGTCGACGGCGGCGGCAAGGGGACGGTCATCCGCGTGATTGCTTCCGGCGTGACGGTTCAGAACCTTGAGGTCTTGAACTCGGGTGACCAGCACAACGACATCGATGCCGGCATCCGGCTCGAGGGCGACTCCAACGTCGTCAAGGACAACGTAATCGACGGCTGCCTGTTCGGCGTCGACCTGCAGAAGGCGAGCCGCAACGTCGTGCGCCGCAACCGCATCACGTCGAAGGCGGACGTGGCACTCGGGGTCAAAGGCGATGCCATTCGCATCTGGTATGGCGACGCCAACCGAATAGAGGACAACGTCATCACGGGTGCCCGCGATCTCGTGGTCTGGTACTCGAAGGACAACGTCATCACCGGGAACGACGTCCGGCATGGCCGCTACGGCCTGCATTTCATGTACGACAAGGGGAGCTTCGTCGAAGGGAACACGTTCGCCCACAATCTCGTCGGCATCTCCATGATGTACAGTGTGGGCATCGTGCTGAGGGGCAACCGCATCTTCCATGCGTTGGGGCCGGCCGGTACGGGGATCGGCTTCAAGGAATCGAGCGACGCCGAGATCTTCGGCAACGAGGTGCTTTACAACGCAATCGGGCTTGCGTTCGACATAACACCATTCGAGCCCGAGACGACCACCCGCGTCTACGGCAACCGCATCGCCTTCAACGACATCGGAGTGTCCTTTCTCTCCGACCGGCCGGGCAACATCTTCAAGGACAATCTGTTTCTGTCGAACGCGCAGCAGGTGGCCATGAGCCGCTTCGAGCGCGCCGCGCAGGCGGTCTGGCAGCGAAATTTCTGGGACGACTACGAAGGCTTCGACCGCGACCGCGACGGCATCGGGGACAAGCCGTTCATCATGAGAAGCTACGCCGACCGGCTGTGGATGGACGTGCCGGCCGCCGGGTTCTTCAAGGGCTCGCCTGCCTTGGCGGCACTCGATTTCATCGAGCGACTGGCTCCGTTCTCGGAGCCATTGAAGCTCCTCGAGGACGGCAAGCCGCGCGTGTCGCGCGACTTTACGCCCATGCGGCCCGACGACGATCCGGATCTCGCGAAGGCGAACCATGGTCCAGCCGCCGAGGACGAGGGAAAGTCGGACACGCCCATGGTCTACGAGACTGACGACTGACGGCTCCGGCCGTCTCGATCCGTTTGGATTGCACAGGAGCCCAGGTGCGAGGCAATGACCGAAAAGCTCTCCCTTGCCGCCATGCTCCGTCCCAAGGAGCTTAGCCCGCGTCAGCAGAAGGAGCGGCGCAGCTTCCTGCTCTCGGTGCTCGCAGGAACGGGCGTCATCGGGCTGGCACTCTTGGGATATGTCCCCCTCGTCAAGGGCTGGGTCAAGCGTCTGAGGCCGCCCGGCGCGCTGGACGAGCGGGAGTTTCTCGCTTCCTGCATCAAATGCGGGCAATGCGTGCAGGTCTGTCCCGTGAGTGCCATCGAGCTCGCCGATGCCGAGGACGGGTTCGGAAACGGCGTGCCCTACATCGACGCGCGCAGGCAGGCTTGTGACTTCTCGTGTGATGCCGTCCAGTGTGTGCTGGCGTGCCCGACCGGCGCATTGAGCCACCAGCTCGACAAGAAGGAGCAGGCACGCATGGGGCTTGCACGGCTCACGCGCCCAGACGCTTGTCTCGCGCGCCAGGGCAAGGGCTTCAAGGGCGTGGCGCGCGGTCCTGCGTTTCCCGGCCTCCACCGCTACGTGAAGGTAGACCGCTGGACGCCGATTCCCGTTGCGTCGCACCCCTACGACCTCACGCTCTGCGACCTCTGCGTCCGCGAGTGCCCGATCAAGGATGCGATCTCCCTCGAGCCGCTCGAGAGCGATCCGCTCGGCGCGTCGAGAACACCCGTCGTCCACGAGGCCTGCGTCGGCTGCGGGATGTGCGAGATGATCTGCCCGGTCGCGGAGCCCTGCATCGAGGTCGAGGAGCGCTTGACCTGGGCCGCGGCTCAAGGGAGGGCGTAAATCATGAGCAGCGTCGACGATTACATCATGCCGCCTGCTGCACCCGAGCCGGAGCGTAGCAAGAAGGGTGAGGACCGAAAGCCGGCGGCGGCGGGCAATGGCGGCCTGCCTCCCATGCCGTCCGAGCCGCCGCCCGTCGGCACGCACCGCTTCTCCTGGTCCGAGATGGGGGAGGGGGTCAGGGTTATGCTCGGCGGCGAGCCCAGGCGGCGCGACAAGTCCGATTGGACGGAGCGCATGCGCGAGGTGCAGGCCTGGAAAACAACGCCCGAGCAGCGCCAGTATCGCCGTGAGCTGCTCCACAAGCACGAGACGACCAAGGCGACGTTTCGCTGGCGCAAGTGGCGGTGGCCGTCGATCATCTTGATCAATCTTCTTTTCGTCGTCTCCTTCCACCTCGACGTACAACTCGTGGAGGGGGCCCTCACCGCATCGCGCTTCGTCGGCTTCCACATGGCCGACCTCAACTCATCGCTGCAGGTCGCCTTGGCCTACAAGGAGATCTTGATCAACCTCCTCATCGGCATGGTCACGGTTGCCTTCCTCTGGTGGCTCGTCGGAGGACGCTCGTTCTGTGCCTGGGCGTGCCCCTATCACCTGCTCTCAGAGTGGGCGGAGATGCTGCACCTGAAGCTCGCCGAAAAAGGCTTGGTCTCGGATCACCCGCTCGACCGGCGGCTCCGGACCGTGCTTTACGTCGTATTCGCAGCCCTCGCGCTCGGCACTGGCTATACGGTCTTCGAGACCATCTCGCCGGTCGGCATCGTCTCGCGTGCGCTCGTCTATGGCGGCGGTATGGCTCTCGTATGGGTCGCCGTGCTGCTGCTGGTCGAGGTCTTCTACATCCGCCGCTTCTGGTGCCGCTATGCCTGCCCGATAGGCCTCACCTACGGCTTCGTCGGCGTCACGTCGCCGGTCAAGATCGAGTGGAACGCAAGTCTCTGCCTGCACGAAGGCAATTGCCGCAATGCCTGCCTCGTACCGCACGTTCTCGAGTTCACCATCAAGAACCGGGCGTACGACTCGGTGATGCAGGCCGGTCCCGATTGCACGCGCTGCGGCATGTGCCTGGAGGCCTGCATGCCGGGCGCGCTGACGTTCAAGGTCAAAGGCATCGGAGACATGCTGTGATCAAGATCGAGGCCGTCACGAAGGCATTCCGGTCGCGGCCCGTGCTCGACAGCCTATCGCTCGAGATCGGCGCCGGAGATCGCGTCGCGCTCATCGGCTCGAACGGCGCCGGCAAGACGACGCTCATCCGCTGCCTTCTCGGCGAGTACACGTTCGACGGGAGCATCAGCATCGACGGGCTCTCGCCGCGCAACGACCGCCGTGAGGTGTTGTCTCGCATCGGTTTCGTGCCGCAGCTGCCGCCACCGCTCAAAATGCCGGTCTCCGAGCTCGTTCGGTTTGCGGCGACGCTGAGCGGGATCGATACGGCAGCGATCATCGGCGTCATGGAACGCCTTGGGCTAGCCTACGACGAGGTAAGGGCGCGTCCGTTCGTGAAGCTTTCCGGCGGACAGAAGCAGAAGATCCTTGCGGCCATCGCCCTTGGCCGGCCCTCTCGGCTCCTCATTCTGGACGAGCCGACCGCGAACCTCGACCCTGCGGCTCGCAAGGCGCTGTTCGACCTGCTCGGAGAGCGCCGGAGCGACCCCGTCATCATATCCTCGCACCGGCTCGAGGAGGTTGCGGGGCTTGTCAATCGCGTGATCGAGATCGACCGCGGCCGCATCGTGCTCGACGACCGCGTGGCGGATGGCGGCAGTGCGGGCGCCGTTGCCAGCTGCGTGCTGCGCCTCAGCCGTCCCGATCCTGCATTTGCTGCGGCCATTCGCGAATGGGGCTTCAAGGAAGGCCGTGATCGTCTCGAGTGGTGCGGCGAGATCGCTGCGGCCGATCGCTTGCGCTTCCTCGGTACGCTGGCGCGCTACGGCAGCCTGCTGACGTCGATCGACATCGAGAGCGAGCCACCGGGTGCGCGCCTTGTCGCTCAGGGAGGTGCCGGGAAATGAGGGTATCCCCAATCAGGGCTATGCTCGCAATCGCCGCTGCCGCGCTGGCGGTCGCCGTGTCCGCCTGCAGCGACGAGCCAGCCACCGGTCCGGTACCGATCGCCTACGGGCGCGACGGCTGCGATCTCTGCGGGATGATTATCTCCGATCCGCGCTTCGCCGCCGAGATTCGCGGCGGGGCGGACCACAAGGCCTACAAGTTCGACGACATCGGCGATGCGGTCCATTTTCTGGCGCGCCAGTCCTGGAAGGACGAGCCAACTGTCGAGATCTGGGTGATGGACGTGGAGACCGGCAAGGTCTGGCTCGACGCCCGCAAGGCCCGCTTCGTCGAAGGAATGCAGAGCCCCATGGCGCACGGGTTCGGTGCTGTTGCCGACGAGCGTGCTGAAGCGGTTAGCTTCGACGACATGCAGAGGAAGGTTCTGGCACGGCGCGCCAGCAACTTCTGCGCGACCAAGACGTGAGACGGAGCGAACGCCAATGAAGGATGTCGTGAATGCCGCCCGGCTCGACATTGCCGAGTCCCTGAGAGCCCGCTGGTTCGTGATCTATTCACTAGTGTTCGGCGGTCTGGTCGCTGTGCTGTTCTCGTTCGGTCTCGCCGATAGCCGCGTGCTGGGCTTTACAGGCCTGTCGCGCCTGCTCGTCACCTACATTCAGCTGTCGATGGCGATTCTGCCCGTGTTCGTGCTGATAACGACCGTGCGCTCTCTCGCCGGAGACCGCGAGGCGGGCGTGCTCGAGTACATGCTGTCGTTGCCGGTCTCGCTCGGCGGCTGGTACTGGGGGCGGTTCATAGGCCGGTTCGCCGTCGTCTTCCTGCCGGTGTTCCTGGCAATGGTGGGCGCCGCCGCCTACGGCGCAGTCAAGGGTGCAGCGATACCTTGGGTGCAGTTCGCGGTGAACACGGCTCTCCTCCTGTCGCTCGCCCTCTGCTTTCTCGGCATCGGGTTCCTCGTCTCGAGCGTCGCCCGCTCGTCCGACATTGCCCAGGGTGGGGCTTTCATGATCTGGCTCGGGTTGCTGCTGTTTCTCGACCTTGTCTTTCTCGGCCTCATGATCCGCGGTCAGACCCCTGCGGCAACGGTGGTGGCGATTGCACTTCTGAATCCGCTGCAGGCCTTCCGCACGGCGGCCATGATGCTGTTCGATCCCGAGCTCGTGATGCTGGGGCCGTCGGCATATGTCATCCTCGATACGTTTGGATATGCGGGCTATCTGCTCTGGGCCATCGCCTATCCGGCGGCCCTCGGTCTCCTGTGCGGGGCGGCCGGCTATCTCGTATTCAGAAGCCGCGACCTGCCCTGACCGCTGCGCGGACAACACCCTATTCGGAGGACCCATTGAGCGAGCCCAATGTTTCGGTGTTCCACCGCCAGACCGTAGCCAACCGTGCCTTTATGCTGTTCGCGGCGACGCGGCCGGCTTTCCTATCGGCCTCTGTGCTGCCCGTGCTGGTAGCCGGCGCGCTCGCTCTCGCCGAGACTGGACGCGTCGATCTTGGCCTCCTCGTGC
>JAGVSR010000052.1 GCA_019137195.1 Alphaproteobacteria bacterium
CACCACCTTCGTCAACGTCACCTCGAGAAGCCCGGTCGGGTCGGCAACGTCGTTCGATACGTAGATATGCCGAGTCAGCCGGTCCCGCACCTCGCCGGGCTCGAGCGCCAGGCGCGCAACGCGGCTACCGAGCCTGTCGGAGGCCGGATAGAACTGGCGCCCATAGGGGAACACCAGGAAGCGCATGATCGCGCCGGCCCACTTGTGCGGAAAGTTCAATATTGTTCCGAACAGCGCCTGCTCGAAGCGGTAGAGCCCGTTGGCGGCGGCATGTGAGACGATGGCCCTGTCAGCCCTCGGCTGGCCGTCGTCCTCGTATCGCTTCAGAACGCACGACAGCATGTAGAGCTCGGACAGCGCATCGGCGAGCCGTCCGGTGAGCTTCTGCCTGGTCTTGAGCCCGCCACCGAGCAGCGCTACCGACAGGTCGGCAACCACCGCGAAATTGCGGCTCGAGCGCGAGAGCTGCCGGTAAATGCGCTTCTGCTCACCGACATCCTCCGGCGCGGACGCGAAGCATCCCAGGCTGAGATTGTGAAAGAGCGCGCCGGCGATGTTCGAGAGCGTGAAGCGGATATGTCCGTAGAACGCCTCCCCGAAGCGATCGATCCCGCGCTCCCGGTCCGTCTCCTCGAGCGCCTTGACCTCGCGGAAGAGATAGGGGTGCGAGCGTAGCGCCCCCTGGGCGAAGGTGATGAGCGTGCGGGTCAGGATGTTCGCGCCTTCGACCGTGATGCCGACCGGCATCATCAAGTAGGCGCTCATGAGATAGTTCGACGGTCCGTCGCAGATCGCCCGCCCGCCGTGGATATCGAAGGCGTCGTTGAGGGATCGGCGCAGCCGCTCGGTCGTCTGGTATTTCATGAGCGCAGAGATGACCGATGGCTTCTCTCCGCGCGAGACCATGGCAGCCGTGACTGCGCGCGCCGCCTCGTTGACGTAGGCCGTCTCGACCATGCGGGCGAGCGGTTCCTCGATGCCCTCCATGCGCCCGACGGGCAACCCGAACTGGCGCCGGATGCGAGCATAGGCCGTCGTCACGCGCAGCATGGCCTTGGCGCCGGCCGTCGCCGACGAGGGGAGCGAGATGGCGCGGCCGGCCGCCAGGCATTCCATCAGCATACGCCAGCCCTGCCCGGCCATCGCCTCGCCCCCGATGACGAAGCTCATGGGAATGAACACGTCCTTGCCCCAGTTGGGTCCATTGGGGAAGGCGGCGCCGCCCGGGAGATGTCGGCGGCCGATGTTGACGCCGGGGTGATCGGCTGGAATGAGCGCGACCGTTATGCCGACGTCCTCGCCCTTGCCGAGCAGGCCTTCGGGATCGAACAGGCGGAAGGCGAGCCCGACGAGTGTCGCCGCGGGCCCGAGCGTTATGTAGCGTTTGTCCCACGAGAGCCGGATGCCGAGCGTCTCAGCTCCCCCGTGCTCACCCCTCACGACCACGCCGATATCGCGCATGGTCGCCGCATCGGAGCCGGACGTGGGCCCGGTCAACGAGAAGCACGGCACCTCGAGGCCCCGCGCGAGCCGAGGCAGGAAGTGATGCTTCTGCTCGTCAGTGCCGTAACGCTCGATGAGCTCGCCCGGCCCAAGCGAGTTCGGCACCATGACGATGGTGACGACATCGGGCGAACGCGAGGCGATCTTGCCGAGAATCAAGGATTGCGCCTGGGCCGAAAAGCCTAGCCCGCCATGCTCTTTCGAAATCAGCATGCCAAGGAAGCCCTTGGCCTTCACGAACTCCCAGATCTCGGGAGGGATCTCGCGCAGGCTGTGGCGCACCTTCCAGTCGTCGATCAGCCGGCACAGCTCCTCGGTCGGTCCGTCGAGGAAAGCCTGCTCCTCGGCGGTCAGGACGACAGGAGGCACGGCGCGGAGCTTGGTCCAGTCCGGCGAGCCGGAGAAGAGCTCGGCGTCGAAGCCGACAGTGCCGGCTTCGAGAGCCTGCGCTTCGGTGTCGGAGACCTTGGGCACGATTCCTTTCATGAAACCGTAGGCGGGCGCGGTCAGGAAGCGGCGGCGCAGCTTCGGCACTGCGAGCAGTCCAAGGAGCACCGTCGGCAGCCACGCGATGAGGCCGAAAACTCCTGGCCGGGGCCACTCCCAGTGCATGCCATAGCCGGAGAGCGCCGAATGCCAGAGACCCGATTGCCATAGAAAGACGACCGAGCCGGCGGCGACGGCCCACAGCCATCCCGGAGCCCTGCGCATGGCGAGCACCATGGCGACGGCTAGCACGACGAGCAGGAAAAGCACGAAGGTCATCAGCCACTCTGCCGCTCCGGAAGCCCACACGGCACCCCGCCGGCAAAGCCGGTCCAGCAACTACTATTGCACGGGTATGATTAGTCAAAATTAAACATGGGTGGAGCCCGACCGGTCCCAGCCGGTCGGACGGAGACGGGCAATGTGCGACGAGAGATGAACGAGGGTGGCGCGCTGCACCGCGCCATACGGCCGACGGGTGACGACGTGACGTGATCCCACGCCCCAAATCCCCGTCACACCCAGCCTGCGATCAATCGATCACCGCCTCCAGCCCCGAGAGATCGGCGACCTCGAGGCCGAACGGCGACACGGCGACGAGGCCGCGCCGCTCGAGCGTGGCGAGCTCCTCGGCCAGCCGATCGACCGTCAGGCCGAGCTGGGCCGCAACATACCCGCAGCCGACGCCGTCGGGTACCACCAAGCCATTGCCGTGCTCGACGTCGTTGGCACAGGCGACCGCCAGGATGTAGGCCGCGAGCCTGACCAGCGGCTTGCTCGCATCTCCGGCTGTCGCCCGCTCGCGCAGAACCTCGAACTCGAGCTCGACTGCGTCCCGAAAGCGTTCAGCAACTTGCTCGTCGGTCTTGGCGAGCGCCTCGACCTCAGCAACCGGCAACGGCGTGACCACGGTGTCGAGCACCGCCTCGGCCGAGCTCGCGTAGTGCTCCAGGAACCCGAGCCCGACAAGGTCACCCGGGAACGCGAAGCCGATGAGCTCGGCCCTGCCGTCTTCCTTAACTAGCCAATGACGGACGCTGCCGCTCTCGACGCGGTACACGAAGGCTCGCTTCTCGCCCTCGCGGAAGATCTTCTGCCCGACGGCGACCCGGCTCGGCATATGAGCGAGCGGAAACTCGGGATTGAAAACGATGTCGCTTGACGGAATGAACCCAGCAACCAGGGGCGTTGGATCGAGGCTGAGAGCCGGCGCTTTCGATGCCTCGACGGTGGAGCTGGGATTGGGTTGAACGAGCAACATGACCGATACTCAACACCTGCAACCAATGCGGGCATAATAGTGGCTCATTTGTGACTCTCAAGAAGAATCAGACATGGATTGCGGCAATTTCGGATATTTTTTGCGGCGCAGTATTATCAGTCAGTTACGCGGCACTGCAGGAATTTGCAGGCATCTGCGCGACGTACCCGGTTAAGACATTCTTAACCCTGACACACCCTTAACGCGAAAAACCTGATTGAAAAAATTGGGGATCGTGCGCCTCCTGGCTGCCATTTTAACTGTCTATTCGAGCAGCGTCCTGCCGCACATGCAGGCACCCTTGCTCCCTCTCCTTCATCTCATCGTTTCATGCGCCGCAGCACGATTTTCATTATCCTCGCAACGCTCTTCCTACCGGTCGCGACGATGGGAGCGACAGCCGCTCCCCGCTACGCCTGGACGGCCGGCCCACCAGAGCACGGCACACTCGCGACCCGCATTCCGCCACCCAAGGGCTTCGAGCGCGTCCTAGCGGCCGAGGGCAGCTGGTCCGAATGGCTGCGCAGCCTGCCGATGAAGCGCGACGGCGCTCCGGTCATGACGCATGCGGGCTGGCCCAAGTGGCGCCAGGACGTGCATGTGGCGGTCGTTGACATCGACGTCGGCAAGCGCGACCTGCAGCAATGCGCCGACGCCGTCATGAGGCTCCGGGGAGAATGGCTTTACGCTGCTGGACGCACCAAGGACATCGCCTTCAACGACACCGACGGCAAGCGGCGGCGCTTCTCGGCCGCGAAGAGCCAGACCTACGACGGCTTCCGCAAGTACATGGACCTAGTGTTCGCCTACGCCGGAACCTACAGCCTCGAACGCGAGCTGACGCCGGTCGCGGTCGAGGAGATCGCCATAGGCGACGTGTTCATCAAAGGCGGCTTTCCGGGACATGCCGTGCTGGTAGCCGACATGGTCCGCAACCCGCAGACCGGTGAAAAGCGCTTTCTGCTGCTCCAGAGCTACATGCCGGCCCAGGATATCCACGTCCTGAAGAACCCGGCCGCGGCCGACGGATCCCCCTGGTACGGCCTCGACTTCGGAGCCGAGCTCGCAACTCCGGAATGGACCTTCAAACGCACGTCGCTCCGACGCTGGCCCTAGGCGCTCGCTTCAGGTCTCTTCGCCGTCCGCTCCCAATTCGCCCCACTCCCGGCGCCTTTTCGCCATTTGCCGGGGCTAGCTCAGACGAGCGGGACGGGAGGACGACATGATCGAGGATGCCCTGGCGCGCATGCTGACCACGAGTTCGCTCGATCTCGGGCGCCTGACGTCGGCGCGTATCGGCACTGGTCTCGTGGCCATCGCTGCAACCGGCGTCGTGGCGGGCTTGGCCACCTCCTATCATCCGCAGACGTTCCGCGTCTCCTTCCCGACTTTCGAGAGCGGGCCTTCCACGCCGGTCGAGGTTGCGGTCGTGCCCGCAACGGCGCTCGCGGCGCACCCGGTCCCGACGCCACCGGCCCCTGCTGCTGGGACGCAGCCGGCTCCCCCCTCAGCTCGAACGCCCGTCGCCGCACCCGCTGCAGGATCGGAGCCGACGGCCGCAGCCCCCGTACCGCGGCCGATCGCGGCCGTGCGCGCCTCCCCGATAGCGACCTCCGCGCCGAGTGACCGGCGTGCTCTCATCGTGCAGCTCCAGCGAAGCCTCGCCAGCGCGGGCTGCTATGACGGCCACGCCAGCGGCGCCTGGACCTCGCCGTCGCGACGCGCCATGCAGGCCTTCCTCGCCGAGGTCAACGCCACGCTTCCGGTAGACCGTCCCGATCCCGCCCTGCTGTCGCTGATCGAGTCCAATCCCAATGCAGCGTGCCGCACGGACGCGGCTGCCGTGCCCGCCACGCCGTCGGTCGTGCAGCGTGAAACGTCGCTTGCGTCGGCAACGAAGGCGAGCGACGAAGCCCCTGCCGCGACGCCCGTTCCGGAGCATGCCGATCCTCCGCCGCGCGGGTTTGCCCCCGTAACGCCGAGCGAGCCCGTCGCAGCGGGGTCGCCCGGCAATCACCGGGCCTCGGCGCGGGCGCAGGCCGATGTCCAGCGCATCCACAAGAAGCGGTCTGGCGCATCCTCGCCAGGCAAGATCGCCAAGAAGTTCCTGCGCAACCTCGATCGCGCGCTATCGGGTGCGTTCTGAGGACACGCAGAGAAAGGCCGGGCGCGACCGGCCTCACCAGCTGACGCCGGTCAGAACGGATTCCACGTCGCCTGCGGCGTGAAGCGGACGTAGCCGATGTTGGCGCCGAAGCGCAGGCCAAGTCCGGTACGGATCGGCGCAAGCACGACCTTGCCGCCCTTCATCAGTGTGAAGCCGATACCGCCGACCAGATAGGCCGAGCCGTCGACGCCCGTATAGGTACGAAAGACCTCGTCGGCATCTCTCAGCTTGTAGATGAGGAACAGCGTTCGCGAGCCGGAGGCGCCGAAATCGGTGCCGATCGACGGTCCGTGCCAGTAGATCTTGCTCTTGCCGCCCTGGCGCATGTAGAGCGTCCCTTCGCCATAGCGCAACCCAGCCAGGAACGCACCTCCTCCCTCGGTGCCGAGCACGTAGGCAGTCGGCTTGCCGGCGACGGAGAAGGCATGCTCGAGGACCGTCGCGAGGTTGGTTGAGATGGTACCGAAGAAGCCCCCGGTCGCGTCGCGGATTTCCTCGATGGTGTAACCGTCCTCATTGGGATCGGGTACGAAAAGCGGGCTAGGCTGCCCCGTAGCGGAAGGCGGCGGGCCGGCGGTGGTCGTCGACCAGGGAAGCGGATCGGTCCGTTGCGGCGGCGCCGGCAAGGCTGGCATTGCTGGCTTCGGCGCCGACTGAGGGCTCGCCTGAGGAACCGCTGCCGAAGAAGGCTTCGGTGGTGCCGGCGCGGCCACCTTCGTCTCTGCCGGTTTCGGCTCTGCGGTCGAGGGTGGCGGCGGAGCAGGCGCCGCCTCGATCCCGAGTGCCTTGTCGAGCTTGGCGAGCGTATAGGTGGACTTCTCCTTCATGGTGCCGATCAGCGCCTCGCCCGCCTGCTCGATCGCGGGAATGGCCGAGCAGTCGGCGGCGCTGCCGGACGGACGGCCGAGCGTATCGATCTTGGTCAAGAGCTCGTCGGACCGGGTATCGAGCGACCTCAACCGCTCGTCCTCGAGCGACCCCAGTCCCTTCTCCGCCGCTTCTTCCTTTGACCAGCCGTTCTTGACCCGCAGCTGCTCGAGCTTGGCCTCGAGCTTCGGCTGCTCCTCGGCGTTGAAGCGCCGCAGCGCTGCACCGGCATCGTCGACGGCCTTTGCCAGATCGGCGTCCGAGCACGACGGCGCCGCAGCCAACGCCTGCCCACCTCCGGAGAGAGCCGCGAGCACCAGGACGAGGAAGCTCGGTCTCATGCCATGAACCCCGACGTTGCAATCACTAGGCAGATAGCAGCTTGCCGGCTGACGTGGCAAGAGCATGGCTTTACAATGAAAAAAGCCCCTGCCAAATGGTGGCAGGGGCTCGCTTTCCAAGCGCTGGCACGGCCGCGTCAATCGTTGGGCACCGTTTTGACGACCGCGCTCGTCGGCCGCTCGGTGCCGGCGGCTGGCAGACCCTTGACATCCTTCTCGACCAGCGCGTCGTACTCGGCGATCGTCTGCACCTTGTCCTTCGCACGCACGTGGACGAGCTTATAGCCCGCGGCCTTGAGCTGAGCGAGAAGCGCCGGCATCATCTTGGCCGTATGCGGTTGGATGTCGTGCATCAGGATGATGCCCTTGCCCTTCTTCTCGAGCTTCTCCAGCACGAGTTTCACGACCTTGTCCGGATCACGAACCTTGAAGTCGAAGCTGTCGACATCCATGGAGAACACGGCCATGTTGCGGCCGGCAAGGTACTTGAGAAGATCCGGGCTGTCGGCCAGGAACGGAAACCGGAAGAATGGTGCGACCGGCGTTCCGACCGCGCGGCTGACGGCCGAGACGCCACGCTCGATCTCGTCCACGGCCTCCTTGGGATCCTTCTTCGCCTTGAGGCTCACGTGCGACCAGGTGTGCGTGCCGATCGTGTGGCCGGCCTTGGCCACCTCGCGAATATGCTCCGGCAGCCCGACAGCCATCTTGCCGATCGAGAAAAACGTCGCCTTTGCACACTCGTGCGCGAGCGCATCGAGCACGGCCTTTGTCGTGTTGACCTGCGGACCGTCGTCGAAGGTCAGGATGACTTCCTTGGGCTCGAGAAAGTCGTAGGCCTTGTACTGCTCGAGGCCAAACCCAGGCCCGCCGGTCGTGTCGATCTCGACCGTCCGCGAAACGCCCCAAGCATCGGGATTGGTGCAAGCCGGCGGAGGTGGCGGCCCGGCAGGTTGCGGCTTCTCGAGCTTGGCCTGCTGACCAGCGTGAGCAGCAAGAGCGGACGCAACAACGAACAAGCACGCCGAAATGGTGCGTCTAAGCATAGCGAATCTCCCAATCCCTTTTGGTAAGCTTACCAAAAAGTCGAAGCACTGGGAAATCCTCGTGCCTAGAATTTATCCATCGGCCCCGGTCAGCGCTTAGCATTCACCTTGAGCATAAACCTCTCCTCGTCGACGACCGCGCGCCGGTGACGGCCGTCGCCGATCGGACCATGACCGTCGCGGGCCTCGAGACGGAACACGAGGTTGCGGCCGTCGATCTCGACCAACTCGGCGGTGGCCGAGACGACGGCGCCCGCGGGCGTCGCCGCCCGGTGCGAGACATCGACATGCGTGCCGAGACTCGTCTCGCCGGCCGCCAGATGCCCGGCCACGCAGTCGACGGCCGCCGCCTCCATGAGCGCGATCATCATTGGCGTTGCGAACACATCGGCCGTCCCGCTGCCGACGGCACGCGCGGTCTTGTCCGGCGTGACCACAGTTTCAGCACGCCCCACCAGCCCGGCCCGCAGCCCCGTCTGCTCCGACATGCTAAACTCCCTCCCCGCACGAAGCCGTCCCCGACACCCGGCGCGCTCAGTCCTTCTTTTCGGTCTGGCTGTAGTCGGCGTCGATGAGCCCCGGCAGCACGGCGCCATCCGGGCCCATTTGCGCCCATACCGCGCGGCAGTTCCTGAGATGCATGGTACGGCACATGGCGAGCTGCATACGGTCCATCTCGCCTTCGACGCACCGTGTGCCTTGGCGCCACGCCTCGACGATCTTATCGACCTCTGCCTTGAACACAGCGGCCTCGGGACCGGCCTCGTACGGGGCCGCGAAGGCCTTACCCTTTTCGGTGACGACGCCAGCCGGGCAGAATTCCGCCGCCGCTCGTACGAGCCCGAATTTCTCCCCCGCTTCGGCCGCCGTCATCGTCGGAGCCGTTTCCGCCAGGCCAAGCGATTGCTGGGCCAGGCACAGTGCGACCGTCAGACCGATCCGGCGGCAGGTGGAGATAGCGTGCATGAGAACCCCGAATTGCCAGCTGTCGGCGCGAACAGCCCACGCCGTCGGTGCGAGAAGCCCACGAGCTCGACGGTGGTCAAGTTAAATCGGGTTTATGCGGGGGCTACGCGGCAGCCAGGCTGTCGAGCGCCTGCGCATCGACGACGAGATGCCCGCCGTTGACCGGCCGCACCACGCCCTGCCGTTCGAGTCCCTCGACGATGGCTCTCATCGCACTCACGCTGAGCCCGATTTGTCCGGCGCTCCAGTCGCTGACGGCGTCGTCCGGGATGAAGCCCTCGGGCCGGCCCTCGGCCGCACCGAGTTGGGCCAGGGCCGACAGGAAAGCCGCCGCGCGCGGCAGGGCGCCGTTCGAGACCGAGGCCAGCGACCGCAATCGAAGCACCTCGAACTCGCGGTCACCCGTGGCCGCCAAGCGCATCGCCAGACGCGGATCGGATTTGATCTCGCGCATGAACTCGTCATCGGACACCCGGACGAGCTTGGCGGGCGTCATGGCACTGGCCGAACTCACATAGCGGTCGAGATGTCCGAAACCGATGAGATCGCCGACGAAGGCGAACTCGATCACCTCCCGGCGCTCACCGTCCCAGCTGATGAAATGACAGAGAGATCCCTCGACGATGCGCCAGACATCGCCGCGGCGCTCGCCGTCGTGGAAGAGAAGCTCAGCCGGAGCGAGCGTGCGCACAAGCTTCGGCGCGGCGCAGGTCGTGCCCTCGGACACACACTCTTCGTTGAGCGACAGACAGGTATCGACGCAGGACAATAGCACGGCGCAACTCCTGACGATTGACCATGCAGGTAGGAATTCGCCTTGCCACAATCAAGTCAAAATTCCCAACCTCACCAGAGGGTAACGCAGTTGTGTGCCTATAGTGCTTGAGTGCCCGTTGCTGTTCCCAAAGTGACACGCGTTGGTTTAATCACGCCTTGCGCTGGTAAACTTGCCGGGTCAGGGTCGCATACCAAGCCAAGCTCTCGTCGTAGACCTCCTTGCGCAAGGCAGCACCCTCGCCCGGCTGGGACACGAAGGAACCCGACGCCACGAGTTGGTGCCGGCCTTTGACATCACCGGGGGCATAATCGGCGCCGATCTTCACGCTGTCGTCGGGAGCCAGAAAGCTCCAGCACGTGTTGCGGAAATGTCCCTCCGGATGCTTGCGCCCTGCAAGCTCGGCCAAGATATCGGCCGCCACCACACGCCCCTGGCTGTTGGCGGCGAACGCCGATTTCGGCATGTCGGCGGCGATGGCCGCGTCCCCCACGATGTAGACGTCCTTGGCCTTCGCCGACTGAAAGTTCTCGGGCTCGATCGGGCACCAGTCACCGTCGGCTAGCCCGGCCTCGATCGCGATGCGGCCCGCCGTCTGCTGCGGGATGATGTTCGCGACCGCGGCTTTGACCGTGAGCCCGGCCTTGGTCTCGATCTCTCCGGTCCTCGCATCGACCCGGGTCACCGAGAAATCGTCGATGTCGTTCGTAAGATGCAGCTCGATGATGTCGGCGTAGTACTTGTTGAAGGCCTCCTCGAACACCGGCTGCTTCGAGAACATCAACTTCGGATCAAGGATGACGAGCTTGGATTTCGGCTTCGCGGTTTTGAGGTAATGCGCGATTGCGCACGCCCGTTCATAAGGTCCCGGTGGGCAGCGGTACGGCATCTTGGGCGGGGCGATGACGACCGTGCCGCCATCGTCCATCTGCTCGAGCTTGCGGCGGAGAAGTCGGGACTGCGCGCCGCCTTTCCAAGCATGAGGCATGACCTCGGCCGTCGCCTCGGAGTAGCGCTCGATGCCCTCGAACTTGAAATCGATGCCAGGAGCAACCACGAGGCGATCATATGGCAGATCCGCACCACGCTTGAGCTTCACGAGCCTCTTCTCGAGATCGATGCCGGCGACCCACTGGTGAACCACCTCCACCCCTGCGTTCTTGAGGCCGTAGTAGGTCTGCGTGATGCTCGCGAGCGAGCGCATGCCGCCGATGTAGAAGTTCGAGTAGAAGCAGCTCGTATACTCCGTCTGCGGCTCGACCAGCGTCACCTTGAGCTCCGGTGCGGCCGCCTTGACCTCGCCGGCCACGGTCGCCCCACCCGGTCCGCCGCCGATCACCACCACGCGCCCGCCGCCCGCCGCCCTGAGGATGGCGGGCGCGGCCACCAGCGCGGCCGCGCCAGCGAAGCCTCGCCCGAGCTCTCTGCGATTGATCAGCACCATTCCTTCCCCCTGTCGGGCTGGCCGTTGTGCCGGCAGCGCTGCGCACACGTACGCTTCGTGCCATCAGTCGGATCGTGCCGTTGCGGGCGCCGGCGCCCTATGACCGGCCTTCGCCAGGAGGATCTCGAGTTCCTCCCAGAACCAGGTCGCACCCGGATAGCCTGTGATGCGCCCGACCTCGCTCCCACCCATAACGAGAATGAACGTCGGCGTGAAGGGGACGGGCTTCAGCCCGTCGAGCTCGTCCGCCGCCCGCCTTACGCGCAGCAGCGGCGCCAACCGGCCCTCCTCGCTTGTTGGATAGCTGGTCCCGACGTCCGCATTCCACTGCGCGCAGAAGCGGCAACCCGGCTCCTCGACCATGATGAGGCGCAGCTGGGCCGAGGCGTCGGTCCCGGCCGTTGCCACAGCAGCGAGCAGGAGCGAAATGCTGCAGGCGAGAAGCCAAAGGCTTGACCGGCCCAGCAACCTAGCGGGAATGCGACGTAGGTATGCCACAGTGCCTCGGCTCTCGCGCCCGTCCGTCGCGCCTTACGACGTCTTCATTTGCGCCCCTCGAAGGGCATATGCTAGCAGTCGGATACCTATTCTGGAAGCCGCCGGCGGGGCCGCCCACATGCAGAATCGGCCAATCGGCATCCATATCCTCGACCGGCGCGACGTCGTGCTCGGCACACTTGCGTCAGCCCTTTTCGCAAAGGCGCTTTCTGCGTTGCCGGCCGCAGCGGCGACGGAGGCCGGTCAGCGCTCGCTCGCGTTCTGGAACACCTTTCGCCTGCTCGTCGGAGAGGCTGCTCCTGAAGAGGCTCTTGTCACACTGAAGCTCGACGAGATCGCCGAGAACGGCAACAACGTCCCGTTCGAGATCTCGGTCGAGAGTCCAATGAGCGAGACCGACTACATCAAGACCATCCACTTGCTGTCGACCTCCAATCCGCAGCCGGCGGTGGCCGCGTTCCATCTCACGCCGGCCTCAGGCAAGGCGCATGTCAAGGGGCGCATGCGGCTGGCGCGCACGCAGGACGTGATCGCGCTCGCCGAGAAAAGTGATGGCAAGCTCCTCATCGCCACCCGGCGCATCGAGGTCACGATCGGCGGCTGCGGAAACTAGGACACGTAGGCATGACCGCAAAGCCCCGCATCAAGCTGCCCGAAAGCGCTGCCCCAGGCGAGATCATCGAGATCAAGGCGCTGATCCAGCACGTCATGGAGACCGGGAACCGCAAGACCCCCGAAGGTCAGCCGATCCCGCGCAATATCATCCACACCTTCACCGTGACGTTCGAGGGCGCGACCGTCTTCAGCGCCGACTGGGGACCGGGCATCGCCGCCAATCCATTTGTCGGATTTTTCTTCAGGGTGCCGGGCCCAGGAACGCTCGAGTTCACCTGGATCGACGACGCGGGCGAGAGGACGGTCGAGCGCACTCCGCTTGCGGTGTCCTAAGGTGCAATGCGGAACCCGCGCCGTCGGGAGCCCCGACGAGGTAGCGGGCGTCACTCGTGGCAGGATCTCCGCCTGCCGGCTGGCGCAGGCCGTGCCTCCTCTCGCAAAAGGCGAGCATCAGGACTTGGCGTTGTGGGCCACGCGCCCGACGCGCTTACGGCTTCTTTTCGGGCAAGGTCTCGATTGCCGGGAGAGCGCTCCGGCCGGCAAGTGCGCGCACACGGCTGCCAAGCGCCGACCAATACGCGAAGTCGTTCAAGCGCGAGCCCTCGAATAGGCTGATTGCCGCCGCCGAGAGGAACGGCAGGCTCTGCAGCAGGAGGACGATCGCGTAGACGTTGAACTCGCGCACTTGCTCCCAGTTCGTGGTCCATATTGCCCAGGCACCGCTAGCGAGCAACACACCGATCGCCGCCTCGGCACGCGCCTGGAACGCCGCCTGGCGCTTCCGTGCGCCGCCCTTGGCCGTCACGTTGAACGGCAGATTGTCCTTGATGAGCCCGTCGCCGACCGCCTTGGCGATGGTCCACTGTACGCTCATGGCCGCGAGAAGCGCGCCGGCCATCTCGGACAGCGACTGCTTGCACCGCAACCGGTAGAGTGCCGTGAAGTGCAGGAGCGAGACGAGGAAGCTCGCCACGATCGGAACCGACATGATCCGCTCGGGGACGGCCAAGTCCCAGAACAGCACGAGCGGCACCATGACGAGGTTCATGAGCGCCACCGCGACGCCGAGAGCCTCGGCGCCGAGCCAGCCTGCCCAGCCCAGGGCGAACTCGCGCTTCTGCACGGGCGTCAGGTGCGTCTCGCTCGTCAGGAAGCGGCGGAGGTGCTTTTTGATGATCTGTACGCCGCCGTAGGCCCAGCGGTGACGCTGCTTCTTGAACTGCTCGAACGTGTCGGGAAGCAAGCCCTCGCCGTAGCGCTCGTTGGTGTAGTGAATGTGCCAACCGCGCTCGATGAGCGAAAGACCGAGGTCCGTATCCTCACATATCGTGTCGCTGGACCAGTTGCCGGCCTCGATCAGCGCCGTGCGGCGGATGAGGCACATGGTGCCATGCACGACGATGGCATTTGCCTCGTTGCGCTGAACCATGCCGATGTCGAAGAAGCCTGCGTATTCGGCGTTCATGGCCGTGTGAAGAGGGCTGCGGTGCCCGTCGCGGTGCTCCTGAGGCGCCTGCACCAGACCGACGGCCGAATCCGAGAACACGGGAACCAGAGCCTTGAGCCAGTCGGGACGCACCGCATAGTCGGCGTCGATCACACCGATGATCTCGGCATCCGCGGCCGTATGCTCGAGTGCGATGCGCATCGCACCCGCCTTGAAGCCCTCGAGCCTGTCGATCACGAGACAGGTGAACCGGCTGCCCAGCTCCTCGCAACGCGCCTTGACCGGCCCCCAGAAGCGCTCCTCCGGCGTGTTGTTGATGACGACGATGCACTCGAGGCTCGGATATTCGAGCGCGGCCACGCTTTCGAGCGTGCGGATCAACATCTCCGGCGGCTCGCGGTAGGCCGGGATGTGGATCGAGACCTTGGGAGCATATCCAGCAGCCGGGGCCGCCTTCGCCATCTCTTCGGGGCTGATGAGGCGCTGCGGCCGGCGGCCGAAGGCGACAGCGGCGATCTCCTCGAGGCGCGCGAGCACAATCAGCACCAGCGGCACGAGCATCATGACGCCGGCAAGAAATGCGAAAGCCGCGGCCGGCACGAAGTAGTGCCCTTGCCAGAACGCCACCACGTTGGCGAGCCAGGCGCCGGCCATGTTGCTGCCAGCTGCCAGGAACGCCGCCTGTCCGACTGTAGCAGAGGGAAGCGCCAGGATCGGGACCGACAGCAGCGCGCTAAGCGCGAGCGCCAGCGCAGCCAGCTTCCAGTGGTCGTGCTTGACCAGCGGTCCGACCCACTGGAACTTGTTGTTGCGGTCGACGTCGAGCAGGCCCCAGTAGGCACCGACGCTGCCTTCGAACGACTTCCAGGGCTGGTCGATGGCCTCGATGATGTTGTACTCGAGCCCGTTTTGCTCGGCCTCGAACACGAACTTGCGGATCACCTCGCCCTGTTCGATCGCTCCCGGCACGGCGTTGCGGCGGTTATGGCCGGCGGAGGGCCAGCCGAACTCGGCAATGACAATGCGCTTGCCCGGATAGGCTTCGCGCAGACGGTTGTAGATGATCTCGGCCTGATCGACGGCCGAGGCCGCCGAAACACCCTCCCAGTAGGGCAGGATGTGTGCGGCTATGTAGTCGGCGGCCGACGCGAGCTCGGGGTGGTCGATCCACACGTCCCAGGTCTCGCCCGTCGTGACCGGAACGCCGACCTGCCGCTTGACCCGCCGCATGAGCTGCACGATCTCGTCGGCTGTCTTCTCGCCGCGCAGGATCGACTCGTTGCCGACCATGACCGCCTGGACGTTCGAATGACGCTTGGCGACCTCGACCGCGTTGGCGATCTCGCGCTCGTTGCGATCCTCGTTCTTGTCGATCCAGGCGCCGACTGTCGCCTTCATGCCGAACTCGCCCGCAATCCCGGCCGTGAGCTCGGCGCCATCGGTCGACGAGTAGGTTCGCACCGACTTGGTCAGTCGCTCGAGGCGGGCCATGTCGGAGCGGATCTGCGCCGCACGCTCGTCCTGGGTGAGCTTGGCCCCCTCGCCCTCGGCGAACGGAGCATACGAGACGCTCGCCAGCCGCTCGATGACGTCGGGTGCGGTTGCCTCGCCGCGAAGGACGGCCCAGAGACCGGCGTGCAGGCACACGACTGTAGCAACCACAAACGCTATCGAGCGCATGGCTAGACCGCTTTGACCTTGAGGTGGAAGTTCGATGCGCCGGGGTTCAATCCTCGAGCCCGGCGATTTGGTCCTTCGTACGCGACGCGCCGTTAGATAATCTCAGCTGAGCAACCTTTCAACTGCGATTCTATGGCGTTTCGACGGCAGACGGCCGGCGTGGGCATTGTGCGACACTGAGCCACCGAATGCCGCCCGACCAGGCAGACTGACGTCCGTTAAGGCGGCGGGGCCGCGGTCTCCGTCGCCACGGGCGCGGCTTCCGCAGGCTGCAGCTCGGGATTGATCCAGCAGGCGTGTACACGCTCGTTGAGCCTGTCGGGAGACTTGGGATCGATGTCGCCTTGGCGCACGAGGCACCGGAAAGCCTCCTGAACATGGCCGCTCGGGCAACCGAACCGCTCGTAGAGTTCGCGGTGCTGTGCCGCCGTGTCGAGGTCGTCGCGCCAGATGAGGCTGACGATCCGACGTCCGACCCATAGGCACTCGGGCTGGCCGGCCGGTCCTTTGAGGAGACGCTCGGCCTCCTCGACCTCCTCGTGCTTGGCGTTGCTCTTTTTCGCCTCGCCCTGCCCCTTCTCCTCGCCCGCCTTCGGCTCGCCGTTCTGCGCCAGTGCTGCGGAAGCCCCAAACAGAGGCGCGGCCACGGCCAGAAGGCTCACGGCCACGAGCGGGAGAACGAGACGGGTCATGTTCGGAAACCTGGAAGGGTCGTCGGAAGCGCGGTGGTTGTGCCGCGCGATTTGGTCAACAATCGGGCTTCTTGTCCACATGGGCTGCGCAGGTAAGCGGTTGCCGGAATGACGCAGACCGTGCGACGGATGGACGTTCCGCTCTGACGCAGCGGGAGCGGTTAGATTTCGCCTCGGACAACGGCGTATGAAGATCACCACCTGGAACATCAACGGCGTCAAGGCGCGCCTCGAGACTGCGCTCACCTATCTGGCGGAGGCCGCGCCGGATGTGCTCTGCCTGCAGGAGATCAAGAGCGTCGACGACGGCTTTCCGCGCGAAGCCTTCGAGGACAAGGGCTATCGTGTCGCCACGCACGGTCAGAAGGGTTTCAACGGCGTCGCCATCCTGTCACGGCTGCCGATCGAGGACATCGAGCGAGGCCTTCCAGGTGGCGAGGGCGACGCCCAGGCCCGCTGGATCGAGGCCACGATTTCCGGGGCCGCCGGAGCCGTCCGCGTCGCCTCCCTTTATCTCCCGAATGGAAACCCG
>JAGVSR010000111.1 GCA_019137195.1 Alphaproteobacteria bacterium
GTGGGCGTCGTGCTCATGATCGTCGTCTCGCTCATGGACCCGAGATCGGTGCGACGGCTTTCTCTGGCGGTCTTTGTTGCCTCGCTGGTCGGCCTCATAGCCGTGCATCTCGTCGGCGCCGACATCAACGGCGCTCGCCGCTGGCTTTCGATCGGCGGACACTCGCTGCAGCCGTCCGAGTTCGCCAAGCCGGCCTTCGTCGTGATCTCGGCGTGGCTACTCGCCGAGGCGCGAGACCGGCCCGATATGCCGGCGCAGCTGCTCGCAATCCTGGCGTTCGTGTCGTTCACGGGCCTCCTCGTCACGGAGCCGGACGTCGGCCAGACCATGCTCGTCACCATGGTCTGGGGCGCTCTCTTCTTCGCCTCCGGCCAGCCGCTTCTCCGGGCCGCGATCATCGCCATGGCCGGCGCCGTGACGCTTATCGTGGCGTACGCCTTCGTCCCCTACGTCCATGGCCGCGTCGACGCCTTCCTGAACCCGCAGCCCGGCGCCTGGACCCAGGCGCAAAAGGCCGTGCAGTCCTTCACTGCAGGCGGTCTCTTCGGCCGCGGCCCTGGCGAGGGCACCATCAAGCGCGTGCTGCCGGACGCCCATACGGACTACATTTTCGCCGTTGTCGCCGAGGAGTATGGCGTCGTCACCTGCCTCCTCCTGGTCGCCCTGTTCGCGTTCGTGGTGCTGCGCGCGCTGCTCCGCGTCGCGGAGGAGCCAGACGCGTCCGTCCGCCTCGCTGTCATCGGGCTCGCGCTCCTGTTCGGGCTCCAGGCCTTGATCAACATGGGCGTCAACGTCGGGCTCCTGCCGGCCAAGGGCATGACGCTGCCCTTCATATCCGCCGGCGGCTCGTCGCTCCTGGGTGTGGCATTGACAGCCGGCATGATGCTTGCCTTGACGCGCCGGCGGCCCGATGCTCTGCGCCTCAAAAAACCCCGATTGATTCCGACCATCGGGGACAGGTGACGTGCGGGCATGACCTTGCCGGGACGGCAGGAGGTGACCGGGCGCACCACGGCCCGGGGGTATGGGAGCGACATGAGCAACGAGCGACTGGTTCTCCTGGCCGCGGGCGGCACGGGTGGACACCTGTTTCCGGCCTACGCCCTCGCCGAGGAGTTGGCGCGCCGCGGGATCGCCGTCGAGCTCGCGACCGACATGCGCGGCGACCGCTACGGCACCGGCTTTCCCGCCCGCGCTATCCACCGCATTCCGTCTGCAACGCTCACCAGCAAGTCGCCGCTCGACGTGGCGAGAACCGGCCTCACGCTGTCGAAGGGCGTCCTCGCCGCCCGCAAGCTGATCAAGGACGTCAAGCCCTCGGTGGTCGTCGGCTTCGGCGGCTATCCGAGCTTTCCGCCCATCGTTGCAGCGAGATTGGCCGGCATCCCGACCATCCTGCACGAGCAGAACGCCGTCCTCGGGCGCGCGAACAAGATGCTGGCCAAGCGTGTCGATGCGGTCGCCACCTCGTTCGAGCACGTCAAGTTCCTAGACGGCCCGCTTGCCGCCAAGGCGCGTTTCACAGGCAACCCGGTGCGCGACGCGGTCATCGCCGAGGCTGCGAAGCCCTACCCGGTGCCGTCTGCCGCCGGACCGTTCTCGCTCCTCGTGTTCGGCGGAAGTCAAGGCGCCAGGTATTTCTCGGACACCGTGCCGGCCGCCCTCGTCCTCCTGCCTCTGGACCTGCGCGCGCGGCTGAGAGTTGTTCAGCAGGCACGCGAGGAGGATCTCGACCGCGTCCGCGGCGCCTATGCCGCTGCCGCCATCGCCGCCGAGGTCTCGCCGTTCTTCAAGGATCTGCCGGCCCGCATGGCGGCAAGCCACCTCGTCATCGCGCGGGCCGGAGCGTCCTCGGTGGCCGAGCTGACCGTGCTAGGACGGCCGTCGATCCTGGTTCCATTGCCCCATGCTCTTGACAACGATCAGCTTCACAATGCTACTCGATTGGCCGAATCGGGCGGGGGCTGGTGTATCGAGCAGAAGGTGCTGTCGCCGGAACGTCTGGCGGGGGAGATCGCGCGCCTCGCGGCTGACCCGGCATTGCTCGAACGAGCGGCGGCGGCGGCCAAGGCATCCGGGCGCCCGGACGCCGTAAAGCGGTTGGCCGATCTGGCCGCGAGTCTGATGATCTGAAGTAGCATTCTGCGTGCGGCAGTGTCTGGCTAGTGTGGCGTCTTGCAATTGTCGACCAACATCGAGACCGGCGGGCGGTCGGCAATTGCGACAGGAACGCCACACTAAGCTAATGATAATTCTAGTGTCCCTTATGCACCGCAAATGCCATGGAGCCTGCCACGACCGGGTCGGCATTTGCGGTGCGGGACACTAGAGAGCTGAAGGGTTGAACCAACATGCAGATGCCCCGCGACACAGGAACGTTCCACATCATCGGCATTGGCGGCATCGGTATGAGCGCCATCGCCGAGATCCTGCTCGCCAAGGGCTTTACCGTCCAGGGCAGCGACCAGAAGGAAAGTGCCAACGTCCGCCGTCTGCGAACCAAGGGCGTCCGCGTCTTCATCGGTCACGACTCGATCAACCTCGCCGGCGCCCGCTATGTCGTCATCTCGACCGCAGTGAAACGCGGCAACCCCGAGCTCGAGGCTGCGCGCCAGAAGGGCCTCCCCATCATTCGCCGTGCAGAGATGCTGGCCGAGCTGATGCGTCTCTACTCCACCGTCTCCGTCACCGGCACCCACGGCAAGACGACCACCACCTCGCTCATCTCGACCGTGTTCGAGAAGGCGCTCGCCGATCCGACGGTCATCACCGGCGGCATCATCAACGCCTGGGGCTCGAACGCCCGTCTCGGCCAGGGCCGCTGGATGATCGTCGAGGCCGACGAGAGTGACGGCACCTTCGCCCGCATCCCGACCGAGATCGGCGTCGTCACCAACATCGACCCGGAGCATCTCGATTACTTCAAGACGGTCGAGAACATGCACCGCGAGTTCGAGATGTTCTATCGCGGCATCCCCTTCTATGGCTGCGCCGTCACCTGCATCGATCACCCCGTCGTGCGCGAGATGGTCGAGCGGCTCGAGCTGCGCCGCGACGGCCGCCGGCTCCTGACCTACGGCACGCGTGAGGACGCCGACTTGCGGCTCACCAATATCCGTTTCGACGGCTTCACGACGGTTTTCGACACGAACCTCAACGAGCGCGTAAAGGGCGGGGCCAGGACGCTCGCCGGCTGGTCGATTCCGATCCCGGGCAAGCACAATGCGCTGAACGCGCTCGCCGCCATTGCGGTCGCCACCGAGGCGGGCATCCCGGACGACGTGATCCGAGCTGGCCTGCAGGGCTTTTCCGGCGTCAAGCGCCGTTTCCAGCCGGCCGGTCAATGGAACGGCATCGCCATCTACGACGACTACGGCCACCACCCGGCCGAGATCGCGGCCGTGCTCGCCGCAGCGCGTGCAGGAGCCAAGGGTCGCGTCATCGCCGTCGCCGAGCCGCACCGCTTTACCCGCGTGCGCGACCTTTTCGGCGAGTTCTGCGCCTGTTTCCGCGATGCCGACAGCGTCATCGTCGCGCCGCTCTATACCGCGGGAGAGACACCTATCGAGGGTATCGACCAGCACGCCCTCGCTGCCGGCATCCGCTCCAAGGGACACGCTGCCGTCACCTCTATCAACCGGGCCGAGGACGTGGTCCCGCTCGTTCGCCGCTATTGCCGCCCTGGCGACATGATCGTGTTCCTCGGCGCGGGCAACTCGACCGAATGGGCCCAGAACTTGGCTGACTGGCTTGCCATCGAGGAGCCCCGCCGCGCCGGAGCGGGGATGTGACCGGGGGCATGTGATGCAATTCCCCTCTCCCTGCGCGGGAAGGGGTTAGGGGGGTGGGGACCCCTGATTGTCAACTCCGGGCTTCACCCCATCCCCGACCACTCCCCGTCAAGGGGAGGGGAGCCGCGCATCTCGTATTGGAAACGGGCTGAATGACCTTTCCCGACATCACCGCCGATTTGAAGGCCCGCCTGCCGGAGCTGCGCGGACGTCTCACCGCCAATGCGCTGCTCGCCGACGTCACCTGGTTCCGCGTCGGCGGTCCCGCGCAGGTGCTCTTCTCGCCCGCGGACGAGGCCGACCTCGCCTACTTTCTGAAGCACGTCGGCCGCGATACGCCTATCTTTGTCATCGGCCTCGGCTCGAACCTGCTTGTCCGCGACGGCGGCGTACCGGGCGTCGTCATCCGCCTCGCGCGCGGCTTCGGCGACATCAAGGTCGAGCCGGAGAATCGCCTTCGCGTCGGCGCGGCGGTGCCGGACGTGAAGGCCGCTCGCGCAGCGGCCGAAGCCGGCATCGCGGGCCTTGCCTTCTATCGCGGCATACCGGGCTCCATTGGCGGCGCCTTGCGCATGAACGCAGGCGCCCACGGCCGCGAAACCAAGGACGCCCTTGTCGAAGCCCGCGCCGTCGATCGCGACGGCAACATCCACGTGCTCTCGAACAAGGACATGGGCTTCACCTATCGCCACTGCTCCGTGCCCGACGACTGGATCTTCACCGAGGCCGTCTATGAGGGACCGCCCGGCGACCCGGACGAGATCGCCAAGGAGATGGAGCACGTCGCCGAGTACCGCGAGAAGAACCAGCCCATCAAAGAGCGCACTGGAGGCTCGACCTTCAAGAACCCGCCCGGCCACTCCGCCTGGAAGCTCGTCGACGCCGCAGGTCTCCGTGGCCATCGCGTCGGCGGCGCCAAGGTGTCCGAGATGCACTGCAACTTCCTCATCAACGACCAGAAGGCATCAGGCGAGGACATCGAGCGCCTGGGCGAGACCGTCCGCGCCCGCGTCAAGGCCACGTCCGGCATCAGCCTCGACTGGGAGATCATTCGCCTCGGCGAGCCGCTGCCGGGGCATGCGACCGGCGAGAAGCTGGTCGGGTGAGTAGCCAGGCCGTAGGTCCCTCCCCATCGAGGGGCGGGGAGCCGCACAGTATCTGCACCGAACGGAACGAAGCGATGACCCCCTCGAAGCTCGGCACTGTCCCACCTCGCACCAGGAGCCACGTCGCCGTCCTCATGGGCGGCCTCTCGGCCGAGCGCGAAGTGAGCCTCAGGTCAGGTGCTGCCGTTGCCGACGCGCTAGAAGGTGAGGGCTATCGCGTGACCAGGGTCGACGTCGGCCGCGACGTCGCCCAGCATCTCTACGAGCTGAAGCCCGACGCCTGCTTCAACGCGCTGCACGGCAAGTACGGCGAGGACGGCTGTGTGCAGGGTATTCTCGAGACGCTCGCCATCCCTTACACTCATTCGGGCGTGCTTGCGTCTGCTCTCGCCATGCACAAGGAGCGCGCCAAGGAGGTCATGGCCGCAGCCGGCGTGCCCGTCGCCGAGGCAAGGGTCGTCACCCGCGCCGAGGCTTTGAAGGCCCACGTCATCCCCGCGCCCTATGTGGTGAAGCCCGTGGACGAGGGCTCCTCGGTCGGCGTCGTCATCGTGCCGTCGGGTCTCGACAGGCCGCCGAACTCGATCGCCGCCGGTGGCCCTCTCGATCAGGAGGTGATGGTCGAGCGCTATATCGCCGGCCGCGAGCTCACCTGCGCCGTCATCGGCGGCTTCGTCACCGACGTCATCGAGATCGTGCCCTTGAAGGGCCTCGCCTTCTACGACTTCGAGGCCAAGTACGCCGATGGCGGCTCCAAGCACGAGCTTCCGGCTGAGATTTTACCGGATGTTTACCAATTGGTCCGTCAATACACTCTTAAGGCTCATCAGGCGCTGGGCTGCCGCGGCGTGTCACGTGCCGACTTCCGATGGGACGACACGGCTGGCGGCACCGGTGAGCTGATCTGCCTCGAGGTCAACACTCAGCCAGGCATGACGGGTACGTCCCTGGTGCCCGAGCTGGCAGCTTACGCGGGCTGGTCATTCGGCCAGCTCGTCCGATGGATCGTCGAGGACGCGAGTTGCTCGAGATAGCAGAGAGCCGCTACCCTTCCGAGCGAGCGCATCCCGCGCCGTCGCAACGACAACCCGCAACCGATCCTGGCCGGCCTCGTCCGCACCCACCCTACCGGCCTCACGGCACGCCGCACATCTACCTTGCCGTCGAGCCGGAGCTCAGGGCGTCTCCCGCGCCCGTACACCCACGAAGAGCTTCCAGCCGGGTCGCTTCGCGCTTGCGCCGCGCTGCCCTGCTCACCGCCAGTCTGGCAGTCGCCTCGGCCGCAGCGGCTGCCGCAGTGGTCGGCCTGCGCGGCACCAGTGTCGGCGCGATCGCCGGCGCCCGCGTCGACGAGCTATTTCAGGCTCTGGGCTTCGGCCTCGACGAGATCGTGCTGACCGGCCACCGTAACACGCCCGACACGGCCATATTCGACGCCCTCGACCTCGAGCACGCCCGGTCTCTGGCCTCGATCGACATGGACGCGGTCCGCCGCCGGCTCGAGGAGCTGCCCTGGATTGCGGGCGCCGAGCTGACCCGCGTCTACCCCGGCCGCCTCGACGTTCGGGTGCGAGAGAGAAAGCCGTTCGCGGTGTGGCAGAACGACGGGCGCGAGGTTCTGGTGGACGAGGCCGGGCGCACGCTGGGCGAGGTGCATCGGTCGACCGGTCTCGGCCTTCCCGTTCTGACCGGCCCGGGAGCCCCCGCCGAGGCCGCGACACTGATGGCCGCGCTTCGCGGCCATCCGGCCATCGCTCGCCTCGTCGCCGAGGCCGAACGCGTCGGCGCCCGCCGCTGGACGCTACACCTCACCGGCAATGTCGATCTCCTCCTACCGGCCGACCGCGAGGCCGAGGCACTTGCCGAGGTCGCCGCCGACCCGCGCCTCGTGAAGCTGATTGAGGCGGGCGGCTCCGTCGTAGACCTGCGCGTCCCGGGTCGCGTCGCGGTCCGGCCGCTGGTTCCTGCGCTCACGGGCGCACGGACAGGAGCAGGCACGTGACCTCACCGCGCACCATTGCCGACCTCTGCGCCATGCATCCACGCGCGGGGTTGGCGGGGCGGCCGCGCGCGAGCGAAGCATCCTGCGCGGGGTTGGCGGGGCGGCCGCGCGCGTCCGCGAGCTGTTGGAGTTCGTCATGAGTGCCTCACGCAAGCAGCTGTCCCGCAAGCCCGGCATCGTCGGCGTGCTCGACGTCGGCACCAGCAAGGTCGCCTGTCTTGTCGCCGGGCTCGATCGCGACCCGGCGCGAAACCGCGTCCTGGGGTTTGCCTCTCAGAGGGCCATGGGCGTGAAGTCCGGTGTGGTCGTCGACCTCGCGAGGGCAGAGGAGGCCGTCCGGGCCGCCATCGCCCGAGCCGAGCACGAGGCTGGCGTCACCCTTTCCGAGCTTGCACTCTCGATCACCTGCGGCAGGCTGGGCTCGGCGACCTTCACGGCCAACGCCGACGCAGCAGGTTCTGTCGTGGCGAGCGGCGACATCGATCGCTTGTTCGACGGCGCCCGTGCCTATGCCGAGCGCAGCAATCGCGTCCTTTTGCACGTCTCGAGCCTCGGCTGGCGCCTCGACGGCGCGCCATGCCCCATCGAGCCGGTCGGATTGCCGGGGCGGCGCATTTCGGCCGACCTCGCCGCCGTGACGGCCGACGAGCCCGCCGTCAGGAACCTCGCCGTGCTCGCCGAGGGAAGTTTCGCGCCGGCCGGCCTATTCGTTGCTGCGCCCTTGGCCAGCGCGCTTTCGGTGACGAGCGAGGAGGAGCGGCGCCTCGGTGTCACGGTCGTCGACATCGGTGCTGGCACCATGACCTTCGCCGCCTTCGCCGACGGTGAGCTCGTGTGGGTCGATGCGCTGTCAGTCGGCGGCGGACTCGTCACCAGCGACATCGCCGGGGCGTTGCATACGCCTCTCGAACGGGCCGAGCGAATCAAAACGGTTTATGGCACACTGATCGTTGCACCTTCGGACGCGCACGAGGAATTTTCATATCCGCTCGCCGGGCATGACGAGACCGACCTGAGGCGGACGACAAAGGCGCATCTGGCGAGCGTCGTGCGCCAGCGCATGGCGCACCTGCTCGATCTGGTTGCCGAGCGGCTCGCGCGCGCCCCGTCTTGGGGTCGTCCGCCAAGCCCTCTGGTGATCACCGGTGGTGCCAGCCAGATGACGGGGATGGAGAGCTTTGCCGCTCTCCATCTGGGCATGCCGGCTCGGTTGGGGCGGCCGCAGTCTTGGCCCGGACTGCCGGCGGCGGCCATGGAGCCGAAGTTCGCGACTGTGACCGGCGTGCTCGAGGCGGCGTCGTCCGGCGTGGTCGCAGCGGCTGTCGGCCGACGGAGATCGGCTGGCGGAGCGGGCTATTTCGAGCGTGTCGGTGAGTGGTTGCGAACCGGATTCTAGCCGGATTGCCGTGAGGCGCGTCGAGTGCTGCCTGAGCGGCGTGGAGTCGGTGGATCGAACGGACGCCGCAGGGGCGGCGGGCGGAGCGAAGAGGGCGCGATGAGCACCAGGGCTGGACAGTCGGTTGTCAGCGATTTGAGGCCACGCATCACCGTCATCGGTGTCGGCGGAGCCGGATGCAACGCCGTCAACAACATGATCAGCGCCGGGCTTTCCGGCGTCGAATTCATCGTCGCCAACACCGACGCCCAGGCGCTGCTGGCCTCCACGGCCGCCCGTCGCCTGCAACTCGGCACCAAGCTGACCGAGGGGCTCGGGGCGGGCTCCAAACCCGAGATCGGCAGGGCCGCGGCCGAGGAGGCGTTCGAGGAGATCCGCTCGATCATCGAAGGCTCACACATGGTCTTCGTCGCCGCCGGCATGGGCGGCGGAACCGGCACCGGCGCGGCTGCCGTGATCGCCCGCTGCGCCAGGGAGCTGGGGATTCTGACGGTCGGCGTCGTCACCAAGCCGTTCCTGTTCGAGGGCGCGCGCCGCATGCGCATCGCCGAGGCCGGCATCGCCGAGCTGAAGGGCGAGGTCGATACCCTCATCGTCATTCCGAATCAGAACCTGTTCCGGGTCGCCAACGAGAAGACGACCTTTGAGGAGGCCTTCGTCCTCGCCGACCAGGTGCTCTACTCGGGCGTTGCCTGCATCGTCGACTTGATCGTCAAGGGTGGCATCATCAATCTCGACTTCGCCGATGTCCGCACGGTCATGAGCGGCATGGGTGCCGCGATGCTCGGCACCGGCGAGGCCACCGGCGAGCGCCGCGCCACCCGCGCGGCCGAGGACGCGATCGCCAATCCGTTGCTGGACGACATCTCGCTGAAGGGGGCCAAGGGCCTGCTGCTCTCGATCACGGGCAGCCACAACCTGACACTGTTCGAGGTCTACGAGGCGGCCAACCGGGTCAAGGAGGAGATCGACCCCGAGGCCAACATCATTTTTGGCGCCACCCTCGACGAGACGCTGGGCGATCGCGTCCGCGTGTCGATCGTCGCCTCTGGTCTGAACACCGCCGCGGCGGCCGAGCCCCGTCCGGTTACGGCGGTTCCGGCTCCGGCAAAGTCGTCGGCATCGGTCCCCGCCGCCGCGACCCCGCCCGCCGCGAGCCCGTTTATGGTGCCGGCGGCCGCCAAGGAGTCTGCTACTCCTGTGCCGCCGAGCCTGTCGCCGCCGCCGCTGCCTGCAGGCGTGTCGTCGGACGGCGACGACGATCTCCATCGGAGGTTGTCCGAGGTCTTGCAGCAGGTCACGTCCGGCGCGTCGTCGGATGGCGGCTCCCGCGCGGCCGAGGCCTCGTTCGCCAGCCCGCCCGCCGGGGAGCAGTGGACGGCGCCAGGCGGCGTGACCATCGAGGCCGGGCCTCCGCCGGGCCACGCTGCCCCGCTGGCGAAGCCGTCGTCGCTGGTGCCGGACTTCCAGTCTGAACCCGCCGCCGGCTCCGGCTTTATGCCCGCGCCGGCCATCGAGATTCGCCGCGGCGGGCGCCGCATCCCCGGCATCGACGAGTTCCCGCCGGTCGGCCAGCGCGACTACCACGCGAAGCGCCCGGGCCCTGCTGTGCCACCCGCGCCGGCTGCCGTTGCGGCCCCTGCACCGGCTCCCACGCGCCGTCCCGGGCTGCTCGAGCGAATCACGGGCCGCGTGCGTGGCGACACTGATTCGCGCTTGACAGATTCGGATCAGTCTACGGCGAATCGTACTCTTGATCACAGTCAAACGCTTCCGCGGCAAAGCGATCCGATTACGCCGTCGAAGGGACGCGCAGACGATCGCGACAGGCAGCATACACACAATCAAGATGTGCCCGAATTACCGGTATTTTTTGGAGGTCGCCGTCGTTCCTGACGGATGAATTTGCGGCTGCAAGTGGCCCGTTCTTTGTGGCCGCCGCGACACGTAACAGAATGTAAGAAAGCGTGATTTGTTCCTGCCTGGGTCGAAAGCTATCGTTTCCGACATGAGCCACGGGATGAGTGCTTCGAGTGCCCGCTAATCGCGCCGACTGAAGAGCGCGTCGAGGCAAAACGAACAAGAAGCAAGGCCCGGGTGGTTCGGGGGGGCAGACGAGAGCGGAACAGGCTCTAGTCTGCCTGAAACGGGATCGAGGGACGGCGCGAGAATGTCGAATCGATTCATTGGTGCTCGCCAAACGACGGTTGCTCGTGAGATCGAGCTGCAGGGGACGGGAGTGCATAGCGGGGCGCCGGTAGCGGTCGTTCTGCACCCGGCCGAGGAAGACACCGGCATCCGCTTCGTTGTCACCAAGCGTGGCCGACTGCTCGCCGACATTCCTGCCAAAGTCGACTACGTAAAGAACCTCACGCTTTGTACGGTCATCGGCGACGCCGCCGGCACCACGGTCAGCACAGTAGAGCATCTTCTCGCCGCCCTTCGCGGTCTTTCAATCGATAATTGCATCGTCGAGATCGACAGCAAAGAAGTTCCGATCATGGACGGCAGCTCTGAGCCGTTCGTCGAGGCCATCGATGAGGCCGGTGTTCGCGAGCTCGCCGCTCCCCGCAAGTTCATCAAGGTGTTGAAGCCGATCCGGGTCGAGGACGGCGCCTGCTGGGGCGAGTTGGTTCCGCATTCCGGCTTCCACCTCGACGTCGAGATCGATTTCGATAGTCCCGTCGTGGGCCGCCAACGCCTTGCGCTCGAGATGAGCCCCAACGTCTTCCGCCGTGAGCTGTGCCGCGCCCGCACCTTCGGCTTCATGAGCGACGTCGAGCGCCTGTGGAAGGCCGGTCTCGCACTCGGCGCCAACCTTACCAACACCATTGCCATCGGCGACGGCCGCGTGATGAACCGCGAAGGCCTGCGTGACCCTCTAGAGTTCGTGCGCCACAAGATGCTCGACGCCGTTGGCGATCTGTCGCTCTCGGGCTTGCCGCTGTTGGCGGCCTACCGCTCCGTGCGTGGCGGCCACCGCCTCAACTCCAACGTGCTGCAGGCGCTATTCGCCGATTCGTCCGCGTGGACCATCGTTCAGGCTCCCCGCGTTCGCGAGCTGGTGCCGTCGGGCTTCAGCTTGGCTGCCGCTGCCTGCGAGTAGGCCTTGTTGGAGGGCGCTGCCGGGCCGTCCCGAGATTGCTCGCGTCGCGTCGTGGCACAAAGCCCAAGGTTGGCAGCAGCAGTGACATCCGGCTCTGGGTGTGCGTTTTCGACCGTCGATTGCGGCGTGAAGTCAACATAATGCCGAATTAGCTTCATAAGTGTGAGGCGAGCAGCGCCCCGGTCGGTCCCTCGACTCGCGCGGCGACGCTTTTGGTGTTACGGGGACGGCTGGGTGCCCGGGGGAATCGGCTCGAGTGTGGGCCTGCTGTCGGCTCGAGAAGGCTGGAGAACATGCGCGACATGCGCCGCGTCTTGGGGAAGCTCGTCGGCCTGGCCGCCGTGATCGGCGCGTCGGCGCTCGCCGGCTGCGCGTCCAACGATCTAACGACGGCCATCAACACCGACCCGCCCGAGAAGATGTACGCCGAGGCCGACGCGGCCATGTCGGCCGGCAAGTTCGAGGATGCGGCCAAGAAGTTCGAGGATCTCGACCGCTCGCATCCCTACTCGCCAGAGGCGCGTCGCGCCATCGTCCTGGCCGCCTACTCGTACTATAAGGCCGGCAAGACACCGGAGGCGGTCGCGTCCGCCGAGCGCTACACGGTCATGCATCCGGGCACCAAGGACGCCGCGCTGGCCCACCACATCATCGCCTCGTCCTACTTTGACGACATCAAGGGACCGAATCGCGACCAGACCGCCACCAAGAAGGCACTCGAGCAGCTGAAGATCATCCAGGCGCGCTACCCCGACAGCGAATACGCCAAGACCGCCGAGAACCGCATCCGGATCTGCGAGGACACGCTCGCAGCGCAGGAGATGGAGGTCGGCCGCTATTACCTGAAGCAGAGCAACTATGCCGGCGCCATCAACCGCTTCAAGACCGTCGTTTCAGACTATCAGACCACTGCCCACGTCGAGGAGGCGTTGATGCGCCTGACCGAGAGCTACATGGCCCTCGGCGTCGTCAACGAGGCACAGACGGCGGCGGCTGTGCTCGGCCACAACTTCCCCGAGAGCAAATGGTACAAGCAGGCCTACGCTCTCTTGCAGGACGGCGGCGTCGCCCCCCGCGAGGACGGCGAGAGCTGGATTTCCAAGGCCTGGAAGTCGATGCCCAAGCTCGGCCTTGGCGGACCGCTCTGATCCCCGGCTCCGGCCCGCGCTGCCCCTTCATTGTCCACGGTGCCCGTCGCCTCCTCGCTACGCCATGCCTTGGCGCTCCGCGGTGCAGACGCTATGTCTCACGGGCGACCTGATGTCGTCTCGATCCTATTCGCGCACCCCTCTCCCTGATTGGAGAGGACGCGCGATCGCTGCTCGCTGCAACGGCTCGGTCTGGCACGGAGTGCCCGTCCGAAATCCTCTCGCTCTGGCGAGAAGGCTAGGGTGAAGGGGAACTCTTCTCAGACTTTGAAAGATGCCTTCGAAAAAGCGTCACCACCTCTCCGTCGACGATCTCACGCCCGCTGAGGCCAAGCGCGAGCTCGCGGCCCTCGCCGCTGAGATCGCCCGCCACGATGCGCTCTACTATCAGGCCGACGCGCCCGAGATCTCGGATGCCGACTACGACGCGCTGCGCCGGCGCAACACGGCAATCGAGGCCCGCTTTCCGGATCTCGTCCGCACCGACAGCCCCTCCCATCGTGTCGGCGCGGCGCCGGTCGACGGCTTCGGCAAGGTACGCCATAGGGTACCGATGCTCTCGCTTGGCAACGCCTTCGAGGACGAGGACGTTGTCGACTTTGCGACTCGCGTGCGCCGCTTCCTCGGCTTGCCGGCAGGCACGCATCTCGCCTTCACCGCCGAGCCGAAGATCGACGGCCTCTCGATTTCCATCCGCTACGAGAAGGGCCACCTTGTTGAGGCCGCGACTCGCGGCGACGGCGCCGAGGGCGAGAACGTTACCCGCAACGTTGAGACCATCGGCGAAATCCCGCGGCGTCTCCGAGGTCGCAGCGTGCCTGACGTCGCCGAGGTGCGCGGCGAGATCTACATGGGTCATGCCGATTTCGCGAAGCTCAACGCCGCCCAGGCCGCGGCCGGCGACAAGATCTTTGCCAACCCCAGGAACGCTGCCGCTGGTTCGCTCCGCCAGCTCGACCCGAAAGTCACAGCCTCGCGCCCGCTGCGCTTCTTCGCCTACGCCTGGGGCGAGATGTCGGAGATGCCGGCCGAAACTCAGTCCGGCATGGTCGAGGCTTTCGAGCACTGGGGTCTCCCCGTCAATCCGAGGATGTCCCTCTGCGACACGACCGAGCAGATGCTGTCCTACTACCGGAAGATCGGGGACGAGCGCGCACGCCTCGGCTACGACATCGACGGCGTCGTATACAAGGTCGACAGCCTCGCGCTGCAGGACCGCCTCGGCTTCGTCTCCCGCTCGCCCCGCTGGGCAACGGCCCACAAGTTCCCCGCCGAGCAGGCGACGACCGTCCTCAACGCCATCGAGATCCAGGTCGGCCGCACCGGCGCGCTGACCCCCGTCGCCAAGCTCGAGCCGGTGACCGTCGGCGGGGTCGTGGTCTCCAACGCCACGCTGCACAACGAGGACGAGATCGCGCGGAAGGACGTTCGCGTCGGCGATACCGTCGTCGTCCAGCGCGCCGGCGACGTCATCCCGCAGATCGTGCGCGTCATCGAGGAGAAGCGCCCCAAGGGTGCGAAGCCGTTCCATTTCCCGCACCAGTGTCCCGTCTGCGGCAGTGCCGCCATCCGCGAGGCCGACGAGACCGGCGAGGAGGATGTCGTGCGCCGCTGCACTGGCGGCCTCGTCTGCCCCGCGCAGGCCAAGGAGCGTTTGAAGCACTTCGTCTCCCGCCTCGCCTTCGACATCGAGGGCCTGGGCGAGGAGCGGATCGAGCTCTTCTACGGCGAGGGCCTCGTCCGCACGCCGGCCGACATCTTTACCCTCGAGGCCCGCGACCGCGACGCGCCATTGCGCTTGAAGGACCGCGACGGCTTCGGCGAGAGGTCGGCCTTGAAGCTCTTTCGCGCCATCGAGTCGCGCCGCACGATCAGCCTCGAACGTTTCCTCTTCGCGCTCGGCATTCGCCACGTCGGCGAGACCACGGCCAAGGACATCGCTAAGGCATTTCTGAGCTTCGATGCCGTACGCGCCGCAGTCGCGCGCGCCGCGGCCGATGCGCCGGGCCCCGACTACCAGCGCCTCGTGTCCGTGAAGGGGCTCGGTCCCAAGTCGGCCGAGACCGTCATGGACCATTTCGCGAAGGCGCCCGCCGCGGGCCACGACCTCTTCTCGCATGGCGCCTGCATCAGTTTCGATGATCTCGCCGTCATCAAGGGCGTGCGCGCCGCCGCCATTGACTCTCTGAGGGCCGCCTTCTCCGATGCCACCGAGCTTGCGCGTGTGGCGAAGAGGGCCGCGAACGAGAAGCCCGGCGACGGCTACCGTGAGCTGGCGTCTTTTTCCGGCATCGGCGAGGTCGTCGCCGACGAGCTCGTGGCCTTCTTCTCAGAGCCGCACAACATCGCGGCCGTCGACGCCCTGCTCACCGAGATCACGGTCGAGCCCTACGAGCGCCCGGCAGCGGTGAAATCCGCCGTCACCGGCAAGACCGTCGTGTTCACCGGCACGTTGGCAAAGCTGTCTCGCAACGAGGCGAAGGCCCAGGCCGAGCGGCTTGGCGCGAAGGTCGCGGGCTCCGTCTCCAAAAAGACCGACTACGTCGTCGCCGGCGCCGACGCTGGCTCCAAGCTCGACAAGGCGCGAGAGCTGGGTGTTGCGGTGCTCTCGGAGGACGAGTGGATGGCACTGATCGGATAATAGGGCGTGTCCCTGCGACGCAGCACCCCACCCACAATCCTTGATCTCTTGACCTCCCTCAAGTCATTCCCCGCCGTCCTTGCTGACGATCATTCGATCCCGAAGGAGGCCGCCCCCATGCTTCACTCCACGGATCCACGCTATCTCTATTGTTGCCGCGTTGATCGCCCCGTCCGCGTATGCCGGTCGGAAGCCGAATGCCGTGCCGAGTTCGGCTGCAGCAAACCAAACTGCCCGCTCGAAGGCAAATTCGACCTCGCCGCTTACGATGCACGCATGAAAGCCTTCGCCACCGAATACGACCTCTGGCCCGTCGCCCAGCCGACTGTCGCCTCGGACTCGTGATACGCTACAGACTTGACACACAAGACGAGGCGTCGCCGTGGTCGGCACGCATCGCCGTTCCCTGCAAGAGGCAGGGTCAGGATGCGGGTGAAAGCCTGATGATCAGCTCCGGGCGTCACCCCAGCTCCGCACCCTCCCCGCCGAGGGGAAGGGCATCTCGCTAACGTCCCCGCACGCCTCCCTCGGTTACCTCGAGCATCGTCGCCTTGCCGCCGAGGGCCGAGAACGCTGCGCGGTCGGTGCCGGTCATCCAGGCTTGCGAGCCGAGGTGCAGAAGTTCGGCGAAGAGCGCCGCACGCCTGTGCTCGTCGAGGTGTGCCGTCACCTCGTCGAGGAGCAGGATGGGCGCGAGACCGTCCTGCCGTTCGGCAATTAGCTCCGCGTGGGCGAGCACGAGGCCGAGCAGGAGAGACTTCTGCTCGCCCGTCGAGCACAGCTTGGCCGCCATATCCTTCGGCCCGTGCGCGACCACGAGGTCGGTGCGGTGCGGGCCTTCGAGGGTTCTCGCCGCCGCCCGGTCGCGCTCGCGCATTTGGATCAGCGCTCGCGCATACTGGTCCTCGACATCGACCGCCGCCGTCGTCGCAAGACCTGACTCCAGCGTTCCAGCGAGCGCGATCCGGCTCCACGGGAACGGCGAGCAGGGATCGCGCGCGTGGCGGCGCGCGATCACGCCCTCGAGCGCAGCGATGGCCTCGTTGCGGGCGGCCGCGATGGCGACTCCCGTTTCCGCCATGATGCGTTCGAAGCCTTCGAGCTGCGCGTGATCGCGGCTGCCATCGGCGAGGAGGCGATTGCGGCTCTGCATCGCGCGCTCGTAGCGGCCCGAAAGCTTGGCGTGCGCTGTGTCGAAGCAGAGAATGAGCCGGTCGAGAAAGCGGCGGCGCTCGGAGGCCGGTCCCGTGAACAGGCCGTCGGAGGCGGGCGTCAGCCACACCATCTCCACGTAGTCGGCGAGCGCCCCCGACCCCGATTGGTTGACCCCGTCGATCCGGACGATGCGCCCCGTGCGGTCGGTGTTCGATGGTGACGCCACGAGCCCCGTTCCGGCATCGATGCTGCCGAGTGCAGTGTGGATCTTGGCGGCCACCGACCACCCGCCGTCGCCGCCCGCCCGCGCGAGATCCGGGAACGGCGACCGCCGCAACCCCTGTCCGGGCGCGAGCAGCGACACGGCCTCCAAGAGGTTCGTCTTGCCCGACCCGTTCGGCCCCGTCAGCACCACCGGCTCGTGCGAGAGCGAGAGCACGAGATCGGCGTAGTTGCGGAAATTCTTGAGCTGAATCCGCTCGACCCAGAGGCGGTGCGATGAGGTGGGCATATGAGAGACAACCCGTCATCCCGCGCGCGATGCGGCACCACTACGTGCTGCATCGCAGACGCGGGATCTTTTGGACCGATGCGAAGGACGTGACAGATCCCGTGTCTGCCGCGCACCGTGAAGAACGCTGCGCCGCGCACGGGATGACGGGTACATGAGGTTTCCTCACACCCGCATGGGCATGAGGACGTAGAGCGAGGCCTCGTCGCCGTCGTCCTTGATCATGGTCGGCGAGCCGGCATCCGCGAGCAGAAAGGTCGCGTTCTCGCCCTCGAGCTGGCCCGCGATGTCCAGGAGGTAGCGGGCGTTGAATCCAATCTCGAGGGGCGAGGCCCCATAGTCGACTCCGAGCTCTTCCGTTGCGCTGCCGCCCTCCGGGTTGTTGACCGAGAGCACGAGCTTGCCGCCCGAAAGATTGAGTTTCACCGCGCGCCCGCGCTCGGAGGCGATCGTCGACACACGGTCGACGGCACTCATGAACTCGCCGTTTCCGACCTTGAGCACTTTGTCGTTGTTCTGTGGGATGACGCGCCCGTAGTCGGGGAAGGTCCCGTCGATGAGCTTCGAGGTCAGCGTTACGGTGCCGATCTCGAACCGCATCTTGGCCTGGTTCACGGACACCTTGACCTTGCCGGGGCTGGCTTCGATCAGCCGGTGCAACTCGTGTACGGTCTTCCTCGGCACAATCACGCCTGGCATGCCCTGCGCGCCCTTGGGCAACGGCAGGTCGGCGAGCGCGAGCCGGTGTCCGTCGGTGGCGACGGCACGCAGCGCCGGCTTTTTGTTGGCCTCCGCCGGGTGGAAGTAGATGCCGTTGAGATAGTAGCGCGTCTCCTCGGTCGAGATCGCGAACCGCGTCTTGTCGATGAGCCGCTTCAATTCCTGCGCCTCGAGCTCGAACGAGTGTCCGAGGTCGCCGGCGTTGAGATCTGGAAAATCCTCGGCGCCGATGGTCTGCAACGCGAAGCGGGCCTGCCCCGCCGAGATGGTGAGACGCTCCTTCTCTGCGTCGCGGCGGATGTCGATGCGGCTTCCCTCCGGGAGCTTGCGCACGATGTCGTGCAGCATGTGCGCCGGCACGGTGACGGCTCCTGCCTGCGCGACGCTCGCGGGACACTCCTCGATCACCTCGCGCTCGAGGTCGGTCGCCTTGAGCTCCAAGGTCTCGCCCGTCGCCTTGAGCAGCACGTTGGAGAGAATGGGAATGGTCGTGCGCCGCTCGACGACGCTCGTAACGTGGCCGAGCCCCCTCAGGAGCTCGCTTTTCTCAATGACAAGCCGCATGTCTCGCCTCGGCGGTTCGCGTTGCTTGTGCGGATGAAGCCGCGCCGCGGCTCGCGTAAGCGACCACCCCTCCGGCTCGGAGCCCACTCCGGCATGATTGTGGTGGAGATTCGCACAAGGAACGGCAAATTGAGCCGATACCGGCTGCATTTGCAAGGAAAAGAGCGCCGCTGGCGCCGGATCGGGAGCTGCCCAACCCTGTGTGGTGCCGTTCGGAAGCCCGCACACAGACGAACATCTTGCGCCCGGGTTCGGTCGGTGCATCGGCGGGGCAGAATAACAAAAACAGGGAGCGGCGCTCGAAGGCACCGCTCCCTCCCCGCACGCGACGGCGGCCCCGTCCCTCGGGTCGCCGTCACGGTGTCCTTTTGCCGTAAACCTTAGTGGCTAAGCAGTTTTTTGAGTTCCTCGAGCTCGTCGCGCAGCCGCGTGTCCCCGTTGATCTGGCTCTCGATCTTGCGGATGGCGTGCAGCACCGTGGTGTGGTCGCGGTTGCCGAACCGCCGCCCGATCTCGGGCAGACTGCGGGCCGTCAGTTGCTTGGCGAGGTACATGCCGATCTGCCGCGGCCACACCACCGAGCGGTGGCGGCGCTGCGAGAGCAGGTCGCCCTTGGACACGCCGTAGTGACGCGACACGACCCTCAGGATGTCCTCGATCTTGATGCGTCGCGGCTCGAGCCCCTGTACGAGATCGCGGATCACCGTCTCGGCGATGTCGAGCGACAGCGGCGCCCGCATGTGCTGCCAGGTGAGGAACAGCCGGTTGACGGCGCCCTCGAGCTCACGTCCGCTTTCCGTCAGCCGGTTGGCCAGGAGATCGAGCACCTCGGTCGAGAGATCGAAGCTGGCGGAGATGGCCTTCTTTTCCGCGAGACGCCGCTCGAGAACCTTTAGCCTGAGCTCGTAGTCGAACGAGCCGAGCTCGGTGACGAGCCCGCGCTGCAGCCGCGAGCGCATGCGCTCGTTGAGCCGCTCGATCTGCGACGGTGCCCGGGCCGAGGCGACCACGACCTGCCGGCCGCCGTCGAGCAGCGCGTTGATGATGTGGTCGAACTCCTGCTCGGTCTTCTCACCCTGCATGAACTCGAGGTCGTCGATGAGGAGCGTGTGTACCGACCGGAACTTCTCCTTGAACGCCAGCGGATCCGAGCTGCGAATCGCCTCGACGAACTGGTAGCGGAAGCGCTCAGCCGTGAGATAGAGCACCTGTGCGTTCGGCGCGTTGCGCTTTACCGCCCAGGCGATGGCGTGCAGGAGATGCGTCTTGCCGAGCCCGACCGAGGAATGGATGAAGAGCGGATTGAACGCTGGCGCGCTCTGCCCCACGGTCTCTGCAACCTGTATCGCTGCTGCGTGCGCCATGCGGTTCGAGGCACCGACGACGAAGTTCTCGAACGTGTGGGCGGGATCGAGCGGCGAGCCCTCGAAGCCGCCAGCGGTCGTGCGGCCCGGCAGCGCGACGGAGACGGGACGCGGCAGCGTCGGCCGCACCTGGCTGGCATCGCCCGAGAGCGGATTGGGGCGGATGTCGTCGTCGTTCCGTGCCTGTGGCACAGGCACGGGGCGTGCCGCAGCCCCGCCAGGATTGCGCAGGACGACGTCCACACGCTCGGCCGTCTTGAACTCGGCCCGGCAGCAGGTGAGCAGGTCGTCGCTGTAATGCGACTGGATCCAGTTCCGGAGGAACTTCACCGGCACCGACACGCGCACGACCTTGCCGTCGAACGCCTCGAACTCGAGGGCATTGAACCAGGAGGAATAGATGTCGTCTCCGAGCCGAGCACGCAGGAGCGCCCTGACCTTAGCGCCACCGGCGTCACCGACGGGTGCCGCCGCCACCTCCACCACCGCCGCGCTGGTTGCGGTCCTGATCGCGGTTCCCTCGTTGGCGAGAGACGGCACCGACTGGATGATCGTGTTCATATCTTAAACCCCGCACTTGATGTTTCGATCGTTTCAGCCGATCGGCAACAACTCCCCGTTGCCGCGCGCCCTCTAAGAGCGCGGCGCCGGTCGCACCGATCGGGTCGTGACGGGTGCCTGTTAACTCGGCACCCTGGAGCTTCGAGCGGATGCCCGGTCCGCTAGACGCTCCCGTTTGTGGAGGATCAGAGCCGCAATGGCTCGCCCTCCGGTCGTCAGGATCAGCCCTTTTTCCGCTGCTGCCCTGGCTGCCGCAGCCCGGGTTCCAGGAACCCCCGGCTGCCCCGTCCCGCCGGACCATAGGGATCGAGGTCCGCCCCTCGCTTCCCTTTGGCCTCGTCGAGACCAGTGACCCGGACCACCCAAAAAGCCGGCCGATGAGCCGCCGGCGCATGTGGTCCGAACCCCGTGTCGGCTCCCCTCGTTGGGTCTGAGGAGAGCCATCGAATTCGGTAATGCGGCCCGCCCGTCCCACCGCCCGCCTGCCGCAGCATCCGGGCTCAAGGACTGCCGTTCCACACCTGCCGCGAAAAGACGCCTCTCGGGTCGACGTCCGCGCGGCACGCCTTGATCTCCACTCTGACTAGCCGTCTCGGAATAGCTCACGTGGCCCTGTGAGAGGCCCGGTCACGATCTCGACGGACATACTGATGACGACGCCCACAGCCGTACGCGACAACAAACTTGGAAACGCACGTACTCGGCACTCACGCAAACACATACGCCACGCCGGACAGCTACACGCCCGTACCTGGCACTATTGGCGGCCGGATTACGCAAATACTCCGAAGGTCGTAACCCTCGGCCCGGCGCCGTTGGACAATCGATCTATTAACCCTTTGTTGACACCCGTGCAAGTCCGCCCTGCGAACGGTCAAGAATTTGAAATAATTGACAAAAAAAGAAATTCGCGAGCGCGAAATCTGTCCACAGCGTTGTGGAGAATCCCTTTGAGACTCCGGGAGAAAACCCCCATCTTGAACAAGCATTACAAACGAAAACGGCGACCACTGATGGGGTCGCCGCGGAATGTCGGATTTTTTCTCCCTGACCCTGCGCCCACATGACCGATGGGTGACGTTCAGGATCGAGGGCGGGGGGTGGGGTGCAGACGAATCCGAAGCTTAGATGCGTTCAGGCGAGTCTGTCCCACAGCCCGGCCGAGTGGTGCATTGTTGCCCATGAACCACAGCCGCCGGCAAATGACGAGGTCAGTCGGCCATCGCCTTCACACGCTGGGTCAGGCGCGAGACTTTGCGGCTGGCGGTCTTGGGATGGATGATGCCCTTCTGGCCCGTGCGCGCAAGAACCGGCTCGACGGCCTTCAGTGCGGCGACGGCATCCGCCTTCTTGCCCGACTTGATGGCCTCCTCGACCGAGCGCACGCTGCTGCGCATGGCCGAGCGGCGGCTCTTGTTGACCTCGGTGCGGCGAAGCATCTGGCGGGCGGCCTTTTTCGCCGACGACGTATTTGCCATGGATTGGTTTTCCCTTCTGGATCAGGTCTTTACTGCGGCGCCGGTAGCGGCGCTGCCAAAATGCATCAACCGCCCGGAACGGATGTCCCGAGCGGCACTTGGCGGCTGCTATAGCTCTGGGCTTGTCAAGGGTCAACGTCGATCCGGCCGCACGGCGCGACAGCGGCCGCGAAAAAGTCAGGCGATCCTGACTGTGATGACGGTCGTGTTGTCCTGGTGCGGATCGCGAACGGCCTCCACGCCGCGGACGAGTGCGTTGGCGACCGCCCCCGGACCGTCTGCGGCATAGGCGGCGACGATGCGCTGGATCTCGACCGCGTCGAGCGTTTGTAGCCCGTCGCTGGCGAGGATCACGTAGTCGCCGCGCGCGAGACGGAGCGGCTTGCCCGAGATGTCGACGAGGTCGATCTCGTCGCCGGTCACGGCCGACCGCAGCATGTGCCGGCGCGGGTCACGGCGCGCCTCGTCCTCGGTCATGAAGCCTTCGGCGGCCAGCCGGTCGAGCTCGGGCGCCAGCGAATGGTCTTCGTTCAAAACGGCGATCTCGCCGTCGCGGTAAAGAAAAAGCGGGCTGTCGCCGACGCTGACCCACTCTGCGCCGTCGGGGCCGAACATCACTCCGACCAGCGTCGAGCCCATGCCGGAGAGGACCGGGTTCTCGTCGACGATGGCCGCGATCTTGGCGTTCGCAGCCTCCAGTCCGGCCATGAGACGCTCGCGGTTCGGACCCGCGCAGCCGGTCGCGCGCTCGAGGAAGGCCTCGCACGCCTTGCGGCTGGCAATGGCGCCGCCCGCGTGCCCGCCCATGCCGTCGGCCAGCACGGCCACGACCTCGGAGCCGTTCGCGACGGCCGGCAGGGCGTCGACGCGGAACGGACCGGGCCCCGGCCAGATCACGGCTGTGTCCTCCTGGTAGCTGCGCGACCCTTTGATGCTGCGGGTCGCAAACTCGAATGCGGGCATCGATCGTTCCTGCCGTCGCCGCGCCCCGGTCGGCCCCGTGGGCCCGGTCGGTACGCTCACCTCGTCCGGGGGCGCTATATCGCTCATGTCCGATCACTCATACGCCACATTGCGCGGGGCCGACAGACCGTCCACGGATGCTCGTCCGCGGACGCCTGTCTGGTTGCGGTCCTCGTTGCCATTCAATCGCGATCGCCCGAGATCGCCGACCAGTCGAACTCCGCGCTGCAGAACGGCACGAAGGCGAGCTGCGTATGCCCCATGGTGATGACGTCCATGGGCTGCAGCTCAACCGCGCCCGTCGGCCGCTTGTCGTTGACCGAGACCACGTTGGTCTTGGCGAGGTTGGGGACGAACAGGAAGCTCCGCTCCGCCGAGTCGTAGCGGATATAGGCCTGCTCCTCGGTCGAGATGCTTTCGTCGCCGAACGCGAGCGGCACGCGGTTGGCGGGCCCGCGCCCGATGGTGTTGTTGCCCTCGAAGATTGGGCGGAACTGACCGATGCCGGGTCCGCCGACGACGACCAGCCAGCCGGCCACGGGATCGGCCTCGAACGCGCCTCGCTTCACCTGCACTTTGCCGCGCACGAGCTGCGTGCGCGGCGCCGCCTCGGGAGCCTTCGCCGAGGGTCCTCTCATAACGCGCGTGGTCGGGGGTGCATCGGGTTCGGTCGGACGGCTTGCCAGTGAGGCCGCGGGACCGCGCGCCTCACGGGCAGCTTCCGCTGCCGATGGCACGCCGTCGCGTCGGGCGTTGGCATCGGGCTCGCCAGCGGCAGCGTCGGCATCGGCGGGCTTGGCAGCCTGAGGCAGAGGTGGCGGCGAAGATGGGCTCTGCGGCTGCGCGGCTGCTGCCTTGGGCGGGTTGAGGGTGTCGTCGCGGCTCGCGGCCGCGAGCGCATCCTTGAGCGAGCCGAGAAAGCTCGCGCGCGGGGCTTGTGGGGAAGCCGACCCTGCTGACATGACCTGTTGCTCCTTTGCCTAGATCGCCTGTCTCTGTATCTGTCTCTGTCCGGTTTCGATCGCCGCCCGGCCTGGGCCGGTTGCCGGTCTCTCGACCTCAGTTCGTGTACGTAAGCCTCTGCTCGCCGAGCTCGATGACGTCGCCCGCCTGGAGCGCCCGGCTGGTGACCCGGGATCCGTTGACGAGCACGCCGTTGCCTTGCGATCCCGACAGGTCGGTCACGACCGTGTGCGAGCCGTCGGGCCGATGTATGGCGGCGTGGTAGCGATGCACTGTTCGGTCATCGAGCACGATGTCGTTGTCGGGCTCGCGTCCGACGCGAACGAGCTCGCGTGTGAGAACGAGCCGCCGCGCTCCTCCGCTGGCGTCGCTCCACTCGAGCGCTCCGCCATGAGACCGTGCTGCCGTTCTCCCGAGGGTCGTCGTGCCAAAGCCCGCGGCGGTACCCTTGCGTCGCATCAGCACCGTCCGCGCGTCGCCCTCGGACGAGCCGAGCCGGGTGATGAGCCAGCCGACGACGGCCACAACGGGGACCGCCCCGAGTGCGCCGAGACCGAGCACCAGGGCAGGCGCCCGCTCGTAGGCGCTCCGCGTCGCGTCGACGACGGCCTGAGCGAGGTCTGCGGCCGATGCGGCCGTGGTGAGTGCCGAGAGCGTGGCCAGCTGCATGAATGTTCCACCTGCCGCCGGCACGTCGCGCACCCCCGCCGCCAACGCCAGGGCCGCCAGCGACGGCATCGCCGAATTTGGCCAGATTGCATCCATGATGCCCATCGCGATGCTCGTCGAGCGCGAATCTCCTGGGCGAGAGTCGGCGCGCCTCAAGGCAGCAACATGGCCGGAAAGCGCCGAAGCGGAGATTTGTTCATCGTGGGTTCATCGGCCTCTATCCGCCACATTCGAGGATCAAAGGAGGGCGAAGCGGAGGTGATTTGCAGACCTCGGGCCGGCGGAAAAGTGCCAGCGTCGAACGCCGATGCCGGAGCTTTTGCAGGGCGCGGGGGATGAGCGGGTGAGATGGCGAACCTGATTGCGCTGGACGGCGGCACTGTGCTCGCCGACGACTACAGGATCGAGCGCGTCCTCGGCGCGGGCGGCTTTGGCGTGACCTATCTCGCCCAGGAAATCGCCTTGAACCGCTACGTCACCATCAAGGAGTATTTTCCCGCCGACTTTGCCGCCCGTGCCGACGGCCGCAACGCCGAGCCGCGCTCGGAGCACTGCGTCTCCGACTACAAGTGGGGGCTCGAGCGCTTCATCGAGGAGGCGCAGACGCTCGCACGATTCAATCATCCCAATATCGTCCGCGTCTACCGCTACTTCCGCGCCAACAACACCGGCTACATGGTGCTGCATTTCGAGGAGGGCCAGAGCCTCAAGGCATGGCTCAAGGGCCTCGGCCGCGCTCCGCGCCAGAAGGAGCTCGATGCCATCGTCGCGCCGCTGCTCGACGCGCTCGAGGTCATCCACAAGGCCGATTTCCTGCACCGTGACATCGCGCCTGACAACATCATCATCCGGAAGGACGGCTCACCCGTCCTGATCGACTTCGGCTCCGCCCGCGGAGAGATCGCCGCCCACTCGAAGACCGTCTCCGCGCTCGTCAAGCCCGGCTACAGCCCCTACGAGCAGTACGCCGAGACGAGCCGTCAGCAGGGTCCATGGACCGACGTCTATGCGTTGGGCGCTACCCTCTATCATGCCGTTGCCGGCAAGCGCCCTCCCGACAGCCCGTCGCGCATGGTGAAGGACGAGATCGTGCCGGCCCGCGAGGCCGCCCTCGCCGCCTATCGCGCCGGATTTCTGAAGGCCATCGACAAGGCGCTGGTCCTCGGCATCGATGCGCGGCCGCAGTCGGTGGCACAATGGCGCGCCGAGCTTCTCGCCCCCGATCCTCCGAAGCAGAGCTGGCTTTCACGGACCTCAGGCCGCAAGGCCGCGCATGCCGCCGAGCCGCTCGAGCAAGTGGCGGCTGCCGTGGCCGTTGCTGCCGCCGAGCCGGCTCCTCCGCCGGCCGCCACCCCGAAAGCAGCCGGGCCCAACGCCTCGCCGCAGCCGGATGCGCCGGGCCCCCGGGGCGGCCTCCTCGATTTCATGGAAGGCCTGCGGCGCAAGTCGGCTGCCGCCGAGGCAGGGCCGGCTAGCCCGGCCCCGGCAGGTCAGCCCGCGAAAGCCAAGGACACGAAGGCCGTCCCGCAAGCGAAGGAGCCGAAGGCCGCTGCGTCCGAGGCCCGGAGGAAGTCCGCGGACAAGGATGTGGGCAAGGAGCTCGTCCCCGTCGCCTCGCCGTCGAGGTCCAAGGCCCCCCGTCCGAACCCGGTCAGCTCGAAATCGCCGAAGAGCTGGCGGCCGCTGATGTGGAAGCTCCTGATCGGTGTCGGTGTGGCGAGCGCGGCCGTCGCGATGCAGGACCGCTTCCCTCACATGGGTGCCAAGACGCCGGTGGCGGCCGCTGTCGGAACCAAGCGCAGCTCGGCCGCTGCGCCGCAGCCGGAAGCTTTGCCGGTCGCCGAGGTCAAGGCGCACGATGGCGGCGTCACTAGCCTCGCCTATGGCGGCGACGGTCGCGTCCTCGTCACGGTCGGCAAGGATGGCCGCCTCAAGGTTTGGGACGCCTCGAGCGCCGCGCTGAAACGCACGATTGAGCTCGGCGACGGACCGGCGACGTCGCTCGCCGTCTTCGGCACGCGCGCCGTGACCGGTCACGCCAACGGCAACACGGTTCTGTGGGACGTCGACAAGGGCGACCGGATCGGCGCGTACAAGAGGAACGACGCCGAGATCTGGGCCGTCACCTTCCTCGGCCGCCAGGATCGCTTCGCCACCGCCAGCCACGACTGGAAGGTGACGTTGTGGGACGAGGCCTCCTCGTCGCCGGCCCACGTCATCGACGGTCACCAGAACGCTGTCCAGGCGGCGGCCTTCGCCATGTCGCCGAAAGGGCCGCTCCTCGCCACCGCCGGAGCCGACAGGACGGCCCGCATCTGGAACGTCGACAACCTCGAGCAGACACGCCGCTACACCGGCCACAGCGACTTCGTCACGACGCTCGCCTTCGCGCCCGATGCCCGTGCTGTCGCCTCGGCCGGGCTCGACGGCGGCATCCGCCTCTGGTCCGCGACCTCGCGTTCCACCCTGCGCCGTCTCTACGGCCACAAAGGGCGTGTCGGCGGACTGGCCTTTGCGCCCAAGGGAGACGTCCTCGTCTCGGCCGGCGAGGACGGCAAGGTGCGGGTATGGGACCTGAAGCGCGGGCGGGCCGCACGCGTGCTGCCGGGCACCTTCGTGCCCCAGCAAGCCATCGCCGTGTCGCCCGACGGCAGCCGCATCGCCGCCGCCGGCGACGATGGCATCCTGCGCATTTGGGCGAACCCGCTCGACCGCTCGCTGACCAACTGAAGCTCCATGCGAAATCGGTCCCGGATTGTCTCGCGTGGGCCGCCCGTGCGGGATCGGTAGAGACCGCCGCGCAGGCGCCACGGAGACTGCAGCCCGGCCGGCAAGCGACCCATTGACCGGAGTGCCTCGGCCGGACGGCAGGCACACGCGCCGGCGCGCGTCGCGCGTGTACCGACCGCTTCAAATCCTTAACCTGGATTTGATACTTGCCCTTTTCCGGGCCGCCGTGCTGTCGGGCCTGCGCGTGATCGCCAGGCCGTGCCTTTACCGTGCGGCTCATTGCAGCTTGACCGCTAGAGTATTGTCCTGACTGTCGATCTCAGAGCGACTACGACTTCCGAACGGCGTCCCGACAGGCCGTCGTTCGTCGAGAGGATCCCTACGTGAACATTCTCGGCCTCGTCACCAAGAGCCACGATACCGGCATCGCGCTTCTCAAGGACGGCATCCCCGAATTCGTGCTCGAGGAGGAGCGCTTCAGCCGTCAGAAGCACTCGATGGAGTTCCCGGAAATGGCGCTCGACGCCATGTTCGGGAAGGATGGCGCCTACGACTTTCGCGAGGTCGACGCCGTCACCACGCCCTGGGATATGAAGCGGCTCCGCCCCACGTACCTGAAGTGCGTATTCGGCGAGATGCCGGCGAGCTTGAACCTGCTCTGGCCCTCGGCTCACAAGACCCAGGCCACCGCCATCTTCAATCTGCCGATGCGCCTTTGGCTCGGGCTCGGCAAACGCTACGGCTTTCATCGTGTGCCCAAGATCGTCCAGGTTGGCCACCACGACAGCCACGCCGCGATCTTTTTCGTCTCCCCATTCGAGGAGGCGACCGTTCTCGTCATGGACGGCTACGGCGACGAGACCGCGACCTCGGCCTACTACGGGCGCGGCAACCATCTCGAGCGCACCTGGGCAGACGGCTTCTTCGACAGCCTCGGCATGCTCTACAGCCTCGTCACCGAGCACATCGGCTTCAAGGTGTTCGAGGAAGGCACCGTGATGGCGCTAGCCGCCTGCGGCAAGCCGAGCTACGCGGCCCAGTTCGCGGACGTCATCAAGCTTCTGCCCGGCGGTCGCTTCGCCATCAACCGCGACTATACGAGCTACCAGACTCACGGCTTCAACCGCCCGTTCAAGCGCAAATTCTACGAGATCTTCGGTCCCGCGCGTAAGCCCGGCGAGCCCCTGACCGACCGCCACCGCGACATCGCCTATGCGCTGCAGCACACGGTCGAGGAGGCGATCCTCCACGTCGTGCGCGAGCTCTATAACCAGCACAAGAGCAAGAACCTCGTCATCTCGGGCGGCGTAGCGTTGAACTGTGTCGCCAACGCCCGCATTCTACGCGACACCAGGTTCGAACGCGTCTGGGTGCCGCCCTGCGCCTCGGACACCGGCGCCCCCATCGGCAGCACCCTGTTCCATTATCACGCCACCCTCGGCAAGCCGCGCGAGTTCGTGCTCAATCACGCCTTCTACGGCAAGGAGTACAGCGAGGCCGAGATGGTGGCGGCCCTGGAGGCGGCAGGCCTCACCTTCGAGCGTTTCGAGGAGGCCGAGCTCTTGAACAAGGTCGCGCTCGACCTCGCCGAGCAGAAGATCGTCGGCTGGTTCCAAGGTCGCGCCGAGATGGGTCCGCGCGCGCTCGGCAACCGCTCGATCCTGTCCGATGCGCGCTCGAACGCCATGAAGGATCTGATCAACGCCCGCATCAAGCACCGCGAGGCGTTCCGTCCGTTCGCACCCGTCGTGCTCTATGATCGCATGCAGGAGTTCTTCGAGTTCTCGCAGCCCGACCCGTTCATGACCATGGCGCCGAGGATCCGGCCCGACAAGGTCCACCTCATCCCGGCTGCCGCGCACGTCGATGGCACCGGGCGCATCCAGACGATCGAGCGCGAGCAGAACCGGCGCTACTACGGCGTCATCGAGGCCTACGCGAAGCTCACCGGCATTCCCGTGATCCTGAACACGAGCTTCAACCGTCAGGAACCGGTCGTGAACGCACCGGAGCACGCGATCTCGTGCTATCTGCGGACCGACATGGACGTGCTGGTCCTCGGCAACCTCTACACCCGCGACCGCAATCCGGACGCCATCCGCCGCGCCACAGAAGCCTTCGCCAACCGCGCGAAGAAATAGGCGGCAGCGGCGTTGCCGCGCGCTACACCCATGGACGTGTCTACAGAGGCAGAACCTCCTGAGGCGGGCTGGCGTGACACGGCAAGACCCTGCATCAGCAGGTCTATTCCGCTGGCTTCAGGCGCTCGAGCGCCGTCTTGCGGAACGGGCTCGCCGGATAGGTTCCGAGAAGGCGCAGCTCGCTCGAGAAGTAGGCGAGCTCGTCGAGCGCCCGGTGCAGCGCCGGATCGGACGGATGCCCCTCGACGTCGGCATAGAACATGGTAGCCAGAAACGTTCCCTCGGTCTGGTAGCTCTCGAGCTTCGTCATGTTGACGCCATTGGTGGCGAAGCCGCCGAGCGCCTTGTATAGCGCCGCCGGCACGTTGCGGACGCGGAAGATGAAGGTCGTCATGACAGGCCCGTTGCCTGGCCCCGCATTCTCCTTCTCGGGCCCGAGCACGACGAACCGGGTCGTGTTGTGCGCCTCGTCCTCGACGTTCTCCGCGAGGATGTCGAGGCCGTAGAGCTTGGCCGCGAGCATCGGCGCCAGCGCAGCCTTCGACGTGTCGCCCCACTCGGCCACCTGCCGCGCCGCGCCCGCCGTATCGCCCGCAGTGTGCCCGGTTGCGCCGAGCTTCTTGAGAATCTTTCGGCACTGTCCGAGCGCATGCACGTGGCTGTAGACGTCTCTGATGCCGCCGATCTTGGCGCCCCTGGGCGCCATCAGCTGGAAATGGATCGGCATGAAATGCTCGCCGACGATGAATAGCCCGGCGTCGGGGAGCAGATGGTGGATGTCCGCGACGCGCCCTGCGAGCGAGTTCTCGATTGGGATCATGGCGTAGTGCGCCTCGCCCGACTTGACGGCCGCGAGCGCGTCCTCGAACGTCGCGCAGGCAACGGCCTCGTGATCGGGATAGGCCTCGTTGATGGCGATGTGGGAGTTGGCGCCGGGCTCGCCTTGATACGCAATGCGTCTCGGCGCCGGGCTCTTGCCGGGTCCTGAAGTCTTGGTCGATGGAGTGGGCTTTGCCATGTGTCTGTCGATCTGTTCCGTGCGTCCCGGTGGCGTCTCTGGCCCTTGAGCCTAGCCCCCTCCTCATGGGCGAGGGAATACGTCTGGGCTCGTTGGCGAAGCGCGCTCCTGAATGAGCGCCGCCCCCTCCCCAGTCCCGTAGAGTGCGCGCTGGAGCGAGGAGCTACGCTTTCGAGCTGTCGGATGGAATCGCCACAAGGGTCACGTGGCCTTCGCCAAGTGGCGCCGTGCCTTGTCGAGGTCGGCCGGAGTATCGACACCGAGCGGAACCGTGTCAACGAGGCTGACATCGATGCGCATTCCGGTCTCGAGTGCCCTCAGCTGCTCGAGCTTCTCGCGCAATTCGAGCGTCGTCGGCCGCATGGACACGAAACGCTCGAGTGCCGGACGCCGATACGCGTAGATCCCGATGTGATGATAGAGGGGACCGTCCCCGTGGGGTGCCGTGGCGCGAGTGAAATAGAGCGCCCTGAGCCGCGACGGAGCGATGGGCGTGCCCACGACCTTGACCACGTTCGGGTTCGTACGCTCCTCCTGGTCCTTGATCTCGGCAGCAAGAGTGGCGATGTCGGGTCCGGGCGTGAGCAGCGGCGCGACGCAGTCGGTGACGAGCCGCGGCTCGAGGGTCGGAAGGTCACCCTGCAGGTTGACGACGATGCCGGCGTTACCGTCCGGGTCGACCCGGTTCAGAGCCTCGTAGATGCGATCAGAGCCCGACGCGTGGTCGGCGCGCGTCATCACCGCCTCGCCGCCCGCCGCCTCGACCGCGTCCGCAATCGCTTGCGTGTCGGTCGCCACGACCACGCGCCCGGCCTCTGCCTCACGGGCACGCCGCCAGACGTGAACGATCATGGCTTCGCCCCGTATCTCGGCAAGTGGCTTGTCCGGCAGGCGGGTCGCCTTGAGCCTGGCTGGAATGAGGATGATCGTTTGCTTCATGGGCGACCTTGGGACTCGGGTTGCTCGGCTCCGGCACGGGTGACAATGTGCCTCCCGGGCCAGGGCCCGAAATAGACGGAAGCTCGGTTGTAAGCCAAGCGCTTGCTCCTATACAAAGTGGTCGGATGGCGCCCCCGGACGAAGCCGGTCCGGCGCCCGGTGGTCTACTGACGCGGAAACGGGACATGCAAGACACATCCTCTTTGATTAAGGCGCTGGGCGCGCTCGTCGCTGCCGTCGTCTGCGTACTCGTTCTCAATGCGGCGATCGGCTCGCAGGCTCCGGAGAACGTTTCCGGCGGCTACAACCTGGCCAAGGCCGTGGGAGTCGACGCGGCCAAGGACGCCAAGCCCGCCACCGCGCCGAAGGCCGCCGAGCCGGCAAAGGCCGAGGCACCGAAAGCTGAAGCACCGAAGGCCGAGGCACCGAAAGCCGAGGCGAAGCCCGCCGCCAAGACCGAGGCAGCGGCTGCTCCAGCCAGCGCCTCCGCAACCGAGTTCGATGCCGCCGCCGTGGCCAAGGCGGTGGCGACCGCCAGCGCCGAAAACGGTGCCGGCGTTTGGAAGAAATGCACTGCCTGTCACGTCGCCAAGGCAGATGGGCCGAGCACCGTCGGTCCGAACCTCTGGGGTATCGTCGGCCGTAATGTGGCTGCCCGCGAGGACTACGCCGCGAAGTACTCCGAGCCTCTCAAGGCCAAAGGTGGCACCTGGGGCCTTCCCGAGCTGGCCGCCTTCCTCCACAACCCGGGCAGCGCCGTCACCGGCACCAAGATGAGCTTCCCGGGTATCAAGGATCCGAAGGACCTGGCTGACCTGCTCGCCTACCTGAGCGCACAGAAGTGAGGGGCGGGCGGTAAACGCCGAGTGTTTTCATTGAGTTGCCTTGGGAGCCCCGTCGGCGTGCCGACGGGGCTCCGTCGTTGCGAAGCTCGCTGCCTGAGGCCCTTGCCGGCGCGGGGGATTGCCGATGTTTAATCAGGCACGGCGCGTCATCCATGTTAGAGACGGGAAGCTCGAGAGGGCCGAGCCCGATGGCGGCTGCCCCGAGGTCGAGACGGGAGAAGAGAGCGCACGATGGCAACCGGACGACGATCGACGGCGATCCTGCCCCTTTCCATCACCCTCGGCACTCTCGGAATACTCTCCCTGGCGCCGGCATTTGCCGGGCAGGACTCCACCGCGGCCCCGGCCGTGGCCGAGCCCGCCGCGGCCCTGTCTGCCGCGCCGGCGGCACAGCCGGATGCCGCCGCGCCAAAGCGCCACCACGCCCTCTCGCTTCTCGGCGAGCCGAAGTTCGGCCCCGATTTCAAGCACTTCGACTGGGTCAATCCGAACGCCCCCAAGGGCGGCATGATCCGGCTCGCAGCTCTGGGCGGTTTCGACAGCCTGAACCCGTTCTCCATCCAGGGCAACGCGGCGGCCGGGCTCACCATGCTTTACGACACGCTGATGGCCTCGAGCCCGGATGAGCCCTCGTCCGAGTACGGCCTCGTCGCCGCCTGGGTGTCGTTCCCCGACGACTTCTCGAGCGCTACGTTCGGCCTGCGCCCGGAGGCGCGTTTCCAGGACGGCAAGCCCGTGACCCCGGAGGATGTCGTATTCAGCCTCGAGGCGCTGAAGAAAGCTCACCCCTACTTCAACGGCTACTACCGCAACGTCGTAAAGGCCGAGAAGACCGGCGACCAGGAGGTGACCTTCACCTTCGACAAGGCGGGTAACCGCGAGCTGCCGCACATCGTCGGCCAGCTCACCGTGCTGCCGAAGCACTTCTGGGAGGAAAAGAACGCCGCGGGCAACCCGCGGGATCTGTCGAAGTCCACGCTCGAGGTCCCGCTCGGGTCGGGCCCCTACAAGGTGAAGTCCTTCGAGCCCAACCGGCACATCTACTACGAGCGCAACCCGGACTACTGGGCCAAGAATTTGCCGGTCACCTCCGGCCAGAACAATTTTGGTGAGTACCGGTACATCTACTTCCGCGACCAGGTACCCGCGTTCGAGGCCTTCAAGGCCGGCAGCATCGATTTCTGGGTCGAGAGCCGGGCCTCGGCCTGGGCCAGCCAATACGAATTCGACGCCGTCAAAGAGGGCCGCATCAAGAAGGAGCTCTTGTCGCACAAGCGCGTGGCGTCCATGCAGGCGTTCGTGTTCAACACCAGGCGCCCGAAGCTTGAGGACCCGCACGTGCGCGAGGCCTTCGGCTACGCCTTCAACTTCGAGGACGCCAACAAGAACCTGTTCTACGGTGCTTACGTCAGGACCAAGAGCTTTTTCGACAACTCGGAGCTGGCGTCGTCGGGTCTACCGCAAGGGCGTGAGCTCGAGATACTGACGGAGCTCAAGAGCGAGCTGCCGCCCGCGGTGTTCACGACCGAGTACAAGAACCCCGTCAACGCCACCCAGGCAGACTTCCGCAACAACATGCTCGCCGCCACCAGGCTTCTCGACGAGGCCGGCTGGAAGGTGCGCGAGGAGACGGTCGACGACCCGGATTGCGGCTTCTTCTGCAACCTCATGAAGAAGATTGGCCTCGGCTCCGACAAGCGTGAGCGAGTGCTCCGCAACGCGAAGGGCGAGACGCTCGACGTCGAGTTCCTGATCACGGAGCCCACCTTCGAGCGCATCGTGCTCCCCTTCGTCGGCAATCTCCAGCGCCTCGGCGTGAAGGCGAGCCTGCGCACCGTCGACGAGGCCCAGTACGAAGGCCGCATCAAGCGCTTCGACTACGACGTCATCATCGACAGCTTCGGCCAGTCGCACTCGCCTGGCAACGAGCAGCGGAGCTACTGGGGCTCGACGATGGCCGACCAGGAGGGCTCGCGCAACACCATCGGCGTCAAGAGCGCCGCCGTCGACAAGCTCATCGATCGCATCGTATTCGCCAAGGACCGGGAGGAACTGGTCGCCGCCACGCGCGCACTCGATCGCGTTCTGCTCATGAGCCATTACGTGGTGCCGCAATGGTACTACCCGTACGACCGCGTAGCCATGTGGGACGTCTTCGGCCGGCCCGAGATGTTGCCGTCGCAGGCCCCGACCAACCTCGACGCTTGGTGGATTGACGAGGTCAAGGCCAAAGCGCTCGACGCTCAGCGCAAGATGTGAGCGGAGCAATGGTCGGCATGTTCCGCAATCTCGTTGGCAACGGCCGTGGCATCCGCACCTTTCGATACTCCTCCTTGCCGCGCGAGGGTCGCTGCCTCGCATGGCTTGCGGGTCTGCTCGGTCTCCTCCTCGCCGCTCTGCCCGCAGCCGCCGAGCAGCGTCACGGTCTCTCGATCTTCGGCGGCCTGAAGTATCCGGTCGGCTTTACGCATTTCGACTATGTGAACCCCGACGCACCCAAGGGCGGCAAGGTCTCCCAGATCGGCTCCGGCGGAGTCATCACCTACGACAGCTTCAATCCCTTCATCCTGAAAGGTGACCCGGCGCAGGGCCTCGAGCTCCTGTTCGACACGCTGATGGTGCGCGCCCTCGACGAGCCCGACGCCGTCTATGGTCTCGTCGCCGAGACGGCTGACGTTGCCCCCGACGGCATGTCGGTCACTTTCACGCTACGCCCCGAGGCGAGGTTCTCGGATGGCACGCCCGTCACCGCCGAGGATGTCGTGTTCTCGTTCGAGACGCTGAAGGCAAAGGCCCACCCCTTCATCGCCATGCCGCTGCGCGACGTCGCCAGGGCCGAGGCGCTCGACGGGCACACTGTGCGCTTCTCCTTCTCCGGCACGCTTATCCGCGACCTTCCGGCGGTCGTCGCGCAGATCACGGTGCTGTCGAAGGCCTATTTCACCGCTCACGAGTTCGACAGCTCGAGCCTCGACGTGCCGCTCGGCTCGGGCCCCTACAAGCTCACCACCTTCAAGCCCGGAACCTTCGTCACCTACGAGCGGCGCGCCGACTACTGGGCCAAGGATCTGCCGGTGAGCCGCGGGCTGTGGAATTTCGACGAGGTCCGCTACGAGTACTTCCGCGACAGAAAGATCGAGCTCGAGAACCTGTTCAACGGTACCATCGATTTCCGCGAGGAGTTCACCTCCATCGACTGGGCGACCGGGTACGACAAGGACGTCGTCAGGAACGGCAAGGTCAAGCGTCTCACCATTCCCGACGAGAGCCCGTCCGGCGCCCAGGGATTCTTCATCAACACGCGGCTCGACAAGTTCAAGAACCCCCGCGTGAGGAAGGCGCTCGGCCTCGTGTTCGACTTCGAGTGGAGCAACAAGAACCTCTTTTACGACCTCTACACCCGTACCACGAGCTACTTCGAGAACTCGGACATGAAAGCGACGGGCAGGCCCGGACCCGAGGAGCTGAAGCTGCTCGAGCCATTTCGAGACAAGCTCCCGCCCGAGGTTTTCGAGGAGGCCTATGTTCCGCCCGTCACCGACGGCAGCGGCAATAACCGCGACAACTTGAGAAGAGCGGGCGAGCTCCTGGCCGAGGCCGGCTGGACCCTGCGCCTCGAGGAGCAGGAGGACCCGGACTGCGGCTGGCTCTGCCGGGCGAAAATCGCCGTCGGCCTCGGATCGAAGCCCGTCGCCAATGTCGTGCGCAACGCCAACGGCGAGAAGCTCGAGATCGAGATCCTGCTCAACTCCGAGGCATTCCAGAGGATTGTCGGCCCCTACGTCAGGAACCTCCGCCAGATCGGCGTCGATGCCACCATCAGAGTGGTCGATCCGGCGCAATACGAGCGCCGGGTCAAGTCGTTCGACTTCGACCTCGCGGTCCAGCGCTATTCCATGTCGCTGACGCCGGGGCTCGAGCTCAAGAGCTACTGGGGCTCCGAGTCGGCCAGGACCGAGGGCAGCCGCAATCTGGCCGGCATCGCCGAGCCCGTGGTCGATGCGCTGGCCGAGAAGGTGATGGCCGCGAGGTCGCGTGCCGAGCTCGTGGCCGCAACCAGGGCCGTGGACAGGGTGCTGCGCGCCGGGCATTACTGGGTGCCGCACTGGTACAAAGCCGCCCACAACCTGGCGTTCTGGGACAAGTTCGGCTGGCCGGCTGTGAAGCCCAAGTACGACCGTGGCGCTCTCGCGACGTGGTGGTACGACCCGGGCAGGTCCTCCAGGCTCGAGGCGAACTGAGGGAGATTGAGAACGCGATGGCCGCTTACCTCCTGAAGCGCTTCTTGCTCATCATCCCGACCATGATCGGGATCATGGCGATCAGCTTCGTCATCGTTCAGTTCGCGCCGGGCGGCCCCGTGGAGCAGGTGATTGCCAAGCTCACCGGCACCGCGACCTCCATGTCGGACCGCATCGGCGGAGGTGGCGGCGACGCTATCGGCGGCGGAGCGAACCAGTCGACCTTGGGCCAGAGCGCGGCCGAGAGCATCAACTCGAAATACCGCGGCGCCCAGGGTCTCGACCCCGAGTTCATCAAGAGTCTCGAGAAGCAGTTCGGCTTCGACAAGCCGGCCCACGAGCGCTTCCTCCTGATGATGAAGAGCTATCTCACCTTCGATTTCGGCAAGAGCTATTTCCGCGACACCTCCGTCATCGACCTCGTCAAGGAGAAGCTGCCGGTCTCGATCTCGCTCGGCCTCTGGATGACGCTCATCACCTATGCGCTCTCCATTCCGCTCGGCATCAGGAAGGCCGTCAAGGACGGCACACCGTTCGACGCCTGGACCTCGGGCGCGCTCGTCGTCGGCTATGCCGTGCCGGGCTTCCTCGTCGCCGTGTTCCTGCTCGTCATGTTCGCCGGCGCCTCGTTCTTCCAGTGGTTTCCGTCGCGCGGTCTGACCTCCGACAACTGGGATCAGCTCTCGCTGCTCGGCAAGATCGGCGACTACTTCTGGCATTTGACGTTGCCGATGATCGCCATGGCCTTGGGCTCCTTCACCACCATGGCGTTCCTGACCAAGAACACCTTCCTCGACGAGATCAGGAAGCAGTATGTCATCACCGCCCGCTCGAAGGGCCTGGACGAGCGCAGCGTCCTCTACGGCCACGTGTTCCGCAACGCCATGCTCTTGATCATCGCCGGCTTCCCGGGCGCCTTCATACGCTCGTTCTTCGCCGGCGCGCTGCTGATCGAGACCATCTTCTCTCTCGACGGCCTCGGTCTCCTCGGCTTCGAGAGCGTCATCAAGCGCGACTACCCGGTCGTGTTCGCGACCCTCTACATTTTCTCGCTCATGGGTCTCGTCGTGAACATCATCACCGACTTCATCTATACTCTCGTCGATCCTCGCATCGACTTCGAGACGCGGGAGGTCTGAGGCGATGGGGATGGCGTGCAGGATCTTCGGCAGGATCCCCGGAGCAGGGGTGTTGTGCGGCCTGAGGGCCCGCTTGACGAGGCGTTTCCGTCTGTCGCCCATCAACGAGCGGCGCTGGGAAAGCTTCAAGATGAACCGTCGCGGCTATTGGAGCCTGTGGCTGTTCCTCGGACTGTTCGGCCTGTCACTGTTCGCCGAGCTCATCGCCAACGACCGCCCGCTTGTCGCCTACTACAAGGGCGAGGTCCTGTTCCCGGTGCTGGTCGACTACCCGGAGGAGAAGTTCGGCGGCTTCCTAGCCATCACCGACTACAAGGACCCGGTCATTCTCGACGAGATCGAGGCCAACGGCTGGGCCCTGTGGCCACCCATCCGCTATTCGTATGACAGCATCAACAAGGACTACCCGCGCAGCAAGAACGCCGACGGCATCTGCCTCGGCTACCCGGCGCCCCCGCAGTGGGCCTCCTCCGCCGAGCTTTGCGAAGCCCCCCCTGACCAGATCGCCCGCTACCAGGCGTGGGGCAACACCAACTGGCTCGGTCTCGACGACCAGGGCCGCGACGTGCTCGCCCGCGTCATCTACGGTTTCCGCATCTCGGTTCTGTTCGGCCTGATCCTCACCATCCTGTCGAGCCTCGTCGGCATCGCGGTCGGTGCCGCGCAGGGCTACTACGGCGGCTGGCTCGACCTGCTGATGCAGCGCTTTCTCGAGATCTGGGGCAATATCCCGGAGCTCTACGTTCTCATCATCATCGCCGCCGTCCTGGTGCCGGGATTCTGGACGCTTCTGCTCGTGCTCCTCGCCTTCAGCTGGACCGCCCTCGTCGGCCTCGTGCGCGCCGAGTTTCTGCGCGCCAGGAACTTCGAGTACGTGCGCGCCGCCCGGGCGCTCGGGCTGTCGGACACGACCATCATGAGAAAGCACGTATTGCCGAACGCGACCGTGGCGACGCTCACCTTCCTGCCCTTCGTGCTCTCGGGCTCGATCACGACCTTGACGTCGCTCGACTTCCTGGGACTCGGACTGCCGCCCGGGTCGCCGTCGCTGGGCGAGCTCTTGTTGCAGGGCAAGAAGTATCTCGAGGCGCCGTGGCTCGGCATCACGGGCTTCCTTTCCATCGCGGTCACGCTCTCGCTTCTGATCTTCGTCTTCGAAGGCGTCCGCGATGCCCTCGATCCGAGAAAGACCTTCCGGTGAGGTGCGGGATGATGTTGAGCTCTGGCAGGTTCCCCGCCCGTTTGCGGCAAGGCGTTCGAGGTGCGGGAGGCCCCAGAGTGCCGCCTACTGGCGCCCCCCGCTCCTGGGCCCTGCCGTACGGTGAGACAGGGGCCCCCAATCGCGAGAGCCGCCGATGAGCACCAGGACCCCACTCGTCGACGTCAGGAACCTCTCGGTGAGCTTTCGCTCCGGGCAGCGCGACAACCTCGCCGTCAAGGGCGTGTCGTTCGCGATCGGCAAGGGCGAGACCGTGGCGCTCGTCGGCGAATCTGGCTCGGGAAAATCGGTGTCGGCGCTCTCCATCATGCGCCTCCTGCCCTACCCGGCAGCCTCGCATCCCTCGGGCAAGATCCTGATCGACGGCCGCGATCTTCTCCAAGCCTCCGAGGACGAGATGCAGACCGTGCGCGGCAAGCGCATCTCCATGATCTTCCAGGAGCCGATGACGTCGCTGAACCCGCTGCACACCATCGAGCAGCAGGTCGGCGAGATGCTCGTGCTCCACGGCGGCAGTCGTGGCACGAGCGTGCGCGAGCGCGTGCTGGAGCTGCTGGTGAAGGTCGGCATCGCCGAGCCCGAGAAGCGGCTCGACTCCTATCCACACCAGCTGTCGGGCGGCCAGCGCCAGCGCGTGATGATCGCCATGGCGCTCGCCAACGAGCCCGATCTCCTCATTGCCGACGAGCCGACGACCGCGCTCGATGTGACGATTCAGGCGCAGATCCTCGAGCTTCTGAAGGAGCTGCAGAAGGAGCTCGGCATGGCCATGCTCCTCATCACCCACGACCTCGGCATCGTGCGCCGCATGGCCGAGCGCGTCTACGTCATGCAGGCGGGCGAGATCGTCGAGGACGGCGAGACGCAGAAGCTCTTTGCCGCGCAGCAGCACCCCTACACGCGACACCTGCTCGCCGCCGAGCCCAAGGGACGGCCGCCGGCCTACGATCCCGGGGCGCCGGTCGTTGTCGAGACCGACGACCTCAAGGTCTGGTTCCCTGTGAAGCGCGGCTTCTTCCAGAAGACGGTCGATCATATCAAGGCGGTCGACGGCGTGTCCCTGACGCTGCGCGAGGGGCAGACGCTAGGAGTCGTCGGCGAATCGGGCTCCGGCAAGACGACACTCGGGCTCGCCATCCTGCGCCTCATCTCGTCCAAGGGGCCGATCCTCTACCTGGGCCGCGACATCTCTGGCTTCCGTTCGAAGGAGATGCGCCCGCTGCGGCGCGAGATGCAGATCGTGTTCCAGGACCCCTACGGCTCGCTGTCACCTCGCCTCTCCGTGTTCGAGATTGTCGAGGAAGGCCTCGCCATCCAGAATCCCGGGATGACCTGGGACGAGCGCCGCGCCCGCGTCGCCAGGGCATTGGCCGAGGTCGGCTTGCCCGACCCCGGCCATCTCGACCGCTATCCGCACGAGTTCTCCGGTGGCCAGCGTCAGCGCATCGCCATTGCCCGCGCCATGGTCCTGGAGCCGCGCTTTGTCATGCTCGACGAGCCGACCAGCGCCCTCGACATGAGCGTGCAGGCGCAGATTGTCGACCTTTTGCGCGAGTTGCAGGCGAAGCGGAGGCTCACGTACCTGTTCATCAGCCACGACCTCAAGGTTGTGCGCGCCTTGAGCAATTATGTGCTCGTGATGCGCCACGGCAAGGTGGTGGAGGAAGGGCCGTCCGAGGAGATCTTCACAGCAGCCCGTCAGGACTACACCCGGGCGCTTCTGGCCGCCGCCCTCGACCACCGGGTTGCCCACAAGGGGGCCGTTGCCGGCTGATCGGCCGCCGGCACGCGGATGGGGACGGAACCCGCAACGATGTTGCGCTTTCCGCGCGATTGAAGGACTTATACCACGCTCCTGTCTCAAACACGCGGATTCTGCGGCCATGATCTCAGACGACGTGTTCCGCTCGCGCCTCGAAACCACGATTGCGTCGCTCCGCTACTGGGTGCCGCAGATCGCGGACGCGGCACGTATTGAGGAAAGCCAGGGCCCCGGCTTCTGGAAGATCAAGGTCACGCCGCATACTGCGGGAGCCTGCCCCTTCGAGCTGATGCTGAGGACCAGCCAGCACTATGACGTCGTCGTCGGCCACGAGACCTACGAGGACCGGCCGGTCGAGAGCCTCGAGCTTTTTGTGCCGCTCGCCGAGGCTATTTCAAACGGCCGGATCATCCAGCGCCGGCTCCTCAGCATGGCGACCGGAGAGGTCGCTGAGACACAGACACTCGTCGACCTCGGTCAGGGCAGCGAGTGGCGTGCGAGCCATCGTTCGAAGGCATTCAAGGATCTTGCGTCGCTCGGCGGCTGCCACCATCGCGACCAGCACTTCCTGCCGTATCATCGGTGAGATCGTAGCCACTCACGCCAGCCGTCTCCCGATAGGAGTGGGCCCGCGCGAGACGTTGCGAGACCGAGACGTATCTCGCTCTCAAGCCCCGATACCTGCGAGCCGCCGCACCGCCACGATCTCGGAGCCCGTCCGCGCGATGCGCTCGGCGGCCTCGGGCAGCGTCTCGGAGAGCGTGGCCATGTGGTGCGCGTTCGCGTGAACCATCATCACGCCGTCGCTCATGATGCCGACGTGCCCCTTCCAGAACACGAGGTCGCCGCGCAGGAGTCCCTCGAGCGACCGTGGTACCAGCACGTCCTCGCCGAGCTCGGCCTGCTGCATGTCGCTGTCACGGGGGCACTTGATCCCGGCCGATGTCAGCGCGGTCTGCACGAGTCCCGAGCAGTCGATGCCGATCCGTGTTTTCCCGCCCCACAGGTACGGCGTGCCGATGAGGCTTTCGGCAACCGACACGAAGTCGCGCTGAAAGCGGTTGAGCTCGGTAATGTGCCGCGTCACAACGAAGCCGCCTGTCGCGAGCCGGCACATGCGCTCACCCGTTTCCGCGATGGCGACGAGTGAGTTGATGGAGAGGTGCATCAGCGGCGGCGTCTTGATATCGGCCGTGGGGTAGACGAACGTTCCTGTTGCCCGCACCCGGTGCGTGGCCTCGACGGTCTCGCGCGAGAGCGCGCCCGCTGGCACGTATCCCACGTAGCGGTCGCCATCGAGCTGCACCCAGGCCCAGCCGTTCGCCTCCTCGTAGACCGTCACCGTCTCGCCGAACAGAACCTCGGTGTCGAGGCTCGCCGACGGCACCGGAACGCGCCGGAGCGGGATCGCCGGATGCATCACCTGACGCTTCTCGCCGGCAACGAAGCGCTCGGCCGTCACCCGCCCCTCGAGGCTCTCGGCCGCGAGGTCGCTGCGATAGGCATTCCGGCGCGGATCGGGCGCGCTCACGTCGGGCGGACGTCGTTGGGCGTTCAAGTGGAAAGCTCCTGCTTCAGGGTCTCGAAGACTGCGCGGGCGGTCTGCGGCTCGCCGCCTTTGGGGCCGAGTGGCCGCGCTGCCGGACGCCAGCCGTAGAGGTCGATGTGCGCGAAGCGCTTGGCCTTCCTGACGAAGCGCTTGAGGAACAGCGCCGCCGTGATGGCGCCGGCGAACGGGCTTTCCCACACGTTGTTCATGTCCGCGATGTCGCTGTCTAGGTTCTTCTCGTAGCCGGGCCACAACGGCAGCCGCCACATCGGATCGCCGATCCTCAGGCCGGTGGCCACCAGCGAGGACGCGAACGCGTCGTCATCGGAGAAGAGCGCCGGCAGCTCCGGCCCGAGGGCGCTGCGTGCCGCACCCGTCAGTGTCGCGAACACGACGATCGTGCCGGGCTCCTCCTCGTCGGCGAGGTCGAGCGCGTCCGCGAGCACGAGGCGGCCCTCGGCGTCCGTGTTGCCGATCTCGACCGTCCGCCCCGACCGGCTGACCAGGATGTCGCTCGGACGGAACGCGTCGCCGGAGACCGAATTCTCCGCCGAGGGGATCAGAATCCTGAGCCGCACGTCGAGACCCTGACCCATGATCATGTGACCGGTCGCGAGTGCAGTCGCGGCGCCTCCCATGTCCTTCTTCATGAGCAGCATCGCCGACGCCGGTTTGATGTCGAGACCGCCCGTGTCGAAGGTGATGCCCTTGCCGACGAGCGTGACGAGCGGTGCGCCGCGGCGCCCGCCCTTCTTCTTCCACGTGATGTCGATGAGCCGCGGCGGGCGTGGGCTCGCCCGGCCGACGGCATGGATCATCGGGAAGTTCTCGTCGAGGAGCGCGTCGCCGACGATGGAGGTCACCTTGGCGCCGTGGCGGTCAGCGAGCATGCGCGCCGCCTCCTCGAGCTCGGCCGGTCCCATGTCCGACGCCGGCGTATTGATGAGGTCGCGCCCGAGCCACACCGCCTCGACCGTGTTGAGGACGCCGTCGCGATCGACGTTTGCCGGCATCTCGAGCCGGGGTGGCGCATCGCTGCTCGTGCTCTTGTAGCGGCGGAAGCGGTACGCGCCGAGGCCCCACGCTGTGGCGGCGAGAGCCGCATGCTCGAGCTCGCTTGCGATCCGGTAATCGCCGGGCGCGAGGCTCTGCGCCAGTTGCCCGACGAGGAGCTCCGAAGGTCCTGACGGCTCGCCGGCATGTCCGTTGCCGAGCCCGAGTGCCACGCCGGCGAGACTGCCGTCCTTGGCCGGGATCGAGGCCTGCTTGCGGGCCGCTGCCGAGAAGCGCACTGCCTCGAGCCAGCGCCGCTGCTCGGGGGAGAGGCCGGCCTCGTTGCCGATCGGCGCGCTGTCCGAGGCGAGCCACACGGGGGCCGCGGCGCCCTCGCTGCCGGGCGCCGTAAAGACATGGGAGGTATCGAGTAGCTGATTGATAGTGCTCTGTTTTTTCATCGTATCGTTCGCGGGGCGTAGGGCCGAATGGCCGCTTGGACGGATAGGTTCGATTCCGGCATTATCGCCCGCTAATGAACCGGAGTGGAGAGGCTAAAGCATGTCGGCGGCACAAGCGCCCTATCGTCTCATCATCGGCAACAAGGTCTGGTCGAGCTGGAGCCTGCGCCCCTGGCTGATGTTGAAGAAGACCGGACTCGCGTTCGATGAGGTCCACGTTGCCCTCCGCCAGGCCGATACTAAGACGCAGATCCTCGCCCTCTCCCCCGCCGGCAAGGTGCCGGCGCTCGAGGTGGGCGGGCTCGTCGTCTGGGACAGCCTCGCCATCATTGAGTACTTGGCCGACCGGCATCCTGAGCTCGGCATCTGGCCGCAGAACGTCGAGGCCCGCGCCATCGCCCGCGCCGTCGCGGCCGAGATGCACTCCGGCTTCCAGGCGCTACGCGAGCACTGTCCCATGGACTTTCTCGCATCGAAGCCTATGCAACAGGTGCCCGATGCGGTCGAGCTCAACATCCGGCGCATCGTGGCGAGCTGGCTCGACACCATGACCCGCTTCGGACAGTCCGGCCCGTTCCTGTTCGGAGCCTTCTCGGCCGCCGACGCAATGTACGCTCCCGTGTGCTCGCGCTTCCGCACCTACATCCCCGACCTCGGCCGCTACGGCGATGACGGCCGCGCGCAAGCCTACGTTGACGCCGTGTTCGCGCTTCCGGAGATGGCGCTGTGGGCCGAGGGCGCGCGCGCCGAGGTCGCGGGTGCCTAACCATCCGCCCGTTCGCGAGGCTGATCTCGTTCCGGCACACGACTTAAGAATTTGTTGACCCCCGGCCCCGACACTGACGGCAGCAGGCGCCTGATTCGCGCCCATTCCGTTGGTTTGCGGGGAGAGCACCATGTTTCGCGCCGTGGCAAAGTACGACCGGTCGACCGGGCTCAGAGGCGCCGGGCTACTGCCGGTCATACTGCTGGGTCTGCTCTCGGGCGGCTGCTCTAGCCTCGGCGATGCGATGCCGGATCTCCTCACCTCGTCCACGCAGTCCGGAACCCAACAGGCCGCTGACGGCGGCGAGCCCGCTGTCGCCCAGGACGATCTCCAGAAAGCGACCGAGTACTGGCGCAACGAGTACGAGAAAAAGCCGGCGGAGCTAGATCCGGCGCTGAACTATGCCAAGAACCTGAAGGCCCTCGGCCAGAAGGGTGCGGCGCTGCAGGTGCTGCAGCAGGCTTCATTGATGCACGGCGCCGACAAGAAGCTCGCCTCCGAGTACGGCCGTCTCGCTCTCGAGATGGACCAGGTCGCGCTCGCCGGCCAGTTGCTCGCCGTCGCCGACGATCCTGCTATCCCCGACTGGCGCGTGATCTCTGCACGCGGCACCGTGCTCTCCAAGCAGGGCAAGTACGCCGAGGCTATTCCATTTTACGAGAAGGCGCTGAAGCTGTCCGACGGCAGGCCATCGGTTCTCAATAACCTCGCCCTTGCCCACGCCATGAACGGCGATGCCGGAACGTCCGAGGAGCTCTTGCGCCAGGCCATCGACAAGGGTGGCGACACGGCCAAGACGCGCCAGAACCTCGCCCTCGTGCTCGGGCTTCAAGGCAAGTACGACGAGGCGACGCGGATCGCCTCGGCCGACCTGCCGGCGGGCACCGCTGCGGCCAACACGGCCATGGTTCGCAAGATGGTCAAGCTCGAGCCGAAGTCGGCGCCACAAGGCGGCGTCGTCGCCGCGCCATCCGCGCTGGCGAGTGCAGCCCCGAGCGCGCCAGCCCCGGCTTTCAACGGCTGGTCCACCAAGATCGCCTCTGCCGCGCCGGCTCGTGCAAAGCCCGCCCCCGCCGCCGCGGTAGCCGCACCCGTCGCGGCAGCATCCGCTGCCGCGGCTCCGGTCGTGTCGGCTCCCGCTGTGGCAACGGCTGCGCTCGACACCACGGACGCCTTGGACTTGGCGGATACCATGCCGCTCGGTCCAGGTTCGCCCCTCTTCAAGCCGTCGGCCCGCTGAGCGCCGTCGCCGCCGCGATCCTCTCGTCAGCGGCTCCGCGCCACACCCGGCCCGTAGCGCAGGTGAGAGGCTGAGAAGTGAGACGCTGAGAAGTGAGAGGCTGAGAAAGTGAGAGGCTGAGAAGTGAGACGCTGAGAAGGCGGGCGACGTCTGCAGGTCAGGCCCCGCCGCTGCGTCCCGCCTGCGCTGCCTTGAAGTTCGCTGCCCCCGAGCGCGCCTTGTACTTGTTGGCCAGGCCTTCCCACTCGATCTCGAGCGAGCCACCCGTCGCCTTGTGCTGCTTGTCCCAGGAGGACAGGAGGTCGATGCAGGCGTGGTCGATGTAGTCGAGATGCTCGACATGCACCTTGATGTGCGACGACGGCCTCATGGTCTCGAGCTCGGCCGCGAGCAAGGGCAGCCGGATCAGCGTGGCCGACCCGTAGAGGTACATGTCGACGCGGTTGTCGGAGCCTTCCTCCTTGCGGATCTCGAGGTGCGAGAACGAGTAGAGGAGCTTGGCCAGTGACAGCCCGAGACCTGTGAGCACGCCCGTGAGCAGGTCCGTCAGCACGATCGTGACGATGGTCGCGACATAGATGAAGACCTCGCTCCTGCCGAACTTCAAGAGCGTAGGCACCACCTTCGGGTAGGCGAGCTTGTAGCCCGTGAACACCAGCACCGCTGCGAGCGCCGAGAGCGGAATATAGCTCAAGGTCCACGGCAACACGGCGACGAACAGGAGGAGCCAGACGCCGTGCAGGATGGCGGAGAGGCGTGTCTGTGCTCCGGCTTCGACGTTGGCACCCGAGCGCACGATGACGCCCGTCATCGGCAGGGCGCCCAAGACGCCACAGATGGCGTTGCCGATGCCCTGGGCCCTCAGCTCTTGATCGTACTTGGTGCGCGGGCCGGAGTGCATCTGGTCGACGGCGGTGGCGCAGAGCAGCGTCTCTGCCGAGGCGATGAAGGCGACCGAGATGGCGCCGACGAGAATGTGCGGATCGAGGATCTTGAGCAGCGTATCGGCCCCCGGCAGCTTCAACCCCGCGAGCACGTTGGCGTCGACGTTGACGTACTTGATGTCCGAAACGTGAAAGGCCGCCGCGGCGATCATCGCCACGGCGACGCCGACCAGCGGGGCAGGGATCATGTGCAGGCTCTTGGGCACGAACGCGCTCCAAAGCGCGATGGTGGCGATCGTGAGCAGGCCGATCTCGCCGGCCGTCAGATGCGAGTCGCCGGCGCTTATGGCCGACATCAGCGAATTGGGAATGCCGAGAAGATTCTGTACGCCGGTGCCGATCGGCCTGAAGTCCAGCATGACGTGGAACTGCGAAACGAAGATGAGGACGCCGATGCCGGCCAGCATGCCGTGGATGACGGCCGGAGACACGGCGCGGAACCACTGTCCGAGCTTGAAGATGCCGGCGACGAGCTGGATGATGCCGGCGAACAGAACGATGACGCCGAGCGTCTCTGGGCCGTGCTTCTCGACAAGCTGCCACACGAGAACGGCGAGGCCCGCCGCCGGGCCGCTCACCTGCAGCGGCGATCCGGCGAGGAAGCCGACCACGAGGCCGCCGACGATGCCGGTTACGAGGCCGGCGGCGGGCGGCATGCCTGAAGCGATGGCGATACCCATGCACAACGGCAAGGCCACCAGAAACACGACCACGGAGGCCATGATGTCCTTGCCCAGGGTGGAGCCCTGAGCCGCGCTGCTGGTGATCGCCATGATTGTCTTGTCCCCCTCGGGCGCACCAAAGTCGGGTGCGACATTTTGTAAATTTGGGGCCGGACCATAGTGATAGTGCTCCGACATCGCAATGGGTAGAGACGCCCGGCCGCACCTGACGAGCAGCCTGGATGCGGGAGCCGACAGACGAGCGAGCGGCAAAGCAAAAAGCCGGGTCAACGCTCACGCGCCGCCCTGCTCTTGACCGATGCCAAGGTCATAGCTTGGCGCGCGTCTCCAGGTCCTCACTGGGTCTTGGCTCACCGTCGCCGAAGGCGCGGTTACTTTGGCCCAGAGGTTCGTCGCAAGGACTTGCAGACCGAACAGGTTTGCGGCGCACTTGCTTCTTGATAGGCAGGCTTCTCAATAGGCAGGCAAAATCCCTCGCGTCTACGAGCCATCCCAATTGAGGGCACGGCCTGGCTCTGAAGGGATCTCCGGACGAGCGTTCAGCGCCGGTCGTCGGACCCGCGCGTCGCTTGGTCCATGACGTTCTGCTGCATCTCCATCCAAGAGGCGAGCGCCTTCTGGCAGCTGTCCTGCCACATGCTGGCGGCCTGCATCCAGAACTGCATCGGATTGGCGGGCATGTTGCTCATGTCGAATCCGGGCATCGAGGGCATGGCGCCGGCGCCGGGCCACGACGAGGGCGCGAATGGATTGGCGCCGCCCTTGAACATGTTGGGCATGTTGATCGCAGAACCGGGCGCCTTCATCTGCTGCTCCCAGATGTCCATGACCTGGTCCATCATCTGCAGCTGGAGGCGTGACGCCTGCTGCATCTGATCGCGCGTCATGTCGACGAAGTCCGCCGGCCATCCGAGCGCTTTGGCAGCGGCACCCATTTTGTCGAAGACAGCCGAAGAGTTGCGCTCCGTGGCCGAGGCGAGGTCGTTCCGCCACGTGGACAGGGCGTCGAACGCCGAGTTGAGGGCCTTGCGCGCCTCGTCGGAGAGACCCATGGCCGCCGGTCCGGACTTTCTCGATGATGACATCAGGGATGCTCCATGACTGAATGCGGTCTCGACCTTCGCACATAGAGAGATCGTCGGCCAGCGCAAATCGAGCTATCGCTCTGCCGGCGAAAAGGAAAAGCGGCGTGCCGTCGGGCAGGGCCCCGAACCTCCAGATCTGTCGCGGCAATCGGGCGGACCTCGCAAACGGCCGGGGCGCCGGCCCGTTGCCCAAAAGAGCCTTTCGTGACTTGAGTTTCTGCTCCCGCGTCACAAATAAGCTTTGGATACGCCCCGATAATCGGGCTTGAGGTGCGAGCCGCCGGGCTCGATAGTGCGGCTCGCCTCGTCGTAACGCCCTCCGGCTCGACCCGACTGATGTCACAACGTAAACGCCTGTCGCTCTACGCTACGCTCGAGCCCTACAACCGGGGCTGGCTGCCTGTCGGTAGCGGGCACCAGGTGTACTTCGAAGAGTGCGGCAACCCCGCGGGCAAGCCGGTGCTCGTCGTTCACGGCGGACCGGGCGGCGGTTCCAACCCGACCATGCGCCGCTTCCATGATCCGCGCCTCCATCGCATCGTTCTCTTCGATCAAAGGGGATGCGGTCACTCGACTCCGCACGCCTCGCTGGAGGACAACACGACCTGGCACCTCGTGGCCGACATGGAGGCGCTGCGCCGTCATCTCCGCATCGAGCGCTGGCAGCTGATGGGCGGCTCCTGGGGCTCGACTCTCGCCCTCGCCTACGCCGAGCTCCACCCCGACCGAGTTTGCGAAATGATCCTGCGTGGCATCTTCCTGCTGCGGAGGGCCGAGCTCGAGTGGTTCTACGGCGGCGGCGCGGCCTGGCTCTTTCCTGACGCATACGAAGCCTTCTCCCGCCCCATCCCGCCCGCCGAGCGCGGTGACATCATCGGCGCCTACTACCGGCGTCTGACCAGTTCCGACCGGGCGGAGCAACTCGCCGCGGCCAAGGCCTGGAGCATCTGGGAGGGATCGACGCTGGCGCTGCTCCCCGACCCCGACCGTGTGCGCCAGTTTGGCATGGACCTTTACGCGCTGGCCTTCGCCCGCATCGAGAGTCACTACTTCGTCAATCGCGGCTTCTTCGACGTGGACGGCCAGCTGCTGCTCGATGCCGCCCGTATCCGCGACATTCCGGGTGTCATCGTCCACGGCCGCTACGACGTGGTGACGCCGGTCATGAACGCCTTCGACTTGAAGAAGGTCTGGCAGAAAGCCGAGCTGCGCGTCGTGCCCGACGCCGGCCACGCCATGAGCGAGCCCGGCATCGTCCACGAGCTCATCATGGCCACGCGCCAGTTTCAGCGCTATTGAAGCTGCCCGAAGCGCCGGGACCGGCCCTTGGCCCGTCGTTTCTCTCGATCCCGCAGCGGGCTCACCGAAGTCCTTTTCCCGGCGGCGAGTGACAGGGCGAGGGGCAATATTGCTGAAGGAGCGCCATGAGCGCGGTGAAGGTCAAGATCTGTGGGTTGAGAACGGAGGAGACGCTCGACGCCGCCATCGAGGGCGGGGCCGACTTTGTCGGCCTCGTATTCTTCCCCAAGAGCCCGCGCAACGTCGATCTCGCGACTGCTGCCTGCCTCGCTCGGCGTGCCCACGAGCGAAGCCCGAGCAAGGTCGTCGCCCTCGTCGTCGATGCCGACGACCGGCTCCTCGATGCCATCGCCGGAGAGGTCCTTCCCGACATCCTGCAGCTCCACGGACTGGAGACGCCCGAGCGCGTGGCCGCCATCCGCTCGCGCCTCGGCCTGCCATTGTGGAAGGCCGTACCGGTCGCCAAGGCCGCCGACGTCGAGGCGGGCCTCGCTTACATGGCAGAAGGACGTCTCGCCGATCTCGTCCTCTTCGACGCCAAGCCGCCGGACGACCCGGCGTCGCTTCCCGGCGGCAACGGCCTCGCCTTCGACTGGCGTATTCTCGACGGTCTCGCCGGGCGCCATCCCTTTGTGCTGGCGGGCGGGCTGACCCCCGACAACGTCGCCGCTGCAGTCGAGCTGACCCGCCCGGCGGTTGTCGACGTTTCGTCCGGAGTTGAAAGCGCCCCCGGCCTCAAGGATACGGCGCTGATCCGCCGCTTTATTCGCGCGGCAAAGACAGCTAAGCAGCACGCATGAATTCCCTCTCCCCGCCTGCTGGGAGAGGGTCTGGGCGAGGGGCAGCAACGCGCACCGGAGTCTGGGGTTGCCCCTAACCCCGTCCCACTCTCCATTTCGGCCGCAGGCCGGATTGGGAGAGGGGGAGCAATCTCGCGAGGACCATCATGGCCACGACCAAGAAGAAGACAGCCGAGAAGAAGCTCAACACGTATCGTGGCGGGCCGGACGACCGCGGGCACTTCGGGCTCTATGGCGGGCGCTTCGTGGCCGAGACGCTGATGCCGCTCATCCTCGACCTCGAGCGCGCCTACAACGAGGCCAAGGCGGATCCCGAGTTCCACGCCGCGATGGCGTATCTCCACAAGCATTACTCGGGCCGCCCGTCGCCGCTCTATCACGCCGAGCGTCTCACCAACGAGCTTGGCGGCGCTAAGATCTACTTCAAGCGCGACGAGCTCAATCACACCGGCTCGCACAAGATCAACAACTGCCTCGGTCAGATCCTGCTCGCGCGCCGCATGGGCAAGACGCGCATCATCGCCGAGACCGGCGCCGGCCAGCACGGCGTCGCGGTTGCGACCGTGTGCGCCAAGTTCGACATGCCGTGCGAGATCTACATGGGTGCCACCGACGTCGAGCGCCAGGCGCCGAACGTCGCCCGCATGAAGCTCTTGGGCGCCAAGTTGAACCCGGTCACCTCGGGCGCCATGACCTTGAAGGACGCCATGAACGAGGCGCTCCGCGACTGGGTGACGAACGTCCGCGACACCTACTACATCATCGGCACCGCGGCGGGCCCACACCCCTATCCGGCCATGGTCCGCGACTTCCAGTCCATCATCGGCAACGAGGTGCGCGAGCAGATGATGGAGGCCGAGGGCCGCCTTCCCGACACCCTCGTCGCCTGCATCGGCGGTGGCTCGAATGCCATTGGCCTGTTCCACCCCTTTCTCGACGACGAGGGGGTCAAGATCTATGGCGTCGAGGCCGGCGGCCACGGCATTGACGTGCCGAACGGGCACGCCGCCTCCATGACCGGCGGCTCGCCCGGCGTGCTGCACGGCAACCGCACCTATCTCCTCCAAAACGAGGACGGGCAGATCCTCGAGGGACATTCCATATCGGCCGGCCTCGACTATCCGGGCGTCGGTCCCGAGCACTCGTGGCTGAAGGACTCCGGCCGCGTCACCTACGTGCCGGCGACCGACAAGGAGGCGCTCGCCGCGCTCCAGCTCTGCACGAGGATGGAAGGCATCATCCCGGCCCTCGAGCCCGCGCATGCGCTGGCCTGGGTCACGAAGCTCGCCCCCACGCTGCCGAAGGACAACCTGCTCGTCATGAACCTCTGCGGCCGCGGCGACAAGGACCTGTTCACGGTCGCCAAGCACCTCGGCCTCAAGATCTGATCATCCTATCGAGACCTCCACGCCCATGACGCACTCGACCCGCATCGACAAGACCTTTGCCAGCCTGAAGGCCAAGGGCCGCTCGGCCCTCGTCACCTTCATCACCGCTGGCGACCCGGATCTCGAGACCTCGAAGAAGATCCTCGACGGCCTGCCCGCCGCCGGTGCCGACGTCATCGAGCTCGGCATGCCGTTCTCGGACCCCATGGCCGATGGCCCTGCCATCCAGGCCTCGAGCCTGCGCGCCTTGAACGCCGGCCAGTGCATGAAGAAGACGCTGGCCATGGTCGCGGAGTTCCGGAAAAGGAATCCCGATACCCCGATCGTTCTCATGGGCTACTACAACCCGATCTACGTTTACCCCGCCGGCAAGTTCCTGGACGACGCGGTCAAAGCCGGCGTGGACGGCCTCATTGTCGTCGACGTGCCACCTGAAGCTGACGACGAGCTCTGCCTCCCGGCCCGCGATCGGGGGCTGAACTTCATCCGTCTCGCGACCCCGACGACCGACGACAAGCGCCTGCCGGCCGTCCTCACCAACACCTCTGGGTTCCTCTACTACGTCTCGATTACCGGCATCACCGGCGCCGCCGCTCCGGAAGTAAACAGTGTTCATTCGCAAATTGCGCGGATAAAGAAGGCGACCAAGCTTCCCGTTGCGGTGGGTTTTGGAGTAAAAACACCTGAGCAGGTCGGTGCATTGGCCAAGGGTGCCGACGGCGTCGTGGTCGGCTCTGCGCTTGTGACCGCGATCAAGGAATCCCTGGACGCAGACGGCCGCGCCACTGGTAAGACCGTGCCGGCCGTCTTAGATCTTGTAAAGTGCCTGAGTGCCCCGCTGCGCACGGTCTGACTTGCAGCGCGGGGCGAGGGCCAGGATCGAGGCAGAAGGGCCCCGCGGCAACCATGACCTGCCGTCCGGAGGCGACAGCGCGGTCCGTGGCGGGTATGCTTTTAGAGGGGCTTCGAGGCCCACGAGGAGCTCTGACAGCGTGAACTGGATCAACAACGTCGTCCGTCCGAAGATCCGTAGCTTCCTGACCACCAAGCGGGAGGTTCCGGACAACCTGTGGGTCAAATGCCCGGAGTCCGGGCAGATGGTCTTCTATAAGGAGCTCGAGGCCAACCAGTTCGTCGTTCCCGGCTCCAACTACCATATGAAGATCGGCGCCAAGGCACGCCTCGCCCACCTTTTCGATGGCGGCATCTACGACAAGGTGCCGGTGCCCACCGTCCCGCAAGACCCGCTGAAGTTCCGCGATGGCCGCCGCTACACCGATCGCTTGAAGGACGCCAAGGCCAAGACCGAGCTCGACGACGCGGTGCTCGTCGCCGAGGGCCTCTTGGACGGCCAGATGATCGTCGCCGCAGTGCAGGATTTCGAGTTCATGGCCGGCTCGCTCGGCATGGCCGCTGGCGAGGCCGTTCTGACCGGTATGCTGCGCGCGGTCGAGCACCGCTCGCCCTTCATCCTTTTTGCCGCTTCGGGCGGTGCGCGCATGCAGGAAGGCATCCTGTCTCTGATGCAGATGCCGCGTACTACGATTGCGGTGCAGCGCCTGCGCGAGGCGCGCCTTCCCTACATTGTCGTGCTGACCGATCCCACGACCGGCGGCGTGACCGCGTCGTATGCGATGCTCGGCGACGTTCATATCGCCGAGCCCGGCGCCCTCATCTGCTTTGCCGGCCCGCGCGTCATCCAGCAGACCATCCGCGAGCAGCTGCCGGAGGGCTTCCAGCGCGCCGAGTACCTGCTCGATCACGGCATGATCGACATGGTCGTGCATCGTCACCAGATGCGCGAGACGCTGTCGCGCCTCTGCCGCCTCCTGATGGGCGGGGCCGAGCTCACACGCACCAAGGGCCGCCGCGTTAACGGCCGTCCCTACGTCAATGGCGCCTCGGTTGACGGACGCCTCATCGAGACCGCCGCCCGCGACGCGACAGGCGAGGTCATCGATGCTGCATCCGCCCCCGTCGCGACCCGCACAGATCCGCCGAAGGGAAAGAGAGATCCGGACGCTTCCCTACCGAAGCCGGAAGCGAAAGAGCCGGGTTGAGCCGGGCCGAGCCGGTGTTGACGCCGCCCGAGGAACGTCGTTCTGTGCCTTCGGGCAACTTGCCCCGACCCGCTGAAAAGGCCGGCTCATGCCGAAGAGCGACAAGCTCCTCGCCGATCTGAAGCTGCTTCATCCGAAGCTGATCGACCTGTCGCTCGGCCGCGTCGAGCGGCTGTTGGCGAAGCTCGGCAGCCCGCACGAGCGGCTTCCGCCCGTCATTCACGTCGCCGGTACGAATGGCAAGGGGTCCGTCACAGCGTATCTGAAGGCGATGCTCGAAGCTGCGGGTCGCCGCGTTCACGTCTACACGTCCCCGCATCTCGTACGTTTCCACGAGCGCATCGAGCTAGCTGGTGCCGACGGCAAGGCGCGCCCCATCGGCGAGGACGCCCTCGTCGATGTGCTCTCCCGCACGCAGGCAGTCAACGACGGCGACGACATCACCCAGTTCGAGATCACGACTGCGGCTGCCTTCCTCGCGTTTGCCGAGCATCCGGCCGATGCCGTCCTGCTCGAGGTCGGCCTCGGCGGAAGGCTCGACGCTACCAACGTCATCGCGCGCCCGGCCCTGACCGTCATCACCCCGATCTCCATGGATCACGCCGAGAAGCTCGGCGCCACGCTCGCCAGGATCGCCTCCGAGAAGGCCGGGATCTTGAAGCGCGGCACGACCTCGATCGTCTCCGAGCAGGAGGACGAGTGTCTGGAGGTCATCCGCGCTGAGGCCGATCGCGTCGGCGCGTCGCTCAAGATCTGGGGCCAGGACTTTGAGGCTTTCGAGCAGCGCGGGCGATTGACCGTGCAGACGGAGGACCGCCTTCTCGACTTGCCGATGCCGGCCCTCGTCGGCCGCCACCAGGTCATAAACGCCGGCACTGCCGTCGTCGCCGCCCTCGAGGCGAAGAAGCTCGACATCGGCGAGAAGGCGATCGAGCAGGGCCTCGTTGCCGCGCGCTGGCCGGCGCGCATGCAGCGCCTGTCGTCCGGCCCGCTGCCGGCGCTCTTGAGCGAAGGTTGCGAGCTCTGGCTCGACGGCGGCCACAACCCCGCCGCCGGCCGCTTCCTGGCGCAAACCCTTGCCGATCTAGAGGACCGCGCGCCGAAGCCGCTCTATCTCGTCGTCGGTATGATGGGCTTGAAGGACGCTGCGGGCTTTCTTGGCCACTTCCGCGGCCTCGTGAAGGGCGTCGTCACCGTTCCCATCCCCGGCGCCCACGAAGCGCCGTTCGCGCCCGAGGCCTTGGCCGACGTTGCCCGCTCTCTCGGCTTCACCGCCGAGCCCGCAGCCGACATCGACATCGCGTTGCGCCAGGTCGAGGCCGCGTCCCCCGGAGCCAAGCGCATCCTGATCGCTGGCTCCCTCTACCTCGCCGGCCACGTGCTGGCGATGCAGGAAGGTGTCGTCGCACAGGGGAATTGAGGGCAGCAGGTTGCAGGCCGTGTTGCTCCGGTATTGTCGGTTCGGTGCGGTAGGACCGGCGGCTGTGGCGCGCCCTGTGCCGCTCCAGCCTCACGTGGACGTTGAGCTCGAAGACGATGGACAAGGGACAGACTGGCAGAGACGAGCGATCCTTCCTCAGCTCGATCCGGAGCTACGACTGGGCGACGTACCGGCGGCTACTGACGCCGAAGCTCGTGACGGCGCTGAGGGAAGGCTACACCGCCGACACCTTGCGCCATGATGCGATCGCAGGGCTGACCGTCGCCATCCTCGCGCTGCCGCTGTCGATGGCGATCGCCATCGGATGCGGCGCAACCCCCGACCGCGGCCTCGTCACGGCCGTCGTCGCCGGAGCGCTCATCTCGGTCCTCGGCGGCAGTCGGTTCCAGATCGGCGGGCCGGCAGCAGCCTTCATCGTCATCGTGGCGCAGGTGGCCGCGGACCACGGCGACGCCGGCCTCCTCGCGGCGACCTTTCTGGCCGGCATCGTGCTCGTTGTGGCCGGGCTCGTCCAGCTCGGCGGGTACATCAAGTACGTCCCTGGACCGGTCATCCTAGGCTTTACGAGCGGCATCGGCGCCATCATTGCCGTCGGCCAGGTCAAGGACTTCTTCGGACTGTCGGGCACGGTGCCGGCCGAGTTCGCCGAAAAGGTCACGGCACTCTGGCACATGCGCGACACCTTCAACCCGTCAGCGTTCGTCGTCGGAGCTGCAGCTCTTGCCTGCATTTTTGGCTTGAAGGCATGGCGGCCGAACTGGCCGGGCCTTCTGATCGCGGTCGTCGCGGCCTCGGCCGCCGTGCAGCTCCTGCACCTTCCCGTCGAGACCATCGGCAGCCGCTTCGGCGGCATCCCGTCGTCGCTGCCGGCCCCGGCTATGCCCGACCTGTCGTGGGCCACCGTGAAGGCAGTCCTGCCGTCCTCCTTCACCATTGCCTTCCTGATCGGCGTCGAGAGCCTCCTGTCCGCGGTGGCGGCCGACACCATGGCGCGAACGCGCCACCGCTCCAACATGGAGATCGTCGCCCAAGGCGCGGCGAACATGGGCTCGGCGCTGTTCGGCGGTCTGCCGGCGACGGGTGTGATCGCCCGTACCGGCACCAACATTCAGGCAGGCGCCAAAACGCCGGTGGCCGGCGTGCTGCACGCGCTGTTCGTGCTGATGTTCATGCTATTGCTCGCCCCGCTCGCCGCCTACCTCGCCCTGCCGTGCCTCGCGGCCGTGCTCCTCGCCACCGCCTGGCGGCTCTTGGAGATCGAGCATGTCGCCCACTTTCTGTCGCGAGCACCGTGGGACGACCGTGTCGTGCTCCTGGTGACACTCGTCCTCACCGTCGCCGTCGATCTGTCGGTGGCGATCGCGGTCGGAGTCGTGCTCGCCTCGATCCTGTTCATGCATCGCATGGCCGAGGCCCAGACGCTCGACATGGCAGGCGGCCATATGGTCCTCGACGACGTCGCCGATGGCAGCGAGATTCGCTCGGTCATCATGACCCAGGCGCTGCCTGACGGCATTCGCGTCTTCGAGCTGCGTGGGCCGCTATTCTTTGGCGCCACCGCGCGCCTCGGCGTTGCGCTCGCGGGGCTGGCCAAATGGCCGACGGTCATCATCTTGCGCATGCGCGACGTGCCGCTCGTCGATGCCACCGGTATCGACGCCCTCGACGAGTTTCTGGCGATGGCTGACGGCCACGGCTCGCGCGTCGTCGTCTCGGGCCTGCAGAAGCAGCCGCGCGAGGCGATGCATCGTTACGGCCTCTTCCGCAAGCACGGCATCGTGCCGGCGTCCAACAGCTACGTGGCCCTCGAGAAGGCGAAGGATCTGCTTCACGACGCGGCCGGTGCGAGGGCGGCATCGAGGTCCGGAAAGACGCCATGAGCGTAACGCGCATGCGTCGGACGCGCTGGGCATGAGCCGCATTGCACGGCGAGAACCACGACAGTGGGACCATCTCCGTCGCGGCCGCTTTCGTAACGATTGCGACCGTTGCCGGCGCCGACAATGGATTGGCCCCACGTGATGGGCGGTTTGCCGCTCGCGCTCTTCGTCGTCTCGATCAGCGCCAGAGCATCGGCCTGCTTGCCCGCCGTCTCTACGCCATCGCGGAAAGTCGCGATGCTGGTCGCTCTGGAACTCGGTCCTGTTGGCGGTCATGTCGTCCCCGGTCGCCTGTATCGGCCTCGCTCCGGTCGGGCCGCCCCTACTCGCCCGTCTCCCGTCTCACCGTCACCAGTTCCGTCAGCGCGCGTGCCTTGGCCGGCTTGCCGAGTGGTGCAACGAGCTCCTTCTTCGCCTCGACCAGGATGACGCCGCCGAAGCGGGACGTGAAGCGGGAGCCGGCACGCTCGATTGCCGTCGCCGAGCGCACCAGCATCGGTTTGTCGATGGGCGGGAAGAAGAGCGCCCCGCTCCACGCCGTCGGTGTGAAGAGGGACTGCACCAGTAGCTGCTCGAGTTGCCATCGGCTGTAGGGGCGACCCTGGCCGAATGGTGTGCTGTCTATTCGCGCCCATAAGCCGCGCCGGCTCGGCACCACGGTCAGCAGACGTCCCTCCGGTGCGAGCACCCGCCACAGCTCGCGCAGCAACGGCACAGGATGCCCTGCAACCTCGAGACAGTGCATCACGAGCAGACGGTCGACCGAGTTGTCGGGCAGCGGCAGCCGCTCCTCCTCGACCAGCACCGAATGCACCGGCCCCGTCCGCGGCCACACGAGTGCGCCCTGCGTTTCCGGCATGAGCGCCCCGATGCGGGTCACCTCGTTGCGGTAGGAGGCGAGATAGGGCGTCGCGAAGCCGAGCCCCATCAAGGTCTGCACCTTTCCCCCGCGCCAGTACGAGCGGATGCTCTGCGCGAGCACGCGCCGTGCGACCTGGCCGAGGGGCGTCGCGTAGAAATCGTTGAGCTGGGCGACGTCGAGCTGCATCGCTTCAAGGATACCCTTGCACGGCGTTTTCCGGCAACAGCTATGCCATGCCGCAGGGAGCAGGTCGCTCGTCCCTTGCGATGGCGGCGGCCGGCGGGAGGGAGCGCCGCACGGGCTTGGCGCGCCGCCGGGCCGAAACACGACGTTAATCCTCGCCTCTGCGACACAGAGCAGCCGTTTCGTACCGACGCGTGTTGAAAAGGCGAATGGAGGCGGCTAGCATCGCACCAGCGCGCTCGGAAGCGCCCGAAGATCCCATCGCTCATGCCGTCTATCGAAATTCACCAGTTCCCCTGTCTCAAAGACAACTACGGCGTGCTCGTCCACGATCGAGTATCGGGGGCAACGGCCTCGATCGACGCACCGGACCCGGCCGCCGTGAGTGCTGCCGCCGCCGACAAGGGCTGGCGCATCTCGCATATTCTCGTCACCCACCATCACGCCGACCACACCGGCGGCATCACGGCATTGAAGGCCGCGTTCGGCTCGACCGTTTACGGTCCCCGGATCGAGGCCGCACGCATCCCCGGCCTGGACGTGGCGGTCGGGGAGGGCGACAAGATCCGCCTCGGCGACCATGAGATCACCGTTCTGGAGACTCCGGGCCACACCGTTGGCCACGTAAGCTATTGGATGCCCAAGGACCGCGTCGTGTTCGTCGGCGACACGCTGTTCGCCATGGGCTGTGGCCGGGTGCTCGAGGGCAGTCACGAGATGATGTGGGCCTCGCTGTCGCGCATTGCCGGCCTTCCGCGCGACACCGCAATCTATTGCGGCCACGAGTACACCGAGGCCAACGCCCGCTTCGCCTTGACCATCGAGCCCGAGAACGTCGCGCTGAGTAAGCGCGCGCACGAGGTGGAGATGGCGCGTGCCGTCGGCCTTGCGACCCTACCGACAACCGTGCAGCAGGAGCTCGACACCAACGTCTTCCTGCGCCCCCACAGCTTTTCGATCAGAAACCGGCTCGGCATGCGCGCGGAGGCCGACTGGCGCGTGTTCGGCGAGATTCGCACCCGAAAGAACAAGGCGTGACGCGATTGCCCGCCTCTCTTTCGGCCGACGACGTCATCGCGCTGCTTGGCCTCGCGCCTCATCCCGAGGGCGGCCATTTCCGCGAGACGTTTCGCGATGATCGCCTGGACGCAACGGCCGGGAACCGCGCGGCCTCGACCGCTATTTACTACCTGCTCAAGGCCGGCGAGGTCTCACGCTGGCACCGTGTCGACGCGGCGGAGGTCTGGCACTGGTATGCTGGCGCGCCGCTGGCGCTCGGCATTGCGCGTCCCGCTGGACCCGAGGAGGCCGTTCGCCTGGGGTCCGATCTCGTTGCTGGCGAGCGGCCCCAGGCCGTCGTGCCGGCCGGTCATTGGCAACAGGCGAGAAGCCTCGGAGCATGGACGCTCGTCGGTTGCACCGTCGCGCCGGGTTTCACATTTTCTGGCTTCGAGATGGCACCTGTGGACTTTGCCCCGGGCAAGCCATAGTTCGGGCACGGCAACTGTTGCCGATCGGTGCCGCGCCAGTCTGAATCGCGGGTTTGTCCACAGTCGCCCGACGCCTCTCAGTTGGCGCATTCCTCCAAAATCGGAAGGGCTTACCTGTTTGTAAGGTGGATGAACGAGGCCCTGGCCTTGCCGCTCCAACGCGACTCACCGAAAAGTGGCCCCAATTCAATTTGCCGGCTGACGGGGGTTGCCCAACATGAAGGCCCAGTCCACGGGACCAGTTCTATCGGCGGTGTTCGTCGACTACGACAACATCTATCTGTCTCTCAAGCGTAAGAGCGAGGACGCGGCCAGGCGCTTCGCCAAGGACGCTGGCCTATGGCTGAAGGAAATCGAGAGCGGACGGCTCTTTACGCCGACCAACTCCTTCGCCCAGCCGGTCGAGCGCCGCATCGTGCTGAATCGCTGCTACGGCAACCCGGTCCCGCGCCGCAACGCGTCCGACAACTCGACCGACATGAACTCGTTTCCGTTCGTGCGCCATCACTTCCTGCGCGCCGGCTTCGAGGTCATCGACTGCCCACCGTTGACCGCCCAGCTCAAGAACTCGGCCGACATCCGCATGGTCATGGACGTGCGCGACATGCTGAGCCACGAGACTCGATTCGAGGAGTTCATCCTCTTGTCGGGCGACGCCGACTTCACGCCGCTCCTGCATCGGCTGCGCGCGCACGCCCGCCGCACGGTCGTCTACGCCAACGATCACACCGCCGCCCCGTACACCGCCATCAGCGATGGCGAGGTGCGCGAAGCCGATCTTCTCACGCTGCTGCTCGAGGGCAAGAGCGCCGCTGAGCGCGACACGGCAATCGCCGGCACGGGGCTCGCCGCGATCGGCGCCCAGCCGGACATCGAGCAGATCCGCCGCGAGATCATGGCCGAGGTGCTGGGCGCCGTCCGCGCTTCGAGCCACCCGGTGCCCCTCGAGGCGCTCGCCGACCGGGCCGTACGTCTGCTTGGCCACGACAAGACGATCGGCTCGGCTTGGGGCGGCGCCGGCAGCTTCCGCGATCTCCTCGCCAAGTCTCTGCCGATGGACGTGCGTCTGTCGGAGCAGGCGCCCTTCTTCGTTTTCGATACCAGCCGCCATCTCGCGTCGCAGCGTGCCGAGAAGCGCATCACCGCTCGTTCCGACGCTCAGGCTGAGCCGCCGCGCGCCGAGCCGCGTCTCGAGGCACGACCCGAGTTGCGCCCGGAGGCACGCCCGGAGCCGCGCTATGAGCCGACCCGCGACTCGCGGCTCGATCAGCGCCCGGCGGCGGCCCCCATCACCACAGGACCCGCGGCAGCCACGGCACCCAAGCAGCCGTCGCGTTTCGCCGATCAAAGCTACGCGGCGCCTGCCGCGCGCGCTCCTGCGCCTACCCCGGCGGCTCCTGCGCCGGCTGCCCCTCAGGCAGGCTATGCACCGCCTGCTGCCGCGTATGCACCGCCGCCGGTCCCGCGAGCCGCCACGCCCGCCACTCCTGCCACCCCTGCCTTGGCACCGGCGGCGCCACAGGCACCCGCGGCTCAGCGCGCCAGCGAGCCTAATGCAGCGATCCGCAATTCGATCGCGCGCATTCACGAGGCCTGCCAGGCGCCGCCGCTGGCGCCGCCCGAGTATCGCGCGCTATTCGAGGTCATGGCCGATGAAATCACGTCCAACGGACTCGCCGGCGCACAGACGCTTGTCAACATCATGAATCGCGCCCGTGAGCTTGGGGTCGAGCTGCGCCGTGACGACATCCGTTTCGTGCTCGAGGTCGTGAGCGAGCCCGATCCTTGGTTCGAGCAGGGCGCCTCGGCGAACCTCTTCGCCAGTCGCTTCCGCAACTTCGTGGTTGCGCGCTGCCGCAGTCAGAGCCTCAACCTGTCGTCGGACGAGCTCGACCTCATCGACGCCTGGTTCGGCGGCTCGCCTGCGGCCCGCCCGGTGCAGCCGAGCGCGATGCGACAGCCCGCCGCCCCGCAGGCGGCACCCGCGCCCGCCTACCAGGCGCCGCCGCCGCAGGCCGCTGCTGCGCCGGCCGGCGACCGCTGGTGGAGCCTCGATGAAGGCCGCAACCAGGCTGCCGATGTGCGAGCGGCCGCTGTCGAGGGTCTCGGACCAGAGGACGAGTTCCCACGCATTATCCGCTCGCGGCTCCGCGGCTGATCTCAGCGCAACTTGAGACAGACTGCGCCCCGGCCGGGTCTCCTGGCCGGGGCTTTCCCGTGCCTTCGGCAAGCTCCGCACTACGTTCTGGGAGCGCTGCGGAGGTCGTGCCGGTGCCCATGACGTTCGGGCCGGAGACAGGCCAAGACGTTGGTGACCCTAATCGGTCAAATCGTAAATCGGAGGTTGAGTCCGTGGCGACGGCCGCCTACGACTGCACAGATTCACGACGTCACGACCTCACGCTCATGCGCAAACGTCTCGATCAGGCTCTCGTCGAGCGCGGCTTGGCCGAAACGCGTGCCCGCGCTCGCGGCCTGATCCTGCGCGGCCATGTGCGCGTCGGCGGCGTGACGGCCACGAAGCCCGCTCAGCCGGTTGCGGACGTTGCCGCGATCGAGGTCGCCGAGAAGGCGCAGCGCCACGTCTCCTTCGGCGCCTGGAAGCTCGCCGCCGCTCTCGACCGCTTCGGACCGGCCTTCGATCCTGCCGGCCGCGTCGCCCTCGACATCGGCGCCTCGACCGGCGGCTTTACCGGCGTGCTTCTCGAGCGCGGCGCGACACGCGTCTACGCGGTCGATGTCGGCCGCGACCAGCTCCATGAGACGCTCCGCACCGATCCGCGCGTCGTCTCGCTGGAAAGCACCGACGCGCGCGACCTCGACGCCACGCTCATACCCGGCCCCATCACCGCCATCGGCATCGACGTGAGCTTCATCTCGCTCTTGAAGGTGCTGCCGGCCGTACTGCCGCTCGCGGCACCTGGCGCCTGGCTCGTAGCGCTCGTCAAGCCGCAATTCGAGGTCGGACGCGAAGCGGTGGGTAAGGGCGGCATCGTCCGCGACGCGGCGGCACGCGCCGCCGCCGTATCGTCCGTTCGATCGTGGCTCGCGGCTGAGCCCGGCTGGCGTGTGCTTGACGTGATCGTGGCGCCGGGGTTGGAAGGGGCCAACGAGGAGTATCTGATCGGAGCCGAGCGTGCCGCCTGAGAGACAAGAGGTCGAGATCGTGCGCATCGGGGCAGGAGGCGACGGCGTTGCCGAGACCGGGCGCGGGCCGGTCTTTGTGCCCCTTGCGCTGCCCGGCGAGCGCTGGGCCATTGACGCCGCGGGTGGCGCGGCCGAGCTCGTCTCGGAGGGGCAGCCGCGTGCGACTCCACCCTGCCGACACTTCGGCCAATGCGGCGGCTGCATCGCCCAGCACATGCCGGATGACGTCTACGTCGGATGGAAGCGGGCCCTCGTGGTCGACGCCTTCGCCCACCGCGGCATCGCCGCCGACGTGACGCCCGTCGTGCGCGTGCCGCTCCGGTCACGCCGGCGCGCCTTCCTCGGCGTCGAGCGCCGCGGCCAGAACGTCACCATCGGCTTCCGCGAGGAGGGACGCCACAAGCTGGTCGCCATGGCGGAGTGCCCGGTTCTGGACGACACCATCACCGCGGCACTCCCGCATCTCTGCGATATGGCGCGCATCGCCATGCCGGACGCCGAGGGAGGCCGCCTCATCGTCACGAAAACCGACGACGGCCTCGACGTCTCCTTCGACAATGGCTCGAAGGGCCTTCCCGCCGCGGCCCGCGCCGCATTGGCCTCGCTCGCCGAGCGTGCGCGCCTCGTGCGCTTGACGGTCCGCGGCGAGCCAATCGTCGAGCGCGGACGCGCCATCGTCACCATCGACGGCGTCGCCGTGGAGGCGCCGCAGAGCATCTTCCTGCAGGCCGTCGCCGAGGCCGAGCGGCAGCTGATCTCGCTCGTGATGGCCGCTGTTCCGAAGAAGGCAAAGCGCGCAGCGGATCTCTTCTCGGGTCTCGGCACCTTCGCTCTGCCGGTCGCCCGCCGCCTCGCCGTCACCGCCTTCGACAGTGACAAGCGGGCGATCAGTGCTTTGACCAATGCCGCGAAAGGTGCCCAGGGTCTGAAGCCCATCGACGCTCGCGTGCGCGATCTATTCCGCGAGCCGCTGTCGGTCCGCGAGCTGGACGCGTTCGACCTCGTCGTCTTCGATCCGCCCCGCGCCGGTGCTGCCGAGCAGGCCGAGCGTCTCGCCAAGAGCAGGGTGCCGGTCGTTGTTGCTGTGTCTTGCGCCCCCGCCACCCTCGCTCGCGACGCTCGCACCCTGCTCGACGGCGGCTACCGCATGGGCCGCGTCACACCCATCGACCAGTTCCTCTTCTCCGCCCACGTCGAGGCGGTAGCGGTGTTCGCGAGGTAGCGGGGCCCCAAGCTCGAAGGCCGCCGTCGCTCGGGAGACGCGATGGGCCAGAAGCGACCCATGCGAGACACGGACGATCAGTTGCGGTTTGCTTTCCACGCGCTTCGGGGCAGTGTATCGTTTGTCCCAAAAGTCAGCCGTGTTCGCCATAAGCGCTGGATGGCTTGCGATCAGGGGCGGGGCGGTGGTGGACGAGAAGGTTGGAACGGTAGCAGCGCACGAGGTTTACGCATTTCTTTGCGCGACTATCGCGGCGACCTTCTTTATCGGGATGACGTTCGGTCTTGGCTATCCGCTCGCAGCATTGACGTTCGAGGCGTGGGGGCAGCCGAGCTGGATATTGGGCATCGCTGGTGCGGCGCCATCGGTCGGGATTGTTCTCTCGCTGATGGTGCTGCCGAGACTCATCTCAAAGCTCGGCGCCGTGCCAGCCCTTGTGGCGGGAAGCTTGCTTTCGGCGGCCGGCTATCTGGCCCTCTATGCTTTGACGGGACCGTGGTTCTGGATAGCGCTCCGCTTTTTGATGGGCTCATTCGTCACCATCCCTTGGCTCATCGTGCAAGTCTGGACAACAACGGCCGCGCCAACCCATATCAGCGGGCGGGTATTGGCCGCTTACAGCTTGGCTTATGCGGGCGGAACGGCAATTTCCCCGGTGTTGGTCGAGGTGATGGGGTTCCAAGGGCTATTGCCGTTCGTGGCCGGCGCTGTTCTGGCGTTTCTGGTAATTCTGCCCGTTCTCCTGGTCGCGCGCTCGGCGCCTCACGTCGAATTCAAGCCGATCACCAGTATCGCCAGCATGGTGCGAGCCGTGCCGCTCACGGTCGTCACCGGTTTCTTGAGCGGCTTCATGGAATTGTCGACCATCTCGCTGATAACATCTGTGGCCATTGCAGGCGGGTTGGATGTCGTTTCGGCGCTACGCCTCGTCACAGCATTTCTTGCCGGGTGTACGCTTATGCAAATTCCTGTGGGCTGGCTTGCCGATCGCGTGCGCCCGTTCGGGATAAGTGTCGCGCTGTGTCTGCTCAACGCTGCGGCTGCCCTTGCCCTGCCGTGGGCATTCCAGAGCTTCGCTGTCGCTGCGCTTGTCGCGTTCCTAATGGGAGGGTCGGCCTATGGTTTCTATACCCTGTCGATGGCACTCATTGGCGAACACGGAGCGCCTGCGGATCACAACACCGGCAATATTGCGGTTATCATGGGCTCGCAAACGGGCGGCGTCATCGGGCCGCTGATGTGCGGGGCGGCCATGACAGGAGCAACAATTGCAGGATTTGTCGGTGTCCTCGCTTTCGCGAGCCTGGCAACGGCTTTCGTACTCGTTGCCATATGGCGGGCACAGCCGAATGCACGCGCTTGACGTGCGGTGGGAAGACGATTGGATCGCGCATGCCATCGCCTCGGTTGCGGCGCACACAACTGCCGCCCCGATGCCCGGCATTCTTGCAACACGGTTGTTGAGCGCCGGCCCTTAGACCGCAACGGCTCACCATGTCGGTGCGCCCGCAGAAAATGTCGGCTTATCGCGACAGCTGGACATCGTCTGGCGCGCGGCCGCAGGCGCCCGGTCCTACGTCTTGAGCACCCTCTCCACATACGCCGGCACCACCTGGGTCGCCGGGCCATGAATCGTGTCGGCGAAGTAGGACGCGCCTTCCGACGGCTCGAGGTTGAGCTCGACCGTGTGGGCGCCCGCGCGGCGCGCGAGAGCGACGAAGCCGGCTGCGGGATAGACGTTGCCGCTGGTGCCGATGGAGAGAAAGAGGTCGGCCGCCTCGAGAAGCGCGCCGATGCGGTCCATCTCGTACGGCATCTCGCCGAACCACACGACGTCGGGCCGCAGGCCGTGCGGCCTGCCGCAGCCGGGGCAGATGGTCTCGAGCGAAAGGTCGGCTTCCCATGCAAAGCGGCCGTCGCAGAGGAGGCACCACGCCTTCAACAGCTCGCCGTGCATGTGGATGAGGTTCTTCGACCCGGCCTGCTCGTGCAGCGCGTCGATATTCTGGGTGACGAGCGTCACCTCGCCATTGTGCTCGGCTTCGAGGCGGGCAAGCGCATAGTGTGCTGCGTTCGGCTTCACCGTCGCATGATCGCGCCGGCGCATGTTGTAAAAGTCATGCACCCTCTTGGGATCGCGCCGGAACGCCTCCGGCGTCGCCACGTCTTCGATGCTGTACTTCGACCAGATGCCGTCCTTGTCGCGGAACGTGGCGACCCCGCTTTCGGCCGAAATTCCGGCTCCGGTGAGGATGACGATGCGCTGATATGGAGGCATGTGCGAGGATCCTTTTCAGTTGCCCAAGCCCGGACCGCACGCCTCTCCGACGGGTGCAGGGGCACGGCGAGTGACGCCTCCCGAACGCAAGCCCCGCCCCGACAGCGTCACTCGAACGGCTTCGCCTTGCGCTTCTTGCGCTTATGGGTGTGTGCCGCGACCTTCGGCTTTCCGGCTTCGGCCGTCGCCTCACGCTGTGGGTTCACCTGGCCCACGACCGCCGCCGCCGCCGCGCGCGCGAGCGTGTCGGGCGCAGCCGCTGTCGTCGGGAGATCGAGTGCGGCGATGACGAGCTCGGGCACCGGATCGCGGCAGTCGACGTAGCGCTTGTCGAGGTTGAGGGCCCTGATGGCCGCACGGTCGAAGCTGGTCTCCGGCAGCGAGGCGATCGTCGGTGCCGGCTCCTCGGCCTTCCAGTCTCCGCGCGCGAATCCGAAATCGAGAAGTTGTGCTGCCCGCAAGGCCCGCTTCTCCTTGTTCGCCGCGCCGAGCACGATTGCCACCAGCCGGCGGCCGTTGCGGCTCGCGGAGGCGACGATGTTGTAACCGGCCGAGCAGGTGAACCCGGTCTTCAGCCCGTCGCCGCCCGGCACCTTGCCGGCCAGCACAGGATTGTGGGTCGCAATCCTGCGCTTCCCGATCTGCGCTTCGGTCATGGCGAAGACCGGCAGTTGCTCGGGAAAGTCGCGCACGAGCGCGGCAGCGAGAAGCGACAGGTCTTTGGCCGTCGTGTACTGGTTTTCGCCGGGAAGGCCGTGCGGATTGATATAGCGAGTCCCGTTCATGCCGAGCCGTTTTGCCGTCTCGTTCATGCGCTCCACGAACGCGGCCTCGGAGCCCGAGATTGCCTCGGCGATGGCGACCGCGATGTCGTTGGCGCTCTCCATAATCAGCGCTTTCGAGGCATCATCGGTGCTGATCTGTTTGCCCGCACCGAGCCCGAGCCGCATCTTGGGCTGAGCGTTGGCATAGGCTGAGATGGCGATCTTGTCCGCGGGCTTGATGCGCCCGCTTTTCCACTCCTCGAACAGGATGTAGGCCGTCATCATCTTGGTGAGGGACGCCGCATACCACGGCTGGTCGGCGTCCTCGGCATAGATCACGCGGCCGTCAGTGGCATCGAACAGGATGGTCGAGGACCCGGGCGCTGGCGCACCGGCGAAGGCGCGTGCCGCAGGCAGCGCTGCGATGAGCGCGAGAGCAAGGGATCTGCTGATCTTCATCCACGCCATGACGGAACGACCTCGCTCAGCCACCACGAACAGCTGTCAGGTTCCACACTGTCCGCGGTGACGCAACAGGTGATCGGCGAGCACGATCGCCATCATGGCTTCTCCGACCGGCACCGCGCGGATTCCGACGCACGGGTCGTGCCGGCCCTTGGTCATGATCTCGGTCTCGTGTCCGTGGCGGTCGATCGTCTGTCGCGGCACGAGGATCGAGGAGGTCGGCTTGACCGCGAACCGGGCCACGATCGGCTGCCCGGTCGAGATACCGCCCAGGATTCCTCCGGCATGGTTCGAAAGATAGCGCGGCTTGCCATCCGGCCCCAGGCGGATCTCGTCGGCATTCTCTTCGCCCGTAAGCTCGGCCGCTGCCATGCCGGCGCCGATCTCGACCCCTTTAACCGCGTTGATGCTCATCAGCGCCGACGCGAGATCCTGGTCGAGCTTGCCGTAGAGCGGCGCGCCGAGCCCAGGTGACACTCCCTCGGCCACGACCTCGATGACGGCTCCGATCGACGAGCCGGCCTTGCGGATGCCGTCGAGGTAGTGCGTCCACTCGGGAACCGTGGAGGGGTCCGGACAGAAAAACGGGTTCTTGTCGACCGCCTCCCAGTCCCATCGGGAGCGGTCGATCTCCTTGGGTCCGATCTTGGTGAGCGCGCCGCGGATCGTGACGGCGGGCCCGAGCACTTTCCTCGCAACGGCTCCCGCCGCGACCCGCGTTGCCGTCTCACGCGCCGACGAGCGACCGCCACCCCTGTAGTCGCGGATGCCGTATTTCTCCACATAGGCGAGGTCGGCATGGCCGGGACGGAACTTGTCCTTGATGTCCCCGTAGTCCTTGGAGCGCTGGTCGACGTTCCTGATCAGGAGCGAGATCGGAGTTCCGGTCGTCACCTGGCGCCCCTGGTCGTCAGGAAACACGCCCGACAGGATTTCGACCTCGTCGGGTTCCTGACGCTGGGTCGTGAAGCGCGACTGGCCGGGCCGACGCTTGTCGAGGAAGGCCTGGATCTCCTCCTTCGTGATCGCGATGCCCGGCGGGCAGCCGTCGACGACGCAGCCGATGGCCGAGCCGTGACTCTCGCCCCAGGTCGTGACGCGGAAGAGATGTCCGAACGTGTTATGTGACATGAAAGCCGCTATTCCCTCCGGACACCCGAGAGGTCCCGCAATTTCAGCGCAGTAGCATCAGCAACGCTATGCCCGTCGCGCACGTACCCTCTCTCTTACGGGGCACGCCCCGCCCTCGCAAGCGCCGGAAGGCCTAAATCGGGTTTGGCAGATGCCCGCGGCGCAGATAATGAGATCTCGATATCCGGCCCGCCGCCGAGAGAACGGCTGGCTGCGGAGCGTGCGCTGGCCGAAGCCCCTGCAGCGGAGGCCTGCTTGGTCGTGCGTTGGCGTCGGAGTTGGTCCTGCGTACGAACGGGCATCTCCCGACAGCCTTGAGCAGCTGTCTCGAGCCGCTTGTCCATGAGTGGAAGGGGCCGGAGCTGCCGCTGCTCCGGTCCCTTTTTTGTTTCGGGAGGGCGGTCCATCGAGGTGGTCGGCGGTTCGATGCAGGCGATCCGGCCAAGCACAAGCCTGGAGTGGAACGTCCGCGGGCGCCGCGCCGTTGATGTGGTGGTTGCTACGGACTTGACGCGACGCCGCGCATCGGAACTGATGCACCATCGTTTGCACCTGAGAAACGGGAGACTCGCTCTCGTGCCCGCGCACCGGCCATCGACGATTTGGGCGACTGTTGCCCTGCCGGCGCTCCTTGTCGCCTGGCACCTGGCCGTTCCGGCGCCGCCCGTTCTCGCCGGCGACGAGCCGCTGCCGGCCATCGGTGCGGATGAGCAGACGTCGGCGCCGCTGGCCCAGTCGGGGAGCCCGTCCGAAGTCGCACCCGGAGCAGTCACGGACGCCATCGTGCCTCCTGTCCGCCGCGTCGTGCCAAAAACACCGGCGTCGTTCCCCGGTCCGAAGCTGCCTGCGGGCAAGCCCGGCATCAAGTCGACCGACAACAAGCCCGGCGTCCCCGCCAATGCTCCGGGGTCGAAGCCGGATGCGACATCCGCAGCCGCCAAGGCTGTGCCGTCCGGGTCGGCCAGCCAAAAGACCGGTGCGGCCACGGCTGCGGCCGGTCCACTGCCCGCTGCCAGCATGCCCCCGGCACCGGCTAAGCCTGCCGCATCGAAAACCAAGGCCGCAGAGCAAGCACCGAAGCCCTCCGAGAAGGCGACCGTAAAGCGGTGACGTGTCTAGCGGATGGTGCAGCTTGCGCGGTCCTCGGCTGCTCCGCGCGACAAGGTGGACGGCGTCATCGATCATCGCGGCCGCTCGCATCCGTCAGCCGCCAGTCGGCATGTGTCCGTCTCGGTTTGTGGCGCGTAGGGCCAGCTGCCGCCATCGGCCGCGCGTCGGTGAGTGGCTGCGGTTCGTCCGGTGAGTGGCCGGTTGGACGACACGCGCGGCGATGTCGCGGCGGTCGGCCTCAGCCCTCGATCGACCGGGGTACACGCCGTGACAGCGGCACGCGCCGCTTCAGTCCTTTGCCACCGCGTCGGCTCCGGCGACGACCTTGACACGCCTCTTCTTGACGCCGCCGGCTGACGGCTCCTGGTGCGACCCCCACGTCTTGACGGCCTCGAGAAGCGCCGCCGGACGTTCCTCGATGGTATCGAGGGCGCCCGAATAGATTTCGCCGGTCGAGCCGTCGAGCGAGACGACATCGCCCTCCCGAACCTCCCGGCCATCGACCGTGGCGTGGCGCAGACTCGGATCGATCGCAATGGCATGGCAGCCCACAATGCACGGCTTGCCGAGCTGGCGCGCAACCACCGCGGCATGAGAGGTGCGCGCGCCTTCCACCGTGACCAGCGCTGCTGCAGCCGCCATCGCCTCGATCTCGCTGGTCTCGGCGGTCTCGCGCACGAGTATGGCTGGCTCGCCCTCATGGGAGAGTGCCGCCGCCCGGCCGGCGTCGAACGCTGCGCGCCCAACCGCAACACCAGACCCAGCCGAGGTTCCACGGGTCAGAGGCAGAGTGCCGGCTGGAATCTTCAGCCGCGCCTGCTCGATCGATTGAAGATCGAGCCCCTGCAGCTGCGCCAAGCCGCCCGCGGGGGTGATGAGACCCTCGTTGACGAGATCGTGGGCGATCTGCAGCGCCGCCAGCGGCGTGCGCTTGCCGGCACGAGCTTGCAGAAACAGCAGACGGCCCTCTTCGACGGTGAATTCGAAATCCTGCATGTCCCTGAATTCGCGCTCGAGGGCGATGCGGGCCTCCAGCAAGGCTTCATAGGCCGCGGGCGAGCGCCGCTGCATGTCGTTCACGCCAAGAGCCGTGCGCCGTCCGGCTACGACATCCTCGCCTTGGGCGTTGGCGAGATAGTCGACGTAAAGCTCGTTCTTCCCGCTGGCGGGATTGCGAGTGAAGCCCACTCCGGAGCCCGAGGACGGCCCCATGTTGCCGAACACCATGGCTTGAATGGTCACGGCGGTGCCGAGTGTGTCCGGAATCCGATTGATCGTCCGGTAGGCCTTCGCCCGGTCGCTCGACCAGGACTGCAGGACGGCTTCCACCGCGGCGCGCGTCTGCTTCAGCGGGTCGGAGGGCAGGCGATGGCCGGTCTGCTCCTCGAAGGCGCGCTCGAACGCCTCCGCAAGCTGGGTGAGGCCGGCCGTGTCGAGCTCATCCACGTCCGCAGCGCCGACCGCGTCGAGGCATAGCCTCTGGCAATCGCTGAACACGGACGGGGCGATCCGCCCCACGACCTCGCCGTATTGCTGCACGAGACGCCTGCGGCAGTCGGCAGCAAGACGGGGATTGCCCGTCATTCTGACAAGTCCATCGGCCGTGGCTGCGTTGAGGCCGATGTTGAGCACCGTCTCCATCATGCCCGGCATGGATATGGCGGCGCCCGATCGGACGGACACCAGCAGCGGGCGGCGGGCATCTCCGACATGGCGGCCCGACTGCGCGCCGAGCCAGGCGAGCTCGTTGTCGAGCACGCTCTCGAGGCCGGTCAAGGCATCGCTGCCGCGCTCGAGATAGTCCTTGCAGATGTCCGTGCCGATTACAAAGGCAGGAGGCACAGGGAGGCCTGCGGCGGCCATGCGCATCAGGTTCAAGGCTTTGGAGCCGACGATCTCCTTGGCCGGTCGGGCGTCCCGCTGCCCGGGGAACGGAATGCGATAGATGCTCGATGCAAGACCAGCGGCCGGCGGCGATGGCGTCCTCACGCGATGACCTCTTCCATGAGATAGGTGCGCAGCTCTTGACCTGCGTGGGCATGGGCGTCGGTAGCGGCCTCGAGCGCCTGCGCGAGCTCGCGCAACACCAGGATCTGGCGCTGCTCGGGGTTCGCCACCACCAGCCAGCGGCGTATGTCTCTCAGAGCCGTGTCGGCCTGGTGCTCGATCGCAATCAGCCGTTCCAGAGCATCAATGAACTCGTCCAGGTCGTCGCGAATGTCGGAGCGCGTGATCGTCGCGGCACAGGCGATACACTTCACCAGCTCCTGGGCCGATGCTAGCGCAAGCTCCGCAAGTCCCCGAACCCTGTCGAGGGCAGCAGACGAGGGAGACGTCAGCTCCGCCAGCTCCAGAATGGCCGCGGCTTCCTCGAGCTCGTCGATCGCGTCGTCGGCGTATTCCATGAACTCACGCAGGGCGCGCGGGCGAGCGAAACGGCGGATGTCGTCCCGGGCTTCGTTGAGTATCAGATCCGCCCTCGCCTCCCACCCGGACGCGCGCACTGCCAGCCGCCGGCATACGTCGGCACCCGCCGCGCCGCCACAGCGGCTCAACACCTCGACCAGACCGAAGGCCAGGTCATACCCGATTGCAGCGTGATCGCCGGCAAGCTTGAAGATGCCGAGGCGCTCGCTTTCGAAGGAGCCGGCGAGACGTGCCTTGATCTCGTCCAGTATATTGCGCCGGGAGCGGCGTTGGCGCAGCCCCACCGCCGCCAGACGCATGGCATCCTTGAGGAACGCGGCAGCCGCCTCCTCGTTGATCAGGCCGTCGAGACGCTGGCCATACCGCAACTGAGACCCTGCCGCATACTCGACCGCCTCGCCAAGCGCTTGCTCGCCGCCGATTTCCAAGAGCGCGCGATGGCCGAAGTCATTGTCGGCAGCCCAGGTGAGCACCTCGATCGCCGTCTTCTTGGCGACGAACGCCTGAAGCCTCTTACGGGCCTTGTTCCAGTCGATGAGGAAGACGATCCTCGAGCCGAGGTAGGCAAGAAATTCCTCAACCTCGGTTTCTGTTCGCCCCTCGAGCTTGCCGGTCGTGAGGATGTAGTCCGCGGACGTGAGCTTGTCGCTGCGCTTCTGCTCGGCTGTCGACCACGCGACGCGGCTATTCGAGAACAGGCTTTGGAAGAACGTGAGCCGGGCCTGATGAATGTCGGTATAGGTGACGCTGGCCTCGAGCCCATGCACGCGCACGACCAGGACGTGGGCGTCCGTGGTCCCGATGTCGTTCTGGATCAGCAGCTGATCCTCGTACTCCGTCGCCGTTGTGGCCAGACCGGGGTGATCGAATTTCAGGGGCGCGGTACGGTTCAGGCCGCGCATGAAGGCGGCGACGCGCCTCCGACCCTGGTCGGAGAGATGGTGTGCGTGGGCGCCGTCGATCGTCTCGACGGCAGTTTCGGCTTGCAGCCGGTTGATGGCTTTATGGGCATCCATCACGATGAGATGCAGGCTGTCTCCGGCCTTTCGGTCGCCGGACGTCATGGCCGAAATTTCAGCGCCGGAGATCGCGCCCTGGCTGGCTCCCGGCTTGGTCAGCTTGGAAAGCCGCGCGATCAGAGACCCGGCGGCGTCGTCGCCGAGCGGCGAAAGCATCGTCTCAATGCCGATGTTGATACGCCGCAGTATCTCGGGACCATGAGGGACGAGATAGCCACCTTTGCGGTCTCCTCGTGTGCCTGCGACGACGTCGTCGAGCCAGTTGTCGGTCAAGCGGCAGGCAAGGCGCTCCGACTTCAGATCGAGCGCCGGCACGCGGGGACGGTCTGCATTGTCGCGGGCGGTCTGCAAGAGTGCGAAGTAGTATTTGATCTGATCATTGGCGACGAGCGCCCGGGCGATGCGGTCGGGGGCCAGGATCTGTTCACCGCCGAGCTCGGCGACGATCGCTTGTTTGGTCGACATGTCTCTTGCCGTTTTGTCTGCGGGGCTTCGGTGCAGCTCAAGATTCGAGAACATAGCTGCCGGGCGCAGGCCCCAGGATTGCAAGCCCGCGATCGGGCGCTCCGATCCGGGGCGGCAGGACGTTGCGCTCGCTGCTCTCAGCCGTGAGCCAGCGATCCCATTCGGTCCACCAGGAGCCCTCGCGAAGCTCGGACCGCGGGAGCCAGGAATCCGGATCGAGGTACCTGTCACCTGGATTGCGCGTACCGATCCGGTAGTGCCGCTTGGCACGGCCCGGCTCGGAAACGATGCCGGAGTTGTGTCCGCCCTTGGTGAGAATGAACGTCGTCGGCACATCCGTGAAGAGGTGCGCCTTGTAAACGCTGCGCCAAGGCGCGATGTGGTCCTTCTCGGTGCCAACGATAAAGAGCGGCACGCGAATATCCCGAAGAGCGATGATGCGGCCCTCCACGGCATAGCGGCCGGCAGATAAGCGGTTCTCGAGGAACATCGCGCGGAGGTATTCGGAATGCATGCGGTAGGGCATGCGCGTAGGGTCGGCGTTCCAGGCGGCCAAGTCGTTCTCGCCGTCGCGCTCGCCGAGGAAGTACTCGCGAACCATGCGCGACCACACGAGCTCGCTCGGCCGTAGCGCCCGGAAGGCGCCCGCCATCTGGCTCGCGTCCAGAACGCCCTGATCCCACATGAGGTCCTCAAGGAACGCGATCTGGCTGTCGTCGACGAACTGCATCAGCTCGCCGGCCTCGGCGAAGTCTGTTTGTGCGGCGAGTAGCGTGAGAGACGCCAGGCGGCCGTCCTTCTCGCGCGCCATCGTGGCCGCAGTGATAGCCGCCAGCGTTCCGCCCAGGCAGTAGCCGCACAAATGGACTTTCGCTCCAGGCACGACAGCGTCAATGGCCGAGAGCCCCTGCATGACGCCGTGCGTGCGGTAGGTGTCGAAAGCGATGTCGCGCATATCCGGTGTCGGATTGCGCCAGGAGATCATGAACACGCTGTGACCGCGTTCGAGCAGATAGCGAACCAGGGAGTTCTGCGGCCGCAGATCCATGATGTAGTACTTCATGATCCAGGCCGGAACGATCAGCACCGGCTCGCGGCCTACCTCGCCGGTCAGGGGGCGGTACTGAATGAGCTCCATGAGCTCGTTGCGTAGGATGACCTCGCCCGGAGTCACGGCCAGATTGCGCCCCACCTCGAATTCGCCGGAGCGATGGGCGTGGCCGTTGAGCAGCTTCCCGCCGACGTCCTCGACGAGGTTGCCGGCGCCTGCGGCGAGGTTGGAGCCGTTGCTCTTGAGGGTGCGCTCGATGATCTCGGGATTGAGGAACGGATTGTTGGTGGGCGACGCGGCTTCCAGGACCTGATGCATCACGAAGTTCATCCGCCGGCTGTGCGAGCGGGACATGCCACGGATCTCGCGCGTAGCGAGCGACCACCAGCGTTCTGCCGCCAGCTGCTGGAGCTTCAGGTACTCGAATGGCGGCGCCGACCAGCCCGAGTGGTCGAACCGGTGATCATCCGGCGCGGCATCGAGGGGCGGGGGGCCCTGCCGTCCGAATACGCTCATAACGGCATGGGCATAGAGCTGCGCCGTGAGGTTCCACGCCTCCTCCGCAAGCTCCAGCTGTCTGCCAGGGGCTCGGGCCAAGTGTGACGACCAGTCGAACATTGCCGCCATGATGGCATTCGGAGACACGCCCTGCGTCAGCCGGCCGAGTGTCGCGCGGCTCAAGCGATCCATCGTGTCGTAGCGGTTTGAGCTCCAGTGGCCTTGCTCGGTCTCTATGCCCGGCCGGACAGTGCTGGCGGGGGCCGTCTGTTCGCCCGCTTTCTGATCGATGGGAGCGGCGCCAGCTCCTGCCTCCGTTCGCACGTGAACGTTCATTTAGCCCCACTATGACGGACTTTGATCTTGTTTGTTTCGGATCAGGCTAAGCGGCGAATGTCTCAGTCTTGTGACGCCCAACTTGTGGTCAATGAGCCAGTTCAATGGAACCTGTGCCTGGATTCCAGGCACCACAAGCGCCACAGGAATTATGGCACCGCTGTCACACGGGCATTGAGGTCGGCTGTTTGAGTGCCGGCCACGGCTGGCATTCGAACGGCGTTTCGGCGTGCGAGCATGACAAACCGACTCGGCATCCGGAGCTCCGCATGTTCTCACTCGCTGGCAAGAAGGCCCTCGTGATCGGCATCGCGAACGAGGACTCGATCGCCTACGGATGCGCCAAGGCATTTCGCGAGCAAGGCGCGGATCTCGCCGTGACCTACCTCAATGCCCGCGCCGAGCCATTCGTACGCCCGCTCGCAGACAAGCTGGGCGCCGAGATCGTCTTGCCGCTCGACGTTCAGGTCAACGGTCAATTCGGCAAGCTGTTCGACTCTATCCGTCAGATCTGGGGACGCGTCGACATTTGCCTGCATTCCATTGCCTACTGTCCTCGAGAGGACCTGCACGCCCGGGTGATCGACACATCCCGCGACGGCTTTGCCGCGGCCATGGACATCTCGGTTCACTCCTTCATTCGCATGGTGCGCCAGGCCGAGCCTCTGATGCCTGCGGGAGGCACGTGCATGACCGTCTCCTTCTACGGTTCCGAGAAGGTTGTCGAACACTACAACATCATGGGTCCAGTGAAGGCAGCCCTCGAGTCGGTTTCGCGCTACATGGCCGCCGAGCTCGGGTCAAAGAAGATCAGAGTGCATGCGCTCTCCCCCGGCCCTCTTAAGACGCGGGCGGCGTCCGGCATTGCGGATTTCGACCTGTTGATGTCGCAGGCGGCGGCGAGGGCCCCCACGCATCAGCTCGCCTCGATCGAGGACATCGGAGCCTACGCTGCCTATCTGGCCTCCAACGAAGCCGCCAACATCACGGGCGGCATCCACTACATCGACGGTGGCTACCACATCATCGGGTGAGGCCGTATCCGCTTGAGGACATTGTCATGATACGAGAGAACAAGACGTACGAGGAAATCGCCGTCGGGGACGAGGCGCGCCTGCAGCGCGTTCTGACGGCGAATGACCTCTATGTGTTCGCGCATGCATCCGGCAATCTGAACCCCATGCATCTCCCGCGGGAGGCAAACGAGGATCCGCACGAGGTGGTGGCGCCGTCGATGTGGGTCGGGGCCCTGGTGTCCTCGGTATTGGGCAACGTTCTGCCTGGCGCGGGCACGCTCTACAAGGCGCAATCATTCCAGTTCATCGACCGGGTTCACGTCGGCGACGAGTTGACGGTGACCGTTCGTGTCAGCGAGAAGCGGTCGGGCAACCTGGTCGTGCTCGACACCAAGGTCACGGGGCGCGGCGGCGACCCGGTAGCCGAGGGCATCGCGGAAGTTCTGGCGCCGCTGCACAAGGTTCGCTTCGACGACGAGCGGCTGCCGAGCCTCGTGGTCCAGCGTCACCAGCAATTCGATGGTCTGCTCGAGCGGGCGCGGCAACTCGAGCCGCTGCGCGCTGCCGTCGTGGCGCCCGAAGCAGAGTATGCCCTGGCCGGCGCCATGCTCGCCGTCACCCAGGGCCTCGTCGCGCCAATCCTTGTCGGCAACGCGGAGCGCATTCGCCGGACCGCCAAGGCCGCTCATTGTGACATCAAGAACCTCGAGATCGTTGAGGCGGGAAGCCCCCACGAGGCGGCCGCCGTTGCCGTCCGGCTCGTCAACGCGGGACGGGCGGACGCCCTGATGAAGGGGCACCTACACACCGACGAGCTGCTACACGAAGTTCTGAAAATGGAAGGCGGGCTGCGCGGGCACCGGCGGCTGTCGCACGCGTTCGTAATGGACGTCCCGAACCTGTCCCACCTACTCCTCATCTCCGACGCGGCCATCAACATCACGCCGACCCTCGAGGAGAAGGTCGACATCACGCAGAATGCCATCGACCTCGCCATTGCGCTCGGACTGAAGGAGCCCCGCGTCGGTGTGCTTTCGGCCGTCGAGACCGTGACACCCAAGATTCCCTCCACGCTCGATGCCGCGATCCTGTCCAAGATGGCCGAGCGAGGCCAGATTACCGGCGGAATCGTCGACGGGCCTCTGGCGATGGACAACGCCGTCGATCTCGAGGCTGCCAGGACCAGGGGCATCACGTCATTGGTGGCAGGACGGGCAGAGATCCTGATCGCACCCAACCTCGAGGCCGGAAACATGCTGGTCAAGGAGCTGGCCTACATCGCTCATGCCGAAACTGCCGGCATCGTGCTCGGCGCGCGCGTTCCCATTATCCTGACCGGGCGCGCCGATGGCGAGAAGGCCCAGCTGGTCTCGTGCGCCATCGCCGCGCTCTTTCACGCCTGGACCATGGACGCGCCCACGAAACGCTCCGAAGCAGCCGAATGAGTCAAGGGGGCTGGACCTCATTGCCGGCTCCTCGTCGCTGGAGTTCGCGTGGTGGGGACGGATAAGGATCCCAGCATCGAGCAACACACGCTGGCAATCTCGAAGTCAGGGCAACTGCCGCTCGTCCGCCTTGAGTGCCAGGTCCTGCAATGGAAAGATGCTCTTGACCGGCCAGGCTGGATCGCGCGCGCTACGCGAGGAGCTGGTGGCCGACCGCGAATCGTCGGAATATGCCGCGCGGACGGCTGTCCGCACAGTGTTTCGCCGTGGGTCGGTTTGGCGTGGTTTTCTGCAGGTCGCGGGGCCGCGAGGGCAAGCTCGCCACCTCAGCTTGCCGGAAGGCGCGGGTCGGCTTGCCACGATTGCTTGTGTACGAGGCTGTTGTCGGACGCTGGACGAGTCCAGCCTATGGGGCCGATCATGAAGGCTCAAAAGCAGGTCGGCGCGCTTTGTGTCAGCCGCCCCGACGAGGGGCCGCTGAAGGTGCTGCTCGTGACCTCGCGTGACACCGGCCGATGGATCATCCCCAAGGGATGGCCGATGAAGCGCTTGAAGGATCATCGCGCGGCAGCCTTGGAAGCGCTCGAGGAGGCCGGCGTCTCCGGACGGATCTCGAGAAAACCCTGGGGGAGCTACAGATACGTCCGTGCGGACGCGGGCAAGGCACCGCAATATCTCGACGTCACGGTGTTTCTCATGTCCGTCGAGCGCCAGAGGAAGCGCTGGCCGGAAGCGAAGGAACGCCGTCGCTTCTGGTTCTCGGTCGAAAGCGCTGCACGACGAGTGGCGGAGCCTGAGCTCCGAAGGCTGATCAGGCGCGTTGCGCAGAACCCGAAATCAATTGCCTCGAACAAGGCTAAGGCCAAGTCCAAGCCCGCTGGCGGCGCCACGGAGCATCATCCGCTACATCGTTAATGACACTTTTATGACGGCATTTATCGGTTCTGACGCAGGCTAGCTTCCTTGCCGAGGGACCTGGCAGTCGATACTTATCGATGCTCTGAGTGAGCGAGACGTTTTTGGGGTGGGTGCGTAGATGCCAGCTATCGGACGGGAGCTGGAAATCAAAGTCGCGGTCGCCGAAGACGATCTCGAGCAACTGAAGGCTGCGGAAGCAGCGAAGCCGTCAGCGAAGCCGCAACTTTCGAGCACCCTCCACTCGGTCTACTACGACACGCCCGATCTCAAGCTGCATGCGCGAGGCGTCACGCTGCGGGTCCGCCGCGAGAACGGCCATTGGCTGCAGACGGTCAAGGTCGGCGGCCCCATGCGTGCCGGATTGTCGGCCCCGATTGAGGCCGAAGCCACACTGGACGAGGCGCAGCCGGTCCTGAGGCATATCCCGGACAAGGTCCTGAGACACCGGGTTCGCTCGTTGATCGGCGACGCGCCATTGGCCCCGGTTTTCGAGACGATCATCGATCGGACCCAGCAGTCTATCACGGCAGCGGACGGCTCCGAGGTCGAGATAGCCTTCGACCACGGCGTGGTTCGCGCGGGTGGCGACGAGCATAAGTTGTGCGAGGTCGAGCTCGAGCTGAAGTCTGGTTCGCCCGATGCGCTGGCCGGCCTCGCACAGTCGATATTTGTAGGACTGCCGATCGAGCTGGCGCAGCAGACGAAGGCCGATCGCGGCTACGAGCTGATCGGCGCCAAGGCTTCGCGGCCCGCCCTCGAGCCGGTCACGGCGACAATACCCCACCTGCGCCCCAGCGATCACGTGCCTTACGCCATGCGCAGAATTGCGTCTTGTGTCGTCGATCAGGTGCTCGGCAACTGGACGGTCGTGCTGGAAACCGGCGACCCGGAGGGCACGCACCAGATGCGTGTCGGATTGCGCCGACTTCGCAGCGCGCTGAAGGCGTTTCCCTCGGCAAGGCGCAATGAGAATCTGAAGTCCCTCGACATGAGACTTCGCGATCTTTCGCGCATGCTTGGCGAGTTGCGGGATGCGGACGTGCTTCTGTCGGACGTCGTTGCCTCCGTTCTGCCAACGGCAGGCCTTGCCGCAGCGATCGAGGACGTCAAGAGAACGCTCGAAAGGCGCCGCGAGACCCGGCTGGCGGATGTCAGAGTGCAGCTCAAGGCAGCCGAATGGACAGATGTCAAGCTGAGGCTGGCGATATTGCCCTTTGCGCTCGAGCACGCAAGTGGTGGCGAGTCCGGCAAGAGGCAAAAAAGCGTTGGCAACATCGCCGGCAAGGCGCTCGAGAGGCAATGGCGCAGAGTTGCGTTGCTCGGAAGCCGGATCGAGGAGCTCGATGTCGCCCATCGCCACGAGCTGAGAAAGGAGCTCAAGACACTGCGTTACATGGTCGAGCTGTTCTCCTCGATCTATCCGGCGGGTAAGGTGCGCCGTGTCGTCAAGCGGGTGCGCGCGATGCAGGATGTCCTCGGCTACCTCAACGACGTGGCGCTCGCGGGTCGGCTGAACGAGCTCGAGGCCGGCGGGGCAGGACGCGGAGAGCAACTGGAGCAAGCGATCGGGTTTGTGATCGGCTGGCACGCAGCGCGCTCGGAGATCGCATGGGCGGATGCCAAAGCGTCTTGGGCGAAGCTTGAGAAGGCTCCGAAGCCCTGGAAATGAGACGTGCTCAGGCCGCCGACCTGGCCGAACGTAGGACCTGTGCGCTGACGGCGGGCCTTAGATCAACACCTCGTCGCGTTGATCCGAAAGCAGCTCGCGGATGAGCCGGCCGAGCTGCGGCTCATGCACCAATGCGGCCGCCATCGAGGGAGAAAACCAGGCGCGCGCCCGCTCGTCCTGCTCGATCCATCGCGGACCGACCGTCTCGACCGACAGCAGGTAGACTGCCACCTCGATTTGAATGATCTTGTGCGCCTTCTCCTTCGCGTAGCGATAGCTGCCGACAGCCCGCTCCGAAAGGCTGCCGATCACCCCCGCCTCCTCCAGCGCCTCCCGCGCTGCCGCTGCCGCATCGTCGAGACGGCGCGAAGGCCAACCCTTGGGGATCACCCAGCGTCCCGTCCGACGCCCGGTTACGAGCAGCACCTCGAGTGTGCCGCCGTCGGCACGGCGGAAGGGAAGCGCTCCAATTTGGCGCCGCGAGACGGACCTCTTGGCGACGGGTTGATCACTCATCCGCGCTGCCTCCAAAGGCGAAGCGCAGCTTGGCGAGGGTAGGAGCGAGACCGTCTCGGTTGTTCGCTTGACGAGGCATCGAGACGGTCATGGCGTTGCCGCGCCACGTGAAGCCGTTACCGGTCCAGGCCGCACACCATAGCACTGGCAGCGCCAGGTCGCGCGTGATCCAGGCTGCCGGCGACCACCAGGTCAGGTGCCAGCCGGCCAGGCGGTTCAAGAGCGCTTCGGCGCCGAACCAGAGGAGGCCGAACGTCACCAACGCGATTGGCAGGTCATATTCCAGGGAGGTTGCTGCAAAGAGCCAGGCGGTACCGGGCACAGCACTGCCAGTAAGCACCTCCGGTGCGAAATAGAGTGCGAACGTGGCTCGCCGAAGCCGGGCCCAGCGGACCTGGCGCGACCACACCTGCGAGAGAGTGCGCGGTCCGAGGGCCTGCGCGAACGGTCGGTCGACGAGGCGAACACGAAGTCCGCGGCTGCGCACGACCTTGGTCGCTGCCGCGTCCTCGGCCGCCTCCTGGCCGAGAACCGCAATGCCGCCCAGCGGCTCGAGGTCGGAGCGCCGCCACAGCATCGATTTTCCCTGCGCGAAGCCCATGCCGATGGCGTCCGCCGCGAGCTGCCAGCGAGCCTGGTAGGTGTTGAGAAAGGCGCACTCGACCTCGGCTGCAAATCCCTGCGGCCGGTCACCGATGGGCGGCGAGCAGACGAGACCCGTGTCCGGCTGCCACGCCGCCATCAGCTGCTCGATGTAGTCGGTTGGCATCAAAACGTTGCTGTCAGCGAGGACGACGAGGTCGTGACTTGCCGCTGCCCAGCCTTTGAGAACGTTGTTGAGCTTGGGGTTGGCCGTTCTGCCGTCGTCCCCGATCAGGAGGCGCGCGTCGCGTTCGGGATGGGCTGCGATGAGCGATCGCACGATCGGGACGACCGGGTCGTCCTCGCGCCCACAGCAGAAAATGATCTCGTAGTCGGGATAGGTGAGCTTGAACGTCGAGCCAAGGGTCAGTTGCTCAAAGGGCTCGACACCGCACACCGGCCGCACGATGCTGACCGGCGGGCCGATGCCGGCGCTGGCGAGGACGCTCGTCCCGGGGCTCGGTTTCCGTCTCGTTCGCACCAGCGCCAGGGCGATCGAGACGTAATGAAAGGCAAACGCTGTCACGACCAGGAGGAGCGCCGCGATCAGAGGCAAATCCATAGCCGCTTCCGTCACTTCCAGATGTCGTTGTCCGATCATTCGCCGATGCGAGTGACAGCGCTTTGTCACTATTGCGACAGTTTTGTTTCCGCACGCCTGCGTCAGCCGACGCGCGTTTGGTTCAGACCGCAACCTCGATCGTCGACTCGACGGTATGCTCGCGGCCGTATTCCCCGATGGCTCGGACCAGAACCGTGTGCCGCCCGGGACCAAGCCTCTCAGGCAGGGTGGCAGTCCAGATATGTGAGGAGACCGCCGGCGCGACCCACGACTTCCAGGCGCCCGGGTGGGCTGCGAACGTCGCGACGACGTGCGGGTCCATGAGCGGCGTGCGGTGCATCTCGATCGGCTCGTGACCGGCGACCGCGCACGTCACGCGCGTACGCGGCCCGCCGTCGAAGAGATCCACGACTAGCCGCGGACGGGATGGCGGCGCCGCGTAGCCATCGAGGGCTGCAATCTGGAGGGCGCCCTCGGCAGCCCGCTCCGGCAGGGAGTCGGTCGTTGCCGCGATGCGCATCGGCAGAGGCTCACGGCGGGTCGAGGCCTGGAAGCGGGTCTCGTAGCGGCTGCCGTCGATTGAAAGCACGTGATACCCGCGCGGGGACCCGTCACAGCTGTCGGCGACCGGCACGCCGCATACGTCTCTGGGACCGCCCCACCAGCTTCCGCACATGGCCGTCAGCACGTGGTGATGGTGCGGATCTGGATCCGCGGTGTGGCGGCCGAGATAATGGTGCTCGGTTGTGTGGCAATGGCCGGAAAGGCTCAGGGTATGCGGACGGCTCGTGAGCATCGCCAGGAGCGCGTCCCGGTCAGCCGTGCTTTCTCCCGGACTCTCGGGGCCGTTGAAGGAGATCAGCGGGATGTGCATTGAGAGCACGACGAGCTCGTCCTTCGGGATATGCGCAAGAACGTTACGGACGAAACGCAGCTGCTGCGCGCCGAGCCGGCCACGATAGCGATGCCGGCCGTACATGTGGCCGTTGCTGCCGCTGTAGTCGACATTGTTGAGCACGATGAACGTCGCGCCGGAATAGCGGAATGCGTAGTGCGGAGGACCGATGTGACGCTTCCAGGTCTCGAGCGCAAACCGCGGATCGGTCGCGGCAGTGTCGAGGTCGTGGTTTCCGGGGGCGTGATGCCAGACGAGCCCCGTCTCTCTCAGCACCGCGAGGTATTCGGGAAAAAGACCCAAGTCGTCGCCCATGACGTCGCCATGGTGGATGGCGAAGGCGGCGGTGCTGGTCCTGGCTGCCGCGAGCAAGGCCTCTCGGACGTAGCCGAGCTCGGCGCGGTCTCCCGGCTGCGTATCGGCGACGAGCAGCACCTCGAAGTCCCTACGCTCCTCGGTTCGGTAGAGGGGGAAGTCGATCGAGGAGGGGAGTGGCCCGGTTGGAGCCAGGCTGGCCGCTCCGAGGCCGGCCCGCAGAGGTGTGCCGTGAGGCTGATAGCGGTAGGAGCTGCGCGGCAAGCCATTGCCGTCGACGGCCGTGCGCCAGCGCGGTGGCTTGATGACGAAGACATGATCGCCCGGCCTGACAGGTAGCGTCCAGCGGCCATGCTCGTCGGTGGTGGCGACGTCGCGTCCGTTCGATACCAAGATCCCTGGTACGCCGCGGTCCCGGCGCCGCCGGACGCCGCGTCCCGCCGTATCCTCGAATACCGTACCGAAGGCAGTTCTTGCCGCGGAGCGGGCATGGGCGGGAGTGGCCGGCGACAGCGAGCCAACTGCAAGAGCTGCCCCGAGCCCGGTCATGAACTGCCGGCGCGATGCGCGGATCGCAGCCGTTCCGAAATTGCTCATTCAGTCTCTTCCGCTGAATGCAACCCCTCGAAAGGTCGTTGCAGCCAGCAGGTAGACGAGATTCGCGACAGGCAATCGAAGGTCCGGCGATGGAATTGTGACAACCGGACGCCGCGCCAACAGTCCATGCATTATGGTTCACGAGCAACAAATGCTCACTGCCGCCTCTCGTTTTGCTAGGTTCGGAACAGTGCGGGTGCCGGATGCCGTGACGACGGATTGCCGTCACAAGGATGGAGGTGGCAATGGCAAAGTCGAAGAGCAAGGCCAAAAAGCTCGAGGTCCTCATCTCGGAGGTCGCCAAGCTCAAGAGACACATGAAGCTTCTGTTGAAACGGCAAACTGCAATCGCGACTGCCATCGACAACCTGAAGAGCTCCGGCAAGCTGAAAAAGACCAAGAAGGCTTCCAAAGGCGCGAAGCGGTCCAAAGCCTCAGCCAAGCCCGAGAAGAAATAGGGGGCGGCACTGGTAGAACCCGCAGCCGCTGCGGTCGCAAAGGGCGCCTGAGCAGATTTGCGCAGGCAATTCACGCAGCGAGCGTTTGGTTTCGCATGGTACGGCAGCCGACGGGCCGCCAGTCCATGAACGGTCGGATCTCGCACAACTGATCGTCGTCCAGCCGCACGAGCGGCCAGCCCTCGCCAGTGGCCAAGACGCGTCCTGCTATCCAACGCTCGACAAAGCACGGGCCAGACTCGGAAAGCCGCGAGAGCCGGCATTTGACCTCGACCACGTCGCCCGGTGCGAGATCTGAGATACGGAGCGTCTTCATTCCGGTATCCTCGCTGCGCTTGACTCTATTCACGTGTTTTCGCGGTCTTCTACCGCTTGTTGGTTGCAGTTTTTTGTGCGCCGACCGGGTTCACAAAAAATAGTGCGTGCTCCCATAAGAGCGGCGCGAGGTCGCGTGCTCGAAGCGATGGCTTCTTTGAATGATCGAATTTGTGGTAGACAGCGTTGTCTCGCGTTCATGGAGTGTCACCGATGCCGAGCATCGATACGCCGACCATCGACGAAGCCGTTGCTGCCGCCAGAACGATCGTTTCCTGCGACGAGCCGCACCGGGTCGCGTATATCCACCACTTGCGCGAAATCGACGAGCTCGCGCGCACCGTTCGCGGGTTCAATTGCCTGCTCGCTCGCCCTGAGCATCATCCGCTCGGTCTCGAGGCGCTGCGCTGCGTGGGCCTCGAGTACGCCGGCTAGCGCTTGGTGCATGGCGAGATTGTCATCTGTCCGTCATATGGGTGCGTGAATAGTCGGACCTCCCGCAATATGCGAGGCAGGATCCATGACCACCTACCACGCGCGCATGCTCGATGCAGAGACCACGGGCGAGAGCACATACGACTTCGACGGTCCGCCCGACTTGATGGCAAGGACCGCGGACGAGATTGTCGGCGTATTCTTCGACTTTGTCGACCAACAGATCCTCAAGCCGGGTGCCGACTGGGAGATCAACGGTGTGCTCAAGAACAAGGATCGCGGCATCGTCACGGCCATTGGCTCCCTGATACCGGAGCTGAACGATCCTCCACTGCCGTTTCTGCTGCTCATCTCAGCGGCCGATGCCCGTCCGGCCTGGTGAGGGACTCTATGACCGAGGAAAAGACAGAACGGCTGAGAAAGAGGATCCAGGCCGAGATCGAGGACAGCTTCGACGAGGAGCTCGAGCTCGAGATCGAGGATCACCGGCTTGCCGACGCGCTCGACGCGACTGTCGGCCACCTGCAAGTGGACGGCGACGAGCGCAAGCGCTACTTCCGGGAGCTGTTCCGCCTCCAACGCGAGCTCGTCAAGCTGCAGGACTGGATCGTCGACCAGAAGCTTAAGGTCGTCGTCATTTTCGAAGGCCGCGACGCAGCCGGCAAGGGCGGCGTCATCAAGCGCATCACGCAGAGGCTCAATCCGCGCGTCTGCCGTGTCGCAGCGCTTCCTGCCCCCAACGAGCGGGAGAGGACGCAATGGTACTTCCAGCGCTACGTCCCGTACCTTCCGGCGGCGGGCGAGATGGTCCTCTTCGATCGCAGCTGGTACAATCGGGCCGGCGTCGAGCGCGTGATGGGCTTCTGCTCCTCTGAGGACGTCGAGCGCTTCTTTCAGGACACACCCGAGTTCGAGCGCATGCTGGTGCGCGCGGGGATCAAGCTCGTCAAGTACTGGTTCTCGATCTCGGACGACGAGCAGAACTTTCGCTTCCAGATGCGCATCCACGATCCGCTGAAGCAATGGAAGCTGTCGCCGATGGATCTCGAGTCCCGCCGCCGCTGGGAGGACTACACCAAGGCCAAGGAAGCGATGCTGGAGCGCACCAATATTCCCGAGGCACCGTGGTGGATCGTCGAAGCGGACGACAAGAAGAAAGCGCGCCTCAATTGCATCCACCATCTTCTGTCGCAGATCCCCTACGACGAGGTCGTCCGGCCCGCCGTCGCCCTGCCGGAGCGAATCCACAATCCGAATTACCTGCGCGGGCCCGTCGCAGACGAGATGTACGTGCCGGACGTCTATTGATCGGACGTCGCGGCAGGCCCCGGTTTGGACGGCAGGTCGACGTCGCCCGGCGCCCGAAACACGAGAACGTTGCAGACGACAAAGCTGATGACAGATGCCGTCGCTGCTATGGCCATGAACACCACGAGATTGACGAGTCTGCTGTCGGTGACAAGCCTGACGAGCAGTCCCGTGCTCACGGTTATCGAGACGATCTGCAAGAGACCGTAGCGCAGAAGCTCTGCAAGGGATGTGCCGCCGTTGCGGAACGTAACCCGGCTCTGAGCGATATAGATGACCGGAATCAGCATCGCGTGAACGCCGATGCTGATCGCGAATCCGATGTCGGGAAAGCGTTCGACAAGTAGCGTGCAGAGCCCTGCATAGACGAGCGCACCGCCTCCTCCGACGAGAAGGAAGCGCAAGAGCTTCCCGACGAGCCTCTCGTCCAGTGACAAAGTTCGATCTCTCATCCGGCGCGCCGCCTCGAGACGTCGATGTCGAAGATACCGAACAGGAAGCCCGCAAAGCCGGTTTGGATTCCAAGGACCACGAGGCTGAGGCCGGCCGCGACCAGTCGCGGAATAAGCGGGTCGGTCAGGTGCCCAAATCCCGTGTCGGCCCACGCCTTCAACGATCCTCCGAATAGACCGGCCCCGACAAGGATCAGCACGAGGGCGACGAGCGCCATGCGATCCGTCTTGCACCACGGCGCGATCAGGCTGGCTCCCGGCGTCTCCGGAAGCATGCCCGAACGGTTGGCGTAATAGCGGGCCAGCGCGCCGAACGTCGTGATCTGCACCCCCATCACGGTCATGAGGCAGCCGGCCAGAAAGCTTGAGAAGTCGAGCTCGAGCCCTTCGGCGATGCGCACCGGGCCGGCGATCAGCAAGGCGCTCAAAGCGAGCCCGACGGACGCCAGCAACAGGCCGGGCACGAAAAACAGCCAGCGCGGGCTGAACATGAGGAGGAATTTCAGGTGACGCCATCCGTCGCGCCAGGTCTTCAAGTGCGGCGGGCGGCTCCGACCGTCTGGCTTCAAGGTCGTCGCAACCTCAGTGATCGTCAACCGGTCGAGCCCGGCGCGTACGATCATCTCGGAGGCGAACTCCATGCCGGTGGTCCTGAGGCCGAGGTCGAGCACCGCATCGCGCCGGAAGCCTCGCAGGCCGCAGTGGAAGTCTCCCACGGGAATGTTGAAGAAAAGACGGCCGAGGAAGCTCAGGACCGGGTTTCCGAGCCAATAGTGCAGGAACGGCATCGCGCCCTTCTCGATGCCGCCACGGAAGCGGTTGCCGACCACGAGATCGCTGCCGGCGCGCAGCGCCTCGACGTACGGCATCAGGGCCGTGAAGTCGTAGCTGTCGTCGGCATCGCCCATGATGACGAACTTGCCGCGCGCCGCCGCAATGCCGCCTGCAAGCGCAGCGCCGTAGCCTCGCGTCGCGACCGGCTCCACGCGCGCTCCCAGGTTCTCGGCGATCGTGACCGAGCCGTCTGTGCTGCCGTTGTCGGCAATGAGCACCTCGCCCGCAATGCAGCTCTCCTCAAGGAAAAGCTTTGCCTTGCGAATGCAGGTGGTGAGCGTCTCTGCCTCGTTGAGGCACGGCATGAGAATTGTGAGCTCGAGCTCTTGGCCCGCTGCGCGCAGGCCGGTCCAGCGGGACAAGGGATCGGGCGTCATCAGTCCGGTCTGCATCAGGCGGTCTCCGATTGCGAGAAGCTGGGAATCAGGGAAGGGGGGATCAAACCCGCCGCTGGGCGGCTTGCCGCCAGACGCAGCGCAGTGAGGACGGCCGCGAGCGGAATGAGCCAGGTCACCCGCGTCTGATAGCGGTCGAAGACACCCGAGCCGACGGCGCAGACGACGACGTTGGCTGTAGCCCCCGCCAGCACCAGGGCGTTGAAGGACAGGACGTCCGTCCATCGTTTGCCCCATGCGATGAACGAGCCGGCAAGTAGCGCGAGCAGGGACAGCGGCAAGACAAGGAGATCGAGAGCCGCGAGAAGCGTGCGCGGCACCTCGTCTCTCGCCTGCAGCGTCGTTCGCCACGCAGCGACGGCACGCTCTCCGTACCGCTCTGCGATGGTCCGCTCGAACCAGTGCGTATTGCCGCGGAGGGGGCGGTAGTCCCATCCCGGCCTGTGTGTGACCAGCGCCTCGGCAACCGCCGACGCGGCGGCCGTCGCCACGGCCCCGGGCCGCGTCCTCAGCGTCTCCGATGCGATCCGTGATGCCTCGCCGCGAAAGCCGTCGAATCCACCAAGGCGGGAAAGCGGACCACCCCACAGAAAGTAGTTCCCGCCCTCTCCGAGCTGGCCGATCTCACTGCAGACTCTGAAGGCCGGGTCCGGACACACCTCGTCCAGGTAGTCTTTTGCGGGACCCTTGCCGATCAGGTTCGCAGCGAAGAACACAGGTCCCGCCGGCGACAGGTTCGGGAGGCCAAAGTAATAGATGTTGCTGACAAAAAGAGCCCCGGCCGCCAGCACCACGGGAGACGCTGCAACAGCAGTCGAGGCAAGAGTGTTGCGGACGGTCTCGCCGCGCATCAGCAGGATGGCGGTTGCGGCGGCTACCGAGGCGGCCGCGACCGGGATATGTGAGAGATGAGCCGCGACGGCTACGGTCGCGAGCCCGACGAGATAAATGCCTTCGGCACAAGACAGTCTTGCCCGCTCGAACGCCAGAAGGCCGATCGCCAGGATAGCGACGGATGTGAAGATGTCGGGCATGAGGTAGCCGGCCACGAGGCCGAGACTCGAGAGGGCCGAAAGTCCGCCGGTCGAGACGAGGAAGAGAGCGGGCCGGTTCGCCCCGAGTAGAAGCCGCTGCCAGACCCACAGGAGGTGACTGACGATCAGCGCCTGGGCCGCTATCACGAGCCATGGCGAGGAAGCGAGATCGGTAGCCTCGACGAAGAGGTTGTAGAATACGCTGTGAAAGATGACGCGCTCGCCCGACACATAGCCGGCAGAGTCGTCGAGCACGAACGGGAAGCCGTTGAGCGCCGCCGGCACGAGCAGAAGCGCCGCTCCCGCGATGACCGTGGCAACTGACAGAGACCGGGCTCTGGCGAGACGTCGAAGGGCGTCCCTCGCGCCGGTTGAACCAACCTCTTGTTCAAAGTCCTCCGGAAATGCTCGCAAGGTCTGCCTCGGCCGCTAGCGCTTCCAGCACGAGAGTCGAAGCGCGAGCCTGCTTATCGCCAAGCGAACATGAAACCTGTGTGACAGCCACCATTCGTCCCTCATCCAGTGCATAGCTTGATTGCCGAGATCGAATGCCCTGCCGCGCAATCGTTCAATGGCCTGACTTTCATCGAGGCAGGATGCGCAAAAATCGAACCGGCGGACTGCAAGCGGCGAATTTCAGCTCCTCGCGTCAGGACGCAGCAGCGACGTGCCGGTCGCTCCGCGAGCTGGGACGACATTGCGCCGGCCAGTCTCGGTGTTCGGCGAGGACTCTGGCAACCGGCGGTCGTTGGCCACCACGATATTGTTGAAAAACATCTCCGCGGTCCGGCGCCACGTGAACTGTTGCGCATGGGACCGCACTTGCCGACGATCCAGCTGAAGAGCCGACCGGGCCGCCCGCTCGAGGTCAGGATCGAGCATGCCCGTGACACCCGGGACGACATTGTCGATCGGTCCCGTCACCGGATACGCCGCCACCGGCAACCCGCAGGCCATGGCCTCGAGGAGCACAAGGCCGAAGGTATCCGTGCGGCTCGGGAAGACGAACACGTCGGCCGACGCGTAGCAGTCTGCAAGGTCCGAGCGCGACTTGCGGCCTGTGAATAGCACGTCGGAATACCGCGACCGGAGATACGGCAGGTGCGGTCCGTCCCCGACCACCACCTTCGTCCCGTCTAGCCGGCAGTCCAGGAATGCCTCGAGGTTCTTCTCCTTCGAGACCCGTCCGACGTACAGGAATACCGGCCTGGCGGACCCGAACAGTCTCACGTCGCGAGGACTGAAGAGGTCGGCGTCGACACCGCGCATCCACGGCATGAGATGGCGAAATCCGTGGCGCGCGAGCTCGCTTGCGAGCGACGGCGTTGCCACCATTGTCCCGGCGGACGCGTTGTGAAAGTGGCGCAGGAGCGGATAGACGGCCGACGGCGGGATGCCCGCAAGCTCGAACACGTACTCGGGAAAGCGTGTGTGATAGCTCGTCGTGAAGGCGCGCCTCTGCCGGCGACATGCTGAGCGGGTCATCCAGCCGATCGGACCCTCGGTCGCGATGTGGATGTAGTCGGCCCCGGAATTTTCGATGAACTTGGAAAGTTTTCGGGCACTGGGGAGGGCCAGCTCGATTTCCGGGTAGAGAGGCATGCTCGTCGTCGGGAAGTGGTTCGGGCCGATGAATTCGACGTCGACCCTCAGCGCGGCAGCCTCAGCGGCCATGCGCTCGTAGGTGCGAACGACACCGTTGACCTGCGGTGACGCCGCGTCTGTCGCGATGAGGACGCGCATGCCAGCCCGCAGGTTGGTCGAGCGGTCTCTCAATGGGAGCAGGCCCCGTGTCTACGCGCACCGATGCGAGATGACGTTGCAGACATGACAGGCATGTGACGCGCTCCGAGAGCGTGGCGCTTTTTTTGCCGGGACACGCCCCATCTGTCCTGCTATCTGGCGCGGGCTACTGATCGTCGGGCGCAGACATGGCGGGCATCCTCGAACAACTCGTTGCTCTCAGTACGAGAGCTCCTTTGCCGGGCCTGGTCTGGGCGATCGGGACCGATAGCCAGGGCCAATCCCGCGAGATGGCGGCAGGGGAGGCGATCGCCGGTGAAGGCTGGCACTGGCTACACTTCAACTATTCTTCGGACCGGGCCTGTGCCCTGGTTGCGGGCCTGACGTCAATTCCGCACTCTGCGATCACGTTGCTCAAGACCGCTGACGCGCCGCCGCAAGTGCAGATTGAGGGTTCCGTTACGTACGGCATCCTCTCCGATCTGCATCGCGACATATCGGATTCGACCGGCAGCGTTGGATCGATGCACTTCGTGCTCACCGATCGCATCCTGATCACCGGTCGCCGCGGCCCGCTGGCGGCCGCTGGAGCCATCCGGCAGCGTCTGCTCTCCGGGCTCCGTCTCGAAAGCGCAGACGCGCTGCTTGACACGATCATCGAGCAAATACTCGAAACCGTAGACGACTACATCGAGCGCCTCGGACGCGATGTCGACCGGATCGAGGACCGAATTATCGTAGGCTCGGCCGCCGGCGCGCGTGGGAAGCTCGCCGAGTACCGGCGAACAAGCGTACGTCTTCGCCGCCATGTTGCTGATATGAGATCGCTGTTTCTTCGTATCGAGCGTGAGAGCAAGCGTAGCATCGAGCCGCCGAAGCTCCTGGGCCTTGCAGCCCGCCTCCAGCAGGAGAGCGATCAGCTGGATCGCGATATTGCGGCTCTCAACGAGCGCGTACGCTCTCTGCAGGGAGAGGTCATGACCCTGCTTGCCGAGGAGACGAACAGAAACCTTCGGGTGTTGTCCGTCATATCTATCCTGTTCTTGCCGCCAACCTTCATTGCCGGGCTCTTCGGCATGAACCTGCACGGCATGGCATTCGCCGAATGGCCGGCGGGCTTCTGGGCCGCGACGGCAGTGTCCCTGTTCTCGTCTGCCCTTGTCGTTTGGGGCGTGATTCGCGCGGGAATTTTGACCTCAGGAGGGCTTGACTGAACTTGCCAGCGCGTCAATTCGCGGGGGCGCTACCACGCGGAACCCCCGGAGCCGGACGCCGGCCACGTCGCGATCCGATCATGCATCGAGCCAGCGCCCCCAAAGTCCGGTAGCGCCCAGCGGCCAGTCTAGAAAGGCCACCGCTCCTGCCGTTCCTCCGCCCCGCTGCCGGCATGCCCCGGTAGCGGTCAAGGAGCCTGCCACTCCGAATACCAGGGCCGTCGGGCAAACGCTGAAGCCGTCCGGAAAGGCGACCGTGAAACGGTGACCTGTCAGGCGGTCGGCGCAGCTGGCGCGGCCGTCACCGTTCAGCCCGACACGGTGGACGGCGTCATCGACGATCACCGCCGCTCGCATCCGTCAGCCTCCGGCCGCCAGTGGGCTTATGGCGCTTCGGGCCGATAGGAGACATGGTTGCAGGACGGGGCATGGCTTTGCCGGTCGTTCAGCCCGCTACGTGAGCCAAGTCCTCGTTTTGTCGGCCGCCGCAAAATGCGCCATTTGGTCAGCATGGGCCTTGCGGAAGGCAGGGCGTTCGATGACCCGTTTGATGTAGGCCTCGGTGGCCGGACGCTCGCCGTACGCGCGAACAAGGCCGACGCGGAGCACGTCCGCCATCAGCAGGTCCGCGACAGTAAAGCGATTTGCTGCGAGCCACTGGCGCTCGCCAAGCACTCTTTCCATGTGTGCGAGACGTTGGTTCATCCAACCAGAGAGGCCGTTATCAGGCTGACCTGAAATCGTCAGGAACCACCACGGCACAGTTACCATCTCAATCGAATTGAGCGCGGCCACCACCCACTGCAACGTTTCCGCTTCGCCAACGGCATCGCGCGGCATCAATGCCTCGCTGCGGCGAGCAAGGTGCAGCAGACAAGCGCCGCTCTCAAACATGCTAACGTCGCCATCGGTCAGGTAGGGCACCTGTCCAAACGGTTGACGGTCGAGATGATTGGTCTCACGACCGTCGAATGGCACAGTGCGCACCTCGTACGATAGGCCGGCTTCCTCTGCCGCCCATCGCAAGCGCAGGTCGCGGACGAAGCCGCGCGGGGCGTCCCCCGCAGGGACCCAGTCTAAGGTCCAGATGACCAATTTGTTTGCCATGGCCTCAAGTCTATTCTCGTTCCGCTTCAAGGCAACTTGGTCCACTCTTGATCCGTCGCGTCGATCCGCTTCGCTGGCTCGTCCGCTTTGCACTGCCGCCGGACGGGCGCCCGGTCAGTGTTGAGGGTTCTGACAACTGAGCCTGTCACATCCACTCCACCCTTCCGTCCCTGATCACCATCACCTTGTCTTGCGGGGCGGGCAGATCCGGGACGCGCGCGACGTCGAGGCCGGCGAGATGCGCCGAGAGCGTTCGCATGGTTCCGCCGTGAGCCGTAATCAGCGTATCCCGGTCGACACCTTGCAGCCAATCGCAACAGCGGATCATCAGGTCCTCGTAGCTCTCGCCGCCCGTGGGCCGCCAGCGGTAGGGGTTCTTGGCGCGGAGCTCCAAGCCCTCGGGGTCGAGCGTCGGCAGATCCTTCTGCAGCGTGCCTTCCCAGTGCCCGTAATTGAGCTCCTTCAAGCGCTCGTCGATCCGGTAGTCGCGCGCAGAGAGGCCGAGCGCGGTGCGCAAGATCTCCATCGTCTCGCGGGCTCTGACGAGCGGGCTCGACACGAAATCCACCTCGGCGAGGCCAGGCAGCAGCGCGCGCAAGGCTTCGCCGTTGCGCTTCGCCTGTGCGCGCCCCTTGCCGTTCATGGGAATGTCGGCCTGTCCCTGATAGCGCCGCTCGGCGTTCCAGTCCGTCTCGCCGTGGCGTACGATATAGAGGGTGATGTTGCGCATCGAGTTCGAGGTGCCCGGTTCTAGGGCCTAGGCCGCTCGCATCGAATGACAGGGCCGGCGCACGATCGTCGTGTCCCGGCAGCCGGGCACCTGGAACCTAGATCTATCCTTCACTCTTCTGCACCGAGATATCCGGCGCATCCTCGTTTTTCATGCCCTGCACGTGGTAGCCGCTGTCCACGTGATGCACCTCGCCCGTGACGCCGCGCGAGAGATCCGAAAGGAGATAGAGAGCGGACGCGCCCACCTCCTCGATGGTGACCGTGCGCCGCAAGGGGGAGTTGTATTCGTTCCAGCGCAGGATGTAGCGGAAGTCCGAGATGCCGGATGCCGCGAGCGTCTTGATCGGCCCCGCGGACACGGCATTGACCCGGACTCCGCCCTTGCCGAGGTCGGCCGCGAGGTAGCGTACGGATGCCTCGAGCGCGGCCTTTGCCACGCCCATGACGTTGTAGTGCGGCATGACCTTCTCGGCCCCGTAGTAGGTGAGCGTCAGCATCGAGCCGCCATCGGTCATGAGCTTCTCGGCGCGCTGGGCGAGCGCGGTGAACGAGTAGCAGGAGACGAGCATCGTCTGAGTGAAATTACTCTCGCTCGTGTCCACGTAGCGCCCGTCGAGCTCGTTCTTGTCCGAGAAGGCGATGGCGTGGACCAGGAAGTCGAGCTTGCCCCAGGCCTTGCGGATTTGCTCGAACAGCTGGTCGACCGACTCCTTGTCGGTCACGTCGCAGTGGAGCACGAGCTTGGACCCGAGCTCCTGCGCCAGCGGCTCCACGCGCTTCTTCAAGGCGTCGCCCTGGTAGGTGAGTGCGATCTCGCCCCCCTGCGCCGCCACGGCCTTGGCGATGCCCCAGGCGATCGAGCGGTTGTTGGCCACGCCCATGATGAGGCCGCGTTTGCCGGCCATGAGGTTGCCGGTGATCGCGCCCGCGTTCGGATCCGCCATTGGTTCGAGGCCTTTCAAGTTCTCGTGTTCGCTAAGTTGCGCGGCATCCTACACAAAAGACCTTGCCGGTCCAGAGGACCACATGCTCAAAACGGTGCATGCCGGACCGGGCGCCATGGACCCCGGCTTTGCAGTCCTGGCGCCCGCGCAAGGCCATGAAAAGACATGCAAAAATCAAGTTGGCGGCGCGCGAGGCCTGAGTCCGAGATCGGGGAGGAAGCCGTGAAACTCTACTACGCAGCAGGATTGAGCTCGCTCGCCGCCCATATCGGTCTCGAGGAGACGGGCCTTCCCTTTGAGGCGGTCCCGGCCGACATCCGCGCCAAAGTCCTCCGTGACGGCAGCGACTACCGTGCCGTCAATCCGGTCGGCAACGTGCCGGCCCTGGTCCTCGACGACGGCACGCTCGTGACCGAAATACCGGCCATCCTGCAGTATCTCGCCGACCGCGTCCCGGAGCGCGGGCTGGCGCCGCCTGCCGGAACGCTCGCCCGGACCCGGCTTCAGAGCTGGCTCAACTTCGTTGCGACCGAGCTTCACCGCTATTTCACGCCGATCGTCAGCCCGGCGTTCTCGGAGGCCATCGGCGAGGCAGGCAAGGCCGCCTTTCGCGAGCGCATCGCCCTTCGCCTTGGCCATGTCGATCGCCATCTCTCGGCCAACAGCTATCTCATGGGCGAGGGCTATACGGTGGCAGACTGCTATGCCTTCATGGTGCTGCGCTTGGCGCCCCGCGCCGGTGTCGACCTCGCACCCTTTCCGAGCGTCGTTCGCTACCGGGACTGCATCGCCGCGCGCCCGGCGGTGAAAGCAGCCTTGGCGAGGGAGGGGCTCACCTGATCGGCAGGCAATTCGGACGAGGTGACGACTATGACCGTGCATACGATCGTCTCGGCTCTACGTGCCGCCGCGCTGTCCGGCGTCCTGGCCGCGGGTGGCGCGGCGGCAAACGAGCCTCTGCGCCTCGGCGGCCTCGCGCTGGACTACGATCCCGGATCTTGGCGCCTCGCGCGCTCGACCGCCGACGAGGCCGTGCTCGAGCCCCGGGGCGGCCTCGAAGGAGAGCAGGACCCGGTGCGCTTCGTGAGACGCCCGGGCGATGTCGAGCAGGTTTGCCGCGCGCTCGCCCATGAAACCTGGGCCGGCGACCTCTATGGCGACCCCGACCCGACCCCGACCGACCTCGCCGGGCACCCCGCGCTCCGCCTCGCCGTCCACACCAGATGCCGCAACGCGACGCCCGTCGGCCACATCGCCTGCGTGGAAGCCGGTGGCACCGTCTACGCCGTCATGACCGTGAATGCGATCGTCAGCTGCCGCGCCGACATACCGGTCCTCTTCCCCGACCCGGCGCCCCTCGACGAGCTGCTGAGGTCGCTGCGCATCGAGCCCTGACGAGTTGATGATCCTGGGCCTTAGCCCTGCAACTCCCACCGTCCCCCCGTGCCGCGACAGGCGACACCTTCGGTCTTGCGGGTCGAAAGCCCGGTGGTCAGCATCACCACGATATGGCGGCAGACGGCGCCCTCTGCATTGCGGAACGAGTTTACCGGGTGGACGATTCCCGAAAGGCGACCGTTGTTGCGATGCCAGACGTACTTTTGGCCGTCACCGGCGTTCGTGAGTGCGTGCTGGATGCTGACCAGCGCGGCGATTTCGTCGCCTTCGTCGAGCGGTCCGGCGCCAAGGCCGGCGAACTTCGGCCGTGTCGACTTGCGGGCTTCCGGACAGCCGCACTCAGGGGCCTGCGGCGTTGCCTCGACCGGGGGAGCTGCCTCGCCGGTCACGTCGCCGGTGCCATCGGCAGCCCGGGCGAAATCGGGCATCAGGAACAGCGCGGCCGACAAGGAAAAGGCTACGACAGCAGCCGCTGCCACCGGCAGCAGCGACGAATTCCTACTCATGACGCTTCACTCGACTGACAGGACGCGGGACAGGCCCGCTACAGGCGGGACCGGGTGCCATTTTTGCCGAACTCGGTTAAAAGGTGCTGAAGAGCTGTCACGCCCTTGGGCACCGGCTCCGCAGACAGGTGCAGGTCCGCGCGCCAGACTGGCGGAGCGGCCGCGCGCAGGCGAGAGTGCTGGTCATTGAGGGATCGACGACCTTGGACATCATGGGACAGGCGGGCCGCGAGGCCGATTTCACGCAGGCCATCGAGCCGTTTCTCCTGTTCGAGAACTGGTACGGCGAGGCGGCGCGCGAGGAGCCGAGCGATCCCAACGGCATGGCATTGGCGACCGCCGACAGCCACGGTCTTCCCAATGTGCGCATGGTTCTCTTGAAGGGTGTCGACGGCCCGAGCCATCCGAAGCGCGGTTTCGTATTCTACACCAACCTCGGCAGCGCCAAGGGTCAGGAGCTCGCTGCCAACCCGCAGGCGGCGATCCTGTTCCACTGGAAGAGCTTGCGGCGCCAGGTTAGGGCACGCGGTGCCATCTCAGAGACCACGAAGGAGGAGGCGGACGAGTACTTCGCTTCCCGTCACCGCCTGTCGCGTCTCGGGGCCTGGGCGTCCAAGCAGTCGCAGCCTCTGGAGAGCCGCTTCGCTCTCGAGAAGCAGGTGGCGATCTATACCGCTAAGTTCGGCATCTCCGAGATCCCGCGTCCCGAGCACTGGTCGGGCTTCCGGCTCACCCCGTTGGAGATCGAGTTCTGGCACGACCGTCCTCACCGCCTCCACGACCGCGTCGTTTTCCGCCGCCACCGTGACGACGAAGGCTGGCTGAGGACGCGGCTCTATCCGTGAGCTGGCGACGGGCCGATCGATCACGGGATGAAGACTCTTGGCCACTTCAAGACCACCCCCCGAACCCGCCATTGCCGGCCCGCGCACGTGCCCCCCTCTGTGTCAAATCGCTGACCGACGGAGATCCGCAGGAAATTGATCCCGTTCTGACGGCTTGCGTGGATCGTCGCGGTGCTACACAGCAAGCCAGTCAGCGCTCGGACGGGGCGTTCGCGTGGATCGAGAGCGCGGCCGTTCTCATCGCTGCCGACATGAGAGTTGCCCGCCGGTACGCGGCATTCCTCGCACGAGCCGTGGGACGGGGCCTTGAGGGATCGTGAAGTTCTGCGGCCGTGCCGAGCGCTAACGTTGTCGCACCGCCAGGAGCCTGAGCAAACGCGTGACGCGTTGCCGGCTCACTCCGCCTGCCGTACCTTCTGCGGCATCGTTTTCAGGAAAAGCGGCAAGTTGCTCGCTATCGTTGAGCCGCCGCTTCTTGTCGACCTGTGCATCAGTCTGCTTGTTGGATACGATCGCTGCCGCGAAGGTGACCGCCCCTACCCGCTGTAGCGATGCGCAACAACCCAGGCGGTCGTGTGAGATCTACGCGCAGACAGCCCAGTCACGTACTATTGGTGGCGCACCGAATCCAGTCACACCGCGAAAGGCTTCTGCATTGGACATTCCACGCATCTACAACGTCACCGAAAGTGCCCACCGCATCCATAACCCGTTCACACCCGAGAAGCTCGCCACTCTCGGCGCGGCGTTGCGCCTGGATCCGGGCACGCGTGTGCTCGACCTCGGCAGCGGCTCGGGCGAGATGCTGTGTACCTGGGCACGCGACTACGGGATCAGTGGCACCGGTATCGACATGAGCAGGCTGTTCACCGAGCAAGCCAAACTCCGCGCAGAGGAGCTCGGCGTCGCCGATCGGATAGACTTCATCCACGGCGACGCCGCCGGCTACGTCGCCGAGGCAAAGGTCGGTGTGGCAGCCTGTGTGGGTGCCACGTGGATCGGTGGGGGAGTCGTCGGCACGATCGAGCTTCTTGCAAGAAGCCTCTGCACTGGAGGGATTATCCTCATCGGCGAGCCGTTCTGGCTGCAATTGCCGCCGACGGAAGACGTCGCCAGGGGGTGCCGTGCCGGTTCGATCTCCGACTTTCTCATGCTTCCGGAACTTCTCGCGTTGTTCGGCGAGCTAAACTACGACGTCGTGGAAATGGTTCTGGCAGATCAGGACAGCTGGGACAGGTACGAGGCCGCCAAGTGGCTCACCATGCGCCGATGGCTCGCAGCGAATCCCGACGACGACTTTGCGAAAGAGGTTCGCGCAGAACTGGACGTGGCACCCCAACGCCACGCCGCGTACACGCGTGAATACCTGGGATGGGGCGTGTTTGCGCTGATGGCGCGCTGATATGAGGCAACTGGGCATCCGGAGGATCGTCGACGGCTGAGCCGCACCACAAGCAGGTGCGGCCTCCCTGGCACGGCGAGCCGAGGTCGACGACCCCGTCAGGTCCTCGATCGCCGGTTCACTGCAAACTGCCCGATGGTCGAGGCCGCCATGGATGCCTACCTCCGTCCGAACAGCCTCTCGATGTCCGCGAGCCTCAGCTCCACGTAGGTCGGCCGGCCGTGGTTGCACTGGCCCGAGTAGGGCGTGGCCTCCATCTCGCGGAGCAGCGCGTTCATCTCTTGCGGTGTGAGGCGGCGCCCGGCGCGTACGCTGCCGTGGCAGGCCATGCGCGAGGCGATGGCCTCGAGCCGGTCACGGAGCGCGAGCGTCTGCCCGTCCGCCAGGATCTCGGCGGCGAGGTCTTTGACGAGCCCCTTGACGTCGCTGTCGCCGAGGAGCGCCGGAACCTCGCGCACGGCAACCGCGCCGAAACCGAACGGCTCGACCACGAGCCCCAGCTCGGCGAGCTCGGCGTCCTTCTCGGCGAGCGCCGCGGCCTCGTCCTCGCCCACCTCGACGATGGCAGGAATAAGGAGTCCCTGTCGCGCCACCCCGCCGTTCGCGAGCGCCCGCTTCAGACGCTCGTAGACCAGGCGCTCGTGCGCGGCGTGCTGGTCGGTGATGATGACCGAGCCTCGCGTCTGCGAGACGATGTACGTCTCGTGCAGTTGCGCCCGCGCCGCCCCGAGCGGCCGGTCGAGCAGATCCTCGGCAATAGGCCCGGAGTCCGCGCTGGTGTCCGCGCTCGTTGCGTCGAAGGCGGCGAACGGCGCCTGCATGGCTTCGGCGAATCCTCGTGGCATGCTGACGCCCTGTCGGCGCCACTCTCCTGCCGCTTGCGGGGAGGGGCCGGGGGAGGGCGGATACCCTGGTTCGAGAGCCTGGCCGCCCGCTCCAACGCGACCCTCGCCCATGAACGGGGAAGGGGCAGACGGAGCGCCCCGGTCGGCCAGCGTCTCGAGTGTCATCGCCCCGCCGCGCGCGCTCGCCCGGTGGCCCGCCCCTTCGAGGGCATGCTGCAGCGCGCCGATCATGAGGCCACGCACGCGCCCTGCATCGCGGAACCGCACCTCGGCCTTTGTCGGATGCACGTTGACGTCGACCTCGGTCGGCTCGAGCGAGACGAAGAGCGCGAGCAGCGGATAGCGGCCGCGCGGGATGAGATCGCCGTAGGCGGCGCGCACCGCGCCCTGGATCAGCTTGTCCTTGACGGGCCGGCCGTTGACGAAGAGGAACTGCTGCGAAGCGTCCGGCCGATGCAGCGTCGGCAGGCCGGCGAAGCCAGCGATCCGAACGCCGTCACGTTCGCCCGCAATCTCGAGGGCGTCCGCCAGGAACTCGCGCCCCATGATGCGCCCCAGCCGCGCGAGCAGTCCTTGCGCGGTCGCCTCGCCTCGCGGCAGCTTGAGCCCGGCGCGTTCGCCCATGGTCAGCGTGAAGCCGACCTCCGGATGCGCCATCGCGAGCCGCTTCACCATTTCTGACGTGGCCATGTTCTCGGCCCGCTCCGATTTCAGGAACTTGAGCCGTGCCGGTGTCGCAGAGAACAGCTCGCGAACCTCCACCCGCGTGCCCGCGTTCAGCGCCGCCGGACGCAAGCCCCGCTTGTCGCCACGCTCGACTGCGATCTCGAACCCATCCCGCGAGCCTTGCCGGCGCGAGGCGATGGAAAGGAGCGCGATCGAGCCGATCGACGGCAGTGCCTCGCCGCGGAAGCCGAGCGTGCGGATGTCGAGGAGATCGTCGTCGGGGAGCTTCGAGGTCGCGTGCCGCTCGACCGCGAGCAGAAGATCGTCCGGGCCCATGCCGATGCCGTCGTCGGTGACGCGCACCAGCGCGAGCCCGCCGTCAGCGGTCACGATTTCGATCTCGGAGGCGCCCGCGTCGATTGCGTTCTCCACGAGCTCCTTGACCACGCTCGCAGGCCGCTCGATCACCTCGCCGGCGGCGATGCGGTTGACGGTCTCGGGCGGAAGCTGGCGAATCGGCATGGACAGAGCCTAGCGGCGCGCGGTGTCGGAATGAAGGGCGCGGCCCCGCCGTGAACAGGATGTTGGAAGCCTTGGTCTTCTTGCTGCGTCAGGCGGACGCGAGCAGCGGCTCCGCGGCGGCTGCTGGCTCGCCGGCCTCCGGCAGGCTGCCGATTTCGGCAAGCGCGACGCCGAGCTCGCGCTTGAGGGTCGAGAGTTGCTCGCCGCTGCAGCGGCGACCCTCCTTGCGCGCCGCGTGCTCGATATCGCTGAGCAGGTTGCCGAGCCGCTCGGCGCCGACGTTGCGGCACAGCGATTTCATCGCGTGCGCGGTCTCAGAGATCACGACGGCATCGTCGCCGTCGGCCACCGCCGCGAGCCGCTCGAGTGCCGCCGGTGCATGCATGCGGAAGAGCACGATGATGCGATTGACGAGGTTGTCGCCTGGCGCCTGCATGGCACGGATGTCGTCGAGCACGGCATAGTTCAGCACGGGAGCCTCGTCGCCGGCGCTCGTCGCTGCCTCTGGCGCAGGCCCCGATAGGGCATCGGCCCCGGCGGTCGCCATCGATACGGGTTTCACCCATCGCTCGAGACAGGCAGCCATCGTTTTCAAGGTGAACGGCTTCGTCATGTAGTCGTTCATGCCGGCCTTGCGCCACGCATCGGCGTCGTGACCGGCGACATGCGCCGTGAGCGCCACGACCGGCACCGGCTCGGTGTCGCGATCCGCCTCCTCGGCCCGGATGATGCGCGTCGCTTCGTACCCGTCCATGCCCGGCATGCTGCAGTCCATGAGAACGAGGTCGAAGCGCCGCTGCCTCAGCGCCTCGACCGCCTTGAGGCCGTCCTCGACCAGCGTCACCTTCACGTCGAGCCGCGCGAGTGCCTCGGACAGGACCTCGCGGTTGATGGCACTGTCGTCGGCGGCGAGCACGTTGAGCCCCTTGAACGAGGCCGTCGCAGTCGTTTTGGCGCGTTGCGCAGCTTCGACCCGCTTCTTGCGCGCGCCGCCGTCGCGGGCGTCGTCGAGCACCGCCATGACCTCGCTGGGGATCAGCGGCTTGACGAGCGAGGCGTCGGCATGTCCGGCGTCGATGAGCTGGCCGGCGGCCGAGTCGCCGACCTCCGACACGGCGATGGTGAAGGCCCGCCGCCCAGGCCTGCCGGCGATCGCCGCGAGGCCCGAGGGCTCGACGAAGAGTGCGGCGGTCGCACCGAGGTCGGTTGCCGCGGGCAGCCCCTCGGCGGGCGAATAGCCGAGGTCGCGAACGAGCTCGGAAAGGAAAGCAGCCGACGCCGGGTTGGAGAGGGCGATGTAGACGGTCTTGCGTCGGCCGGCCGGTTGTCTCGTCTGCGGCGCCGTTTCGACGATGGCACTTTCCACGGTGAAGTGGAACCGCGATCCCTTGCCGACCTCGCTCTCGACCGCGAGAGTGTCGCCCATTGTCGCCACCAGGCGCCGCGAGATGGTGAGCCCGATGCCGGTGCCTCCGAACCGCCGCGTCGTCGACTGATCGGCCTGCGAGAATGGGTCGAAGATCGTCTCGAGCTTGTCCTTCGCGATGCCGATTCCCGTGTCTTCGACGCTGTAGGTCAGGCGCATGCTGCCGTCGCAGGCTGCGGCCGCTGCGGTCACCCGGAGGCAGACGTGCCCGCGTTCGGTGAATTTCAATGCATTGTTGACGAGGTTCGCGAGCACCTGGTTGAGGCGGACCGGGTCGGCGAGAACCTTTCCAGGCACTTCGGGTGCGGCATAGCAGAGAAGCTCGAGGCCCTTGCCAGCCGCACGCGCCGAGAACAGGTTCACGACCTGCTCGATGACTGCGCGCGGCGAGACGGGAACCATCTCGAGCTCAAGCCGCCCGGCCTCGATCTTCGACAGGTCGAGGATGTCGTTGATGATGGCAATGAGGCTGTTGCCCGAGCTGACGATGACGTCGGCGTGCCGCTGCATGCGGGGCGGTAGGTCGCCCGACGCGAGAAGCTCGGCCATCACCAGCATGCCGTTCAAGGGCGTGCGGATCTCATGGCTCATGGTGGCGAGGAAGTCGGACTTGGCGGCGTTGGCGGCTTCGGCTGCGACCTTGGCCGTCTTGAGTTCCGCCGTCCGTGCCTCGACTTCCGATTCCAGGTGCTCCATGTGCTCGGCGAGCCGGGCGTCGCGAGCACGGATCTCGCCCATCATGCCGTTGAATGCTTCGACCATGATGCCGGTCTCGTCGTTCGAGCGCTTCTCGACAGCATGCGAATAGTCTTGCGAGGCCCGAATGCGCTGCATGGCGGCCGTTAGCGCGCCGATCGGGCCGGAGATGGAGGTCTGCAGGCGCCCGGCGATCAGGAGAGCAAGTGCGGCTGCAGCCAGACCAGCAACGAGCGCACCAGCAACGCTGTCGGCGAGCGCACCTGCCAGTCCAGAAATATCGGCGATGAGACGCAGCGTGCCGATCCGGCTGCCACCGTGGATGACGGGGGCCTCGACGATATAGTTTCGGAGCACGCCAGGCGACAGAAGCGAGAGCCTGCTGTTTGGCATGACTCTGGTGTCGCCGGGCTCGATGATGACGCCCTGTCCGATTCGACCGGCGACGTGGCCTGAGCCGTCGATAACCTCGGCAAAGGTCACGCTCGGGATCTGTCGTATGGCGACCAGGGTCTGGGTCACCTCGCCCCTGGCGCCTGCCGCGAGCGGGCGCGCCACGGCCGCAGAGATGGCCGCCGCGATACCTCTGAGCTCGGCCTCCGTAGAGCGAAAACGGCGGTCCGCCTCCCGCCAGGCCGATGCGACGCTGGCGACCACCACGGCCAACAGCACGGCAACCGAGATCACGGCCGCCAGACGCGCCTTGATGGAGGAGTCGAGTCGTTGAAGCAGCCTGCGACGCATCGGAATAGAGGTCCGGACCAATCGCTTTTTATAGGCTGATGCAGGTAAACGTTTTCAACGGACCCAGTCGTGCGGCGAGGGCATGACCTGTTAACTTCGCTGCTATAGATTTCCCGATCGAGCGCATCTCCTGCGCGCCTTGAGCGAGTTTTGTTGCGTATGCCGCCGACGACGTCCGCAAATCCTGACAATTCCATGAGGATTCTGGTCGTCGATGACGATCCGATCTTTCGCTCGATCGCCCTCTCCAAGCTCATCCGCCTCGCCCATGAGGTCGTCGAGGTCGAGGACGGTGCGGCCGCCTGGAGCAAGCTCGCGCACGAGACGTTTCACTTGGCCCTCGTCGACCTCGAGATGCCGCATTTGAAGGGCGACGAGCTCATCCGCTGCATTCGCGGCCATCCGCGCACCCGCCACATTCCGGTCATTGTCATCACCTCGCGCAACGACGCGGAGGCGATCAGTCACTGCCTCGAGGCAGGCGCCACGGCGTTTCTGACCAAGCCGCTCAACTGGTCGATGTTTGGAAACCACATCGACTATCTCCTGCGGCTCTATCGCATCGGCGAGGAGGGCCGCCGTGCCCAGGAGGAGGCAAGCCAGACCGTCGCCGCCCTTAGCAGCCTGGTATCGGAGTACACGAGCGAGGTGATGAGGGCGACAGGGCGAATCGCGACCGATGCCCGCGCAATCGTCGAGGCGTCCCGACAGCCGGGCTCCGCGATGCGCGTCGTGGCCATGCTCGAGGCGCTCGTTGCCAGGACCGAGATCGCACGCGAGACGCTCGCCGATGCTGCCGCGAGTATCGAAGAGGCGTCACGGTCGGGCCGTGAGGTGGCTGTAGAGGCGCCGAGCATCCGCCGCGCGAGCTGAGGCTCCTGAACGCTCGCGCCGTCGATCCCGTGCGCAGACCGGAACGGCTGTTAACGTACCGTTTTCCGTAGCCGGCGATTTCGCACAATCTCTGCTGGCAGAATGTTAGACTTTGAACTGCACTGTAAGCATTGGTGTGTGGAACATTGGCTTCATGTACGAGGCAACGAAATCGTGGTGTGTTGCGAGCGCGCTTTCGTTCATCCGCCATCGCGGAGGAGCGATCGCTCTGAAGTTCGCCCTCATGCTGCCGGCGCTGCTCCTTGCTGCCGGGGGAGCGATCGACTACACCTCCGTGGCGGCTCAAAAGGTCCGCCTCCAGGCCGCGATCGATGCCGGGGCGCTCGCAGCCGCTAAGGAGCTCGGCCTGTCCGATGCCAGGACTGAGAACGTTCAGGCCATCGTCGAGGCGGTCGTCAAGAGCTACGCGGCCGCCAACGCGGCGAGCCGAACGGCGCCCTCCGTCGCGCTCACGACCCAGGTCGGCAATGATCCGCTGCAAGTCAACGTGAAAGGCGTTCAGACGACGGTGCTGCCGTTCGGAGGCGGCGCCTTCATCGGGCTCGACAGTCTGACGGCGACCTCGACAGCGCGTGTCGTCGGGCGACCGAACGTGTGCGTCCTCGGGCTTGATCCCGGCGAGAGCGGCACCATCGAGCTCCTGCATCAGGCGCGCGTTACCGGCAATGACTGCGCTGTCTACTCCAACTCCGACAGCAGCAACGGCATCAAGGCCAAGAACGATGCCAAGCTCGTGGCGAACCTCATCTGCACGCGGGGCGGCAAGGATTCGGGCGTCGGGGCCTTCGTTCCGGAACCGATCGTAGATTGCCCGAGCTTCGAGGATCCACTGGCCGCCCGTCCCGAGCCGGCAGCGGGTCCGTGCCTCGAGACCGACCTGGTGATCAGCGGCCAGGCGCGATCGCTCGCGCCCGGCACCTACTGCGGCGGACTCAAGATCACCGGGGCCTCGGTCGTCACTCTCGATCCCGGCATCTACGTCATCAAGGACGGCCCGCTCGTCGTCGACGGCGGAAGCGCCCTGGAGGGTAACGGGGTCGGCTTCTATTATACCGGTGCGGGCGCACAATTCGATTTCGAGCCCCTGAGCTCGATTGCGCTCGAGGCCCCTGACTCTGGCGACATGGCCGGGCTCCTGATGTTCGAGGGGCGTTCACAGCCGAAAGGCAAGCACAAGATTTTGAGCGACGATGCTCGCGTGCTGCTCGGCACGATCTACCTGTCGCGGAGCGAGCTCTACGTCGAAGGCTCGAAGCCGGTCGCCGACAAGTCCGCCTATACGGCCATCGTGGCGAGAACGATGCGCCTCGGCGGCGGCCCGCATCTGATCCTCAACACCAACTACTCCGATACCAACGTCCCCGTGCCCGAGGGCATCAAGGGCACCGGCCAGCCGTTGGCACTGGTCAACTAGCCTACGGTGAGACGACGCTCGGCCGAGAACCTGGGCGAGACCCGGTGGCAGGCAGCGATCACGGCGGCCCGCGCTCCTACAGCCGGTGGCCTGCCTCGGCGAGCGTGGGCAGCTTGAGATCCTTGTCGGAGAGGATCGCGTCGCCCGCCGTCACGCCCCAATCGATTCCGAGCCCTGGATCGTTCCACAGCACACCGCGGTCGTGCTCCGGCGAGTAGTACGCAGTGACTTTGTAGATGACCTCGGTCATGGGCTCGAGCGTCGCATAGCCATGGGCAAATCCCTTCGGCACCCAGATCTGTACGCCGTTCTCGGCAGAAAGCACGGCCGAGACGTGTCGGCCATAGCTGGGCGAGCCCGCCCTGAGATCGACGGCGACATCGAGCAGGGAGCCCCTCACGACCCGCACGAGCTTGTCCTGGGCCTTCGGCGCGAGCTGGAAGTGGAGCCCGCGCACAGTGCCCCTGGCGATCGACAGCGCATGGTTGTCCTGCACGAAATGCGCCGAGATGCCCGCCTCCGTCAGCGCCCGCTCGTTCCACGTCTCGCTGAACGATCCACGCGCATCCTTGAATATCTTCGGCGTGAGAAGCTTCACGTCCGGGATGGCAAGACACTCGATTTTCATGCTGCGTCCGCTCTCGTCAGCGTTTGTCGCCGGACCTCAGGTCGACGACGTTGGGTCCTGCAGCCGGCTCGTCGGCCTTGACCTCTGGTCCGGTTCCAGCGGCGGCCAAGGCTGCGGCGTCGGCGCGCTCGAGCTCGCCGAAGCGCCGCCAGCTCAGCGGCATGAAGGCGAGATAGCCGAGCGAGGCCACGAGTAGCGTCACGTAAGGGTAGGTGATGAGGTGCGCGACCGCGGCCGCCGCGACCACCATCAGCGGCAGCACCCACTCGCGTCCGATCCGCTCGTGCAGGAGCTTGCCCGAGTAGGTCGGGATGTTCGAGACCATCATCATCGCGATGCCGACCGTATACACGAGCAGCAGGTAGCGCTCCCAGGGTTCGGTCCGGAGGTCCATACCGGAGTGGAACAGGTAGAGCGGCAGTAGCACGACGATGGCCGCGGCGGGTGTCGGCATGCCCTGGAAGTAGTTGGACTGCCACTTGGGCTTGTCGTCGTCGAGAGCGACGTTGAAGCGGGCGAGTCTGAGCGCCGACGCCAGCGCGAAGATCAGGACCGCAATCCAGCCGATGCTCTTGATGTCGCTGAAACCCCACGTGAACAGGAGCACGGCCGGCGCCACGCCGAAGTTGACGAAGTCAGCGAGGCTGTCGAGCTCGGCGCCGAACCGCGAGGAGGCCTTGAGGAGGCGGGCGATGCGCCCATCGACGCCGTCGAGCATGGCCGCGAGCACGATGGCCGCCAGCGCCCAGTCCCAGCGGCCCTCGATCGACATGCGGATGGAGGTGAGGCCCGCACATAGGCCGAACAGGGTGAACAGGTTCGGCACCATCATGCGCACGGGAACACGGGCGTGGGCGAACATGCGCCGCCGCCGGCGACGGGCCGTTTCGGCCTCGAGCTGCGGTACGATCGGATCCGTGCTCATCGCCATCGCTCCTCTGGGATTGGCGTGCTCCTGGGAAAAGCTTGTCGCATCCGGAACTGGGCGTGTCAGCCCCGCCTTTTGTCAGTGTCCGGTTGCCTTGACCTGCCCTGGCTTGAATATATTGCCGAAACGGCAGAAAAGAGGACCATGAACCACGATACCTACGCCGATTCCTACCTTGCGGCCATCCTCGAGCGGGTGAGCACCGTTGCCGTGGTCGGTGCCAGCCCCAATCCGGCGAGGCCCAGCTATCACGTCATGGAGACCTTGCTCCATCGCGGCTATGTGGTGACGCCCGTCAATCCGGGTCATGACGGCGAGGAGATTCTGGGCTGCCGGGTATACGCCGCGCTCGGCGACATCCCGGGTCCGGTCGACATGGTCGACATCTTTCGCAATTCCGCCGCTGCCCTGGACGTGGTGCGGGACGTCGTACGCCTCGGGCCGAAGCTCGGGGCCTCGGTCGTCTGGATGCAGCTTGGCGTCAGGAACGACGAGGCCGCGCGCGAGGCCGAGGCTGCCGGTATCGACGTCGTCATGAACCGCTGCCCTGCAATCGAGCTCGCCCGGCTGAGTCGGCCAGCCTCACGGCCATAGTGACCATATATAGGCACCATAGCCGGCCACTAGCACCGCCCCTTCCCACCGCCGGACCGTGAGCCCCGAGGAAGCGAAGAGCACCAGCGCCATTGATGCGCCGACCATGATGTGGCTGTCGAAGTGGACGATCTCTGGCGGGATCGGCGTCGGCGCGATCAGACCCGTGACGCCTCCGATGCCGAGGATGTTGTAGATGTTCGAACCCATGATGTTTCCGAGCGCGATGTCGCTGTGCCGGCGAAACGCGGCAATCAGCGACGTGACGAACTCGGGCATCGACGTGCCGACGGCAACGATGGTGAGCCCGATGACCGTCTCGGAGATTCCGTGAGCGCGTGCGATCGACGTGGCGCCATCGACCAAGAGCTTGCCGCCCGCCACCACGATGAGAAGCCCGCCGAGCGCCATCAGCACCGGTACCACCGGCCCCAGTCTTGCGGCCATGGCCTTGACGCGCGGCTCGCTCTCGATCGGCCCCTCGTGCAGTTCCTCGTAGGCCTCGGCCTTCTCGTAGGCGACCGTGTGCCCATCGCCGGTTCCGGCCGTCTCTTGCCGGTAGGCGAATGCGAGATAGGCGGCGAGAAGGCACAGGAAGCCGAGCCCCACAACGCGGTCGAGCGCTCCAAGATACCCAACGCCGGTTACGAGAAGTGCCGTCACCAGCACCAGGGCGCCGTCGCGCCTCAAGGCGCGCGAGGTCGTGGCCACGGGCGTGATAATCGCCGCCAGCCCGAGAATGAGCAGTATGTTCGAGATGTTCGAGCCGACGATGTTGCCGACTGCGATGCCGGGCGAGCCGGCGAGCGAGGCCTGCACGCTTGTCACGAGCTCCGGCGTCGACGTACCGAAGCCAACCAGTGTGAGACCTATGAGCAGGGGCGACATGCCGAACCGCTCGGCGACGGCTACCGCGCCGCGCACCAGAAGCTCGCCGCCTCCTGTCAGGAGAATGAGCCCCGCCACGAGCAGGAGAATGTCCGACATCTGCTGAAGGCTCCCCGTGTTTTCTTTGCCGGCAGACATGGGGTGCCGCCCGGACACGGCAAGATCATCCGCGGTGAAAATCGCACACTGCCGCTCCGCCCCCGGCCTGCCACGCGCACCGACGAGTCGAGAAGTGGTGCTGCGTCGAGGCCGTCAAGATTGGGCCCACCGCCGACGGTACGCAGGGCAGCGAGCGGTCGAGCAACCGCTCACGCCGGTCGGTTGAGGCGGGCCGGGTTGGTCGGCAGCGTCACCACTTCGCCTGGGCCTGCGACCGGCGTGAAGGGCGCCTGGAGCGGATTTTCGGGAGCGAGCGGGTTCTGCCGTGCGGTCTCGACGCGCTGGCGTGGCGGCACGGTGTTGGCCCATCCGTAAGCGACCATCGTCATCAGGGCCGAGGCGGCGAAGAAATAGACGCCCGGCAGCACCTGTGCCTCCGTGTAGCCAGACGAGTTCACGTAGAAAATCATGAGCGCCAGCACCATGACGTCGGTCATCGAGTATCGCCCGAGCCATTCCATGGTCGCGATCGAGCGCTTGCGGAACTCGTGCGGTATGTCGGGCGAGGTCATGAGCGTCAGGAGATAGAGCAGTTTCAGGAACGGGAAGAAGATCGAGAAAAGGAACAGCACGACGCCGAGGAAATATTCCTCGTTCTCGTAGAGCGCCCAGATGATGGTCGCAATCGAGTGTTCGTTGGTCCACACGTAAATCGTGGTGAACCGGATGACCGGCAGGATGACGCCGAGCGCGAAGAACACGGTCGCGAGGATAATGAGGAACGACAGTACGAAGTTGCGGAACGGCGACAGCGGACGCACGAGCCCCGGCTCGTCGTTGGCGGGCGCCGCGGCCGGGCCGGCCGTCAATCCCTCGTTTCTGAGCCAGGCGTAGGAGAGGATCATCAGGAGCACGGCGGCCGTGAAGAAATAGACGCCCGTCAGGCTCGCCGCGTCGTAGACGCCCTGCGCCTTGATGAAGAAGATCGTGAGGGCCAGTACGAGCACGTCGTGCATCGACCATTTGCCGAGCCACTCGAGCGCCTTCAGGCGCCTGTGCTGGCGTACGATCTCGTTGGAGGGCAGGGTCGACAGCAGGAGCAGGTACAGGAGTTTCAGGATCGGCAGCACGATCGAGAAGATGAGCACCGTGAAGCCGAGGAACAGCTGCCCGTCGTTGATCAGCACGTTGACCGTCGACAGGAGCGAATGCTCGGTGGTCCAGAACACGTATTTGGTGAGCTTGATGATCGGCAGCAGAATGCCGAGCGCGAGGCACACGCTGGCGCCGATGATGGCGAGGCTCAATAGAAACCGCCGTCCGCCGATCCGCATACCCGCCGTAGCCCCAGTCATTCCGGTATTGAGCCTGCGCGAGCCCGTTCGGAGCATATCAGGGGCGGGTAAAGGCAAAACTGAGGCGATTGCAGGGCTGCGTCCCCTGCCGCTGCACCCCGTCAATTGAGCTTGAAGTCACCGTCGACGAGCTTGAGCTCGGCTGGCTGGACGAGCCCGGTATGCGCAACCCGGACCTTGAACAGGCGTCCGTCGAGGTTTCGCGACCAGAAGTCCAGGAAGCTTTT
>JAGVSR010000125.1 GCA_019137195.1 Alphaproteobacteria bacterium
TTCATGATCTGACCGGCGAGCCAGCCGGCGATGGCTCCGATGACGAGCCAAATGATGACGGCTTCTATAGCCATGGTTGTTCTCCCTCGTGGCAAAAGCAGCACTCGGCCGTTCACGCCCAGGGCTCCAAACCGGTCCCCGGGGACACCGACGGAAATCTCACAGCTGTGACAGATTATAAGTTGATTTGCCCAGTAGGGCTATCGCTTTCGCAGCCGACGGCGCGCGTCATGACTTGAGCGGTCCGACCGGCACCCCAAGCCCACCACAAACCCACACTCCGATCGACGGATCGGCACGCAGCACCGACACACCGACAACGATCCCGATATCGGTAATGTCCGCGAACGACGCGTGTCACGTACCGTCTGCAACGTCGATCCACCGCGCATTGCAGCAATCGGTCCGCCCTCTCACACCAACGGCCAGCGAGGATCAGGCTTCCTTGCCCAGCTCACGCGCTCCGACTCCCCCGGCGGCGCCAGGCCTGCAAGGCACCGCGACCGAGCCGCTCGAGATGCGCGCCCGACAGAATGGGCGAAGGACCAGTTGACGGCATCTTCGCGCGCCTCAGACGCGCCCTGCCCTCGCCGCAGATCAAAGACCGACCGGGAAAAGCCGGAGCACCCAATACCATTCCGATGTCTGTCCTCACTCTCGGCAATTTCTGAACCGGCACAGAAGCGGATCAACTTCGGCCAATGCCTGCCGGCGCTGAGCAATGGTCGTTCAACGTCCGCCCTCGGTGATCCTGCGGCGGCAATCGGGCCGCGCGAACTGACTCCTGTTGACCCCAACCCGGCCTCGAGGAAGGCGCGCCACGCTATTGTTGTGGCCGACGCAGGAAGAAGAGTTGCTTGACCAAGTGAGGAAGAATAACATGGCGATCAAAGGCAAATGCCCGCGGCAGCTTTGCAAGCCAAATCGCTCTTGTTCCCGTTTGCGCTCTGGACCACGACCAACGTCCTGGCTCACCCGGTTGCAAATCGACGGAAGACCGTCCTCGCCACTCGGGACAAGCACATATTCGATTGGAAGATGGGTCCTCTCGGGTTGACCACAGCCCATCTGTCCATGTAGGCGGGAGGCCAAGAACAATGTGCATGAAGATTATCGCGACCCTCGCGGGCCTGCTATTGGCGACAGCGAACGGCTTGGCGCTGGCTGATACGGGTGCTCCCAAATATTCAGCCGACATTCCCGATTCATTTAAGACTCCGGACAGCGTGGAGACGAGCATTGGGACGCTGCGCTTCAAGGACGGCGCGCCGGACGAAAAGACAGCGACCCTCGTCTACGATCAGCTCGATCTCAGTCGCGGTATCGAGACGTTCTTGCAGGGCATGCCGGCTACCTCGGTTTATGCCATATGTGACGGCATTAATTCGGTCGGCATCAAGGATAATGAGGCCATCGGACTCACCGAAGGCTTGATGGACGCTCAATCCCTGTTTCTGACGCCCAATACCACGACGGTCTATGGTCTCGCATGTTTGCAGCTCTCGGCGGGACCGATGGTTCTAGAGGTGCCGCCCGGCGTTCTAGGTCCAGTTGACGATGCCTACTTCCGCTGGGTGACAGATATCGGCCTCACGGGTCCCGACCAGGGCAAGGGCGGAAAGTACCTGTTCGTGCCTCCTGGCTTCACCGGTTCATTGCCGGCCGAAGGTTACTTCATACAGAAACCTGCAACCAACCGGCTGCTCATGTTTTTCCGTGCGTTTGTCGATAAGGGCGATATTGCCAGCGCCGTGAAAGGCGTGAAGGCCGGAGCCAAGCTCTATCCGTTTGCGACTGCCGACAGGCCGCCGCAGACGATATTCGTGAACACATCCGGCAAGAAATTCAACACGATCAGCGGAAACACATTCGAGTTCTACCACGAGCTCGATGCCGTCATTCAGAACGAGCCGGCCGACTTCGTGTCGCCCGAGACCGTCGGGCTTTTTGCATCCATCGGTATTCGCAAGGGGGTGCCGTTCAAGCCCGACGACCGAATGACGAAAATCCTGACCAATGCTGTGGCCATCGGCAACGGCGTCGCGCGCTCGTTCCTATGGCGGCCGCGCGATCCACGAGCACGATTCTATCCCGACCGAATGTGGCAGACCGGGTTTGTCGGCAACAGCTACTTGTTCGAGGATGGCGCTGAGAGATTGCTCGATGCGCGAGCGATGTTTTTCTATTATGCAACCGGCATCACGCCGGCCATGGCTCGTGCCAAGCCCGGCTCGGGCTCGGCATATGCGGCGGTCTTTCTCGATGCCGTGAGTCAGCCGCTGAACGGCAGCAACGCCTACAAGATCACGCTTCCAGGTCCGGTTCCGGCGGCTCAGTTCTGGGCGCTGACGGTCTATAGCAACCAGTCGCGCTCCCTTCTCGAGACGGATCAGAGATCGGCCGGGATCGACAGCAACTCAAAGGCCCTCAAGGCCAACCCGGATGGCTCCTACACCATTTGGTTCGCAGCCAAGGCCCCGGCCGGCAACGAAGGCAACTGGGTGCAGACGTGGCCCGAGAAAGGCTTCAATGTCTTGCTGCGGCTTTACGCACCACTCGAGCCTTGGTTCGACAAATCCTGGAAGCCCGGAGATCTCGAACCGGTAGAGTAAGGCGTCCGTTCGAAACTCGCACGCAGACGATCCGGTTCAGACTTGTTTTCGGTGCTCTATTGGAATGGAGCTTTGATTGCCGGGTCGGGGCAAGAGAGCGAGGAAAGGAGGGTCGTGCAGGATGATCGCGGTCGGTCGCATTGCCGCCATTCGCCAGGAAGAACGGCATGGCTCGCGATGCGCCGCAGCCAGTTGACAGGCTGACTGTTCCCACCGCGCGATCCCAGCATCACGCCTCGGCTGACCGTCCTGGTCCGTCGCTTCTTGCTGATGGACCATCGCGCCAGAGCATCTGTGTTCGCGCTCAATGGGCCTGCGGCCGAGCCGCTAACCCATATGACGCTGCAGGCCTCGGGGCCGCGATGTCTCAAATTCCGGCAATGCGGCCCTCGCCCGTCACCCCCGCTCCACAAAGCTATCGACGACACGCTTCGTCTCGCCGGTATCGAATTCGATCGACAGCTTGTTGCCGTCGACGAGTGTCACCGTGCCCATGCCGAACTTCTCGTGACGCACGCGGTCGCCCGTCCTGAAGCCTTGACCGGCCGCGGTCGACGAGGCGATGAGCTGGCCTTCGATGGTGACGGGCTGCTTCCATCCGGCGGGGCGCATTTGCGATGCGGGCCGCGACGGCGTGCCCACCCGGCTGTCTTGTGAGGCCGAGCCGTGATGAAACCGGCCTTGATCCGACCCGCGACCACCGCCCGGCATTGGCGCCTCAACCCCCGCACGTCCCGCCGCAAACGGCCGGCCCTGCGTCGGTGACCGGCTCCCTGCAGGGGAACCGCCGGCACCACCAAAAGAGCCGCCGGCAAAGCTGTTCTTTGCGCGCTGCCATCCCGGCGTGTCGTAGGTCGAGCGGAAGGGCGTCTGCTCCTCGTCGAAGCGGCTCTTGCCGTAGGGGTTGAAGCGGCCGGCAAAATTGGCGTAGGCGCCGCCGAACGTGCTCTTGCCTTCGACCACCTCGACGTGCGCCTCGGGCAATTCATCGATGAACCGCGACGGCACCGCCGACTGGTAGAGTCCGCGCGTCCTGCGGTTCTGCGCGAAAGAGATCTTGGCGAGGCGCTTCGCCCGCGTGATACCGACGTAGGCGAGTCGCCGCTCCTCTTCGAGTCCCGCGAGCCCGCTCTCGTCGAGCGAGCGCTGGTGCGGAAAGAGCCCCTCCTCCCAGCCGGGCAGGAACACGGTGTCGAACTCGAGGCCCTTGGCGGCGTGCAGCGTCATGAGCGACACGCGGTCGCCGTCGCTCGTCTGGTCCGCATCCATGACGAGCGAGACGTGCTCGAGGAACCCGCCCAGGGTTTCGAACTCGTGCATGAAGCGCACGAGCTCTTTGAGGTTCTCGAGCCGGCTTTGCGCCTGCGGGCTCTTGTCTGCCTGCCACATGGCCGTGTAGCCGCTCTCGTCCAGGATCAGCTCGGCGAGCTCGGTGTGCTTCAGGGTGTCGATCCCATCGCGCCAGCGCTCGAACGACGCTACCAAGCCGGACAGCGAATTCCGGGCCTTGCCCGCGAGCTCGTCGGTGCCGACGATGAGGCGCGCTGCATCGAACATCGAGACGCCGCGCGAACGCGCCAGGACGTGGATGCGCTCGACCGTCGTGTCGCCGAGACCTCGCTTCGGCACATTGACGATACGCTCGAATTTCAAGTCGTTCGACGGATTGGCCGTCACCTCGAGGTAGGCGATGGCGTCCTTGATCTCCTGGCGCTCGTAGAACCGAGGGCCGCCGATGACACGGTACGGCAACCCCATGGTGATGAAGCGGTCTTCAAAAACGCGCATCTGGAACGACGCGCGAACGAGGATCGCGATCTCGTTGAGCCGGTGCCCGGCCTGCATCAGCGTCTCGATATCGGAAGCGATCGAGCGCGCCTCCTCCTCATCGTCCCACACGCCCGTGATGGTCACCTTGCGCCCGAGCGCACCGTCCGTAAACAGCGTCTTGCCGAGTCGTCCTTGGTTCCTGGCGATGAGCCCCGAAGCGGCCGCGAGGATATGCCCCGTCGAGCGGTAGTTGCGCTCGAGGCGGACCACCTTGGCTCCCGGGAAGTCCTGCTCGAAGCGCAGGATGTTGTCGACCTCCGCACCGCGCCAGCCGTAGATCGATTGATCGTCGTCTCCGACGCAGCAGATGTTGGGGGATCCCTGTGCCAGCAGACGAAGCCACAGGTACTGCGCGACGTTGGTGTCCTGGTACTCGTCGACGAGGATGTAGCGGAAGCGGCGGTGATAGTCGGCGAGCACGTCCGGGTGCTCGCGGAAAAGCCGCAAGCACTCGAGCAGAAGATCGCCGAAATCGCAGGCGTTGAGCTCCTTGAGCCGCTTCTGGTAGGCGTCGTAGAGCTCGACACCCTTGCCGCCCGCGAAGGCGAACGCCTCGCCCTTGGGCACCTGACCGGGCGTCAGGCCGCGGTTCTTCCAGTCGTCGATGAGCCCCGCGAGCTGGCGTGCCGGCCAGCGGTCTTTGTCGATCCTCGCCGCCTCGATCACCTGCTTCAGAAGCCTCAGCTGGTCGTCGGTGTCGAGAATGGTAAAGCCTGATTTCAAGCCCACCAGCTCGTGGTGCCGGCGCAGGATCTTGACGCCGATGGAATGGAACGTGCCGAGCCACGGCATGCCCTCGACCGCCCCGCCGACGAGACCACCGATGCGCTCTTTCATCTCGCGCGCGGCCTTGTTGGTGAAGGTGACGGCGAGGATCTGCGACGGGAAGGCCCGCCCGCTGGCGAGGATGTGGGCGATACGCGTCGTCAGAACACGCGTCTTGCCGGTACCCGCACCTGCGAGCACCAGCACCGGTCCGTCGAGCGTCTCCACCGCCTCGCGCTGCTCGGGATTGATGCCCTCGAGATAGGGTGCTGCCGCGTTCGCTAGCGCACGCGACGAGATCGGGCCCGCGGCCGGTCGCTCGGGCGCGGGCGGAGCGCCAGCGTGCCCGCGCGGCGCGTCCGGCAGATCGAACGGAGGCAGATCGGACGTGTCGCCGTCGGGCGTGGCAGGCCGATGTCCTGGCTTGCGATTCTCAGTCATGGCGAGCACGTATACCACCGCGACCGGGGCCACAATCCGGCCAAGTCCAAACCTCAACCGGAATATTTCGCTTCATGAGGAGGTTGGTGCAGCCCGTGAATGTGCCGGGCGAGGTCGGAAAAACTCCCCAATTCCATTTCAGTATCCAGCCTCGGCGCGTTAGGCTAAACCGGCCGTACGACAAGGCGCGGCTGAAGACCGAGCCGGGTCGGGCGTGGCCGCCTCGGGTTGGGAGTGCGCGGCCTCGGTCGCTCGGCCCCCAAGGGCTTACGTGGTGAGATTGAACGCATGAACAATGCGCTGCTCTACATCGGCGGCCTCCTGATCCTCGTCCTGTCCGCACTTTTCGCCGTCCCGTATTTTGTTGACTGGAACAGCTATCGCGGCGTGTTCGAGGAAGAAGCGACCCGCGTTCTCGGCCGTGACGTCCGGGTCGGCGGCAATGTCAACCTGCGCCTCCTGCCCTCGCCCTACGTCAGCTTCGAGAAGCTCAAGATCGCCGACGTGGGCACAACGTCGCGCGAATCGGTGTTCCGCGCCGACGGCTTCACGATGTGGCTCTCGATCCCGCCGCTCCTGAAGGGCGTGGTCGAGGCGCGCAAGATCGAGCTCAAGCGCCCGATGCTGCGCCTCGTCAGCGATGCCGAGGGCGGCGGCAACTGGCAGACACTCACGATCGTCTCCGGCGAGCTGCCGTTCGTGCCCAAGGACGTCGCGCTTCAGTCGGTGACGCTCGTCGACGGCATCATATCCTTCGGTGGCCCGCATCAGCCCGAGCTCGCCGCCATCGAGGACATCGACGGTGAGCTGTCGGCCGACACGCTGACAGGCCCCTACAAATTCGTCGGCAAGCTCGCCTGGAACGGCAAGCCGCGCGACGTGCGCCTTTCGACCGCCGCCCAGGACGCCAACGGCGATATTCGCTTCAAGACCGCCGTCAAGGCGCTCGACACCCTCAACTCCTACGTGCTCTCTGGCAAGTTCGCTGACATCAAGGGTAAACCGAAGCTCGACGGCGAGCTGACTGCGCTCCTCCACATCGGTCTCGGCGGCTCAGAGGCGGCCGCCAATGGCAAGGCCGATGGCACCACAGGCGACGTCTCGCCCCCCATACCCACTCCACAAGCCGCTGCCGAGGACAATATCGTGCCGGACCGTCCGACGCTGCTCCCGGGCGAGGCGGCTACGGCGGGCGCGATATTCGAGCTCAAAAGCAAGGTCACGGGCGACGTCAACGGTGTCGCCCTCGACGATCTCACTCTATCCCTCGAGCACGACGGTCCGCCACAGCTCATCACGGGCGCAGCCCGGATCTCCTGGCCCGACCGGCTCAAGACCGAGCTTACACTGTCCTCGCGCTGGATCGATCTCGACAAGGTTGTGGGCCGCGACGGCAAGGCAGTGCCTCTCACCGCCGCTCGCGATCTCTTCGACGCCCTCGGCCGCGCGCTGCCCGAGACCGCCGACACTGAGGCACGCCTCACGCTCGACCAGGTGACGCTCGGCGGCGAAGGCCTGAGCGGCGTCGAGGTCTCTGCCGCGCGCTCCGGCGGCCCTCTCGCGATCAGAGGCATCAGGGCCGGCCTCCCGGGCGGCGCCCGCTTCGACCTCGACGGTGTGCTGACCGGCCCCACGACCGACCGCACGTTCGACGGCTACGTCTCGCTCGCCGGCCCTAGCCTCGCACGCCTCCTGAGCTGGGGGTTCCAGGGGGCCGCCGTCCTTCCCGGGCGTGCCGAGGGTGCATTCTCGCTCGACGGACAATTGAAGCTCAAGGCGCGCCAGGTGGACATTGGTGAGGCGACCGCTGAGATCGCCGGCCTTCCGCTGAAAGGTGGCCTGTCGCTCACCCTCGGCGACCGCCGAACGATCGCCGTCGAAATCGACGGACATCGCATCGACGTCGGCAACCTGTGGCCAGGGGCTCTTGCACCCGAGCGGCTCACGGCGCTCGTACGCCGACCGGCAAATACCGCCGATGCCGGCACGCCGAGCCCAGCTGGCGAAACCGCGACCGGCGAGGCCGCACCGGACACTCCGCCGCTGCTCACCGGCGTGGACTGGAAGATGCGCTTGCGGGCGGCGGAGATCACCGACGGGGACCGCCTCCTCAAGGACGTCGATGCCGATGTTGCGCTGACGGGCGGCAAGCTCTCGATGCGGGTTCTGCGCTTCGCGACGAAGACCGGGGTCGCCGTCGATCTCGAAGGCGAGGCCAAGGACGTCGCGAGCGACGCGAGCGGGACTATTCGCGGCACCGTCGAGGTGCCGACGCCCGAGGCCGTCACCGCCCTCGGCACGTTCGTCGGCCTCGGCGGTGACGGCGGGCTCGAGCTTGCCCGCTTCGGCGATCTCGCCCCCATGCGGCTCGCCGGCACGCTCGAGACCGGGAAGCGCCTTCCGACCTCGAGCGATCTCAATCTCGACGGCTCCTCGAACGGCGGACGCCTCGTCGCACGCGCACTCCTCGATGCGGGCTGGTCGACTTGGCGGAACGGCCCGGCCGACATCGCGATCTCGCTCGATCAGCCGAATGCGGCCCGCATCGCAGAGGCAATGGTCGGCATCGCCCCCATGTCGCAGCCGCTTCCCGGCACCGAGGCGGCACGCCTCGCCGTCAAGACCGCAGGCACCGCCGCGAGCGGCATGCTCGTCTCGGCGGAGCTCGCATCGCCGACGCAATCGGTCGCCTACGACGGCCGCATGATCCTTCCCGCCGCCGGACCGGCGCGGCTCGAGGGTAAGCTCATCGCCAGGAACGGAGAGGTGCGCTCGCTGCTCGCACTGGCCGGCGTGCCGCTGGCACCAGGCGTCCAGGCCCGCCTCCAGGGCTCGGTCTCGGTCGAGGCCGGCGACGGGCGCACCGTTCTCACCCCGGACGACCTCGTCGTCGGCGGATCGAAAGTCAACGGCCGCGTCACGATCACAGCGGCGAAGGACACCACGCCGCGGCGCCTCGAGGCCGACCTCGACGTCGACCTGGCTTCGGTGCCGGGCCTCTTGACCGTGCTGCTTGAGAGGCAGGAGGCAGCGCCGGTCGTTCCACCGGCACCCGAGCCCGCATCTCGAACCACCGACGGCAAGACCCGGCGCGCCCGTGAGACCACCCATCCCGCGAGCTCGCCCGTGCTCGACACCGCAGCGTCCATCTGGCCAGCACAGAGCTTCGACGCGGCCATGGCTCGCGACCTCGAAGCAAGCCTGACCGCACGCTTCGGTACGCTTTCGCTCGAGCCGGGCCTCGCCATGTCGAACGCCGTCCTCCGTGTCACGTCTGCGCCGGGCCGCCTTGCCGTCGACAGCCTCGAGGCCGAAGGCGTCGGTGGCCGCATCACGAGCAAGTTCGCCATCGAGAAGGGCGCCGCCGGCGCCTCGCTCGACGGCAGCCTCGAGATCAAGGTGCCGGGCACGAATGCACCAGACTCCGCAAGGCAGTCGGCGACCGGCGACGCCGCGAGCTTCCGCCTTGCCTTCTCCGGCCGCGGCCTCAGCCCCGCTGGCCTCATGTCCGTTTTGCATGGAGAAGGAGAAATCAAGCTCGCGGACGCGACATTGAACGGCAACTCGCCGAAGGCCGTTGCCGAGGTGTCGGAGGCAGCACTGACCGGCAAGGGTGCCAACAGCGGCGACGAGCTGGCGGACAGCCTGAAGGCAGCTTTGAAAGCCGGCGCACTGCCACTCGGCACCGTCAACCTCCCCCTGAAGCTGTCCGACGGAACGTTGCGCCTCGACAACCTCGCGATCGAGACACCCGACGGACGCGCCACGCTGAAGGCCGTAGTCGAGGTCTCCACGCTGCGTCTCGACAGCGAGTGGCAGATCGAGCCGCGCATCACGCGCGAGATGCCCGCCACGCCGGCAGCCGCGGCGACCGCCGCCGCTGCACCAGCTTCAGCGGCAGGCGCCGGCACGGGGGTGCCCACGCCTGCTGCACCTATAGCCGCCCTGCCGCCCGCCACCGAGCGCGTCCTCCTGCCGGCACTCACCGTCACCTACGTCGGCAAGCTCCGTGACTACTCGAGCCTCGAGCCCATCGTTGCCACCGCGGCCCTCGAGCGCGAGCTGTCTGTGCGCAAGATGGAGCGAGAGGTGGACCTGCTCGAGCGCCTGCGCCGCCAGGACGAGGCGCGCGCCAAGGCCGACTTCGAGCGACAGAAGGCGCTCGAGGCCGAGCGCACGCGCCAGCTGGAGAACCTCTCGGCGCCGTGGCCGATGCCGGCCGCGCCAACGGCAGGTGAGACAGACGCTTCCACGGGCGCCCCCACGCCTGGAGAGCCCGTTGCGGCGACGGTTGATGCGACCGGCACTTCGGCAGCGGGCGCGCCGGCCGCAGATCCCGACGCTGTCGAGCCGCCACGGGCAGCCTCACGTCCGCGGCCGGTGAAGAAGCGGCCTGCCGACAACTGGCAGCCGTTCCAGATCCAGCCCTTCTGATGTTTGACCCGCGAAACTAGTCGCGGCTGCCGCCGAGATCCGAGCCGCGCTCACCCGTCGGGCGGCGATAGTAGTCGAGGATGTAGACGCGGATGGCGCTCGACAGCCCGGACGCCCCGCGCCCATCGTCGATCGCGGATACCAAGCGTGCGAGCGTCGTGCGCTCGCGCGCCGCCGCCTCCTTCAATGCGTCCCAGAACGGCGCCTCGAGCGAGATCGAGGTCCGGTGACCCCTGAGCGAGAACGAGTGCTTCACGGGGCGCGTCATGAACCCTCCTCCGGCGTCTCGCCGGAGTCCCGCCGATGGCCATCGATCCGCGCCGCTGCGATCTCCCGCTCGCGCGCGCCGGTCTCGCGCTCGGCCTTCGTCTGTCCGAAGCGGACGCGGTTTTCCGCCGCCTGCCGCTCCTTGTCGGCGCGCGCCTTGGCCTTGCGAGCCCTGTTGAGGTTGACGATCTGGGCAGACATGAAGGCCTCCTCGCTCTCAGGTGAGGCATGGGCATTTGCTGTCGTCGATCTCTACATCAAACCGTGCCCGGCCGGAATGCAACTGATTCGGCTCAGACATGCCGACGTCGCTCGCCTGTGGATCGCGGGCATTTTCCGCGACGACGCGCCGCCGCCAGTTGATCCCGCACGCCCGCAAGACTTATCAGACGAGGGAGAGAGAGCTAACGTCGCGCCCTATGATTCTCGTCATCGCCCTATTCGTCGGCCTCACGCTGGCCGCTATCGTGCTGGTGCTCGGACCGCACATGGCCGAAGGCCGTGTGATCTTTCGCACCGAGCCCGATTCGCCGGCGGCGTTCGGCTATCAGATGGCATGGCTTGCGCTAAGGACGCGCGACACGGGCGCCGCACTCGACGCACTCGGTCTCGACGCCTACGAGCCCTGCAACTGGAGTTCCGGAATCGGCACGGTGTACGACGCGAAGCTCGGCCAGAGCCACGTCTACGTGACACCGCCGGTCAACGGCTGGACCTTCGTCGTCGGCCTGCCGCTGCCTCACCCCGCCAGCCGCGGCTACGTCGACAAGCTGACACCGCTCCTGGTCTCGCTCGGCGGCTGCTTCATCGAGGTGCAGTACTTCTTCGCCTACGCGCCGCTCGACCTCTTCGCCTGGGCCCGCGTGCTCGACGGTCGTCTCGTGCGCGCCTTCGCGGCCGGCGACGAAGGGGTCATCTGGAGCAAGGGAAAGACGACCAAGGAGGAGCGCGCGCTCGGTCTCAAGCTGTTCGAGCTGAGGGGCGTCAAAGGCCGCCGCGGCGACGCAGGCGGCGAACTCATCCTGCACCCGACCGAGGACCACGTGATGCGCCTCGCGCATCGCTGGAGCCAGGACCCCACGAAGCTCGACGGCCTGCCCCCGGGCCCGACGAGCGGCTACATCGCCCTCGCCCCCGCCTCCTGGCGCGCCGAGCGCCAACGCAAGACGGCTTGAGATGCTCGTCCTGTCCTACGCCTCACCACGGCCCTGCGCCCCGCGACCTCAAGGCTCGGGGCGCCAGGCCCTGGGGAGCCTGACGCCTCCCGGCTCAGATCCCGCGATCGATGAGCGAGCACAGCGTCGCCGCGCTCGAGAGATCGTGGGCAGGCGGCGCCTCGTCCACGTTCAAGCTCTTCACCACCCCGTCGTCGACCAGCATCGAGTAGCGCTTCGAGCGCACGCCGAGGCCAATACCGGGGCCGTTCAAATCAATGTCGAGGCCGATCGCTTTGGCGAACTTCGCGTTGTCGTCCGTGAGCATCAGCACCTTGCCGCCGGCGCCTGTCGCCTTGGCCCACTCGTCCATGACGAACACGTCGTTGACCGCGGTGCAGGCAATGGTGTCGATGCCCTTGGCCTTGATCTCGGCCGTACGCTCGACGAAGCCCGGAAGATGCTGCTTGTGGCAGGTCGGCGTGAACGCGCCCGGCACTGCGAACAAGGCAACCTTCTTGCCCTTAAACACCTCGTCCGTCGTGACTGGCTTGGGGCCGTCCGCGGTCATGGTCACGAACGTGGCATTGGGCAGCCGGTCGCCGACCTTGATCGTCATAAGCGTGTCTCCTCGTGGTAGGGTGTCGTCCCGCCGACCCTAGCGGCCCTCTGCGCGTCGGCCAAGCGGCCTATTCGAGCACGAAGCTGGTCGCCGTCTGGCCGCCCGCACCCACGAGCGTGATACCGATCGCCTGCCCCTTGAGCTCCTCGAGATCGACATCCTGTGAGAGGTCGGCCGCGAACGTGAGCGCCGATCCGCTCCCGGACGTCTTCCGTGCAGGCGGCAGGTAGGCCCCGCTTGGAGCGTCCAGAAACACGTCCGCCTTATCGGAGCCGCCCGGGAACTCCGCCTCGATGACGAGCAACGGCTTGCCGTTCGAGGTGTCGAGGTGCGCGCCCTTGAGGACAGGGTCCTCGGGTTTGGCCGCCTGAGGCGCGCGCGGCACGGCCGCGAGCGACACACCGGCCAGATCCGACAGCTCGCCACTCTCCCCGGGCGGCACGTCGAGCGAGAGCTTGACCTCGTTCGGGATGCAGATGTCCTTGCAGATCCCGAACTCGACTGCAACGGCGAGCGCGATCGGCCGCCCGTCCTCGCTCGCCTTGACGCGCACCGGGAACGCCACGCGGTCTTTGTAGCCGAGCGTCTCGCCACCCTTGTCGACGAGCCTGTGCGGCACCGGATAGAGCACATTCGCCTCGGCCACGTTAGCCGAGCCCGTCCAGTCGAACGATGGCGGCACCCCCGAGTCGCCCGGCGCCTTCCAGTAGGTCTTCCAGCCGGGCGGCAGCTCGATCTCGACGAAGGCCGTGATCTCGCCTCCCATACCGGTCTGCGCATCGCGCACCGCCGTGAGACGCGTGCGCGCGTTCGCGGCATCGACCCAATCGCTGGCGATTTCCTCGGCCCAGGCTGTCGACGAGCCCAGAAACTCGGCCGCAAGGAGGCTGGCGATCGCCATCGAACGAGGTCGGAGCCGGAGTTTCGTCACGGAGTATGTTCCCTAGTCTTTTCCTGGGCTGCATATGGCTGTGCCGAAGGCCTCGCGCAAGCGCTCCCAGACGGGGACCCGAGCTCGGCAGTGGAAGCGGCCCGCCGAAACACAAGACGCGGAGGCCCAGAAACAGCGCAAATCATGCCGCAGAAACCAGAAATCTTTCCCCTTCCCCCTCGTCCGGTCCGACGCTAGACTCGCCAAAATGACGCCACGTAAGCCGACACGTCAATCGGGCGAGGAGGGCTTCCTCAAGGGCCAGCTTCTGATCGCCATGCCCGGCATGTCCGACCGCCGCTTTGCCCGGTCGGTGATCTACATGTGCGCTCACTCGTCCGAGGGCGCGATGGGCCTGATCATCAATTTCCCGGCGACCAATATTAACTTCCCTGACCTCTTGGAGCGACTCGGCATCGTCACCCGCGGCCTCGACGACGCCATTGCCAGCGACCTGTTCGAGCGCCAGGTGCAGGTCGGTGGACCGGTCGAAACAGGACGCGGCTTCGTACTCCACACGCCCGACTATTACGTCTCGAACTCGACCTTGCGCATCGACCCGACGGTGAGCCTTACCGCGTCGATCGACGTATTGAAGGCAATTGCCGCGGGCACGGGCCCCGACCGTTCGATCCTTGCCCTCGGCTATGCCGGCTGGTCGCCCGGCCAGATCGAAAGCGAGATCAGCGCCAACGGCTGGATTCATTGCCCAGCCGACCCCGAAATCGTGTTCTCCCCCGACCTCGAGACGAAGTACGTCCGCGCACTCGGCAAGATCGGCATCGACCCCTCCCACCTCGTCGCCGGCGCCGGCCACGCGTGACGGCCACCACAGCAGTGGCCTAGCCTTGTTGCCGCTTTGCCGTCCACCCTCGGCGCCGTTGCGCAGGCGCCTGTCGCAAATCGCGTTCTCCTGGTGATCGCGTCTCGAAACCCGCGACCTCCAGCCGTCAGCTTCGGTTCGGCTCGCCGCCGGTGGGTATCGGAGGAGGCGGCACGGGAGGCGCGGGCGGCAGAGGCTTGCCCGCCAAGCGTGCGAGGCTCGCGGCAATCGACGGCGGCAGGCCGGCGAGGTCAGGTAGCGGCGGCGCCATGACCGGCTGCACCGGCGGCATGCTGTGTGGCATGGGCGGCGGCGCCATCGGCGACATCTGTGCCCCACCTCCGCCCGGCACCATCGGCACTGCATCGGACATCAGTGGCGGCCCGGCGACCGGTCCTGCTGACCCTGACGACATCTGCGCCGCGTCGGGGAATGGCGTCATTGGCGGCACCGCAAACGGAACTCCGGAAGGCGCCGCCGCCATGGGCTGCATCGGTGCGCCGGTCGCTGACGGTTCTGGCGGGTACATCCCGGGCGGTGGGCTCTGAGGCGGCTTTGCTGGCGGCGCAGACAGGAATGCGGGCAGCGGATCCGCGTCCTTCGACGTATCGATCGAGAAATCCTCCTCGTCGAGCGCACTCAGCGGCTCGAGCCGGAACGGTCCCGACGCGCGCTGCGGTAGGGACGCCGCGGGCGAGGCCATGCCCGGCATGGACGGCATCGCTGGCATCGGTGGCATTGGCGGCGCCGGTGGAGGCAGCGGCGGCGGCATGGTCCGCTCGATTTGCGGCGCCGGGATCGGCGGCTCGCCGTTGTGTAGTGGTCCCCCGAGGAGCGGGCTCGGTGGTAGCGGCGCCAGACCCGAGCCGTTCCCAGGCGCCTCTGTGTGTCCGGTGTTCATCTGGGCGGCCAAGGGCTCGGTCGCCTGTGCGAACGCGGGTGGCGGTGGACGCGTGCTCGATGGACCATCGCTCGCGCCAGCAGTCTCTGTCGCTTCGGCACCGCGACGGCGCTTGACCTTCTTCGGTCGGGAAGCCTTGTCGTCCGATCCGTTGCCCGGCGCAGCCACCACCTGCCCCTCGACCGCGCCCTCGGACAACACCGCCTCCAGCCCCTCGCCGCCGGCCTCCGTAGAGCTGCCATTCTTCTTCTTCTTCGACGGGAAGAGCGCCCTCGGCTGTATCTTACGCTCGGTCTTGCGAATGAGCTTCAAGAGGCTGATCGCCTCGCCCTCAGTGTGCGCGTTGCCGAAGTAGACGCCGGCGCCAAACTCACAGCCGGCAGACCTGAGTTCTGCCGCCTCCTCCGCCGTCTCCACGCCGTCGATCAGAATACGCTTTCCGAGCTCGTGGCCGAGCGCCACCGCCGAGCGCACGATAGCGAGGCCCTGGCTGTCCTTGGCGCCGCACTCGCGTACGACTCTGGGATCAATCCTGATGAGCTCGAAGGGGAGACGGTTGAGATACGCGAACGAGCTCATGCCAGAACCAAAGCTGTCGAGCACGAGCCCGGCCCCCGCGCCCTTCAGGCTATCGAGCATCTCGCTCGACTGCTCTGGGTTCTCCATTACGAGGCATTCGTCGACGGCGAGCCTGAGAATGCCCTTTGGTACCACGTTGCGACCGAGAACATGCTTGACCTCCTGCAGCACGTCGTGCCGGAAGAAGCGGCTGCCGCCGACGCTGACAGTGGCGAAGAGTGCGTCGGCCCGGGGCAGCGTCGTCTGCCACTGCGCGGCGTCGCGCGCCACCTTCATCAGCACCGCACCGGCGATCTTCGCTGCCAGGTCCGATGCCTCGTCGTCGGGCTCGACCTCCGTCGGGTCGACGAGTCCGAGCTTGGGATGGTCCCAGCGAGCGATAGCCTGGAACCCGGCCAGCTCCTCGGTCGAAAGCGAGACGATCGGCAGATAGAAGACTTTGATCTGCCCTTTCTCCAGCGCCCGGCGCAGGTCGGCCTCGACGAGCTTCTTCTCGTCAAGATCGCCCTTCATCTCGGGCTTGAACACCTCCGCCCGATCGGCGCCCGAGCGCTTGGCGCGCAGCATTGCGATCTCGGCTTCCTTGACGAGCTGCTCCGCCGAGGCGGTCGCCGGCGAATAGGCCCCGATGCCGACCGAGGCCGTTAGCACGATGTCCTCGCCGGCGATCTTGACCGGCGAACGCAGGCTACGGCGCACGCGCTCGGCGAGCGCCAGGAGCTCGGCCGGATCCTGCTCCTGCGCGATCAGGAGCGCGAACTGGTCACCGCCCGTCCGCGCAAGAGTGTCGGCCGCGCCCATGTGGCGCTGAAGCCGGCGGGCGACGGTGAGGAGAAGGCTGTCGCCGACCACGAGCCCGAACGAGGCGTTGGTGTGCCGGAACTTGTCGAGGCCGATGTAGAGCACCTGCGGCCTGAGACCTGGCTCCGACTTTGCACGCTGGATGAGCACGCCGAGCCGGTCCATCAGGATGGCACGGTTCGGCAGACCCGTGAGATTGCAATGTACCGCATTGTTGACGAGCCGCTCGTGCGCGCGGCGCTGGTCGGTCACGTCACGGATGAGGCCAATGCAGCGGATCGAACGAGGGTCGGAGCCTTGGACGCGCGCTGCCTCGATTTCGAACCAGCGATAGCTGTTGTCGGCGTGGCGCATCCTGAGGTCGGCGCGGAGCCGGCCGTCGGTCCGCTCCTGCATCGACCACAGCATCACGCGGAACTTCTCGCGGTCCTGCGGGTGTAGATGGCGCAGGAACTCGTCGGACTTGACCGAGAGCTCGCCCTGCGCAAGCCCGAGCGCCGCCTCGATCTCGGGCCCGACCTTCACCTCGTCGCGCCGATTGCTCCACTCCCAGGTGGCCGCCCCCGCGCTTTCGACCGCGATCGACCGGAGCTGCATCTCGGAAGGCGCCGCGCCGTACGTGGGCTCTATGGAGCGGAACGCGAACTGTGTGACGGTGAAGCCGATGAGGAGCAGGATCAGCACCATGCCGGCGACGAGCGACGACAGCACCATGTCGCCGGACAAGCGCCCCGTCAGCACCATTGCGGAGGCGAAGATCCAAACCAGGAACAGTATCCACGTCGGGATGAGCGACAGCGCCCGATCCTGGCCGCGCACGGCGAGATAGAACGTGAGACCTCCGCCGATGCCGCCGATGAGGAGGAACGACAGCCGCGCGAAGGTTGCCGCGAGCCTGGGGTCGATCACCGATATCGCGATCAGCGCCAGCTGGACGAGCATCCACACGCCGATGAGCATTCGGACGAGCCCGTTCCACAGGGCCAGCCGCAGAAACACGTGCAGGAATATGAGGAGGCTCGCCGCCAGTCCCGACTCCGCCGCTGCCCTGTAGACGGCGTTGTCCTGCGGCTTCATGTGGAAAAGCTTGTGGAAGAAGCCGAAGTCGACGCAGAGATAGACGAGCGCGCACCATGCGACGAGCGCAGACGCAGGAAACACGAGCTTATGGTTGGCGGCGAAGATCGCGGTCAGGAACACCGCGAGCAGCGCCGTGAGGCCCAGCAGCACGCCGTTGAAGAGGAGCCGGTCGCGGACCTTGAGCTCATAGTCGATCGGCTGCCAGAGATAGACGCGTGCGAACCGCTCCGAGGACAGCTCGGCGACGTAGGTGATCGTCTGCCCGGGCTCGAGCGTGAGGCGGAACACGTCGGCGCGGTCGCTCTCGATGCGCTCCGGCACGAAGCCGAACGACGGCGTCACACCTTCCACGCGCTTGGCGTCGAGATCCGGCCAAACCGCGCCTGAGCCGACGAGGTTGTAGCGATCGGCCGTGAGCCACCGCTCCAGCGGCTTGTCACTCGTGTTGGTGAGTGCGAATACGAGCCAGTTGGGGTTGGTGCCTGGCGTCACCGCCCTGACCGACATTCGCCCGACCGCACCGTCGGCGCCGGCCGCCGTCTCGACCTGAAGCGTGTCGCCGCGCCCACTATAGAGCTCGCCCAAGGCCGTTATCTCGATCCGCTCGTCGTCCTTCGACACCGAGATCGGCTGCAGCGCCGCGGCGGGTCCGGCGGCAAGCATCGTCGTCATGAGCATCGCCAGGACGAGCGCGACGTGCCTCACCGACCAGCTCGGCAGCCGCCGGCCGGTCCCCTGGGCGATCATCGCGGCGCATCGCCCCATCAGCGGCGCCCCCCACGGTCGAGGTCGTCCGCGAGGACGGCGAACATGAGGTGATCCGTCCAGATGCCGTTGATCTTGATCATCCGCCGCCCGTAGCCCTCGCGCGTGAAGCCGCACTTCTCGAGCACACGGATGGACGGCTTGTTCTCAGGCTGGGTCACGGCTTCGATGCGATGCAGCCGCAGGCTGTCGAAGGCGTAGGGAAGGAACGCGGTGACGGCCTCCGTCATGAGCCCGCGGCCGGCATGCCGCTGCCCCAGCCAGTAACCCAGCACGGCCGACTGCGTCACACCGCGGCGCACGTTGCAAATCGAAAGTCCACCGAGGAGATTGTCGGTGGCCGCGTCGAGAATGGCGAAGGCGTAGCCAAGATCCTCACGGGCCTCCCGCTGATAATGCCTCACGCGGCGCCGGTAGGCGAGCTTGGTCAGGTCGTCACGCGGCCAAGCTGGCTCCCACGGTGTCAGGTGATCGCGGCTCTCGGCACGAAGCGCCGCCCACACCTCGTAGTCGCTCAGAAGATAGGGACGCAGCCACAGGCGGTGCGTCTCGACCGTCGCCTGCGTGTCCTCGAACAGTCCCGATCTAAGGAACGCCATGGTCCGCTCCCGCTCAGTGACCGAAGGCACCAGCCGCGCGGCGCGCGAGCTCCTCGGAGCGTCGCCCGGCCCCGACCACGACGGCTACCGGCTCACCAGCGGCGAGGCCCCCCGCAAGAGACTTGAGATCGCGCCGCGTGATACTCTCGATGCGCGAGACGAGCTCCTCCTTCTCGATCACCCGGCCATGCACCAACATGTGCCGGGCCATCTGCTCGGCGCGTGCGGCGGAGCTTTCGAGCCCCATCAGCAGGCCGGCCTTGATCTGTGCCTTCGCGCGCGCCATCTCGGCGTCCGTCGGTCCCTCGTCGGCGAGCTTCTTGAGCTCGTCGCCGATCACGTCGGTGAGAGGCTTCAGCATCTCGGCTCCGGTCGCGGCATGGATCACGAGCATTCCGGTGTCCTCGAGCCCCCAGGCAGAAGAATAGATCGAATAGCAGAGACCCCGCTTCTCACGGACCTCCTGGAACAGCCGTGACGACATGCCCCCGCCGAACACGCCGGAAAGAACCTGCCCCGCGAAATAGCGCTCGTCGCGGTAGGACGGCGCCTCGAGCCCGAGCACGACATGGCTCTGCTCGAAGGACTTCTTGGACGAGCTGACCCCACCCGCATAGCGGGCCGCTTCTCCGTCCCCGACTCGCGACCCACTCAGCCCGCCGAATAGGGCCTCAACGTGGCGGACAGTGCAATCGTGGCGGACAGCGCCCGCCGCAGAAATCACCATGTTTCCCGGGCGGTAGTGCCGGGCGAGCAGGCCCTTGAGCATGGCAGCGTCGATGCGAGAGACACTTTCTGGCGTGCCAATGATCGGGCGCCCGAGGGCCTGAGCCGGAAAGGCCGTCTCGTGCAGGAGGTCGAAGGCGATCTCCTCCGGGCTGTCCTGGAGCGAGGCGATCTCCTGCAGTATGACCTCGCGCTCCCGGGTCATCTCGTCGGCGCCGAAAGCCGAGTTCTGCAGGATGTCGGCGATGATCTCCAGCGCCACGCCCTCGTCGCCGCCGAGCACGCGGGCGAAATAGGCAGTCGTGTCGAGCCCCGTCGCCGCGTTGAGCTCGCCACCGACGGCCTCGATCTCCTCGGCGATCACCTGCGCCGTGCGCGTAGCCGTGCCCTTGAACGCCATGTGCTCGAGAAAATGGCAGGCCCCGTGCAGGGGCTCGCTCTCGTGCCGCGAGCCGGTGCCGACCCAGACCCCGAGCGAGGTCGTGGCGAGATGGGGCATGTTGTGAGTGACAACGGTGAGCCCGTTTCCGAGCACCGACGTCTCGACCGTCATGCCGGCGCCCTCCCGGCTGCGCGCGACAGCGAGGCGACGTGCGCCGATACTTTGTCGAGATCGTTCGGGAGGCGGAGGAAGCGCTCCTCGTCGGTCATCAGCGAGGACAGGCGGGGCGGCAGGCGTGGGCGTTCGCCCGTGATGCTCTCCATCGCATCCGGGAACTTTGCCGGATGGGCCGTCGACAGGATCACGGTCGGAACCGGACCGGGATCGAGGCACTTCGCGGCCGCCGCGTAGCCGCACGCCGTGTGCGGGTCCATGAGATACCCGCTCTCGCGGCGGACCTTGTCGATGGCCGCGGCGACGTCGGCTTCCGAGGCGCTCGCGGCATCGAAGTCTCGCTTCAGAGCCGGCCACGCCTCCTTGACGTCGAACCGCCCGCCCTGCGCGAGCGCCGCCATCTGAGCCCGGATCAGCGCCGCGTCACGCCCCGAGGCCTCGAAGAGATAGCGCTCGAAGTTGGACGAGATCTGGATGTCCATCGATGGAGAGGTCGTCGCCGCCACGCCCCTCATCTCGTAGGTGCCGGTCTGCACGGTACGCGGCAGGATATCGTTGGCGTTCGACGCGATGACGAGGCGCTCGATCGGCAGCCCCATGCGCTTGGCGACATAGCCGGCGAGGATGTCGCCGAAGTTGCCGGTCGGTACCGCGAACGAGACCTTGCGATGCGGCGCTCCCAGCGCCGCCGCGGCGACGAAGTAATACGTCACCTGCGCCACGATGCGCGCCCAGTTGATGGAGTTGACACCCGCGAGCCGCACCTTGTCGCGGAAGGCATGATTGTTGAACATGCCCTTCACCAGCGCCTGACAGTCGTCGAACGTGCCGTCTATGGCGACCGCGTGTACGTTCGCATCGGTCGGCGTCGTCATCATGCGCCGCTGCACGTCCGACACGCGCCCGTCGGGAAAGAGGATCACGACGTCGACCTGAGACCGACCGCGGAAGGCCTCGATAGCCGCCCCCCCGGTGTCGCCCGAGGTGGCGCCGACGATGGTGGCGCGCGCCCCCCGTTTGACGAGCACGTGATCCATGAGCCTGGCGAGGAGCTGCATCGCCACGTCTTTGAACGCGAGCGTGGGCCCGTGAAAGAGCTCGAGCACCCACGTATTGCGGTCGATCTCGACCAGCGGCGTCACCGCCGGATGGCCGAAGCTCGCGTAGGCCTCGTCCGCCATGCGACTGAGGTCGCCTTGCGCGATCGCGCCGCCCGTGAACGGGCCGATGACCTCGACCGCCACCTCGGCGAACCTTCTGCCGGCCATAGCCCCAATGGCGTCCCGGGAGATGCTGGGCCAGCTCTCTGGCAGGTAGAGGCCGCCGTCGCGGGCGAGCCCGGCCAAGAGCACGTCCTCGAATCCGAGCCTCGCGCTCTCGCCTCTGGTCGAAATGTAGTTCACGTCGCTGTTGTCCCGGCAAGTGTCGATCGGGCCGAGCCTTCCGGACCGGCGGGGACGACCCCGGCCGCATCCGGTCCCGGGGATCGCGGCGCAAAGCCCGCTGGACGCCGTGTTCCCGCCCTTCTGCCCGAAGCCTAAGCCGATCCAGCGGGTGCAAGGCAAGCACCATCGCACCGTCCACAAGGGCCCACTTGCCACAGGTGGCCAGACGCGTCATTGAAGCCCCAATTCGGCCGCTTTCTCACCCGACAGCCTGCGACCGCACGTGCTGCATTCCCCACGCCCTTGAGAGGCACGGCCGCGGCACGACCAGATCGTAGCCCGCGTGCCTCGAGCTTCCAGAAGTCAAGGACATGTCGTTGAACCTCCGCCCGCTTTTCTCGTGCCTTGCCGCCATCGCCCTTTGCCTCGCGGCCGCCATGGCCGGCAGCTCGTCCGCCATGGCACAAGCCACCGCCAAGGCCGATGACACGGCCAGCGATCCGAAATCCGCGGACGGCGCCGTCAGGGCCCAGCACGGCGACTGGCAGGTCGTGTGCAAGCCGCCGCCACCGGGCGCAAAGAACGAGGTCTGCGCTCTCGTCCAGAGCGTCACCGCCGAGGATCGCACCAACGTCGGCCTCACCATCTATTTCCAGAAGTTCGCCAACGGCACCCAGGTCTTGCGCGTGTTCGCGCCCCTGGGCGTTCTGCTGCCGCCGGGCGTAGGGCTCAAGATCGACGGCACCGATGTCGGCCATGCGCCCTTCCATCGGTGCCAGACATTCGCCTGCTACGCACAGGTGACGGTCGACGAGAAGCTCGTCGAGCAGCTGAAGACCGGCAAGACCGCGATCTTCATCATCTTCCAGACCGAGGAGGCCGGCATCGGCATCCCCATCTCCCTCGCCGGTTTCGGCGACGCCGCCGCCGACCTCAACTAGAAGCGCAAAGCGCCCCGGTGACGGAGCGCTTCGACATCGATCTCAATTCTGAGTTTGCGAGTTCAGGCCACGCGGCGCACGTTGGGACGCGGCGGCGAGGCACCGTTCGTGCCCGGGAACGTGATGTAATCGCGCTTCTTCGGAGCCGCCTGCTGGAACGGCTGGGCCGAGGCCGCCGTAGTCGCTGCGGCCGTCCACCCCTGCCGGTAGGCTTCGGCGATTTTGTACGAGCTCTCCGAATACTGCTGGAAGGCGGTCTGCCAGAAGCGCATCTGCTCGTTCACGAGCTCCTGCGGAGAGCGGCAGCGCGACATGCGGGTCGGAATCTCGAGGTAGGCCTGAGCCCGGCGGCTCACGAGGCCCATCATCTCGAGCTGGGCGCGCGCCAAGCCCTTCATCGGGCTCATGCCCTGCGCCAGCTTGTCGAGCCCCTCGAAATAGAGCTGCACCGGATTGCTGACAGTACCAAAACCCTGCATGTCGAACATGCGTGTCGCTCCCGTTACGCGGTCTGACGTGATGGACGTGAGGCTCGTGGCGCCATCTCCGAGAACACCCAGCCCGGGCGGCACCATGTCGTTGAGGACAATACGCGTCGCGGTGTCACGCCACAACACGACTCTCCGCCGCGCTCCCCACCTTTCGCGGTGATCGCCGCAACGTCCACGTTTGCAGTCGACAGTGAACGGGTATGGTTGAAAAACGGTGACGCGAAGTAGTTCCGTCTGGCAGGCACTCATACAAAAGGTTGCCACTAATATATTTATACTACCTTAAATTGTATTTTCTTGCTCAACTTGTACCGTTTGTTGACAAGCCTTGGTTAATGCGCGTTAACCGAACGTCAGTGCTTGGCCGGCTCAGTTGCGGCGTTCCGGTTCGTCATGAGTGTTCGGTGCCCGAAGCGCGTTGCGGCATCGCCTTCCCTCCCGGCGAAAGGCCCTGCTGTGCTGGCGGCCCTGGTAGCTGGCCTGCTGCCAGCCTTCGCTGCCGCAGAGCCCCCGGCGGACGTGCGCTGGCGCGAGGTCTGGGCAGGAGCCGACATCTCCGAAAGCGTTTGGCTCGTCTACTCCGGCGCCACCGTCGCCCCCATGAGCCAGATCCACGCTCCCGGCCCGCGCCTCCGGGTCGTCACTGGCTACGGCGCGTACACCTATCCAGACATCGGCCGCGACGGGGAGTTCGAGGCCACGACCTATTTTGGTGACCTACTCGCCGGCTGGCTGTGGCGCCTCGATCCATTGACGGTGAAGGTCTTCGCCGGCGCGACCTGGATCGACCACGAAATAGCTCCGCTCGATCCGGAAACCGTCGTCATCGGAGCCGACTGGGGCCCGAAAGCCGTAATCGAGCTTTGGCTGAATTCCGGCGAGCGCATGTGGACGTCGCTGGATCTCGCCTACACGACGGCCCACGATACCGCCTCCGTTCGTATGCGATCGGGCTATCGCATCTGGCCCCAGTTCTCGGTCGGCCTCGAAGGTGGCCTCAACGTCGACGGACAGGCGCAGTGCAAAATGCGCCTCCCCGACGAAGGCTGCCACCTCTCCCCCAAGGACCCCGAGGTGAAGTCGCTTCTCGATTACGGTCGCACCGGGCTCTTCGCGCGTTACGAATGGACGGGCGGCGAGGTTTCGCTCGCGGCCGGCGTCATCGGCCAGCCATACTCCGCCTCGACAGGCGACCTCGACCTGCACCCTTACGCGACGCTCAACTGGATCATGCAGTTCTGATGAGGGCTGGAACAGCCGGGATCGCCCCGTCCGGATCGGGGACCGATACCGTCCCGGCATCGCGCCAGAAATCAACCGCTTCCGCTTGGCATTGGCTCTCCTCTTGGCCACATTGGCGTCTTAGGTAGAGGCGTGACCAAGATCGCCTGCCGCGGAGCCGACGTTGTCTCGCATACTCTCCTGGTTCGAAAACCGTATAGACCCCTTCACCGGGGCCGCCGATGTGCCGCCGCCCGCCACGCTCGCTGCCTTCTACTGGCATTTCGTGCGCCAGTCGTGGCCCGCGTTCGCCCTGCTTCTGGTCATGGGAGGCCTGGCCGGTGTCATAGAGGCGTCGCTGTTCGCATTCGTAGGCTCTCTCGTCGATAGCATGCGCACCTCGACGTCGCCCGCCACTTTCATCGCCGAGCACAAGACCTCGCTCGTTTTCATGGCCTTCGTCGCAGCGATCGCGCGGCCCGCGGTGAGCCTCGCTCACGACTTGGTCAAGCACCAGATGATCGGCGGCGCCTTCACCACCCTCGTGCGCTGGCAGTCGCACATCTACGTGCTGCGCCAGTCGCTCGGCTTCTTCCAGAACGACTTTGCCGGCCGCGTCTCGAACAAGGTCATGCAGGCGGGACCGGCCGTGCGCGAAGGCGTGGTCCAGGCCATCGACGCCGTGTGGTTCGTCGCCGTCTACTGGATGACGGCGGTCGTACTGTTCGTGCAGGCCGATCTCCGGCTCGTCGGCCCGCTCATCCTGTGGTTCATGCTCTACGTGTGGGTGTTGCGCTATTTCGTGCCCCGCCTCAAGGCCCGCGCCGTCGCTTCGAGCGAGGCGCGCTCCATGCTGACCGGGCGCATCGTCGACAGCTACACGAACATTCTCACCGTCAAGCTCTTCGCCCACACCGAGCGCGAGGACGCCTACGCGCAGGATGCCATGGGTGAGCTCTTGGCGCGCCTCAAGGACCAGCTCCGGCTCACGACCGTGATGGAGACCACCCTTTTTGCGATCAACGGCCTCCTGCTCGTTGCCATGAGCGGCCTTGCCATCTGGCTCTGGAGCCTCGAGGCCGTATCGATCGGCGCCATCGCGCTCGTGATGGGCCTCACCATCCGCATCGTCAACATGTCGGGCTGGGTGCTGTGGACGGTCGCCGGCATCTTCGAGAATCTCGGCATCGCTCACGAGAGCATGGAGACCATCTCGCGACCGCATCAGGTCGTCGACCGGGCGGACGCGATCCCCCTCGAGGTCACGAACGGCGAGATCCGCTTCGAGCAGGTGAGCTTCCATTACGGCCGCGAGCGCCCGTCGCGACACCTGCCCAAGCCTACTGTCCCGCCTATCGGAGACGGCCGGGGAGTGGGGAGTGTCCGGACGATCGACTCCGGGGATGCCCCCGCCCTCTCCTCGCAGGGACGAGGGGAGGTGGCTATCGACGACGCGCCTATTCACATGCTCCGTAAGGGTGGCGTGATCGAGAACCTGTCGCTATCGATCCGCCCCGGCGAGAAGGTCGGCCTCGTCGGCCGCTCGGGCGCCGGCAAGTCGACGCTCGTCAACATCCTGTTGCGCTTCTACGATCTCGAGTCGGGCCGAATCCTGATCGACGGCATGGACATCTCCGCCGTCAAACAGGAGAGCCTGCGCTCGGCGATCGGCCTCGTCACGCAGGACACGTCCCTCCTCCACCGCTCTGTGATGGACAACATCCTCTACGGCAGCCCCGAGGCCGGAGAGGCAGCGGCAGTCGCCGCGGCGAAGCGCGCTCACGCCCACGACTTCATCGTCCACCTCGAGGACCTCAGCGGCCGCACGGGCTACGCAGCCCACGTCGGCGAGCGCGGCGTCAAGCTTTCGGGCGGTCAGCGCCAGCGCATCGCCATCGCCCGAGTGCTCTTGAAGAACGCGCCGATCCTGATCCTCGACGAGGCCACGAGCGCGCTCGACAGCGAGGTCGAGGCCGCGATCCAGGAGAGCCTCATGGACCTCATGCGCGGCAAGACGGTGATCGCCATCGCCCATCGCCTCTCGACCATCGCCGCCATGGACCGTCTCATCGTCATGGACAAAGGCCGCATCGTCGAGGAAGGCACCCATCGCGATCTGGTCAAGCGCAGCGGCCTCTACGCCGATCTCTGGAAGCGCCAATCCGGCGGTTTCCTCGCCGGCGAAGCGGCCGAGTAGCCGGGGCTCTCAAGGCTCCGGCGACTTGACGGTAATGGATCTCGTCGGACGCGATGGACGGATCAGCGGCTCACTTGACCGGGACCATGGTCGCAATGATCGGCTCGCGCCAGTTGCGCGGAGGCACGGTGCCCGACGCAACACACCCGCCGCGCTCCCCGCACCATATGCCGCGATAGACCTCGCGATAGGGTGATCGGGCGGCGAGCTTGCTGGGCGGCGCCGGAGCGACAGTCAGGGGCGGCACGCGACGGAACACCGGCACCGGCGGTTCGCCATCGCAGCCCGCGATGCAGACGACGGCCTCCTGATCGAATGCCACGGCTGCCGGTGACGTCGGGTCGGCACATGCGGCCCCGGCCGGCATCGCGAGCGCCAATCCCGCCACCACCCAGACCTTGTAAAGCCTCGCACGCATTCGACGCCCCTAGCGCAGGGATCAATGTTGCGCACTATGACCTGTCGCACAACCGAGGACGCGCCGGCGCCGGAATTAACCAGGAAGATCCCTCACGGTTCAGAGGTGCTCTCCGCCCTGCACCGCCGTGTCGGAGGCGAGTTGGGTCAACGCCCGCCGCATCGCCTCCTCGACGCCGGCTTCCGTCATCGCGTGCCCCGCCGCCTCGATCATCTCGAGCCGGCATTGGGGCCAGGCTCGCGCCAGCGCATGGGCCGCTGCGGGCGGGCAGAGCAGGTCGTAGCGCCCCTGCACGATGATACCGGGAATGCCGGCCAGACGGTGCGCATTGGCGAGAAGCTCGCCCGGCGCGAGGAAGAAGTGATGGCGCGCGTAATGTGCCTCCAGCACCGCCGTCGGCGGCAAGCGCGACGGCAAGGCCGTCGGATCGGGCAGCCGCGCGCCCGACGGGTTGAGCTCCGACAGCGCCCGCTCGTACGCGTTCCAGAGATGTGCCGCAACGCGGCGCACCCCGTCGTCCTCGCCCGTGATGCGCCGCACGTACCCGCTGACCGGATCGCCGCGCTCCGCCGCAGGCAGCCAGCCGACGAACGCGTGGTGAAGCTCGGGCCGGAAGCGCCGCGGGCCCTCGTCGAATGCCCAGCGCAGCTCGGCGTCGGTGCCGAGGAAGATGGCCCTGAGCACCATGCCGGCCACATGCTGCGGGTAGGATTCGGCGTAGGCAATGGCCAGCGTCGAGCCCCAGGAGCCGCCGACGATCAGCATCCTCTCGAAACCGAAATGTATCCGGATCGCCTCGATGTCGGCGACAAGGTGCTGCGTGCTGTTGGCGTGGGTCGAGAGGTAGGGGTGGCTCCGCCCGGCGCCGCGCTGGTCGAACAGGATGGCGTGAAATCGATCCGGATCGAACAGCCGGCGGTGCCAGTGCTGTGCCCCGCTCCCGGGGCCCCCGTGCAGGAACACGACCGGCACGCCGCCCCGCCGGCCCACCTCCTCCGCGTAGAGCCAATGCCCGTCACCGACCTTGAGCATGATTGCGTCGAGGGGCCGGATCGGTGGCGAAGGTTCGGGCGGTGCGGTCATGGTGGCTCGGACTGCGGTTCTCCGCCATCAGGTAGCGGCCGGGCGTTGCTCTGTCACCTCCCCAAGGCTTGCGCCGTGGCGCGTTCGGCCGTTATTTGAAGTCAGAAGAGAATTGTGTCCACCGTCGGAGACAGCCGTGTCGCCCCACGCTCTTGCCGCTCTCGTCATGCTTGCAGGCCTCGTCTCGTCCGCTCTGCCCGCGATCGCCGATCCCGTGTGCAGCCAGGCCGCCGTCTCGTCCCAGGGCGAGCCGGCCCGGTTCGAATGGCTTGCCAAGACCAAGGCCCGGGCCAATTGGCGCGCCAAGGTGCGAGCATTGAGCGAGCTCGGTCCGGACTACGCCAACTGGAACATCGCCGCCGAGCGCTCGGAAATCTGCTCGGACGGTCCCGACGGCGTCACCTGCCTCTTCACGGGCACCCCATGTAAGAAATAAGCGGCTGATTCCATTGAGGTACCGAGCCCTCCGGCCACACGCACTGCCGACGGGTGCATGGTTCAGCGGGCCGGACACCGCTCGCAATTTTTTTGACCCGCCCCAAGGAAATCGCAATCACCGCCGTCCAATGCCTCAGACCGCCGCCGTGCGATCGGCTCCACGCATAGCGAATGCGCGGCCGTCTCATCGTTAGGAGAGTGGCGCGTGCCAAGCAGGTCGACCACATGAGGGACGGCAGCGGAAACGACTGGGTGCAAAGGGCGGCGGCGGGCGACCGCGCGGCCTTTGCAGCGCTGGTCGAGGAGAACTATGACCGCGTGTTCCGTCTCGCCTGGCGCTGGTCTGGATCGCGGCAGCGCGCCGAGGACATCGCCCAGGACGTGGTCGTCAAGCTCGCCACCGCCATCCGCTCGTTCCGGGGCGACTGCGAGCTCTCGACCTGGATTTACCGCATCGCCTTCACGACCACGACCGATCACCTCCGCGCGAGCCAAAGAGTTACCCCGCTCTCGCCGTCCAATGTGATGATGCTGGTCGACGCCCCTGCGAACACGACGCCCGAGAGCGAGGTCATCGGACGAGAGCTTTGGGACGCAGTGCGCGCCCTTCCCGACCAACAGCGCGACGCCGTGCTGCTCGTCTACGGCGAGGACCTGACGCACGGCGAGGCGGCCGCCGTCATGGGTTGCTCCGAGAAGACCGTCTCGTGGCACCTGCACGAGGCCAGAAACCGCCTCAGGACGAGACTGGAGGCGATAGGATGAAGAGCTGGAACTGTTCCCCTTCCCCCAGCGTCGCGAAGCGACGAGGAAAATGGTGCGAGGAGCGGTCTGGGGCGGAGAGAAGCCCCGAGCCGAGCCACACAGGTTTCACCGCTCCCCAACCCTCCGCCACAAGGGGAAACGACCCTCAATCGAGTGACACGAGATGACCGAACGCGACTTGACATCGCTGAAGGATCTCACGGTGCCCGCGGCGAGCGCGGACGCCAAGCGGAAAGCTCTGGCCGCGGCACTCGAGGCGTTCGATGCCGCCACCTCTACGGCAACGGCCTGCGCAGATACCGCGCCGGGCCGCGATGAGACGGTCGCGCCGGATGACAGGAATGTAACCCAAGGAAGCGGGACGGCCGGCCGTCCTATCTCCGCATCGCATGGGGCGATGAGGAGAAGGTTCATGACGTTCACCCGAACGCATTACATGATGGCCGCATCGGTCGCAGCGCTCGTCGTCGCTGCGCCGCTGGCGTTTCAGATGACGCGCGGCAGCTTCGCGCCGGCCGAGATCGCGAGCAGCTTGTCCGGCTCGTACGGCGAGTCCGCCAAGCCGGCCGTCATTGCACATCTCGACGACAAGCTCGTGCCTCCTCAGCCCTCGGGTGACGGCACGCTCGCCAAGAGCAAGGACACCGCCGCCGCGGAAAAGTCCGCCAAGCTCGACGAGGCCAGGAAGGCCGAGCGGCGGGCATCCGAAACCGAGCCCGCACCCACCGACGCCGACACGTCGCTCGCCGATACGCGCATCGCGCCGCCCTTCGCCGTCGACACGAAAGACATGGCAATGCGCGGCGACGACCCTGGCCAATGGCATGGCGGTCCTCCGAGAGAAGGCGGTCTGATGGAGGGTCCACGACCGAACTTGGGCAACCTCGACGGCCAGATCGGCAGCGGCACGTCAAAGACCCTCGGGTCCGCACCAGCGGCGACGCCGCCGGCTCCACCCGTGGTCACAGCCGAGCCGCAGGCGCCCGCCATCGGCCGCATTGTCGCTGGCACACCTCAGGACAAGCTAGGCGACGTCAGCGTGGCGTCAGCGGAGCCGCCTGCCAAGCCGGCCGCACCGGTCGCGGGCCTCGGCGCTGCCGACCTCAACGCCGCCACCGGCGGCCGAATGCTCAACGAGCAGAGCCGCATCGCCGGAACCGACGCCAGAAACCGCTCCGAGAGCATCGCGCCCGGCTACAACCCCTATGCCCAGATGGACGAGGCCGAGCGCCAAAAGCAAATCGTCGAGCAGGAGTTCCACGACAAGTTCGAGGCCAAGGAGCAGAGCCCCATCAAGCAAGTGGCAGCCGAGCCCGTCTCGACCTTTTCGACCGACGTCGACACCGCCTCCTACGCCTTTGTGCGCCGTGCTCTGAACGAAGGGCGCCTGCCGCCGAAGGATGCGGTTCGCGTCGAGGAGTTGATCAACTACTTCCCGTACGCCTACCCGAGGCCGGAATCGGCCGAGACGCCGTTCCAGCCGACCGTCACCGTCATGCCGAGCCCGTGGAATCCCGCGAACCAGCTCGTCCACATCGGCATCAAGGGCTACGACGTGACGCCGGTCGAGCGCCCGCGCGCCAATCTCGTGTTCCTGATCGACGTCTCGGGCTCGATGACGCCGCCCGACAAGCTGCCGCTCGTCAAAAACGCTTTCCGTATGCTCCTCGACGAGCTGAAAGCCGACGACACGGTCGCTATCGTGACCTACGCCTCGGGCTCTGGCGTAGCACTCGAGCCGACCAGGGTGTCCGACAAGGCGAGGATCCGCGCCGCCATCGACAAGCTCGGCGCTGGAGGCTCGACCGCCGGTGCGGAGGGCATCCAGGATGCCTATCGCCTCGCCGAGGAGAATTTCGACAAGGCGGCCGTAAACCGGGTCATTCTTGCCACCGATGGCGACTTCAACGTCGGCGTCACCAACGAGGACGAGTTGAAGGGGCTCATCGAGCGGAAGCGCGAGAAGGGCATCTTCCTCTCCGTCCTCGGCGTCGGCGAGGGCAACTACAACGACGCGCTGATGCAGACGCTCGCTCAGCACGGCAACGGCACTGCGGCCTACGTCGACACGCTCAACGAGGCCCGCAAGGTCTTGGTCGACGAGGCCTCGTCGACGCTCTTCACCATCGCCAAGGACGTCAAAGTGCAGATCGAGTGGAACCCGGCCCGCGTGTCGGAGTACCGCCTCATCGGCTACGAGACCCGCGCCCTCCGCCGCGAGGACTTCAACAACGATCGCGTCGATGCCGGCGACATCGGCTCGGGCCACACGGTGACCGCCATCTACGAGGTGACGCCGGTCGGCGCACAGCCGATGGTCGACGAGCTACGCTACGGCAACGGACAGAGGACGGCCGCGGCCATCGAGCCGAAACCGCAGGGGCTCACAACCGCGTCCGACGCCACCGACCGCGAGCTCGCCTTTCTGAAGCTCCGCTACAAGCTGCCCAAAGAGGATGCCTCGAAGCTCGTCTCGCTGCCGATCACGGCACCCCTCGGCGAGAGCCGCGCGCCTGCGGCCTGGAACGAGGCTCGCTTCTCGGTCGCCGTCGCCGCCTTCGGCCAGCTTTTGAAGGGCTCGCCCTACCTCAAGAACTATACCTACGACGACGTGCTCGAGCTTGCCCGCGCGACGAAAGGCGACGACCCCTATGGCTACCGGGGAGAGTTCCTGAACCTCGTGCGTCTCGCCAAGAGCGCGCGTCCGTAATGGCGGAGAGGTGTCAGACCTCTGGTCTGACACCTTTCTCGCTGCGCCTCAGCCCGGTTCGCACAAATAGGGATCGGGATCGTCTGAGCCCTGCCGGCGCAAGCGATCAGAGACTGTAGCCCGAGCTGCGACATCTCGGCCCCGGGGCCGGAACGTTAAGGCGAAAGCCCCGCTGCCAGGCCCTTTTAAGACTCTGTTAACGTTTCCAACTCCATAACAATGCCGGACGAAGTCCCGAAAGATGCCATCTTCCTGGGCTTCACCTAAGACTTTCCCGAGTTGGATCTGTACTGCGTAGACGGGGGTCGAGACGATGGCACTCATTTGGGGCCGGCCGCGAAGGCTGGCCGTCACGACGCTGGCCGCTATGCTCGCGCTCAATTGCGCGGTCGCCTATGCTGAGTCTGGGTCCTCTAGCGAGGCCGGCGGTACCTCCACGAGCCTAGCTCCGACCCGCTTCGTGATCGGTCTCGAGAAGGCGGCCGACTTCGAGATCCAGACCCTCTCCAACCCCAACCGCGTCATCGTCGACCTGCCAGAAATGAAGCTGCAGCTGCCGCCCGCCACCGGCGGCAAGCCTGTAGGTCTCGTCAGCGACTTCCGCGCCGGCCAGTCGGCTCCCGGCAGGTCCCGCGTCATCATCGACGTCACCGGCCCGGTCGTGGTCAAGAGCAAGACCATCCAAAATGGCACCGCCGGCACTAGCCCGCACCTCGCGATCGAGCTCCTTCCGGCGGCGGCAGCGGACGCCAAGACCGTCAAGAAAGCCGCTTTCAAAATCGCACCCTCCGGCCTCGGCGCCAGCGGTATCCAGCCTCCGTCCCCGCGTGAGGCCCTGCGCCCTTCGGTCCTCGCCGCCAGAAGCTTCAAGCCCGTCATCGTCATCGACCCCGGCCACGGAGGCCACGATTCGGGAGCAACCAAGAACGGCACCATCGAGAAGGACGTCGTGCTCGCCTTCTCCAAGGTGCTCGCCAAGAAGCTCGAGGAGACCGGTCGCTATCGCGTGGTGATGACCCGCGACACCGATGTCTTCATCCCACTCGGAGAACGTCTCGAGATCGCCGAGAAGGCCAACGCCACGCTGTTCATGGCCGTCCACGCCGACTACGCCCAGAACAAGGCCCGCGGCGCCACCATCTTCTCCCTTCGCGACAGCCAGGCCAAGGCGCTCGAAGGCTCGGCCAAGCGCGAGGTCGCGGATCGTGCCCTCTCCACCGCCGAGGCGGAGAGGATCAAGAAGACGGGCGGGGCGGAGGATGACGTCGACACCGTCAAGAGCATCCTCGGCGATCTTGCCCAGCGCGAGGTCGATACCACCAAGGAACGCACGAACCTCTTCACCCGCGCCGTGGTGGAGTTCATGGGCGAGACTACCAACCTGCGCGACGAGCCGGAGCAGCAGGCGGGGTTCCGGGTGCTCAAGACGGCGAAGTTCCCTTCGGTCCTGATCGAGCTCGCGTACGTGACCAACAAGGAAGACGCCGCACAGCTCAATTCGGATGCCTGGCGCCAGAAGGTCGCCGACAGCATCCGCTCCGCGATCGACACCTACTACTCGCAGCAGGTGGCCCGCCTGCCCATGTGAAGGCCGGAGAGCCTCATTATCCACGAATTTGAACAAGCTCTCTCTCGAAAGAGCCCCAGGTTAACCACGTCGCTTTAGACGCAAGTAATCCGGGTTCACCACAATGCGCCCCAGCGAGCTTGGCTCTAGGGGCAGGTTGTTCATGCATTCATCCCTTCTCGGGTACGTCCGGCAGCGTACGGCACACTTTGCCGCCGACCGAAACGGTGCCGTCGCGGTCATATTCGGCCTCAGCCTCATGGTTTTGCTGGTGGCCGCCGGCGCGGCCATCGACTTCACCCGCGCCGTCAGCGTCAAGACTCAGATGCAGAACGACCTCGACGCGGCCGTGCTCGGCACGGCGGTAGAGCTCAGAGATGCCAACATCGACCTCAACGCCGTCGGCAAGCGGTTCTTCACGACCAACTGGAGGACCGAGCACGGCGTCGACAAGGTTGAGGTCAATCTGGCCAAGACAGCGAACAACGATGGGATCACCGCCACCGCAACGGCCAAGGTCGATACACTGTTGATGCGGCTGCTCGGAATGTCGACGATCGATATCAACGCCCAGTCGAAAGTGCTCACCGCCTCTCAGCACGCGGAGATCGCACTCGTGCTCGACACCACCGGCTCCATGGCAGGTGCAAAACTCGACGCCCTCAAGAACGCAGCCAAGGCCCTTGTCGAGACTGTCTACACGGACCCCAAGGCGGCCGACATGATCAACGTGTCGATCGTGCCGTTCGCACAGTACGTCAACGTGGGCATTGGAAACCGCAACCAGGCCTGGATGTCGGTGCCGGCGGATTCCTCTACGGTCCAGCAGTCCTGCGGCAACTACTCCGACGTGATTGGAACCTCCAACTGCCGCATGGAGACCTTCACCGGCTACAACGACGGCACGCCCTACACCTATCAGTCCCAGGTCTGCGACTACCAGTACGGTCCGCCGGTCTACAAATGCTTCGACTACACCGAAACCTACACCTGGTCCGGTTGCGCCGGCTCGCGCGACTATCCCCTCGACACTCGCGACGAGACTTGGAGCGTACCCGTTCCCGGCATCATGAACGCCGCCTGCGGCGCGCCAGTGACGCCGCTCGTGAACGACAAGACGGCGCTCAACAGCCAGATCGACGACCTCATCGCTGTCGGCGAGACGTACATCCCGGCCGGCCTGTTCTGGGGCTGGACGACGCTGTCCAAGGACGCACCCTACCCCGAGGCGCACGACTACGGCGAGGTCATCGACGGCAAGGAGGTGCGCAAGATCCTGGTTCTGATGACGGACGGCGTCAACACGCTGTCGCCGACCTATCCGAGCCACAACCGGACGGATACGGCGCAGTCCAACGCGCTCACCGCCGAGCTCTGCACCAACATCAAGGGCAAGGGAATCACGATCTACACCGTGGCCTTCGACGTCGCCGACAATGCCACCAAGAACATGCTCGAATCCTGCGCAACGTCGAGCGCGGACTTTTTTGACGCATCGGGTGCCGCCGAGCTCAAGGTCGCCTTCGAAAGCATCGCCAAGAACCTTTCGCCGCTGCGCCTCAGCGAGTGAGCATGCAGCGAACCCGGCCCGCTGGACCGGCCGCACGCGTGCAGTAAACACGAAGGCCGGTCTCAGGGGACCGGCCTTCTTGCATGTCGTGGCCTGCACTCTGGATCGCACCCCGGCAGGCAATGGCGGAGCTAGAGCATACTTGGGGGAAGAGGAGGTTTGATCAGCCAGAGCAGGCGGTCCCTCCAGTTGAAGGCCGGACCCGTCGCGGCGCAGGTTTGCCGCGCGTGACGTGCCGCGTGCCGGGATGGACTGTCGTGCTTCAGCATGGGGCGCTCCATGTTTTGGCGGATGCACCGCACCGGGGCCGAGTAGGCCGACCGCCATCGACAGCCGGTGCTACGAGTACGGCCCCGAAGGCGGGAAGCCTCGGGGCCGCGAGCGCGCCGGACGTGATGTCGGTCTGGTGAGGTCGGGTCGGACGTGGGAGTGAGCGGGGGTGGGCCTGCGCCGAGATCCGATGCTCCCTCGGGCGAGCTCGTCCGCTCCCGCCCGGCATGGTGTCTCGGCACTGCTCTCATCGACGCGTGACCGGAGTTCAGAGTGGTCAAGGGTATCGTCCCTCGTCTCTCTGACGCGCACACCCGTCCTGCTGCGGCATTGGGGCTGCCGCGGCGACGAGAGGGGAAATTTCCCCTCACGACTTGATGCTAGGTGATTCGTGCCCCGCGTTTACGACACACCCGGAAGGAATTTCGCATTGCATCAGCACGCTGGCAAAGGGCTACGACCCTGCCTTGGCGAGGCGGGCTTGCGATGCCTGTTGCACGGCCTTCTGCACCTTCTCGAAGGCGCGGACCTCGATCTGCCGAATGCGCTCGCGGCTGACCCCGAACTCCGACGAAAGGTCCTCGAGCGTTGCCGGCTCCTCCGCGAGCCGCCGCGCCTCGAAAATACGCCGCTCACGGTCCGTGAGCTGCTCGAGGGCAGCCGCAAGGAAGCTCTTGCGCTGGCCGAGTTCCTCGCTCTCGACGAGACGCTCCTCCTGGTCCGGTGTGTCATCGACGAGCCAGTCCTGCCACTCGCCGGACTCGGCGTCGGCTCGCACCGGTGCATTGAGCGAGGCATCGCCGCCGAGGCGGCGGTTCATCGAGACGACGTCGTCCTCGGTAACGCCGAGCTTCCTGGCGATCGACTTGACGTGCTCGGGCTTGAGGTCGCCCTCCTCGAGCGCCTGCACCTGGCTCTTGGCCCGGCGCAGATTGAAGAAGAGCTTCTTCTGGGCAGCCGTGGTGCCCATCTTCACGAGGCTCCACGAGCGCAGGATGTACTCTTGAATGGAGGCCCTGATCCACCACATGGCGTACGTGGCGAGCCGGAAGCCGCGGTCGGGCTCGAAGCGCTTCACCGCCTGCATGAGGCCGACGTTGCCTTCCGAAATCACCTCGCCCACGGGCAGCCCGTAGCCGCGATAGCCCATGGCAATGCGCGCCACGAGCCTCAGGTGCGACGTGATCAGCTTATGGGCCGCGTCCGTGTCGCCGTGCTCTTGCCAGCGCTTGGCGAGCATGTACTCCTCGTCCGGCTCCAGCATGGGGAATTTGCGGATCTCGGCGAGATAGCGCGAGAGTCCCATGGAGCCGTCTGAGATAGTCGGCAACGCCTTGCTGGTCATTCTATGCGCGTGCCCCGGGCTCACCGGACCACGTCCCTGCTCTGGAAGCCCGCTAGGGGCCCCGTCACCCGAGCAACGGTCCGGAATGGACCGCTCCCCCTGGCTTCGTCGGCCGCGGACGACACAAAGGACATTATAGGGGCCCTTCCGCCATGCGCGGCTTAAATCCTCGTAACAATATACGCGTGGCACAGCCCCGCGGATCCGGTTGCGCCTCGTCCGGTACCGCTGGCGACAACGTCCGACATCGCAACAACCGGACATCGCGACTGTCGCAAGTACGTTCGCCAATGTCGAAAATGCCAATCCGCGAGTGCCCCGTCTCGAGCCCGGCCGACACTTGGGCAGACATCCTCCCCCGGCGAGCCCCATGCACCGGCCGCAGCTGGGTTCAGCGCCGTGAGCATATCCCGTGCTGGTCGTCGCGGAGTCCGACAGACGCCGTCCGTAGACTTTGGCTACGCGTCGTGCTGCGAGTGCCCGATCGGTGGTTCCTCGAGCTCACCCGACAGCACCTCGGCGATGTGGCGGCACGAGACATGGGCATCCGCGCGGGTGAGCTTACCGGCGATGTTCAGGAGGCATCCGAGATCCGGCCCGACCAACAGGTCGACGCCTGCTGCAACGACGGCGGCGGCCTTCTTGGCCACGATCGCTTCAGAGATGTCGCCGTACTTGACCGAGAACAGCCCGCCGAAGCCACAGCAGCTTTCCGCGTCGCCGAGCTCGGCGAGCGTCAAGCCATCGACGGCCGCCAGCAACCGACGTGGCGCGACACCGATCCCGAGCTCGCGCCGGGCCGAGCAGGCGTCGTGATAGGCGACCCGGCCCCGAAAGCGGCCCGGGACCTCTTTGAGGCCACGCACCTCGGCCAGAAACGTCGTCAGCTCGAACACACGGCCGCCGAACTCCCTCGCCTCGCGCGCCAGCGTTTCGTCGTCGGAAAGAAGCTCCGGATAATGGATCTTGAGCATGGCGGCACACGAGCCCGACGGCACGACGACGTAGTCGAAGCCCTGAAACGCGCGCATGGTCGAGATCGCAAGCGCCCGTGCCGTCGCACGGTCGCCGGCGTTGTACGCGGGCTGCCCGCAGCAGGTCTGAAGTCGCGGCACCTCGACGGTGGCACCGGCCGCCTCGATCAGCTTCGCCGCGGCGAACCCGACTGACGGACGCCAGAGATCGACGAGGCAGGTCACGAACAGACCGGCGCGAGATCGTGCTGCAGAAACGTCTGCCATGAGCGATAGGACGTGCGTCTCGAGAGGAGGAGCCGGAACCGGCTTGTGCAGCCGCGCTCGCCAACGATAGACGCCCAGCGAACCGGGCCGTCAAGCGGTGCTGTTGCCTGGCAAAGATTATCCCCGCGCACCAGGAGATGCACGGGGACCAGACGCCAGAGCGTTGCCGAAAGACCTACCCGGCGCTGACGCGCTCGCTCTTGCGGGGGGCACCCGGACGCGGCTGGCCTTTCGCCACCTTGCCGGGACGCGCCAGGAGTCCGGGGATCGCGTCCTTCTCCCAATAGGGCTCGAGCCCGAAATGCTCGGCCAGGAACTCGATGAAGGCATGCACCTTGGCCGGCATGAACTCGCGACACGGGTAGACGGCGTAGATGGCGACGTTCGAGGACCCGTGATATTGGGGCATCACGACCTCGAGCGCACCGCTCTTCAGCTCCGATCCGATCTCCCACAGGCTCCTGAGCCCGATGCCGAGCCCGGCCATCAACGCCTCGCGGATGAGCTCTGCCGAGTTGGCGCGCACGTTGCCCTTGACGCGCAGCTGCACCTGACCCTCCGGTCCTTCGAGGCGCCATACGTCCTGAGCACCGGCCGAGAGGCAGTTGTGCTCCTCGAGGTCGGCGAGGCTCTTCGGCCTCCCGGCGCGCTCGAGATAGGCCGGCGCGGCGCAGATCACGCGGCTGTCGGGCGACAGCTTGCGGGCGACAAGAGACGAGTCCTGCAGTTCGCCGATGCGGATCGCGAGATCGAAGCCATCGCGGATGATGTCGAGGTAGTTGTCGGTGAGGTGCAGGTCGAGTTGAATGTCCGGGTAACGCTCGAGAAACTTGGACAGGTAGGGCGAGACGTGAAGCCGGAAAAAAGTGGTGGGCGCGGTGATCTTCAACACGCCGCGTGGCTTCGTGTTGCGACGAGAGACGAAATCCTCGGCCTCCTCGATCAAGGACAGGATGTCGACGACGCGCTTGAAATAGCCCTCGCCGGTCTCGGTCAGCGTGAGCTGGCGCGTGGTGCGCTGGAAGAGACGAGCGCCGAGCCGCTCCTCCAGTAAGCTGATGCGCTTCGACACCACGGCGGGCGACAGGCCCATCTCCCGCCCCGCCGCCGACATGTTGCCGGTGCGGGCGACGCGAGCGAAGATGTCGAAGTCACTGATGGTCGTCACGGTCTCCTCCTGCTGTGATCACATCAGCCGGCTTTCGTCGCATCGGCCAAGGTGCTTCAATGCTTCGTTGATGCGCTAGGTAGTCGGCAGTAGCGTGGCCCGGAAGATTTCCATCCAGACTACTCTTTTTCCAAATCGTTGATAGTCATGGCGTGGTCGCATATGACCTGCCGAGACCGCTTGCAGGAAATGCCGCTCCAGGCCATTGCTTAACCATCGCCACGCCCCCGTCCCCGCAGCCTGCCCGGGGGCCGGGCCTCACCGAGGCTTCTGCGCCATGTCCCTGATCGAGCTTCCAAAACCGGACGAGTCAGTGATTGCGCGCAGGGCCGAGATCGCCCGCGACTTGGCCGCTCTCACGAGCCCCGCCGCCGTCATCTCCGACGAGGACGGCCGCCGCGCCTTCGAGACCGATGCCCTGACGGCCTATCGCCGCCTGCCGCTCGCGGTCGTCCTGCCGTCCTCGACCGAGGAGGTCTCGCGCGTGCTGAAGTACTGTCACACCCACGGCATCAAGGTCGTGGCCCGTGGCGCCGGAACGTCGCTCTGCGGCGGTGCGCTTCCTGCCGAGGATGCCGTCGTCGTCGGCGTCTCCAAAATGAGCCGCGTTCTCGATGTGGATTACGAGGCCCGCTGGGTGCGCGTCGAGGCGGGCATCACCAACCTCGCCATCTCGGGTGCCGTAGGCAGCGCGGGCTTCTTCTACGCTCCGGACCCTTCGAGCCAGCTCGCCTGCACGCTCGCCGGCAACCTCGCCATGAACTCGGGCGGCGCCCATTGCCTGAAGTACGGCGTCACCACCAACAACGTCTTGGGCGTGCGCATGGTGCTGATGACGGGCGAGGTCGTCGACATCGGCGGGCCGCATCTCGACTCGGAGGGCTACGATCTCCTCGCCCTCGTCGTCGGCTCCGAAGGTCAGTTCGGCATCGTCACCGAAGCCACCGTGCGCATCCTGCGCCAGGCTGAGGGGGCCCGCCCCATGCTGCTCGGCTTCGAAAGCGCGGCCAAGGCCGCCATCTGCGTCGCCCGCATCATCGCCTCGGGTATCATTCCGGTTGCCATCGAGTTCATGGACAAGCCCGCCATCGAGGTCTGCGAGGCCTTTGCCAAGGCCGGCTACCCGCTCGACGCGGAGGCGCTGCTCATCATCGAGGTGGAGGGCTCCGAGGAGGAGATCAGCGACCGCCTCGCCTACATCGCCACGATTGCCGCCGACCTGAGCCCGACCTCGATGACTGTGGCGGAAAGCCCCGAGCAGGCAGCCCGCATCTGGAAAGGGCGCAAGTCCGCGTTCGGCGCCATCGGCCGACTTGCCGACTACTACTGCATGGACGGTACCATCCCGCTCGGCAGCCTCGCCCATGTCCTGCAAGAGATCTCTGCCATCTGCGACCGGCACGGCCTCAAAGTCGCGAACATCTTCCACGCCGGAGACGGCAACCTGCATCCGCTCATCATGTACGACGCCAACACGCCGGGCGAAACGGAGAAGGCCGAGGCCGCTGGTGCCGACATATTGCGGCTCTGCGTCGCCGTCGGCGGTTGCCTCACCGGCGAGCACGGCGTCGGCATCGAGAAGCGCGACCTCATGCGCGAGCAGTTCAACGACGAGGATCTCGCCGTCCAGGTGCGCTTGAAGTCGGTGTTCGATCCCGGCTGGCTCCTGAACCCCGCGAAGGTGTTCCCGCTCGATGCGCGCCAGGCCGTCGATCGGCCCGAGCCGCAAGGCTCCCGCAGCGTGGCCGCGTGAGGGAGATCGTACATCCGTGACCGAGATCCTGAGACCTGCCACCGAGTGGGAGCTGAAGAGCATCATGGGCGCGCTGATCCATCGCGAGATCAGCGTCGAGGTCATGGGTGCCGGCTCTAAGCGGAGCCTCGGACGCCCGATCTCGGCCGGCTCGGCCATCACCACCTCGAGCCTGCGAGGCATCTCACTCTACGAGCCGACCGAGCTCGTCATGTCGGCACGCGCCGGCACCACCGTGTCGCAGATCGAGGTCGAGCTCGCCTCCCGCAACCAGATGCTGCCGTTCGAGCCCCTCGACATCGCCCCGATGCTGGGCGGCCAGCCGGGCGCGCAGACCATCGGCGGCGTGTTCGCGACCAACCTTTCGGGCGCGCGGCGCATCTCGGCGGGTGCCGCCCGCGACCACCTCATCGGCGCCCGCGGCGTCAACGGCCGAGCAGAGATCTTCAAGTCCGGCGGGCGCGTGATGAAGAACGTCACCGGCTACGACGTGGCGCGCGGCCTTGCCGGCAGCTGGGGCACGCTCGCGGTCCTGACCGAGGTCACCTTCAAGGTGCTGCCGCTGCCGGACGACACCGCGACCCTCGTCTACTTCGGCCTCCCCGACGACATCGCCAGCGAGCTCATGTGCGCCGCCACGGCCTCGCCGTTCGAGGTCTCGGGCACCGCCCATCTCTCGGCCGCGCTCGCAGCCCGTCTGCGCTTCGAGATGCCGGGGGCCGGCGCCGAGGCGATCACCGCCATCCGTCTCGAGAACTTCGCCAAATCGACCGCCTACCGCATGGACAAGCTGGAAGCCGAGCTCAAGGCCTACGGCGCGCCGGCGCGGCTCGATCTCGAGCGGTCGCTGAAGCTGTGGGGCGAGTTGAAGCGCCTTGCAGTGTTCCCCTACGGTCCTTCGCACATCTGGCGCATCTCCACCTCGCCGCGCGCTGCTCCGAAGCTCGTCGCATCCATCCGCCGTCACATGCCGGTCGAGACCTACTACGATTGGTCCGGCGGCCTCGTGTGGATCGAGACGCCGGCGTCCGCAGACGGCGGCGCCGCCGACATCCGCCGCGCCATCGCGAGCCACGGAGGTCACGCCACCCTGATCCGCGCCGAGGAGGCCGTCAGGAGCACCGTCGACGTGTTCCAGCCCCTGAACCCCGCGATCGAGCGTCTATCGAAGGGAATCAAAGAGGCCTTCGATCCTTTGGGCCTCCTCAATCCCGGCCGCATGTACGTAGGGATGTGAGCGATGGGCTTTGGCACCACAATCCCACACCCTGCCTCTCGCCTCATCGGAGAGGACATTCGAGCGATGCTCGATCGCGGGTTGTACTCCTTCGGCAGACGCCGGCCGGATTCCCTGTCCTGTGGTGATAGGGTCGGGTGTCATGGCCACACTGCAATGTCGACACTGTCGCTACGGAACCCCTGATCCTCGATGCAGACGAAATTCACGCCCGAGCAGCTGAAAAATCCGCGCGTCGCCGAGGCCGACCGCATCCTGCGCCGCTGCGTTCACTGCGGCCTTTGCACTGCCGTGTGCCCGACCTACGTCACCCTAGGCGACGAGCGCGACAGCCCGCGCGGACGCATCTATCTCATCAAGGACATGTACGAGCGGGGCGCGCCACCGAGCCTCGAGGTGCGCCATCATATCGACCGCTGCCTCACCTGCCTCTCCTGCACCTCGACCTGCCCCTCGGGCGTCGACTACATGCACCTTGTCGACGGTGCCCGCGCCGAGATCGAGGAGAAGACCCGCCGCGGCTGGAAAACGAGCTTTCTGCGCTCCCTCCTCGCCAACACGGTGCCATATCCCCGCCGCTTCAAAAAAGCCATCAAGGCGGCGCGCCTCGTCCGGCCACTGTCGCCGCTCTTCCGCCGCTTCGGCCTCGAGGAGGTCGCCGCCATGATCGACCTCGCGCCGCAGTCGTTCCCCGGCGAGGCCCAGTACGCCGGGCCGGGAACGGCGACCACCAAGGCCGAGCACAAGGCCCGCGTCGTCATGCTCGCTGGCTGCGCCCAGCAGGTGCTGCGTCCCTCGATCAACGATGCCACCATTCGGCTCCTCGCGCGCCGCGGCGTCGACGTCGTCGTCTCCTCCGGCGCCGGCTGCTGTGGCGCCCTCAATCATCACATGGGCCGCGAGGCCGACGCCGTCCGCCAGATCAAGCGCAACGTCGACGCCTGGTCGAAAGAGATGGCGAAGGGCAACGTCGACGCCGTCATCGTCAACGCCTCGGGCTGCGGCACCACCGTCAAGGACTACGGCCACATTTTGAAGCACGATCCCGACTATGCCGGCCGCGCCGCAAAGATCTCCTCTCTCGCCCGCGACATCACCGAGTTCCTGACCCAGGTACCCATCGGCCCGCCTACCCGTTGGTCCTCGATCCGCGTCGCCTATCACGCCGCCTGCTCGTTGCAGCACGGCCAGCGCGTCACCGACGAGCCGAAGTGGCTATTGAAGCAGGCTGGCTACTCTGTCTCCGAGGCTCCCGAGGCGCATCTCTGCTGCGGCTCGGCCGGCACCTACAACATCCTGCAGCCGGCGATCGCGAACGAGCTCAAGACGAGAAAGCTCAAGAACATCCGCACGACGCGGGCCGACGTCGTCGCCGCCGGCAACATCGGCTGCATCGCCCAGCTCGAGCCGGGGCTCGATATGCCGATCGTGCATACGGTCGAGCTTCTCGACTGGGCCTACGGCGGCCCCGTCCCGCCCGGCCTCGAGCACCTTGCCCAGTTCGTGTCCGATGTGCCGCAGCCGAAATTGATCGTAGATGACTATATTGACGAGTAGGCGAGCTGCATCGCGGCGTTTCTTCCCCTCTCTTTCACCACCGGCATGAGTCATCGCAAGCCACATCAGGCGCTCGCGGCGCGCGACAGGCCTGACAAACGCGCACTTCGCGGCCCCTTCGATGTCATCGGCGACGTGCATGGGTGCGCCGACGAGCTGATGGAGCTCATGAGGCGGCTCGGCTACGAGGTCGACCTCGACGGCAGCGGCGACCGCCGCCGCGCGCACGTCTCGGCACCAGCCGGCCGGCGCGCGGTCTTCGTCGGAGACCTCGTCGACCGCGGCCCCAACTCGCCCGATGTGCTGAGGATCGTGATGGCCATGGCTGAAAGCGGTCACGGCCTCGCCGTTCCCGGCAACCACGACGTCAAATTCGTGCGCTGGCTCGAGGGTCGCAACGTCAAGCTCTCCCATGGCCTCGAGGCCACCGCGCGCCAGCTCGAGGGAGCCTCGGCCGGGTTCCGGGCCCGGCTTCTCGAATTCCTGTCGCCGCTCCCGATCTACGTCTGGCTGGACGGCGGCGCGCTCGTCGTCACCCACGCCGGCCTCAAAGAGGATATGATCGGCCGCGACTCGGGCGAGATCAGGAGCTTCTGCCTGTTCGGTGACACCTCCGGCGAGACCGACGAGCACGGCCTCCCGGTACGCTATCACTGGGCGGCCGGCTATCGCGGACAGCCCGCAATCGTCTACGGCCACACCCCGGTCCCCGAGGCGGAGTGGGTCAACAATACGCTCTGCGTCGACACCGGCTGCTGCTTCGGCGGCCGACTGACGGCGCTGCGCTGGCCCGAGCGCGACATCGTCTCCGTGCCCGCCCGAGAGACCTACACACCGACGCGCCGCCCCTTCGGCCATCCACCCGTTCGCCCGGGTGTGGAAATCATCGGCGGGTGAATGCTCTCCAGATCCGGCGCAGCTATGAAGGCCGGAGATTCGCCACGTCCGCTTGTATACAGTCTGCTCGTCGGGCACTGCGCCACTTCTAGGGAGCCGAAAGCATGACCACCATCGCCGCCCGCATCGCTGAGGAGCTCAATGTTGGGGTCGGGCAGGTGAGCGCTGCCGTAGACCTCCTGACCGAGGGCGCGACGGTGCCCTTCATCGCCCGCTACCGCAAGGAGAAGACCGGCGGCCTCGACGACACGCAATTGAGAAAGCTCGAGGAGCGCCTCGGCTATCTCACCGAGCTCGAGGACCGGCGCGCCGCGATCGTGAAGTCGGTCACCGAGCAGGGCAAGATGACCCCGGAGCTATCGCGTGCCATCGCCGGAGCCGAGACCAAGGTCGCACTCGAGGACCTCTATGCCCCCTATAAGCCCAAGCGGCGCACGAAGGCCCAGATCGCCCGCGAGGCGGGCCTCGAGCCGCTCGCTGACGCGCTCCTCTCCAATCCCGCACTGGACCCCGCCGCCGAAGCGGAGAGGTTCCTCAACACCGAGGCAGGCTTTGCCGACGCCAAGGCCGCACTCGACGGTGCGCGTCACATCATCATCGAGCGCATCGGCGAGAACGCAAAGCTCGTCGGTGAGGTGCGGGAGTGGCTGTGGTTGACCGGTCTCGTCACATCCAAGGTCTTGAAGGGCAAGGAGACCGAGGGTGCCAAATTCTCCGACTACTTCGACTTCGGCCAGGCTGTCCGCGACATGCCCTCGCACCGGGCGCTCGCTCTCCTCCGCGGCCGCAACGAGGGCATCCTCGACATCGATCTCGACGTCGTGCCCGAGCCCGGCAAACCGCACCCGGCCGAACTGAAGATCATGGCCGCCTTCAACATCGCCGACCGCGGCCGCCTCGCCGACCGCTGGTTGATCGACACCGTCAAGCTGGCCTGGAAGGCGAAGCTTCACGTCTCGCTCGCCGTCGATCTCCTGACGCGGCTGAAGGAAGGCTCGGACACCGCAGCCATCGGCGTCTTCAAGTCGAACCTGAAAGACCTCCTCCTCGCCGCGCCCGCAGGTCCGCGCGTCACCATGGGCCTCGATCCTGGCATCAGGACAGGCGTCAAGGTTGCCGTCGTCGACGCCACCGGCAAGCTCCTCGACACCACGACCGTCTACCCGCACGAGCCGAGGAACGACTGGAACGGTGCGCTCGCTGCCATGGCCGCACTGTGTCTCAGGCACAAAG
>JAGVSR010000149.1 GCA_019137195.1 Alphaproteobacteria bacterium
GTCTGACGGAGGCCGTACCTCTACAATTCCCCCGTGCCAGCCGAATGGTGGGGCAACCTGATCGTTGAGGGCGTGCGGAACCAGTTCCGCACGCCTTTTGATTGTCGATCGCCGGGCGCTATTTCTTCAGCATATAGCCGAGAATGGCTCCAGCCAGCACGGCGTACTCGGGCCGGATCTTGCCCCAGGGCACCTGGGGCAGCAGTCCTGGCCCGAAGCTCCACAGAAGCGCGGCGACGAGTGCCGTGACGAGCGAGAAGGAGAGGGTCTGCGACGACGGTGACCCGACCTCCTTCAACACGAGTGCGGCAATGACTCCGATCAAGTAGACGACGATGGCCGCCACAACGGCGAATACGTAGAGCCGGAATGTTCCCGGGACGCTGCCGCCGACTTGTGACATGAGCGCCTGCGCACCGAACCAGCCGCCCGCGATTTGAAGAAGCAGCAGAATGAGCCTGCCGAGCATGAGACGTTCCCCCCGAATGAGTTTCCTTCGCGGAGGACGCTAATGCCTTTCGGCGAGATTTCAAACAACCGACGCGCGAAGCCTCACGATACCGGCTTGGTCGCGTCCTTGCATACCGCGTCGCCGATGCGCGCAAGCGTGGCGTGGAACGGGAACGAACGCCGATAGATGCGAAACTCCCCGCCGGTATCACCGGTAAGGCTCAGCCGCGGTGCAGCGTCGGGGCCATCGCCCGTAACGATGTGGGCCCTGATCACATAGGGCTCGGTGCCGGCGGCGAGCGAGAGCGTGCCCTGGAGCTGGTCGCCGTCGCCGGCAACCGCGAGCTTCAACGCGGTTGTCCCGCACTTGTCGTCACGTCCCACCTCGATCCCGCACCAGTCCTTGCCGCACGGCACGATGTCGAGCGTGAGCTCACAGGCGCCGTTGTTGCACTCCGGGCTTTTGGCGGCCATGCGGTAGTTGGGGCCCTGCCATCGCCCGCCGAGCGACGGTACGCTGAGGGCGGCCAACGCGGGGGCCGCCGCGGCGAGAACACAAACGACGACTAAAGAAATACGCATGATGGTTTTCACTCCACGGCCATTGGCTCGAAACATGGGCTCGTCTTCCGCCCTTTCATCACCTCCCGCCGGCGTTTTTATGTCGGCCGCATGGCTCCTCTGGGCCCCGCGCGTGGCGATTGCGGCAGTCGTGTCGACGCTCGCCGTGCCTGTGGCTCTCGTCGCGATACTTGAAGGAGCGGGTGCGATCCCCCTGCCCTTCAACCTTCACGTGGTGGCCGTGCGCGTGCCCGTGATGTTCCAGCTGCACATGCTGACCGCCGGTCTCGCGCTCCTCGTCGTTCCGTTTGTCATCGCCCTCCGCCGCCGGCCGCACTGGCATCGCCCGCTCGGATGGATTGCGGCCGGGTGCGTCGTGGCGGGCGGCATCTCGTCCCTTCCGGTCGCCGTCATGAGCGACTCCGTCACGCTCGCCCGGGCCGGGTTCCTCGTACAAGGCCTCGTCTGGCTGGGGCTGCTCGTTCTCGGCCTTCGGGCCGTCCGCGAGCGCCGCTACCGCGACCACGCGCAGCTGATGCTCGCCATGGCCGCGGTCGCCTCTGGCGCCGTCTGGGTGCGGCTCGTCACTGCCGTTGCGGTCAAGTCGCCGGGAGAGTTCGACGCCGTCTACGGCTGCATCGCATGGGCGGGATGGCTCGTGCCGCTTGCGCTGGCATGGCGCTTCGGTCCCGTTCTGCTGGCACCACGTCGCCCCGTCTGACAGGCACGGCAAATTCGTCTACTGTCCCGGGCCATGACCGACTCCGTAACGCCCTCCCGCGACATCTCCCGCCTACTCGAGATCATGGCCCGGCTGCGCACGCCCGTGACGGGCTGCCCGTGGGATCTCGAGCAGACGTTCGAGAGCATCGCTCCCTACACCATCGAGGAGGCGTACGAGGTGGCCGATGCCATCTCGCGCGGGGACCTCGCAGATCTCGAGGAGGAGCTCGGCGACCTCCTGTTGCAGGTCGTCTATCACTCCCGCATGGCCGAGGAGGACGGCGCGTTCGCGTTCGGCGACGTCGTACATGCGGTTACCTCGAAGATGATCCGCCGCCATCCGCATGTGTTCGGATCGCCCGAGCAGCGCGCCGCGGGCGCCGCTCCCGGCTTCTGGGCCCGCATCAAGGCGGAGGAAAAGGCCGAAAAAGCGGACCTCCGCGCCCGCCTCGCTGCCGGGCATCACGCTCTCGACGCCAGCGCCTCGAGCGACGGCAAGGCGCCCTCGCTCCTCTCCGACGTTCCGCTTGCGCTCCCGGCCCTGACACGGGCCTTGAAGCTCCAGGAGAAGGCCGCTGCCGTCGGCTTCGACTGGCCCGATATTCGCCCTGTGTTCGAGAAGCTGAAGGAGGAGCTCGCCGAGCTCGCCGAGGTCGCATTCGTCCTCGATCCCCGAGGCTCGAATACGCCATCCGAAGCATCCTGGCTTGCGGCATCCGACTTGCCTCCGGCGAGCCGGCCGGATGCCTCGGACTGTGGGAGCAAATCGGAGGCGGCAATCAAGGAAGAGCTGGGTGACGTGCTGTTCGTGATAGCCAACATCGCGCGCCACTTACGGATCGATCCCGAGGACGCCCTGCGCCTGGCAAACGACAAGTTCACGCGCCGCTTTCGTCACATCGAGGCGCGGCTTGCCGAAAGCGGCCGCACGCCGCAGGAGTCGTCCCTCGACGAGATGGACCTCTACTGGAACGAGATCCGGGCCGCAGACAAGGAGAAGAGGTGAGCGTCGCGAGCCCTCCTCGACGCGGGGGCAAGCGGTCAGGCCGCCCATTTGCGCTCACACGCGGAGCACGCCGGCGGCGAGCCCGCTCTCGGCAAGGCGGGCCATGAGGCGGCCCTTGTGGTCGGCGCCCACGCGGACATGGAAGCGTACATCGCCGTTCTCGAGCTGAGTGCGCTCGATGACGCCGACATGCCTGTGGAGCCAGCTCATGAGCCGGCCTTCGCTCGCCGGAATCGTGAGCACCATCTCCTCGTCGCCGGCTCCCAGGCGGTCGCGGATGGCGGTGACGAGCTGGTCGATACCCTGACCCGACTGCGCCGAAACGAGCACGGGCTTCCTCTCGCGGAAGCGGGCCTCTGCCTCGATCTCGACGCGGCGCTCGGGGGAAAGAAGATCGACCTTGTTCCAGACCTCGAGGATGTGGGCATGGGCGGGCACCGTGTCGATGCCGAGACTCGCCAGCACGGCCTCGACGTCGCGCGCCTGTGCCTCCGTCTCGGCATGCGAGATGTCGCGAACGTGCAGGATCAAGTCCGCTTCCACGACCTCCTCGAGCGTGGCGCGGAAGGCGGCCACCAGAGACGGCGGCAGGTCGGAGATGAAGCCGACCGTGTCGGACAGGATGATGCGCCTCCCGCCGTCGAGCTTCACCTCGCGCATGGTGGGATCGAGCGTGGCGAACACCTGGTCCATGGCAAGGACGCCCGCCCCCGTGATGCGGTTGAATAGCGTCGACTTGCCGGCGTTCGTATAGCCGGCGATGGCGACGATGGGGTAAGGCACCTTGCGCCGTCCGGCGCGGTGCAGCTCGCGGGTTCTGACGACCTGCTCAAGCTCCTTCTTGATAGCCTGGATGCGCGCGTCCAGCATGCGGCGGTCGAGCTCGATCTGGGCCTCACCCGGTCCGCCGAGGAAGCCCGCGCCGCCGCGCTGGCGCTCCAAGTGGGTCCAGGCGCGCACGAGGCGACCCTTCTGGTAGGAAAGATGCGCGAGCTCGACCTGTAACCGGCCCTCGCGGGTCTGAGCGCGGCGGCCGAAGATCTCGAGGATGAGGCCGGTGCGATCGAGCACCTTGGCGTTCCATGCCTGCTCGAGGTTCCTCTGCTGCACGGGACTGATGGCCTGGTCGACGATGACGAGGCCGGCCTTCATATCTGCGATCGCCGCCTTCAACTCCTCGACTTTGCCCGAGCCGAAGAGCGTTCCCGGCCGCGGCTCAGAGATGGTGACGATGCGGGCGTCCCTGATGTCGAGGTCGATGGCCTCGGCGAGGCCCCTCGCCTCGGTCAGCCGGTCCTCGGGCGAATGGATCGAGAGGCCATCGCGCGATCCGGCGGTGGCTCGGCGTGTCAGGACCGGCACCAGGACGAGGGCGCGCTCTGGCGCCGCCATCCGGTCCACCAGACGGGCGCGCGGCCTGCTCTCGATCTCGTCGTCGTTGTCGTTGATTGTCGTGGCCTTGGGCCTGAGAAACCTTGCGCGACGTATCACCCATCACACTGACCCCCTCCATTTGGGAGACGGGCTTGCGACGGCGCC
>JAGVSR010000090.1 GCA_019137195.1 Alphaproteobacteria bacterium
ATATGGCAAGGATTCGCGACATCGCTTTAAAGGATGAGGGGCATCAACGCATTGCTTGGGTCGCCAAGCACATGCCTGTCCTCAATCAAATTGGCGATAAGTATGAAAAAACGAAGCCCTTCAAAGGGCTCAAAATCTCACTCAGCATCCACTTGGAGGCGAAGACGGCCTACTTGGCAAAGACCTTGGCGAGGTGCGGGGCTGAAATGCATGTCACAGGCTCCAATCCGCTCTCGACGCAGGACGCTGTCTGCTCTGCCCTCGTCGACGATGGCATCGAAGTCTACGCGATCCATGGGAGTGATCCTGAAGACACGATCGCATTTTGGGAAGAGACTCTCGCATGTAAGCCTCATATCGTCATCGACGACGGTTCCGACCTGTTCAACCTACTCCTGACGGACTGTAAGGACTATGCGACAAACCTTATTGGAGGCTGTGAAGAGACAACCTCCGGCGTCCAGCGCCTCAGGGGCTGGGAAGCGCAGGGTCTCTTGCACTTTCCCGTAATGGCGATCAACGACGCGCGATGCAAGTCTTTCTTTGACAACACATATGGCACAGGTCAGTCAACGTGGGATGGCATTATGCGAACGACGAATTTGCAAGTGAACGGTCGAGTCGTCGTCGTTGCAGGTTACGGCTATTGCGGCAGAGGCATCGCTAAAGTGGCCAAAGGCTTAGGTGCCCGAGTGATTGTGACGGAAATTGACCCAGTCAAATCAATTTTGGCGGTCATGGATGGCTTTGAGGCAAAGAACATGGCGGAGGCGGCTCCCCTCGGCGACATCTTCATCACGGCAACTGCCTGTTGCGATGTCATTCGACCCGAGCACTTTAACGTGATGAAGGACGGCGCCATCGTTTGTAACGCAGGTCACTTTAACATAGAGATTGACTTGGATGGTCTGAACAAGATGGCCGTCTCTAAAAAGGAAGCCCGAAAGAACATCGAAACATATCTCTTGGAAAATGGCAGACGGATCAATGTCATCGCGAACGGCGCTCTCGTCAACATCGCGGCGGCAGACGGCCACCCCGTTGAAATCATGGATATCTCCTTTTCACTCCAAGCGTTGGGAGCCCTCTACATCCTTGATCACCAAGGTCAGCTTGGGGCCGGAGTCCACGTCATACCGGATGAAGTCGACAGAGCCGTCGCTGAGATGAAGTTGAAAGACTTTGGCGGAAGCTTCGACACACTATTGCCGGAACAGATCGCCTACATGAAGTCACACTGACGCGTCAGCTCAATGAATTCCTCAACTAATATGATTGGACGTGACTAATAAGTTGTAATAAATATTGACTTGAACAAAAAGCCTAGTTGAAGTTGAGTTGATTTGTCAGTAATATATTAAAAAGAACATCACTTAGAAAAAGCAATTGTTGCACTAAGGAGGAAAAAATGAGAAAGATTAAAATCGCACTGGCCGTTTTGCTGGTTCTCGCCCTAACCTTTACGGTTTTTGCCTGTAAGGGGGGCGGTGACGACGACAAAAAAGGCCTACATGTAGGTATCCTGACCACGTCAGGCGTTGATGACGGTTCTTTCGGACAAGCCTGTTACGAAGGCATCCAAGCCTTTGTGAAAGCGAACCCGGGCACGTCAGTCAACGACGTTAAGGAAGACAAATTTGACCGCGTCGTTCAGGCAGTAGCGGAAATTATTGCGGACTACGATGCCATGGTCATGCCTGGCTTCCAGTTTGCCGGAGCCGGCAAAGTAGCAGACGAGAACCCGGAAAAGTTCTTCCTTCTCGTCGACGCTTACCCCAAAATCACGGATGACGGTGAAGAAGTCCAGCTTGACAACGTCTACGCCATGATGTTCAAGGAGGAAGAGTCCGGTTTCTTCGCAGGTATCGCCGCAGCGATGCATACGAAGACCAATAAGGTTGCCGTCGTCAACGGCATCGCTTTCCCGTCGAACGTCAATTACCAGTGGGGCTTTATGTCCGGCGTCAACTACGCCAACAAGCACTACGGCACCAAAGCGGAAGTCGTTGAGCTGCCTGCCTATGCCGGCACTGATGTCACCGGCGCGAACGTCGGCGGCAACTATATCGGTGCTTTCGCTGACCAGGCAACAGGCAAGATTGTCGGAGAAGCTCTCTTAGCCGAAGGTGTAGACATCATGCTGGTCGCCGCGGGTGACTCCGGTAACGGTGTCTTCGCTGCAGTCAAAGAGGCTGCGGAGGGTAACTTCGTCATTGGTTGCGACGTTGACCAGTACGACGACGGCGATACGGGCACAAGGAACATCGTCCTGACCTCAGCACTGAAGAACATGGCTCCTATCGTGCAAGCCCAGTTGCAGAAGATCAATGATGGCACCTTCAAGGGCGAGAATGCCCTCTTGGGCGCTAAAGAAGGCGGCACGGGCTACGTCAGCGCTGCTGGCAGACACCAGTTGTCGGAAGATGCCTTGGCTAAACTGGCAGAGGTCTATGAGCTGGTCAAGAACGGCACCATCGTGCCGGCCGCCAACTTCAACGGTCATGCACCGGATAACTTCCCCGGTCTCTAAGTCACATTGTTTTGTTGACAGAGGGCAGCCTAGGCTGCCCTCATTTTTTTCAGAACCGCCCCTGCAGTTACTTGGTAAACTGCCAAGTAAATCATAAGCCTTGAGTGAGGAGCCTATGACAGAAACGATTGTCGAACTGAGGAATATTACGAAGAGGTTCCCAGGTATCGTTGCCAACGACGACGTGACACTCGATATTAGGAAGGGTGAGATTTTTGCCCTCCTTGGAGAAAACGGTGCAGGCAAGTCGACCCTGATGAGTATTCTCTTCGGTATGTACGAGCCCGATGAAGGCCAGATCTTTGTGCGTGGTGAGGAGGTGCACCTGACCTCGTCAAAAGACGCTGCCGCCCTCAACATCGGCATGGTCCACCAGCATTTTAAGCTGGTTTCAAACTATACGATCACCGAAAACATCGTCCTGGGGGACGAACCTTTGAAACACTTTGGACCCCTGTCATGGGTGGACTTAAAAGGTGCATCGAAAAAGATCCGAGCCCTGTCTCTGGAGTATGGTCTAGAAGTAAATCCTGATGACAAGATCGAGGACTTGCAGGTATCGACTCAACAGAGGGTTGAAATCCTGAAGATGCTGTACCGCGATGCGGAGATCTTGATCTTCGACGAACCTACCTCGGTCCTGACACCACAGGAAATAGAATACTTGTTGGACATTATGGAGGAACTACGTCGGGGAGGTAAAACGATTATCCTTATTACCCATAAGCTCGAGGAGATCAAGCGCGTCGCTGACCGTTGCGCCATCTTGCTTCACGGCAAATTGGTAGGAGTCTATGATGTCGCCACCACAACGACGCAACGCATGGCGAACCTCATGGTAGGCAAGGAATTGGATACCACATTGGACAAGACGGAGCACGACTTCGGTGAAGTGGTATTGGATGTTTCCGACTTGACTGTCTATAACGAACACAAGGTTAAGGTCGTAGATAACGTATCCTTGCGCGTGAGGCAGGGTGAAATCTTGGCCATCGCCGGTGTTTCAGGCAACGGCCAGGTTGACATCGCCGATGCCATCGCAGGTCTGCAACACATCAGTGCGGGATCAATCTCCTTGAAAGGTGAAGAGATTTCTCGCCTAAGTATTAAAGAGCGCATTGCAAGGGGTATTTCTTATATACCGGAAGACAGACAGAAAGACGGTCTGGTGATGGATCTCACTCTACGAGATAACTTAGCCATTAAGACCTTCGACCGCGAGCCTTTTGCGAGGAAAGGCGTCTTACAACCGGAAGCCTTTGAGCAGCAGGCAACGGATCTTATTGAGCGCTACGACATCCGTAGCGGCCAAGGCAGTCAGACCATGACGCGGTCTATGAGTGGCGGTAACCAACAGAAGGCCATCATCGCCCGTGAAGTGGAGCTTGACTCTGACCTCTTGATCTTTGTGCAACCGACGCGAGGCTTGGACGTTGGCGCTATCGCCAACATCCACCAACAAATCCTGGAACAGCGCGACAAGGGCAAGGCAGTCCTCCTAGTCTCGCTGGAACTCGATGAAGTTTTGGCATTGGCGGATACGATCTGTGTCGCATTCCGCGGGCAAATCTTAAAGACAGACAGCGCTAAAAACCTTTCTAAGG
>JAGVSR010000051.1 GCA_019137195.1 Alphaproteobacteria bacterium
GTGGGGCCATCCTTGGGAACTGGGAAGTTCCTGGGACTGGAAGCCCGGCATGGTCATGCTCGGCAAATGGGAGCGTCGCGTGCTTGGCCGCGACGATGACCGTCATGTCGTGACCGTTGCCGGATCGCGCGCGGGTAAGTCCTCGACCGTCCTTATCCCGAACCTGCGCCAGTACCCTGGCTCGGTCGTTGTGCTCGACCCTAAGGGCGAGCTGGCGCGCGCGACCATCGAGCATCGCCGGCGCATGGGTCAGAAGTGCTTCGTGCTCGACCCCTTCGGGGAGACGGGCGTGCCTACGGCCGCCCATAACCCCTTTGCCGAACTGGGGCAGGGCAAGCGCGAGCACATTGCTGCGGACGCCGCGCAGCTGGCGGATGCCCTCATCATCGGCAATCCCAAAGACCCGCATTGGACCGATAGCGCCAAGAACCTCATCCGCGGCATTGTCCTGCATCTGCTCAGCACCAATCCCAAGGCGGCGGCGCTCCGTGAGGTGCGCCGCCTCTTGAATGCGACCCCGGCCGAACTCGACAGGCTCTTTATGGCCATGGTCGATTCTGCGGCCTTCGACGGCATCGTCGCCAATATCGGCGCGTCGTTCCTCGGCAAGAAGGAAAGCGGGGGGAGGGAGCTGCAGGGCATCCTCTCGACGGCACAGGAGCAGACAGCCCCGCTCGATGACGTGGCGCGCGTCACGGAGCGCTCTGACTTTCGGCTCGGCGACCTGCGCAGCGGCAAGCTGAGCCTTTACCTCGTGCTGCCCGGCATGCGCATGGGCACACACTACAGGTGGCTGCGCTTGGTCGTGCAGCAGGCGCTCGCCGCGATGGAGCGGGCACCGGTTCCGCGAGGTTCATTGCCAGTGTGGTTCGTCCTGGAGGAGTTTCCCGCGCTCGGGCATATGCGCTCCATTGAAACCGCTGCCGGCCTCATGGCCGGCTTCGGGGTCAAGCTGTGGAGTGTCCTTCAGGACCTCACACAGCTGCAGACCCATTACCCGAAATCATGGGAGACGTTTCTCGGCAATGCAGGGGTGATACAGGCCTTCGGCAACGCCGACTACACCACCACGGAACATCTCTCAAAGATGCTGGGGGCGACGCAGGTCATTGAGCGCCAGCAGTCGCGCGTGTCTGGCAACGCCATGCAGCACGGCGATATGGGCCTGCGCGAGCAGCTACGCAGCGCGCGCCTCCTGGATGCCAACGAGATCACGCGATGGTTCTCGCGAGAGACCGGGCGGCAGCTGGTGCTCGTGCCCGGGCGTCCGCCCATCTACATGCAGCGACTGGAGAGAGTGACATGAGCCGCCTCAAGTACCTCGCGGAGGTCGAGCACGTCCCGCTGTTCAACTACGTGACGCAGCAGACCTACGGCATTGGGTTCCGGTATGCCGATTACCGGAAGGACTATTCCTTCGCATTCCTGTTCGACCAGCCACGGCCGATGCAGGGCAGGCAGGGTTCAATCGTCATAGACTTCGGCGTGCCGTTCATTCAGAGCATCGAGTATGCGCCGTGGGGTTCATGGACGGGCGGCAGGCCGAAGAAATACGAGCTCGTGGTCGATACGAGGCTCCCCAAGCCGTGGTTCGGAGACTATCCGCAGGGCCTCAAGGAGGTGCCGGACGATCGGGACTTCTACGAGGTCGTGTTCTTCTTCACGAACGGCGGCACTGAGGTGTTCGAGCGGCAATGCACCCGCGACTACGCGCATCGGTTGACCGTGGCGCTCAATCAGGCCTTGGCATCGGCGAGAGACCTCATGGGGCAGAGAAAGGCACCGGAGCCAAGGCCAATGCCGTCAATCCAGGCTCACGCACTGGTCCCGCTGCGGCGGGTTATTGATTGACTGCGGAGGACGCCGCTTGGTCGCGGCGTCCTCGCTCCGGCCTGCCGGCTACGGCGCTCTTTGGGGGCGCGCCGTCAGGCCTCCGCTGCATTTTGCGTCGGTGCCATCATTCCAATGGCACGGTATAGGTCACGCGGTCTTCGACCGGCTCCACCGTGATGATGAAGCCAAGCCGGTTGACGTAGTGCAAACCGCTCTCGATCACGAGGCTGCCCTCGTCGCCGTCAAGGACGGTCCAGACCCGTTGCCGGTCTTGGGAGAGGACATGGGTCCACTCCGGTCCTCTGGCCGAGAACAGGCACCCGCCGTCCCCGAAGTCGAAGCTGGCGTTGAGGTCGAGATGGTTCGGCCTCGGGCCGAACCTCGCGATGAACGTGTCTTCGTCGATGGTGCGGAATGTCCAGACCTGCGGGTTCATTGCACACCCGCCTGCGTCGTGTCCGGACGCGACCGGTGCAGCACGAACACTGTGCGCAACAGCGCCTCGGCGTCGGCCAGATCCTGCTCAACGGGCAGGAGCGTGCCGATAGCGAGGTTCTGCTCGCCGCGCTTGGCCGCAGCATGGGCGGCGTTGGCGAGGGTCGAGGCGCGGAACAACCGCTGCTCGATCAGGCCGATATTGGCCGTGATGGCATTCGATGTGGGATTGGTCATGCGAAACTCCTTGTGGTCGTACGGTTGAATGAATGGCTGGCAGTTGGCGCGCGGAACTCCGCGCCGGAGAGCCACCAGAAGGCTGGCGGGCCTTTGTGGTCGTGGGTCCAGATGGCCCAGACGTATCGGTGCTTGGTGAAGTAGCAGGGCGGAGGCCCGTAGCGGTCCTCTGGCCAGCAGACGATGTCGTCGATGGCATAGAGCCGCGCGGGCGGAATCTCGCGCCACCAGTCGGTGCGTTGCCGGTGACAGAGCGAGGACATATTGAGCAGCATTGCGACCTTGCCTCCGGTCCACTGGGTGAGCGTAAGCGCACGGCGGATGAAGCGGTCGGCAAGACCGTAGCCGTAAGGCGGGTTGGTCACGATGTGCTTGGCACGAGCTTCTCGCTCGCTGAGGAAATCCACCCCCGCCTCGCCGAAGCCGTATTCATTGAGGTCCGTGCTGACCACGGCATGGCCGTGGTCGGTCAGGACCTTTGCGATACGCCCGTCACCACATGCGGGCTCCCAGATATCGCCATCGAAGGTCTCGACGGAGAGCAGCGCGCGGGTGGCCTCTGGCGGTGTCGGATAGAACTCGTTCGGGAGCCGCCGTGGCGTGAATCCGGTCGGTTCAGCACGTCGCCACAAGCTGGGTGTCGAGAAGGTGCTCATGAGCGCACCTCCCGGCCCTCGGGGAAGTGCCTGTCGAGGTCGTCAACGATATCTTCCGGCAGGTAGTCGCGCGGATCGTCGTAGCCGAGCTGTGTGGGCTCCGGGATCAGGGACTGGCCGTCACGCTCGATGTTCGTGATGACGAGATTGTGGAAGCCATACTGCTGGACCGTGACGCTGAGGCCGGTCGACCTCAGGAAGTCTGCCACGTGGTCGGTCATGACGAGGCCGTCGCCGTCCTCGAAGCCGAATTTGTCGAAGGCCTCCTCCCAGCTCCATTCGTAGCGGTTGCCGCAGGTTGTGCAGGTGGTGAAGCTCATAGCCGGACCTCCATGCTCGTGGGAAGAATGGGGGAGGTCATGGCTGACCTCCCTTGTAGGCAAGTTCGGCGTCGAAGGTCTCGATGGTGCCGCCGTATCTGCGGAAGGCTGTCTCGCCGTCGATGAGGTAGAGGTCTTCTGCGCGGCCGATGGCGGTGCCGATGAAGAGGTCAAATGCGTCCTCGGCGTTGGCGTTGAGATAAAGGGGGCTCATTGCGCACCCCCTTCGCCGGCAGCGGCGTTGTATTCGCCGGAAGCGTTGTCCTGCTCGGTGATTTCTCGGACCACCACGCGGCCGTTGAGCGGTATCGAGTCGAATTTGAGGTTGGCGCCTTTCTTGTCGCCGTGCAGCCAGGCCGCACCGACACGCGACCAACGCGCCTTTTCGCCTTCGCCCTGCACTTGCCAGATGGCGTGCGTCGGCCGGTTGGATTCGCTTTGTTTCTTGCTCATTGTTTGCTCCGTATCTCGTCGGGTTCTGGCCAAGCACCGCGCTCGGCCTGATGGGGACGTGAAAACCGATGCCCGTGAGCGGGTCACACAGGCCACACGGGAGCCCCCGGCTTTGCCCTGGGGGGCGAACGGATCGGGCAGCCTGTTGACCCATAGCGATCGGGTTCGGTTAGACCCCATCCTTGAAGGCCGTCG
>JAGVSR010000109.1 GCA_019137195.1 Alphaproteobacteria bacterium
CTCCTCGGGTGTAAGGCGGTCGAGCGGCCCGATGTGAGGCGCGAGTTCGGAACTCCAGTGAGGGCGATGTGCCATCAGCGTCTCCCGGTCCATGAGCAGCGATTGTGCGTCCGGCAGTACGGAGCGAAGCCGATCGAGGATACGGAACCCGTGGGTGTCAATGTCGCCCCAGTAGAGGACCGCCTTTTCTTTGAGCCACGGCACGCCGCCAAGAAGATCGATGGCGTAGCCGAGGCCGAAGATCACGGCGGCGCGCTCGAGCGGTGGGAACGCAAGGCCGGTGATCTCATTCTCGACAATGAGGAGCCGGTCGATGGCGAGGTTGAGACGGGCAAGCTCGTCGGCACGGACGGAGAGGTCCGTCAGGCCGCCAATTGAAAGCCCGGGATCGAGAATGCGAAGCCGGACAAGAGCGGGTTTCGCGGCAAGGCCATAACGGGCCTCGAACTCGCCGGCACCTCGCCGCGCCTTGTCGATGGCCTCCTCAGGAAGAACGAGATCGAGCAACTCGGCTAGCAGGGGTTTGCGCGCCTCGATGAATTTGGTGTCGATGCCGGGCACATCGATTTCCCGGATATAGCGGCCCGGCCGTGGGTTGGCGCGCAACCAGCCGAGGACCGCAAGCACCTGCTCCCAGGAATTCGCCTCATCGAGCAACCGAAGCGGTTTCTGCGCGATCCATGGCGCAAGCTCGGGAAACCTGTCGAGCGTGATGCGCGCTAATGCCGAAACGTGCTCTGCATCCTGGGTCTTGCCGATTAAGGCCAGAGCGTCGGCTAAGGTCGGAACGATTACCGATTTTGGCAATCGGTTGCGGCCGATGAGCCGGTTGTTGGCCTCCTCCCAGACGATCTCGTAGCCGAAGCCGAGCGCTGCCCGCGCATGGTCTTCAAGCGTTTTGATCCAAGCCCTAACCTCGTCATAGCGGGTGGCAAGCTCACGCGGGCTGGGGCCTCGGAGGCTGACTGCCAGAGGAAACTCAACCCCGCGAGGAAACGTCGAAGAGCTATCCTCGGCAACAAGCAGCCTTCCACTCTCCCACAGCCTCTGGACCTTGCTCTCGATGTCGGTCGGCGTGGTCCAGCTCATGCGCCGGCACCGGCGCGCCGACGCTGCTCCGCGCGGTACTCCTCGATGGTGAGGTTTCTGAGCATCGAGCGCCGGCCGTCCTCGTTGTGGACGAACCCCACGGCGGCCACGTAGGGCTCTATGACGTGGATCTTCTGCAGCGGCGTCGCAATGAGGAGCTGCAGCCTGAGGCTCCGAAACAGCCTCAGCGCGTAATCCGCAGAGTCGTCGGAGCCGCGCCCGAAGGCTTCGTCGATCATCACGAAATGGAACGCCCGCGATCGGTCGGCGTCAGGGTCGAGCCCGAACTGGTAGGCGAGGCTGGCGGCAAGCACCGTATAGGCCAGCTTCTCCTTCTGACCACCCGACTTGCCGCCGGAATCAGAATAGTGCTCGTGCTCGGTGCCGTCGGCCCGATAGCGCTCGGACGCCGAGAATTGGAACCAGTTGCGCACGTCTGTGACCTTGCGCGTCCAGCGCTTATCGATGTCCACCAAGTCCTTGCGGCCGCGGAACCGTTCCATGATGCGCTTGACCTCGAGGAACTTGGCCTCCGAGTAGGCCGTGTCATCCGGTCCGGACAGCGAGCCCTCGGTGCATTTGCGCAGGTCCTGCTGGAAATCCAGGATCTCGCGGTCGGCCGTGCGCTCGACCTCGAGCACAATATAGCGCCCCGGATTGTAGTCGATACCCTCGAGCGATCCGTTGATGGTCTGGATGCGCTCGCGGATCTCGTGCTCTTCGCGGCGCAGTGAGGCGTGAAAGCCGGCGATTTCGCGGATGGTGTTCTCGTTGAGAAGGGCCTTGAAGCGGGCCTCGAAACGCGGCAGGTCGTCGGAGACGAGCGCCGCGAGCATCTGCCGATACTCGCCGGCCGCCTCGGGCGAGGTATCGACCTCGCGCGTCTCGATCGGGTACCTGTTCGCGTAGTCGCGCATGGCACTGGTGATCTTATCGCGCAAGCGTTGGATCCGCTTGTCCTCGCCATCAATGCGCGCAGTCAGGGCCTCGCGCATTTCCCGTTCCCGCGCGTCCGCCCCCTCGACCGTCAGGCGGTGCTCTCCGAGCATTTCGGCGCGCAGCGCATCCAAAGCGGGGAACAGAGCCTCACGTTCGGCCTCCGGCAGTGACGCCAAGGCCTCCGCCGCGGTTTTCCGGCTGTCACCATCGCGCTCACGGCGCTCCCGCTGTCTTGTCTCCTCGCGTTGGGTCTCCTCCAGTTTGCGCCGGCGCTCGTCGAGGCGGCGTTCCGCATCGCCGAGTTGCGCATTCAGCGTATTCAGGATGTCGGATCCCTCAGCGATCTGTCGCCGTTCCTCTTCGAGGCGTCCGATGTCGAGCGCGATCGAGGACCAGTCGAGATCGCCGAAGCTCCGATAGACCGCCACCTGACGCGCGTGGCCGAGCCGATGGACCGCCGTCCGGCGCTCCCGGCGGAGCGCCTCGATCGCAAGAGCGAGCGACTGCCCCTCTCTCGCACGTCTGTCCGCTTCGGCTTCGAGGGCAGCGATCTTGCCTTCGTTCGACCAGCCAAGAACATAGCGTGTGCGGTCGTCGATGCGTGAGCGGTCGTCCTTCTCGTGTCGCTCACCACCCCTGCCACCCTTGATCTGACCGGCGCGCGTAATGGCCTTGGGCTCGCGGCGGAACCGGTCCATATTTTCGCAGCAGACGTGATCGAAGCGCTCGTCGATCTCACGAGCGAGCCAGGCGTAGAGTGGGCTGTCGTCGCGGATGCTGAGCTTCTCCGAAAGGGAATCGGGGCTACCGCGGCGACGGATTGGCGCCACAGTCCTGGGCACCTTGAAGTAGACGAGCTTGCCCGCAAGATGCGTCTGGTCCACCCAGTGGGCGACGGCCGGATACTGCGCCTCAGGGACCAATAGAGATAGCGCGAAAGGCCGCAACAGGCGCTCTGCGGCACCTTCCCAGCGGGCCTCGTCGTCGCGCACCTCGATCAGTTCGCCGGCAAACGGCAGATCCTCCGGATCCAAAGAAACCGCCTGGCACAAGCGCTCGCGAATATCGAGCATGTGGGAGGGGATGCTCGAGCGCCTGCTCTTGAGCGACCGGATCTCGGTCTCGATCCGGCCCATGTCGTCCTGCACCTGCTTGAAAGGGACAAGGGCCTCCACCTCGCGGTTCTGGATCTCGGCCTCGCTGGCATTGAGCTCCTCGATGAGCCTTTCGACCTCGACAAGGTTGGCAAGGAACCGATCAGCATCGCCTGGCACCTCCAGGCCAAGCTCGCGAGCAGGTGTGGCGTAAGTCTCGGAACGCCGGCGACGCTCGTCGAGCACCAGGCGCTTCGCGGCCATCTTCTGCTCCAGGCTGGCGATCCGATTGCCGCCGTTCTCGAGGATCGCCTGCTTGATGGCGTCGCGCGTCTGCTCGTTCTCGCCCACCTCGACCTTGATCTTCGCGATGCGTTCGGTGAGCCGGACAACCTCCAACTCGAGGTCGGCAATGCGGCGATCCAGAAGATCGCACTTCAAACCGCCAAAGTAGGGAGCGAGCGCGGCACGGCAGGAGCGCAAGCGCCCCACTTCACCTTCTAGTGTCATGAGCCGGTCGCAGTCTGCCACGATGGGCGTCAGGCGCTCGATCTGGTCGCGCGCCTTGAGCACGGCCTCGTGCGACGCGGTCAGATCGGCAAAGTGCGCGAGCATCTGATCGATGCGCTCGTCGACAGGAAACGACTCAAGCATGTGGTTGCGCACGAACTCGGTCAAGTCGCCCACCTGCTTCATCGAGACCGTCTGCAGGAAGAGATCGACGGCCTGCTCGTTGGCGATACCGAGTAACCGCCGAAATGCGGCGCCATACCCGGGAAAGCTATCAAAGATCTCCACCCCCTTCCGCTTCCGCAACTGCTTCCGTAGCGCGCCGAGGTCGCTTCCGAAGCCCGAGAAGTGCGCCTTGATCGACAAGGCACCCGCGGCCACAACAAAGAAGCGCTCGGGTTGGCCCGTGGTCTGGCGGAACCAGAACACCTGTGCGAGCGTCACGTCCTCGCCGAAATCGGCATTGCGGAAGCGGCCGAGGATGACGGAGTAACTCTTTCCCGGCGCCCTGAGGCCGATTGCTTTCGCCGCAAGTCCGGTCTCGCCCCGCTCGGCCTTGTAGTGGCCGAGAACGTAAGACCTCAGGTCGCGCTCACGGATCTCTGCGCCCGCGGCCTTGTTGTAGGCGATCTTATGAGCCGGTACGATCAGCGTCGTGATGGCGTCAACGAGCGTCGACTTGCCGGATCCGATATTGCCGGTCAGAAGCGCGTTGGCACCATTGAGGTCGAGCCGCCAGACCTCTCGGTCGAACGTGCCCCAATTGAGCACCTCGACCGCGATCAGCCTCATGCCGGGCAAGTGCGCCGACGAGCCGGCAGTGCTCGATTCGACAAGTCGTGGCGTCTCGTTCATGAGGTCTCCCTCCGGGAACCGCTCGTTGGTGCGTCAGCGTCGCGGCCATAGGCGGCATAGTCGGCAAGCCGCTCAGCGAGGGCGCCGAGCCATTGTGCGTCGACGAACGACCGCAGGATGCGGCGCACTTCGTAAGTCTCGTCGCGTCCCTTGAGTGGCTTGAGAAAACCGAGCTCGACGACCTTGGCGATGTCGCGCCCGACCCGGTCCTCGAGCCGGGCCTCGTCGGCAGTGTCCGGTTGGAACAGCCTCACGAGATCGACGATCTCAGGCGTTGTCAGGATAAGCCGCGGCTCGCTGCTTGCCGCGTCGTGCTCGGCCAGCCGCTTGCGCAAAAGTGCCAAAAGGAGGCTCACAGCATAGGCAAGCTGCCGCCGGGGGACGAGCCGGGGCAACTCTGGCTCGCCCTCACGGGCCGGCCTCTGCCGAAGAAAAGCATAGCCCTCCGCCTCGTCGACCTCGAGATCGAGACCGATGACGGAGACGTAGTCACGCACGCTCGCCTGGCACTCCGAGAGCGCCTGCCAAGTCTGAGGGGCGCTGTCACGCTCGACGATCCCTCGCATGAGATGGACGAGGACGTGGGACAGGCGGTCCCCGGCTCTGTGTTCACGTCTGCCCTCCCGTAACCACACTGTCGCCGCGGGGCCGTACCCGGCCGAATGTCACGCGCGGCATGGTCGCCTCCCGGATCAGACCATCGCGGTCAATCCAGGAAATCGTTTCCTTGAGCGTATCGTCGATGACAGCGCCGACCTCCTCCGTGGCAATTGATAAGTAAGCGATAAGCTCCGCCAGTCCCTGCTCCAGTGGAAACGCCTCGACCATCTCATGAAGTGAAATCTGATCCCGCCGCTGGAGAGCACGCCGGACCAAGCTTCTGAGACGAGCCTTGTCGACGTAAACACGGTCGAACAGCCCATCAGCAGCAACCTCGGCCCCGTCCCCGATCGACACGGCGCCGTCGATCTCGGGTTTGAGGGGTGGAGTGAAAAGAGGGCGATCGAGACTGAGGGCCATGCCGGGCTGGAGTTCGTCGATCTCGGCGACATTCCCCAGTGGCGGGCTATGCCTCAGCACCAAGGCCGACTGCTCGATCCCGCGCAGGATTTCCATGATACGTTTGTTCTCGAGCCAAACCTTGTCGTCGATGTAGCGTCTGAGCTCGCCCGAAAGCTCCGCAACCGTGCGCTGCGTGACCTCGCCGGCGGCGATCCAGTCATAATGGATCTTGAGGATCCGCGGATCGGGTTGAAGCTTCTGGACCGCCTCGAGCTCGAACACCCTCGTGAGCAGCGCCTCGAGCTCCTCCTGCCGCGTCTCCGACATCAGGAGGTCCCAGAACGCGGTGAAGCTACGGCCTTGATCGCTTTCGGCAATCGCATCGCGGGCCTCGAAAATATCGGCCAAGAGGTTGCCCTTGGCCCCTTCGGCACCCGCTATGCGCTCGCGAACGTCACGGTCGAGGGCACGAAAGTTCTGCTCGACCGCCCGAAAATCGGCCAGGAGACTCCTTGCGGTCGACACCACCTCGGCAAACCGATCACGCACGCTGGCCGGTGACAGGACGTCTATGCGCCCTTCGCGCAGCTTGGCGATCTCGCCGTCGATGTCCGCGCGCTGCCTCAGCAGCGTCTCGATCCGGGCTCCGGCATCGGTCTCGGTGCCCTCGACCAACTGGCGCAAAAGCTCGAAGATCGTGATGAGGCGTGACTCGGTGCCGATGAATGCGCGCGGCCCGAGACTCTGCAGCCAGCCGAGCGCCAGCTCGCTTGCAGGAGTCAAGTCGTAGAGTGGCTCGTCACTGCCGCTCGCATAGTATCGGCGCAGCCATCCGCAGCGGTCAGAGGCCCAGTCCTCCAGGTAGCTCTGAGCCTCGCGCGGAAAGGCCTCGTCGCCCTCTGAGCGGCGCAGATGGAATAGGTAATCCTCGAGCTTGGCTGCGAGCGCCGATTCGCTCATCGTGCGCACGTTCGGCGTGACGAACACGCGCTGAAGGAAGCTCGCGACAAGGGCCGCGTTCCCGGCTGTCATGAGCCGCCAGGCCGGATGCGTCTCCCGCAACGATTGCAGCTGCCGATAGTCCATCGGGGCCCCTCGTGGCCGTCCGTCGCCTCATCAGGGCGCTTCGCGTCAAAAGAACATAACATGAACTTTAGTTCGTGTCGAACTGAATTGCATCACGGAATGGCAGCAAGCGGACAGACCATCGACGTGAACCACGGCAATGCCAGATCAGCCCCTTCGCACTCCGCTCTTGGCTTCATCGAGCAATTGACCGGCCGGCACTCTCAACGCTTTGGCGATCTTGTCGAGGATGATCACAGTCGGATTGCGGACACCGCGCTCGATGCCGCTGATGTAGGTCCGGTGCAGGCCGCAATGGTCGGCAAAGCTCTCCTGCGAGAAGCCCTGCTCCTCCCGCAGTCTCTTGAGGTTCAGCCCTAGCCGACGGCGCACATCCATCGGCCAAGGGTTTCGACACCTTAGTCGATTGATCTACAGACGATGAGTCTCATTTTGCTGGACTTCACAGCCAAAGGAAGCGATCTGGCGGTCCCGGACGTGCAGCTTATGAGTCTCAGTCTATGGACCCGATCGCACCCTCGACCATCCGCTATATCAAGCTCGGAGCCGGTGGCAGCTTTGCCCGCTTGAGCCTCGACAAGGGCGAGCTTCAACTCGGCTACAACGAGGTGCCTCACGATCTCTGCGTCGCCGGCGACTGGGACGGGCTGCTGGCCTTCTTCAGCTCCGTCCGCAAGTCCGCGGGCAAGGCAAAGGATTCGGTGCGGGAGGTTCAGGACTTCTACACGCTCGGGGCTGATTGCCTTTGGATCACATTTGTCGACGGCCTTCTCTGGTGGGGCTTCGCCGAGCCCGAGGTGACGTGGCTCGGAACCGACACCAACCAATCGGTCTCCCGCGTGCGGCGCATGATCGGCGGCTGGCGCAGCACCAACATCCAGGGGCTGCCCCTGCGCATGAACGACCTCACGACGCGGCTCACCCAGGTCGCCAACTATCGTGGAACGATCTGCGCGGTTCGGGCCGCGGAGTACCTCGTCCGCAAGATCAACGCCGTGGAAGAGCCGATCATCGCGGCCGCGACCGCGGCGCGCGCGGCCATGCTCGCCTCGGCTGAGGACATGATCGCCGCGCTGCATTGGGCCGATTTCGAGATCATGGTCGATCTGATCTTCGCCCGCGGAGGATGGCAGCGCGTATCCGTTCTCGGCCAGACCATGGCGGACGTTGATCTCGTTCTCGAGCAGCCGACGTTAGGCGAGACGGCGTCCGTGCAAGTCAAGTCCCGGGCCAGCCAGGCTGTCCTCGATGAGCACATCGCCTACTTCGAGGCGAGCGGCCACAGCCGGACATTCTTCGTCTGCCACTCCCCGGTCGGAACCCTGTCAACCGGCGACACTGACGGCGTCCACCTCTGGACCGGCGCGCATCTTGCCGACATCGCCGTCTCGTCTGGTCTTTTCGACTGGCTGATGGACCGGGTCGGCTGAACCAGTTGCGAATGACCAATATGGAGCAACGCCTCGGCCTGATGCTCGTTCACACCTCAGGCTCTGTTGCTGGCGTCTCCTTGGGACTGTAAAGGGCTTCCCATTCCTCCTCCGTTAGCCGCTCTGGCACAACCAGATAGCCGACGGGGCGGTCTGCCGTCTCCTGGTGGCCATAACGCTCGGTGAGGCCGGTATAGAGAGCCGTCGCCTTGGCATGCCCGGCGGCGGCCATCTGCTTCACCGTCAAGATAAGAAGCTCGAGCGCGGAGAAGCGGACACGCGAGCCTTTCTGCTGCCCCGTCAATCGCTGAAGCTCGCCCAGCACACGTCCGGCGACAGCGCGCCGGCCCGGCACCTTTCGCGGCCGCCCGCGGGGGTTTCCAGATTGGCCCTTCTTGAACTGCGATGCCATCGGGGGCCGGCCGTAGCCGACCCCGGCTGCATCATCGGCTTTCGTTTCGTCGTCCACCGAAGCACCTCTTGAGCCGTTCAATACTGATCACTGTGAGCAACAGCTTGAAAATCTTCCACATTGGCATCGAATTTCCGGCGCCATACCCTGGATCATCGAAGATCTCTCTTTGAATCGCTTCCGGCACCTCTTTTGGGACGACAAACACGCCGCCGTTACAGGGTGGCGGCGGCGGCTTGATGAGCCTGTGTTTCTCAGCTTCGCTGAGCACGAACTTCATCGACGCGACGCACTTTTCGACCAAGGACTTTCTAATGTGCTGCCGAAGCATCGCTTCGTAGGGATCGACTGGCCGGCTTGCCCCGTGCTGTTTGATGCGGACCGGAGCTTCGAGAGTTTCACGGATGTCAATTGGCGCCCCTCCTCGCGACGCAGAGCCCCGACGCTGCGGCCGGGAAGGGACGCACTTCTCTGCCCCATCTTCGCCTTGTGATGTCTCTACCGGCGCGCTCATGCGATGACCTCCGAGTCTTCAGTGCAGGAGGTCTTCGTGAGGCGTTCGGCTTCGACCTCCGAAAACGTCTTCCCGGTGCCTTCGAGGAGAGGCTCGAGCTTGGTCAGTCGCGCCAGGCGCTTCAGGATGACGTCAGAGTAGAGCGGATCGAGCTCGACGCCGTAACCCCGCCGGCCCGTCTTGTGGGCGGCGACGAGCGTGGTTCCCGAGCCGGCAAAGGCATCGAGCACAATACCCTTCCGCGTCGAGCAGTCGAGGATGGCATCGGCCACGAGGGCGACCGGCTTCACGGTCGGGTGCATGGCGAGATCGGCTTCGCGCGTGGCGCTGAAGCTATTCGCGCCGGCATAGGTCCAGACGTTGGTGCGGTAGCGACCGTGCTTGCCGAGCTCGACATGATTGACGTGGGGTGCCGTGCCCACCTTGAACACGAAGACGAGCTCGTGCTGGGAGCGGTAGAGGCTTCCCATGCCGCCATTCGTCTTCGCCCAGACACAGAGGTTCTTGAGATCGGCATACCGGCCGCGGGCCGCGGCCAGGACCTCACCCATGTGCCGCCAGTCCATGCAGATGAAGTTGATCGCGCCATCGGTCGAGGCTTCGACAAGGTTGCCGAAGACCTTGCCCAAGAAGGCCGCGAACTCGGCCTCAGTCATCTCGCCGGAGGCCATGGCGAACTCACGGTGCTTCTTCGCTCCAAGCCCCGAGACATGACCGTCGATCGGAACGTTGTAAGGCGGGTCGGTGAAGACGAGCTGCGCCTTCTCGCCCCCGAGCAACCGCGCGAAGGTCTCGGGCACCGTCGCGTCGCCGCAGATCAGCCGATGCGGGCCGATTAGCCAAACGTCACCCGGGCGTGTCACCGGAGGGCCCTCGACGACAGGCACCTCGTCAGCCGGATCGAGCTTGGCCGGCTTGGTGTCCAATCCTTCGATCAGCACGTCGATCTCGGGCAACTCGAACCCGGTCGCCGAAATGTCGAAGTCGAGATCGACCTCCATGAGGTTCTGCAGCTCGATGGCCAGGATCTCACGGTCCCAACCGGCCTTCTCGGCGAGCTTGTTGTCAGCAAGGATGTAGGCCCGCTTCTCAGCTTCGTTGAGATGCTCGAGCCGGATCGTCGGCACGCTCGCAAGACCGAGCAGCTTGGCGGCCTCGACCCGGCCATGGCCGGCCACGATGCCGTCTGTCTTGTCGATCAGGATGGGATTGTTGAAGCCGAAGGCTTTGATGCTCTGTGCGATCTCGGCGATCTGCTTCGGAGAGTGCGTCCGCGCGTTGCGGGCGTAGGGCCGCAAGTCTCCCGGAGACTTGGGAATGATCTGAAGGTCAGCCATGACAGGCTCCATAGGAATAGGAGCCCGCATACAAACCAATGGCGCGACTCCTCGATGAACCTTCGAAGCCAGCGCCCATGCGCCGTACTCGAACCCATCGGGCGTCACGCCCTCACTTTGGAACTACCCCACAGGATATCGCATCACGCGGGCCTTCGGCCTCCCACATGGGCGCCAGCCGGTCCCTCCTGTGCCTCATTCCAGGCTTGGTCAACATAGGATGAGCGAGGCCGCGGCACAACAGAAAAATAGACAAAAATCGTGCATTATTAATGAGTTGCCTTTTGCCTCCTCGTTTGGCCGGTCGCCGTCTCAGGGCTTCAAAGGCCCGCTATGGGAAAGGCCTAAGGCATTCATCCCTGTTCCAGACGACACGATCCCTCCTCTGTCCGCGCGCCACCCTGATCGCGCCGCAGAATTCCCTGTTATTTCCGCGACCATTTAGGGCTGTAACGCACTGAATCGACGAGAGAAGGTGGTCTGGCGAGGCCGCTATTGAGCCCTCAAGCCCTGGAAATTCCCTGTTTTCGAGACCCGTTCGCGGTAGACTGCCAGCACAGCCAGCTGTTAACTCCTTGAAATTACTGTATATTTTTAGGTTTCCACAGACGGAAAAGCACCGCGATTTCCGCGGCTTGCCGGCATGCATTTCGGGGACCCGCGCCACCAGCGGCGTCTCTCCGGCACGTTCCCCGGCTCATCGCCCGTTTTATCTCTGAGGGCCCCTCTTGGCCCGGTCAGACTCGCATCGCTTTCGGCGCTTTCGGGGCGCTACCGCGTCTCAAGACCGAGGACCGCCCGCTGGAGCAGCCAGTCGTGCGGCAGGTGACTTCAGACGAAGAGACAGCGCACAGGAACCCACCCGCGCGAACGAACTTTCACGCGGCACACTACGTGATCGCTTCGAGCCCTTTGGTCTTGACAAGACTGAGCAGCTTCAGAGACGGACCGCTGGGCTTTTTCTCGCCGCGCTCCCACTCGCTGACGAGCTTGGCTTTGACGTTGAGAAAGCTTGCGAACACCGCCTGACTCACGCCGGCGCGCTCCCGAATTGCTTGGATGGCTTTCGGCGACAAGTCCTCGACCGTCGTCAGGCAAGACGCATCGAACTCGCGCATCGTTCCCTTGTCGATCAGGCCGGCACGATGCAGGCCTTGCGCCGTCTTGTGCGCGACCGCCAGTGCATCGCTGCGGTAGCTAGCGCTCTTCTTGGTCATCGCAGTCCACCTCCTTCAACTCACCCGCGGCCACCATTCTTCCGAGCATGAAATTGTCGGCGCCGAGGAAGATCTCCGCGAGCCGGCGATACACCACAAGCTCATCATCGGTGAGATTGGCTTTCCGGCTCTTGGCGAAGCCGTACATGAAGATACTCCGGTCGCCTGATCGAAAAGCAATGATCGTCCGAAATCCGCCGGACCGTCCCTCGCCCTGTCGGGCGACGCGCTGCTTGATAACGCCGCCGCCGAGGTCGGCGTCGATCAGTCCGCTGCTCGCCCGGTTGACGGCCTCGCAGAGCTGGTTCGGTCCCAAGTGCTCTTTGCGGGCAAAGCGGGCAAACTCCTTGGTGACGAATACCCGCACTGCCGTCTCCTAGCTGACGACACACATATATCACCCCTAGGGGTATAGTTCAAGGTGACAGACGTCGTGCCACCCACTCTGGCCGACGCGGTTCGCAGTGGACTCGCTGCCTTTTGCGATGCACGTCTCAGTTGGCGATTTCGTCCCCTGTCCGGCGCTGTGCATTGGAATTTTTGTCGTCTTTTCCGTGGGTTAGTGGCAAACGACTCTGACTCTGCCCAGCATGGTTCGAATCCTAGTCCCCCAGCCAGCCGCTAACATATTTATATCGCTGCATATTTCTAGATTTCCGTAGACGGAAAGACGCCGCGATTTCCGCGGCTTGGCGGCATGCATTTCGGGGACCCGCGCCACCAGCGGCGTCTCTCCGGCACGTTCCCCGGCTCATCGCGCGCTTTATCTCTGAGGGCCCCTTTTGGCCCGGTCCGACTCGCATCGTTTTCGGGGCTTTCCGGGGCGCTATCGGGTCTCAAGACCGAGGGCTGTCCGCTGGAGCAGCCAGTCGTGCGGCAGGTCTTTGCATAAAGAGAGAAGCCCGACCGGCGTCAGCCCCTCGGCGGGCCGCCCGAGGACGAGTGCGCGGACGATGTCCGGTGCGAGATAGGTGAGCCGCATCTGCACCGACAGGATGTCCCGATTGATGCCGAGCCGTTGCGACATGGCGTCGATGGTCTCGTCACGTCCCGACATCAGGGCATCGCGGGACGCATGCGCGTCGCGCAAGAGGGCGACCATCTGTCCGTCGGGCTTATCGACCACGCCTCCGCCGACCACCAATCGGATCCCCTTCCCGGCGCGGCGCAGCTTGGCATCGATGGTCAATTCGATCACACCGGGCAGGCGAGTCACCGGTTCGCATTTGTAGCCCAGAAGAGCGATCGCGACCTCTGTCGGCTTGAGCAACGCAACAACGCTCTCGTCGTCCACCGTGATGGTCTCGACAATGGTGCTGACAAGCTCGCGGAGCTTGATCGGCGACAGGTTCGCCCAGCCTTCAACGAGCTGGCTCGCCTTCGCCATGGCCGACCGGACGGCCGAAGCATCGAGGTCGAAGCGTGACAGCGCATCGCCGAGGTCACGTTCGGACTCGAGGAATGCGCGAAGCCGATCGAGGACCAGCATCTCGACGTCGCCTGCGGGAATCCGCCAGCCCTTAGCATGATCGGCCCGGGTGCCGGATATGAGTTAAGTCGAGACGCAGTACCGGTAGCGTCGGCCCTTCTTCACCGCATGCGTCGGCGTCATACGCTGTCCGTCGCCGTCCACGATCAATCCGGCAAGCAGGCTGGGCTCCTCCGCAGTCGCGCCGAGCGCTCGGACCTGCCGGTTGCAGGCTGACCAGCCCCGCCACCGCGCGGCCGACCTTGAACTAACATTCAACCCGGACCACTCGGTCGGGGCTGGTCAGAACCATAGCCCCGGCTTTAAAAAGGCTGCCCTGGCTCAGAGAGGACACGCCTGGATGCTCACCACTTGGCAACTGGCAAACAGTCGACTAGCGTCAGAGTGGATTGGAATTTGACGGAGGGTCAAATGCAGATTCTCAAGTTAGGCTTGGTAGCCGGAGTTACGGTGTGGGCGTTTTCGGTGACGGCACAGGCCGCCGATTGCACGAGGGTCGCGGCCATTGGCAACAACTTCACGCACGATACCGCCGTGCTGTTCTCGACAAACGCTCTTAAGAATACGATCGCTGGGCGCGGTCTCATACCCAAGGGGCCAGTGACGACCACCTGCGATTCGGGATCGGCGATGATCGAGTGCCACTCTTCGCAGATAGCCTGCAAGGGCGGGACGCCAGCGACCTGCATAGGACCCTGGTTATGCTTCTGAACCGGCGCGAGACGTAAAATTGTTGAATCTTGCCCTACGGTTCGCACAAGGCAAAATAATAGACAGGCCATTAGAATCGAGAGCGTTCTGTGGTAGCCTGCGCCCATGGCAAAGAGCGTAAAATCAGGCCGCGCAGGCCGCTCGGGGACATTCGTCCTCGGCGCGCTCAAGTCCGGCCGTATCTGCGCGGTCGAGGGCATCCGCCCTTCCAAGCGCCTGCAAGAGGATCTTGAGCGATTGAAGGGATGCTCCTCGGAGAGGCGGCGGACCATTCTCGCTGCGAAGTACAGCGCCACGAAGTAGAGCTTGCGCGCCTCATCCACGTTCTCAGTGCGTACCGCTCCCCGGTCACGCGCGAATAATCGAAGCAAGATGCGCCTCGTAGTTTTTCAGCGCAGCGCGCATCTCGGGCAGGTACGTGTGGCGGTCGTAAACTCTTTGGATCGGGGAGTGCGTGCCCGTCTTGTGGTTGAGCAGCGCCTCGGTCACGTGCGGGGCGGTGCCGATGCGGGCGTGAATGGTCGAGAACGTGCGGCGCAGGTCGTGCAGCGTCCAGTGGTCCATATCGGCCGTCTCGTCTCGGGTGTCCTGCCGAAGCGAGGCGTTGCAGGCATCGTAGAGCTTTCCCTTGGCCTTGTTGTGCCCGACATAGGCGGCCGTGCCGTCGAGCGACGGGAATAGGAACTCGGCCATCCGAGGTGTCCGGTCGAGAATCGCCTGCACCATCGCGCCATAGGGAACGGTGTGCCGCGTCGAGTTCTTGGTGATCTCGGATCGCAGAGATATCGTCATCTTGCGCTCGTCGATCCAGCTCCACTTGAGACCCGAGATCTCGCCGAGCCGCTGACCGGTGAGGATGAGGAGCAGGACGATAGAGCCGAACGGAAACGGAAACGCCTGCGCCGCGGTCCACACGCGGCGCAGCTCGTCATCGCCCAACACGCGATCGCGCGACCTGGCACTGTAGGGGAGCGACATGTCCTCGAGCGGATTGGCTTCGACCAGCCGGCGCTGACGCGCGAACCGAAACAGCATCCGGATGGCGACGAACGCGTGGTTGGCCTTCATCGTCTGCGCAACCAGGACGTCCACCTGGCGCAGCTTCGTCACGATCTCTTCAGGCTTGTGTCGCTTCTTCGGCATCGAGTAGTCGTCCTTCCGGATTTATACATCGGCATGGACCACTTCAGTGGGGGAGGATCAGCGCCATGCAAGCGATCACTTCTTCAGCCGCGCTAGCGTCCCGCTCTTGAACCCCGTCAGCAGGGGCGGGAGCGGTGTTGCCCCCTCGAAGTTCGACCTGACGGTCATGGCGCTGAATGAGTTCAGAACCAATTTCCGAGCGATGATCGCGGTGTAGGCGGCGGTCTGATTTGCTGTCGAGTGGCTGTTCAACTCCAGCGTTCCGAGCGGAAGGTAAATTGTACCCTCCAGTCTCGTGTTCCCATTGCTGTTGACGATGAACGGAGCGGCACCGGCATTTTCAGGCGCGCGTCTTTGAAACATCAGCAACCCTGCATAGGTACCCGACTGCGGCGCGGTTACCTCGAACACGCTGTCGCTGTTGACGTTGAGGCGCGCATCCTTGTTCTGGAAGAACATCATGACGCCACTGCCGGTGACGGACGACTGTGAGTTGATCTCGAACTCGCCATCGCGGAACACATAGACACCCGGCTCCATGACGGCAGCACTACCGCTGTTGATCACAGTCTTCCGACAATAGACGCCTGGCGTCATTGTCTTCGTTTCCCCACTGTTGACCGTAAAGTCCGTAAAGGTACATGAACCAGATGCCGGCTCGGCTAGGCCCGCAAGCGGATCCGTCTGCGGGGGGATTCCGTCGATTGGCGCAGGAATGATCGTGCTGTTGGCATTCACCCGGCTCGTTCCATGCACGCGAACCGCTGCGGCAGTGACGTGGCTGTTGCTGTTG
>JAGVSR010000026.1 GCA_019137195.1 Alphaproteobacteria bacterium
GATATACGCGCTCCTCGTTGAAACCCGGCTCGGCAGAAAACGTAGATGCCGGTGAGACCTGATGGTCTCGGGTGAGTGGCCTGGCCGGGAAAACAAGCCACCGACCACACTCATCGGATTTACACAAACCAAGGAGATCTCACATGCGCAAGATCGCTCTTGCTGCAATCGCCGTTGCTTTGGCCGGTGCGGGAACGCCCGCGCTTGCCAAGGTCGACTGCGACGGCGGCTTCAAGACCCACATGTCGAAAATGACCATCTACATCGACAAGGTGACCGGCTACGATCTCGCTGACGCCGTCAGGAAGTCGCTCGACGCGTACAACTCCTGCAAGGCCGGCGACAACTTCTCGCCGCACGGCATCTGGGACCAGATCGAGGCCGACATGAAGGCGAAGGCCGGCCGCTGATCCGGTTTCCGGGTCGACTGCCGCGTCATGCGGCTCTCGGTTCGGACGGGACCCGGCTGCAGCGGGCCCCGTCGCGAGCTGGTGATTTAGCGTTCGCTTGTGACTTACCGACAATCCCAAGTGAGGACGGCCATGCTCTCGACGCGCGCTACACTCGGAGCGGGCCTCAAGGCCCTGCTGCTCTCGTCATGTCTCGCGGGCGGTGCGTTCTACTCTCCGGTCTTTGCCGAGGAGCGCGCCGCGCGCACACCCATGATCCTGTCGCGCCTGCCCGCACCCTCGAGCGAGGGTTACAAGGCGTTGCGTGCCCTCGCCGGCGAGGCGACGGGTCAGGCTCTCGAGATGACGAAATCCGAGATGTGGTCGGTTCCGACCGGCAATGTCGAGGCTCTCGAGAAGGCCGCCGCCGGACTGGGAGTTGAGGTCATGCTGCTCGACGAAAGCTGGAACCATCCCTTGAAGCCGATGTCGTCCGGCATGGCAATGACGGAGCAGCAGACGAGCATGATGCACGATGCCATGCGCTCGAAGGCAGCCATGGGAATGAGCATGGGCGCGCTTCCCGACCCGAAGGTGCTCGAATATGCTCTAACCAAGGGCATGGACGATCCCGCGGGCGATCCCGCGGCGGCAACGCTCGTAATCCAGATCTCCGAGACGCAGAGCATCACCGTGCGGCGTACGCACGTCGGCCGGACGGCTGACGGCTATTCTTGGCATGGCACGGTCGAGGGCACCGATGAGCCGGTATCCTTCATGTGGTGGCCTGCCGGGCGGCTGACCGGTCAGGTGACGTATCTGGGCCACGTCTACGTGGTCAAGCACATGGGCGGCGCGCTGCACGGCGTCGTGGAGATGACTCCGAAGGCCATGCCGCCCGAGCATGCCCCGATGGATTCGAAGGCGATGAAGCGCATGAACATGTCGTCCGATCCCCTCGTGAAGGAGGGAGATGCGGATATGCTGCGCGCGCACACCCGAACGAAAGGTCGCCAGGACGGCCAGGAGCTGCAAAACCAGCAGGATGCACCGCTGAGGGTCGATCCAGGTCGCAAGCTTGGACGAGGCCCGGTGACTGCTCCGCCGCGCGGCGACGCGACTGGCGCGGCCGGTGGCGACGGGAAGATCGAGATCGCGCTCATCGTTGCCTACACGAGAGCAGCGGCACGCCACTATACAGACATCGAGAAGGACCTGATCGAGCTCGCCGTCGCCGACACCAACCAGTCGTTCCGCGCGAGCGGCATCACCAGCGTAGAGGTCAAGCTGGTTCACGCCTACCAGACGGGCTATCGCGAGAAGGGAAGCCACTTCGAGCATGTGTTCGCGTTCGCCGACAAGGGCGACGGCAAGATGGATGCCGTGCATCGCCTGCGCGATAAGTATAAGGCGGATGTAGCGCTCCTCATCGTCGATGACGGTAACGGCTGTGGACTCGCAGCGGGCGTAGCTCCAGAGGCCGACCGGGCGTTCGCCGTCGTGCATCACGAGTGCGCAGCCGTCAGCTACTCGCTCGCCCACGAGATCGGCCACATCATCGGAGCACGCCACGACATCGGTCTCGACGACAGCAAGAATCCGTTTCCGTTCGGTCATGGATTTGTCCATGGCAAGGAATGGCGGACGATGATGAGCTATGAGGAAAGCTGCGGAAAGTGCCCGCGGCTGCCGATCTGGTCGAGCCCTGGCGTCAGGGTCAAAGGTGTTGCAGCAGGCGACGAGCTCGCCAACAATGCCCGTGTCATCTCCGAGAACGCTGCGCGAGTGGCTCAGTTCAGGTAGCTTGTTGCCTTGCGCCTGGGTCGCTATGGGGCCCTCCCATCTCTTCTCAAAGAGGGAGTGGTGAGCGTCATTTGCCTGCCTCATGCGTTGCTTGTGTCGTGTGGCAGGTTGGGTCCAACTCCCTCAGCAGCGGGCAGCCGGAGCTCCACTCCCCCAAGAGGTGAGATGGGGCGAGCGCCTACGACGCTCTCAGCCTCCCTACCAGCGCCGCCGCGACAGCAAGCGCCCCCCCGACGCCCGCGACCGTAGCGCGCCACCCGAGCCGGTCGAACACCTGGCCGAGGACCGCGGTTCCGACCAGTCCGCCGATGAAATAGCAGGCGAGATAAAGGCCGCTCGCGGCACTGCGGCTCTCGTGGGCGGTCCGGGCGACATAGCCGGTCGCCAGCGCCTGGGCGCCGAACGTCCCCGCTGCGACCAGAACCATGCCCGCGAGAACGAAGCCGAGCTGAGCGGAGACCAGAAGCGGCAGACCGGCTCCGGCCACGCCGAGCGACAGCCATAGTGCGGGCCTCGTGCCGAGCCGTGCTCCAACAGCGCCTGCGAGCGGCGTGGTGACAATCGAGGGCAGGAACACGAGGTAGGCGAGCCCCAACTGCATCATGCTGGCCGAGAGCGGGGGCCGGGTCAGGGCGAAATTGACGAACGTAAAGGTGCCGATGAACGCGAACAGGATCAGGAAGCCGATGCCGAAGCCGGCCCGCAAGCGCGCGTCGCGGAGTTGCCCGACGAGCGCCGTGGCGGAGGCCGCCTGTGCCGTCCTCGGCTCGACCATTTCCGGTGCCACCGTGGCATAGGCCAGTGCCGCGCCCGCCAGATTGAGGAGCGAGAAGGCTATGAACGCGCTTCCCAGCCCAGCGTGGTCTGCAACGGCGGCGGCCATGAGTCGGCCGATGAGATTGCTGGCCACGTTTCCGGTGATGTAGGCGGCGAACGGGCCGGCGGCAGAAGCGCCTTTGAAGCGCTCGCCGAGATGGGCGAGCGTGAGGGCGAAGGCTGTCGCCATGGCGAGACCCTGCAGCATGCGTAGCGCGGCGAAGGTGCCGATGTCCGGCGCAACAGACAGGAGCATGGTGGGCAGTGTCAGGAGCAGGAGGCTGGCTACGATGCCTTGCCGTCGCGGGACGCGGTGCCCGAGAATGGCCACGCCGAGACCGCCTGCCGCCATGCCGAGGGTACAGGCATTGACGGCAAGGCTCATCGCGGCCGGTGTCACACCGTAGGCCGCCGTTAGCGAGGGCAGCAGTGCCTGGGCCGCAAACAGGTCGACCACCGTCAGGAACGCCAGCGTCGCGATCAGCACGAGCCTCAGCGCGCTGGCGACCGGCGCACTCGGTTCCGAGGTCGCGTGGGGCATGGCGGGAACGATCATGGGCCGTGGCCTCGACGGGCAAGAGGTCGGAAGGGGAGCGCGCCGCATGCCGGAGGGGTGCAGCGGCGCGCTCGAGCTCGAAGGCGCTACATGTTGTGGTCGGTGGGGTCGGCGGCGATGTCGGCCGAGATCAGCACGACCGGCATCTTGGTGTTGTTCTTCCACCAGTGCGACAGGCCGCCATCCTCGACCGAGAGCTCGCCGGCCTTGTGCTCGATCGGCACGGCGCAGTGGCTCGAGTACTCGGTAATGGCGCCGGAGACGACGTAGATGAGGGCGGGGCGCTCGGAGTGGCTGTGCCAGGCGACCTCGCCACCGGGCTCGACGTCGAGACGGCGCATGCGGAAGTGATGGCCGGCGACCGCGACCTTCTCGGTCGAAAGATCGATCTGGCCGAGGAGCTTCTCCGCGACATTCTTGTGCGCTGTGGCGCCGGCCTTCTGGCCGTCAGTGGTCACCTTGGCGGCGGGACATTCGCCGGCGGATGCAGCCGTGGCACCAATGAAGGCAGTGCCGGCGAGCGCGGCACAGGTCGCGAGAGCGAGGAACGAGGTGGACGATGACATTTCGATGGTCTCCATGTTGAGGGTGAGCCGCGTCGGAGCGAAGGTCGGCCGAGCGCGGCGGGCACGCTGGAGAATGGCCGGAACCGGGGGGCGAACTGAAATATCGCTTGGGCCCGGAATCGATAGCTCGCGGCTATGGCCCAGAGGCCGGACAGGCGACGAGATCGATCGGCGCCGACACGCCGGCTACTCGTCGTTGCGGCCGGCTGGCAAATACCCTCTGCGTCTCGAATCCCTGTGCAAGCGCGGCGGCATAGGTCGCGGCGGGAACGAGTGCCCGGCTGCCTTCAGCCTTGTTGTGCTTCTCGAGCTTTGCGGCGAGGTTCACGGCCTCGCCGATCACCGTGTACTCGAGCCGGTCACCGTCGCCGAGGGTGGCAAAGACGACGGGGCCTGCGGCGACCGCCGCGTTGACGCGCAATGGAGTCGCAATGCCGAGCGCCGGCAGGCTTGCCTCCCACTCGCTTGCGGCATCGAGCACGCCGTCCAGCGCCCGGAGAGCGCTCGCCGCCGCGACGTCCGAGCGTTCCGTTGCGCCGAACGTCGCCATGACGCCGTCGCCCAGAAACTTGTCGATGACACCACCATGAGCACGCACGACGGGCACCACGCGCGCGTGAAGCTGCGTCAGCGCGCCGACGACCTGGCGTGCATCGACCGTCATGGCAAAGGCCGTGAAGCCGCGGATGTCGATCATCAAGATCGCGCTGTCGCGATCCACGGCCGCGCCGGCCTCGATCAAGGTGTCGGCGCGCGAGATCTGGTCGGCGACGCCCTTCGACAGAAAGCGGCGGATCTCTTTCACCGCGGCGTCGCCGCGGACTGCTTCGACGAGCGTGCGCTCGGCATGCCGGGCGCCGAGAGAGAGGATGCCGGTCACGAGGAGCAGAACGAAGATCTTGTCGACCTCGGCACCGACCAGAATGCTCGAGCTGCCGATGTAGGCCGTGTAGCTCCTCGTGACCGCCTCCGGCCCTGCGGCACGGATGACGAGCAGCGTGAGCAGCGCCCAGCCGGCCGCTGCGGCCAGCCCGGCCGCCAGCACGTAGCGCGCATCGAACCGTAGCGTGCGCAGCACGATGAAGACGAACAGATAGGCGAACGTCGGCGCCTTCAACGAGAAACCCGGCGGCTCGCCATATTGGACGTGATACGACCAGACGAGAGCGATGAGGAGCACGACGTCGGACAGGATCGATACGGCAACGAGCCAGCCCGGCAGCGGGCGACGCATGATGAGGGCGAAGCGAAGTATCGAAAACGCAAGGAAGACCCCGATCGCCAGCGGCACGGGCTCGAACATCGTTGTGAGCGAATCCCTGGGATGCGGCGCCAGCATATAGAGCAGCGCCAAGACGAGGCCGATGCCGATCTGAACCGATCCGATGAGACGTTCGCTCGCGCGGTCCTGGGCGGCGACGATTGCCCGGACGCGCCCGGGCAGCGCGGCTACGGGCGGCGGCGCCAGGAGCATGCGCAGCCCCATGCGGAGCCGCTCACCATAGGTCGATGGCTGAGGCATCGGCAGTCCTCCGCTTCAGAGGAAGACCTCGGCGAGGTCAACGGTCGAGGCCGCCCCGATGCGGTCGTAATGGGCATCGAGCCATTCCCCGGCGCGCAACCGGCCCGCAAACTTGAGCTTCTGAAGGAAGTCCCAATCCGGGTTGAGCTTTGTCGCAACCCCGAGTTCAGACATGCGTGCATCGTCGCGGATCGAGTGGATACGGATGCGCTGGTGCTTCTCGCTGTCGAGTGCTCCCTCGTCGATCAGACGCGTCACGAACTCGATTGCCCGCATCTCGCGCATCAGCGAGGAGTTGAAGCTGATCTCGTTCATGCGGTCGAAGATCTCGGGCGCGCTCCTCGGCAAGCGCTCGCGCACGATGGGATTTATGTGGACGATAACGACGTCGCGTGCAGCGCCGTTGTAGATGAGAGGGAAGATGGCCGGATTGCCCATGAAGCCGCCGTCCCAGTAGTGCTCGCCGTCGATCTCGACGGCCTGGAAGACGTAGGGCAGGCAGGCGGAAGCCATTACGACCTCAACGCCGAGCTCGGCGTTCGGGAACACGCGGATCTTGCCGGTACGGACGTTGGTCGCCGAGAGGAAGATGCGGATGGTGCGGTTGCAGCGCGCGAGCCGCTCGAAGTCCACGACGTCGGCCAGCACGTCGCGCAGCGGATTGAAGTTGAACGGATTGAGCTGGTAAGGCGAGAACAGGTGAGTCATGGCCTGGAAGGCCATGAAGGTCGGCGAGACGTCCGATGCGAAGCCGAACATGGCAAGCGCCTTCTCCCACGGCAGCGTGCGGACGGGAGAGAAGAGCTGCCCGGCCCGACTGATGGCCGTCCAGAACTCGTCGAGCTTGGCGCGGGCCCCGTCAGGTCCACCGAGCGAATAGCCGTAGGCGGCGACCACTGCGTTCATGGCGCCGGCCGATGTAGCGCTGATGGCGTCGATCGTGACCCTGCCATCCTCGAACAGCTTGTCCAGCACGCCCCAGGCAAACGCTCCGTGTGCTCCCCCGCCTTGAAGTGCGAGGTTGACCGGCTTGCTGCCGTTCGTGCCCTGGTCGAATTCGCGGTCGATCATGTTCATTGCGCTGTCCAGCCGCCTTCGACGGGCAAGGCTGCTCCGGTGATGGATTGCGCTGCGTCGCTCGAGAGGAACACGGCGAGCGCGCCGATCTCCCCGGTCGTGACGAACTTGCGGGTGGGCTGGGCCTTCAACAGTACGTCGCGCACGACCTCGTCCGGAGTGAGCCCACGGGCGCGCGCCGTATCGGGGATCTGCCTCTCGACGAGCGGCGTGAGCACGTAGCCCGGGCAGATGGCATTGATGGTGATGCCATGCTCCGCCGTCTCGAGTGCCACCGTCTTGGTGAGGCCGGCAATGCCGTGCTTGGCCGCCACGTAGGCCGACTTGAACGGCGAGGCGACGAGTGCATGGGCCGACGCGACGTTGATGATGCGCCCCCAGCCCCGGCTCTTCATGCCGGGGACGACGCCGCGGATGGTGTGGAACGCCGCCGATAGGTTGACGGCGATGATCTGATCCCATTTCTGCGGCGGAAAGGTCTCGACGGCCTCGACATGCTGGATGCCAGCGTTGTTGACGAGGATGTCGACTTTGCCCAGCTCGTCCGTCGCGGCGGCGATCATGCCGGCGATCTCGTCGGGCTTCGACATGTCGGCGCCGGAGAACGCGGTTCTGATGCCGTGCTCGGCCGCAAGTCCCTCTATCAGGTTGCGATGCTCGGCTGCGTCTCCGAGGCCGTTCAGCACGACGTCGGCGCCTGCCGCGGCAAGCGCTGTTGCGATGCCGAGCCCGATACCGCTCGTCGCGCCGGTAACGAGTGCCGCCTTGCCGGCGAGCGCCCGCCCATGCTCGTGCGCCGATGCGCTGATGAGTGCTTTTTGCATGGTAAACTCTCAGTGTACGCGTTGCTGGGCAAGGGCAAAAAGGGCCCCGGAAGGCGGGGTGGGGGACGGGTCGTCTCCCGGGGCCGCACCGGCAGGCGCGAGAAGCGGGGGAGGGAGAGACCTGCCGGAGGAAAGGGTTGCGAATGGAGCAACAGGAAGCAAGAGCTGTTGCGGAGGCAGAGTGCCGAACAATCCGGCGACAAACATGACCCGGTCGGTAACGCGGATCTTCGGCATCGTCTGGCCTCCTCGGCTCTTGCTTCCCTGGGCAGGGCAACGGGCGCCCTTGCTTGGACGTGAAACTACCTGCGAGGGCTCTAGAGGTGAAATATCGGCTGGGCTATAATTCGATAGCTCCTGGCTATGACATAGGCGCCTGTCCTCAGCAGCCAAGTTCCGGAACCGGCCGATGGAAATGCATCAAGTCAGATACTTTCTGGCGGTCGCCCGCACGCTGAATTTCACGCGCGCGGCAGAGGAGTGTCACGTCGCCCAGCCGTCGCTGACCCGCGCCATCAAGCAGCTCGAGGACGAGCTCGGCGGCGAGCTATTCCGTCGCGAGCGCAATCTTTCGCATTTGACCGATCTTGGCCAGCGCATGCTACCCATGCTCCAGCAGTGCTACGATAGCGCCATGACGGCCAAGTCGATTGCCCAGACGATCAAGAAGGGCGGCGTAGCGCCGCTGTCGATCGCGCTGTCGCAAGCGGTCGACATTACGTTGCTCGTCCCGTTCATCACCGAGCTGGTACGCGCGCTCCCCGGTCTCGAGCTCCGCTTCCTGCGTGGTCCCTCTCGCGAGGTTGCCGAGCAGCTCAAGAGAGGAGAGGCCGAGCTCGGCATCAGCGGACCGCTCGGCGAGAGCTGGGAACGGCTCGACCGCTGGGTGCTGTTCCAGGAACCGTACCTGGTGGCCGTTCGGGCAGGACACCCTCTGGCGTCTAAACCGTCGATCTCGACCGCCGATCTCGCCAAGGAACGCTTTCTCTGCCGCTCCTACTGCGAGCACCTCGGTGAGCTGTCCTCGTTCCTGAAGGCAGGCGGCGTCGAGGTCGACGCAGGGCACAAGGTCGATGCGGAGCGCGACGTCCTTGAGCTGATCCTGGCCAATGTCGGCGTTGGACTGATGCCCCAGAGCTCGGCGCGGGCCGAGTCCGTCCGTCTCGTGCCGCTCGAGGGTCTCAATATCCTCCGCGACGTATCGGTCTACGCCGTCTCCGGCCGTCAGCGCTCGACGGCAGCAAGCACGCTGATCAAAATGCTGCGCGCCGCCGACTGGGACGACGTAGGCATCAAGTCGGCCGCATGACCATTGCCGAATGACCTCTGGCCCTCAGTCGAGTGCCGCGAGGATGTCCTCGACGTCCATGCGGCGGCGGTAGTCGGGATCGATGAATCGTGCCTTGATCAAGCCATCACGGCCGACCACGAACGTGGCTGGAATGGGCAACATCCACGACTCGCTGGCATTGTAGGGAGAGATGTTCCAGCCCGCCTCGGTCATGAATCGGCGCTTCTCGTCGCCGACGTAATACGCGAGATTGAGCATCAGCGCGTAGCCGTTGTCGATGTCGGACAGCACGGGAAACACCGCTCTCGCCTGCGATTTGAGCTCGGCGTTGAAGCGCTCGACCTCGGGCGTGATCGCGACCAGCTCGGCACCTCGGGCCTTTAGCGCCGGATGGATCTCTGCGAGCGCCGTCGCGCTGATGAGGCAGTAGGGGCACCAGTGACCTCTGTGGAACACGACGACGGCAGGCCCGTTGGCGAGAAGCTCGGCCAAGGAGCATAGTCTCCCGCTCTCGTCGGGAAGCAGAAAGTCCGGCATTCGGTCGCCTGGACCCGGTGCCTCCACTCCCACGCCTGCCTGCCTCAAACGCTCGATCATGCGCTCGACAGCGTCGGCGAACGGCGGGCTCGCGCGCCGCACCTCGGCCGCGAAGGCAGCCAAGCGCTCGTTGAGCGGCGCGTCCATGGACCGGCAGCGTTCGGTACACTTCTCGAGGATCTCTTCGAGCGTGGGTTCAGCCATGGGGCGGCCTGTGTCTCGTACAACAGTGACGTTGGCGCATCATTGCCTGGTGCCAAGGTTGGCGCCAGCCTACCTTGCCGAACGCAACGCAGCAACGATATCGCCAATCTCCATGCGGCGGCGAAAGTCGGGATCGACGGAGCGTGCGAGCACGGTCTTGTCGCGCCCGACGACGAACGTGGCGGGCAGCGGCAAGAACCAGCTGTCGTTGCCCTGGTAGACGTCGAGACGATAGCCCCCGCCCTGCATCAGCGCTTTGACCTTGTCGCCGACCCACAGGACGAGGCCGAGCGACAGCGCGTAGCCGTTGTCGATGTCGGAGACGATCCGGAGGGTCCCCTTTGTCTCGGCGCGGAGTTGACCAGTGAACTGCTGGCGATCGGGCAGGACGCAGCAGACGGCCGCACCGAGATTGGCAAACTCGGCATGATGCTCGGTAAACGCCGCGAGCTCGATCCGGCAGAACGGGCACCAATGACCCCGGTTGAAGCTGAGAACCGCAGGTCCCTCGGCGACCAGGTCATCGAGGCTGAGGAGGTGCCCGCCCTGCTCGGGAAGAACGAAATCAGGCATCGTCTCACCCACGGCGGGCGCGTTCTTGCCGACATCGCTGGCTACCAGGCGGGCGACGAGATCGTCGTAGGCCTCCGCGAACGGAAAGCTCAGTTCCCGGAGCCTCGCCGTAAATCTTGCTAACCGCTCGCCCAAGGGTGCATCGACCGCGCAAACCTCCTCGAACGCCTCGTTGAGCGTCGCAGGAACGCGTTTTGGGTCCGTCGGCAGCGTCTGTCTCCATCTTCGGCGAGGCCGGCCGCCTGTCGATCGATCAATCGAAACGTCCTGCTTCCCTCGCTTCTTAGCGGGCAGAACGGGGGTTAGGGAAGAGGCGAGTCTATTCCGGTTTCGATAGCCGCGCGCTATCGCCAGCCCCGCCGCCGAGCAGCGTGCGCGCCCGCCCTTCGAAGGCTTCGACCATCGACGCCTGCATACCGCTCACGGCCATTCCGGCAAGACCTGCGACGACCGGCGAGCGGAAGTGGAGGTGAGCCTGGCAATCCACCCGGCAGTGGTCACTCTCGGGCAAGAACCGCCATGCCATCTGGAAGCGCCGCCAGGGACCGTCTGTCGAATGGATGTCGAGCGCGGCCGGAACGGAGAACGTGGCCCGTGTGGTGAAGCGGGCTCGGATCGGACCGAATCCGAACAGGTTGTCGACGATCCAGTGGTCTTCATGCTTGCGGATGATGTGGGTCTCGATGCAGCCGGGAACGAACAAGGGGTAGCTCTCGATGTCGCGGACGAGCTCGAACAGCTCGCACGGAAGAAGGCCGGGGAACTGCCGGCTCCAGGTTATGGTGACGGGTCCGCTCTCCTGGTGCATCGGTCTATTTCTGACACATCGTGCCACCGACGAATTGACATCCATCAGGAGCAGTGCTGGGCGATGATAAAAAGATCGGGTGCCGTGCCGGGCGCATCGCCTGCGAAGGCGCACGATTGTCGTCGACGAAAGTACGCGACGCAGGCGGCCGGACACAGGCAACCGGAGCCAGTCGACCGGCCTACCGGGGCTCGCCTGGACACCGTCAGGCTGGTCCCGGCCTCAAGGTGACGAACCGCGGTCCGAGGCCGTTCGGCCCATGCCGGCGGGCGGCCCCGATCTCTGAGCACTATTCCGCAGCCGGGCACGACGCGATACCGTCGCCCCGAAGACCGCGACGACGCGTTGGCCTGGAGGCAGGGCGGAATGAGTAGGGACCTGTCTTGCTCTGCTCGAGAGCGAGCGCCTGTCGCGTTCCGCTTGCCGGCCGGCAAGGAGCCTCAAGGGCCGAAAAGCTGCGAGACGTCGCCGAAGATCCGGTATTCTTTGGCCCGATGGCCCTCGACCTTCATGATGTTGGCGAACGGCACCGCGAGGGACGACCCGTCGAGACGCTCATAGGTTACCACGCCGCGGCAAACGATGGTGCCGTCGCTACAGAGCCAGTGCTCGGCCAACCGATGGTCGAGACCACGGATGCTCCCGAAAAAGCCGGAAACAAACGTCTGGGTCGTCTCGGCGCCCCGGATCACCGGCAGGTTTCCGAACTGGAACTCGACATCGTCCGCTAGATGGTCGGCAAAGGCAGCAGAGTCTCTTGCATCGATGGCGGAGAAGAGGCTCGTGAGCCACTGGTCGTAAGTCATGATGGATGTCCCAGGCTTGTGACGGAAACAACTTGCAAGTTCGACCCTTGTTCGCGGCAGGGACCCTGTTGGGCGTACACTGGTGAGGTCGCCGGCCGTCGGGATGGATCAGAATCCCTCGTCGTCGCGCGGGGAGGCTTCGACGAAGCGGACGAGGAGGTCGACGTCGACGATGGACACGGTCTCGCGGTCGACGCTGACGCCCAAGGGCCGGAGCTTGGCGAGCGCCCGCGACAGGCTCTCGGGCTTCATGCCGAGGCGGCTCGCGATGAGCGCCTTCTCGTACGGGAGCTCAATGACGCAGCTTCCCTCGTTCGCAGGCGCAAGGTTCACAAGGAAGTCGGCAAGGCGCTGCTGCGCGGTCAAGAGCTTGATTTGCTCGATCTGCTCGACCAGAGACTTGAGGTGATGGGACGACGACGCAAGCATGGCTAGCGCCAGATCCGGCTGCTCACGGATGCGCCGCCGCAGCAGCTCGCCGTCGATTCGGGCGAGACGCGTGCTGGTCACCGCCTCGGCGCTAACAGGATAGCGCCCGCCGAGAAAGATCGCCGCTTCGGCAAAGGATTCACCGCGACGGAACACTCCAACGACAGCCTCATTGCCGTCGGGCGTGATACGGAACAGCTTCACCCAGCCGTCCAGGATGACGAAAAAGGACGACGCCGGCTCTCCCTGCTGGAACAGCGTCGTGCCCTTCTCGTACGACCGGACAGGCTGGCTGCCGATCAGGGACAGCGCGACGTCCTGCGGCATGGTGCCGAAGAGGGGCGTCGAGCGCACGATCTGCCAGTCGCGGGAATCCATCTTGTTGTTCTTGCTCCGGCGCGTCGATCGCCTGCAGAATGGCGCCTCGGTGGAGGGTAATCAAGGGAGGTTCTGAGCGCCGCCACTCGATCTCGAGAGACGCGGGTGATGATCAGCCCAGGCTATGATCCGTCGTCGATGCTATCGGCAAGCCGGCGCGCGATCTCCTCGGCCGGAAGCCCGGGTTGGAAGCGGTTGAGCAGCGTTCCGTCGGGTCCGACGTGGAAGATCGCCGCCGAATGATCGATGGCGTAGGCGCCCCCGCCCAGCTCCACCCGCTCATGTTTGACACGGAAGCCTTTGGCAACGCTGTCGATCATCGACTGTGGCCCGTAAAGGCCGACCAGCCGCGGGTGGAAGCTCGCCACATAGGGGGAGAGAATGCCGGCCGTGTCGCGCTGGGGGTCGAGCGTGACGAACAGTGGTTGAACCTTCGCGGCGCTGTCGCCGAGAAGGTCCAGAACCTGGGCGATGACCGAGAGGCTCGTTGGGCAGATGTCGGGACAACTCGTGTAGCCGAAGAAGACGAGGAGGTGCTGGCCGCGGAAGTCGGCGTCGCTCACCGTCGCTCCGTTGCTTGTACTCAGTATAAAGTGAGGAGCCACGCGCGGCTCGTCATCGGTGTCCGCCGAAGCCTCGACCCGCACGAAGAGGACGGACAGCGCCATCGCAAGGACGAGACAAGCGCGAACGCCGAACCTGAGCCATGCCTTGGATCTGCAGCGCGGCCGATGTCCTGTTGGCACGGACTTTCACGCTCCCTGGTCTCGATGCTGCGACACGATAGTCAGGCACGCCGCAGCAGCACCTAACCAAGGTCAAGCTCGGCTGCGCCGTTTGGTCCTAGCGTTCATTCGGGTCGAGTGCTCATCGAGGCGCGCGCTTCCTCGTCCATTCGCCCCCGCTTCGCCGCCCGCCTCGAGTTCTCGGCGCGGCATATGGCCGAGGCGGACCTCAAAGGAGGAGAAGGGGCATGATCAAAGAACTTCCGAAGAAGCTAGGGATTTCGGTCCTGATCGGATCGGCCGCGTGCGTCTTGTCGGTCGCGGCCCGAGCCGAGACGCTCGACGACGTGATGAAGCGCCGGAGCCTTACACAGAAGGACGTTTTGGCCGCGGCGAAGACATATGTGCCGACCGGCAAGCGCGATGATTTCGTGGTCTTCAGCTCGGGTGGTCAAAGCGGCCAGGTGATCGTCTACGGCGTGCCGTCGATGCGCATCCTGAAGTACATCGGCGTGTTCACGCCCGAGCCCTGGCAGGGGTACGGCTTCGACGAGGAATCGAAGAAGGTGCTCGAGGGCGGTCGGATCGACGGCAAGGACGTCGCCTACGGCGACACCCACCATCCCGCCATCTCGGAAACGAACGGCGAGTACGACGGCGAGTACCTGTTCATCAACGACAAGGCCAACTCGCGCTTGGCTGTCGTGGACTTGAAGGATTTCGAGACCAAGCAGATCGTCGTCAACCCGGTCATGAAGTCGGAGCACGGTGGCGCGTTCGTGACACCTAATACCGACTACATCATCGAGGCGGCGCAGTATGCCGGCCCGCTCGAGAACGGCTACGTTCCGCTATCGCAGTTTTATGATAAGTATCGCGGCGCGGTGACGTACTGGAAGTTCGACCGAGCCAAGGGACGCATCCAGCCGGACCAGAGCTTCTCGGTCGAGCTCCCCCCCTACAGCCAGGATCTGTCCGACTCCGGCAAGCTCGTCTCGGACGGCTTCTCGTTCACCAACTCGTTCTGCTCCGAGCGCTACGTCGGCGGCATCGAGAAGGGACGCCCGCCATTCGAGGCCGGCTGCTCCCAGAACGATACCGATCTTCTGCACGTCATCAACTGGAAGAAGGCGGCCGAGCTGGTCGCGGCCGGCAAGGCGAAGCAGGTCAACGGCCACAACGTGCTGCCGCTTGACGTGTCGGTCGCTGAAGGCGTGCTATTCCTGGTACCGGAGCCGAAGAGCCCGCACGGCGTCGACGTCAGCCCTGACGGCAAGTTCATTATCGTCTCGGGCAAGCTCGACACGCACACCTCGGTCTACAGCTTCGAGAAGATCAAGGGTCTGATCGACGCCAAGGACTTCGCCAGCAAAGATCCCTACGGCGTGCCGATCCTCGACCTCAAGAAGGCCTTGCACACGCAGGTTTCGGTGGGTCTCGGACCGCTGCATACGCAGTACGATTCGACGCCATGCGTCGTCTACACCTCGATCTATGTCGACAGCCAGGTGACCAAGTGGGACTACTGCGAGGGCAAGGTTCTCGACAAGATCTCCGTCCACTACAACATCGGCCACCTGATGGCGATGGAAGGCGACTCGGTGAAGCCGAAGGGCAAGTACCTCGTCGCTCTTAACAAGCTCGCCATCGACCGCTTCCAGCCTGTCGGCCCGCTGCATCCGCAGAACCATCAGCTCATCGACATCTCTGGTGAGAAGATGGAGTTGCTCTACGACATGCCGCTGCCGCTGGGCGAGCCGCATTATGCGGTGGCGATTGCGGCCGACAAGCTGAAGCCTTCGATCCGCTACAAGTCTGGCACCGACAGCCGCACGGACGAGAAATCGCCGTTCGCAACGCTCGCCGGACGCGAGCGCATCGAGACCAAGGACGGTGTGACGCACGTCTACGGTACGCTGATCCGCTCGCACATCACGCCCGAGATCATCGAGGTCGAGGAGGGAGAGCAGGTGGCGCTGCACTTCACCAACCTCGAGCGGGCGCAGGACGAGACGCACGGATTTGCCATCCGCGGCTTCCCGATCCAGCTCTCGGTCGAGCCGGGCAAGACTGTGACCGCGTCGCTCAAAGCCGAGAAGCCGGGCGTCTATCCCTACTACTGCACCGAGTTCTGCTCGGCACTCCA
>JAGVSR010000136.1 GCA_019137195.1 Alphaproteobacteria bacterium
AAGGCCGAGGCCGAAGGCTCGCTGCGGGCGCTCGGCGACGGTGCGCGGCTCATCGCCATTGCCACCAAGGGCGGCGGGCGAGTGACTCAGCACTTCGGGCACGCTCGCGAGTTTCAGGTCTACGAAGCCGGGTCGGGCGGTATCCGCTTTATCGGGCACCGCCGCGTCGAGGACGCCTATTGCCAGGGCGGTTTCGGCGAGGATGCAACGCTCGACAGCGTCATCCGATCTCTCGCCGGCATCGACGTGGTGCTGTGCGCGAAGATCGGCGGCTGCCCGAGAAAGGACCTCGCCGCGGCCGGTGTCAAAGTGAGTGACGACTATGCGTTCGAGTACATCGAGGCGGCTATCTCGGCCTTCATCAAGGCGGAGGCACCGACGATCGCACGCGCCCTTTCTGCCTGACCAGAATCGACAAGGCAATAACAAGGAACACCACGATGGCCTACAAGATTATCGCATCCCAATGCACCGTCTGCGGCGCTTGCGAATTTGAATGCCCGACGGCGGCTATCAAGATGAAGGGTGACATGTACGTCATCGACGCCAAGAAGTGCGTCGAGTGCGTCGGACACTTCGATGCGCCGCAATGCGTTGCGGTCTGCCCCGTTCCGAAGACGTGCGTCAAGGCATGACGCCGGCCGGGCGCAGGCAAGCATTCAGCGGAGAGCCGCGGATGTCTGACCACGGAGGCGCGGGAACACCGGATGCAGTCGACTGGCTCGGTCGTCCGGTGTCCTGCAAGGACTGCCCCCACGACACTATGCGCGCCGAGGGGCGTTGTGACCTTGGCCGCATCTGCGTACGTGACCGCCGGTCGATGCGCATCGATCGCTTCTTCGCCAACAACCCGGCGCTCGCTGCGCGCTATCTCGAGCATCCTTATTTCGAGCTCCGCGTGCTGGCCGCCAAGCACGCGAGCGTGTTTCTGCTGCCCCGCCTTCTTGAAGATCCGGAGCCAGACGTCCGGGCTATGATCGCCTACCGCCTGCCGCTCAACCGTATTGGGGTGCTGAAGAATGACCTCGACCGCAAGGTTCGGCTCGCGGTCGCCTACCGCGTCGAGGGCAAGGACCTGGTCGAGATGCTCGCCGATCCCGACTATGCGGTGCGCACCGTCGCCGTCCGACGCGTGCCGCCCACATTGTTGTCGCTCGCCATGTACGATCCAGAAGTTGAGGTGCGCAAGATCGTGGCCGAACGGCTCCCGGTCCAGCAGCTCTTTCCGATGGTCTCCGACCGCGATCCACTGGTCCGCGTCGAAGTCGCGCGCCGTCTTGATCCGCACCAACTCGCCGCGCTCGTGAGCGACCCGGATCTCCGCGTCCGCTACCTCGTCGCCGAGCGTGCGGGCGAGGAGGTGCTGCAAGTGCTCGCCAGCGACGAGGACATCGAGGTGCGTCAGCTCGCGTTGGCGCGTCTAGTGAGTGGAGGCCAAGCAGCCGAGGAGGAGGACCATGGGTCTCGCGCGTGAGCAGGACGTGGAGATATTCAAGCCGCCGGTGTTCCGGCCAGGCGAGAAGGTTGTCTCCCTGAAGAACGTACGTAACGACGGCACCGTGCGCGGTCGCGAGATCGGAGAGATCGTCGTTAAGAAAGGCGAGGTCGGCTATGTGCGCGACATCGGCACCTTTCTGCAGCAGTTTTTCATCTACGCGGTGGAATGGATCGACCGTGGCACCATCGTCGGCATGCGCGGAAAGGAGCTCAAAAGCCTCGACCGCACCACCGCCGGCATCGACGCGCCAGCAACGGAGAGCATGCGGCCATGAAGGTTATGATCAGGAAGACGCCGCAGGGCTTTTCGGCCTACGTGCCGAAAAAGGATCTCGAGGAGGCCATCGTGGAGAGCGAGAAGCCGGCGCTGTGGGGCGGCTGGGTGAAGCTCAGAAACGGCTGGACGCTTGCGCTGCCCGAGCTGGCGGCGGAGACGCGGCTGCCGATTACGGTCGAGGCAAAGAAGCTCGGCGACGCCGCCTGAGCAAAGCCAGCGCGCAATGGCCCTGGAGGACGAAGACCATGACCCTTTTCGGACCGCGGCTCGTCGAGACACTGGACGTTCCGACCGAGAATCTCGAGCGCCTGCACGCGCTGGGCGCCGAGATCGCCGAGGGTAATCTCATTCCGTATCTGGGTCCCGGCGTCATCGACGTGGGGCCGCGGTCCAGTGTTCCGGCTACGCCGGAGGCGCTGGCTATGGAGCTTCATGCACGCGTAGCGGTCGGTGCGAAGCTGCGCGGCAATATGTGGGGCACGGCACAGTTCATCGAGCAGCGCCGCCACCGAAAGACGCTTGTCGCCATCATGAGCGATGTCTTCAAGACCCCGGTCGAGCCGGGGCTTCTGCACAACTGGCTCGCAGGCCACAAGGTGCCGCTCGTTGTCGATACTTGGTACGACGCGGCCTTGTCGTCGGCTTTCAAAGCCGCTGGCCGGACGGACTTCGGGGAAATCCAGGGCGTCACCCGGGCGCTCGAGACCCGTGACGTGTGGACGAAGGCGTACGCCTCGGATGGCAGGGAGGTTCCGCTGGAAGCCGCTGGCTCGTGGACGACGATCATCTACAAGCCGCACGGCTCGGCGGTACCAGCGGCCAACTTCCTTGTTGCCGACAGCGACTACGTCGAGGTTCTGACCGAGATCGACATCCAGACGCCGATCCCCGACATCGTGAAGGAGCGCCGGACGGGACATGGGTTCGTCTTCATCGGTTGCCGCTTCGACGACCAGATGCTCAGAACCTACGCGCGGCAGATCTTGAAGCGCTCCGCTGGTCCCCACTATGCCATCGTCGACTTCGAGCCGACGCGCATGGAGGAGAAGTTTTTCGCCGAGATGGCGATCGAGCCGATCGCCGCGACGCTCGTCGGGGCTATCGAGGCCATCGTCTCGGCCTGAGCACGTTCGCGAGGCTGCGGGCCATCGTTGAGCGAAGTATGGCAAGCACACTGCCGCCAGTACGCAGCGCCGCGCCGCCTTCATGGTCTGCGACTGCGAGCAAGGTCTGTGGGCAGCCAAGCAATCCCATCGACACTCTGTCGGCATTGTCGGCTTCCACACAAGCTTGGTCGGCTCTTGCCACCTCGGCTGTATGATCCCAACACATTGTAATGGCGCATTTTTCTCGCTCCAATTCGAGTTGGCACGCGCGTTGCGATGCTCCTCCCACGACAGGTCCGTCGGGCCCGTCCGACGACCTTGAGATCAGCTCGAACCGAAGGGAAAGCACATGGGCTCGCTTCGTCAGATCGCCTTCTACGGCAAGGGTGGCATCGGTAAGTCCACCACCTCTCAGAATACGCTCGCCGCCCTGGTCGAGCTCGGACAGAAGATCCTGATTGTCGGCTGCGACCCGAAGGCCGACTCGACGCGTCTCATTCTCAACGCCAAGGCCCAGGATACCGTGCTTCATCTCGCCGCCGAGGAAGGCTCGGTTGAGGACCTCGAGCTCGAGCAGGTGCTGAAGACCGGCTACGCCGGCATCAAGTGCGTCGAGTCGGGCGGTCCTGAGCCCGGCGTCGGTTGTGCGGGTCGCGGCGTCATCACCGCCATCAACTTCCTCGAGGAGAACGGCGCCTACGACGACGTCGATTACGTCTCCTACGACGTCCTTGGTGACGTCGTGTGCGGTGGCTTTGCCATGCCGATCCGCGAGAACAAGGCGCAAGAGATCTACATCGTCATGTCGGGCGAGATGATGGCGCTCTATGCCGCCAACAACATTGCAAAGGGCATTCTGAAATATGCCCACTCGGGCGGTGTCCGCCTCGGCGGCCTCATTTGCAACGAGCGCCAGACCGACCGCGAGCTGGATCTCGCCGAGGCGCTCGCTGCCCGTCTCAATTCCAAGCTCATCCACTTCGTACCGCGCGACAACATCGTGCAGCACGCCGAGCTGAGGAAGCAGACGGTGATCCAGTATGCCCCCGACAGCCAGCAGGCGCAGGAATACCGGGCGCTGGCCGGCAAGATCCACGCAAACTCGGGCAAGGGCACCATCCCGACGCCGATCACGATGGAGGAGCTGGAGGACATGCTTCT